>JAJRRC010000118.1 GCA_024279865.1 Planctomycetota bacterium | reverse complement strand
TTCAAAAAAGCTTGTAAAAGTTTTTTTCGAAAACGCAAAAAATACTTGCGGGAATTGCAGAGCCTGATGACGGAAAACTTTCATATTCAGGCATCGTAAAAACGGGAAAAATCAACTGGAAGCAGTATATATACCCATCATGATTGAGTTTTCCAGTTTACTTGCGTACGCGGCATCTTTTTTTAAGCATCCAAACAGCTTCCATCGCGAAAAATCTCATACGCGATGCGTATAAAACCTTCCAGCCCGTGAGATCATTGCAACAAGGTTCAGCGGGACGATCTAGGCGACCTAAAGCATAGGAAAGCTAGATTGAATAACTTGGATGATCATTTTGGTGAGTGAGCTACTGTGACAGTACGATTTACAGGTGCCTTTGTCAATCACCGTAACCGCGATTCGTTCATTTATAAAGATTCGATAAAGTGCCAAACAAGATGCGTTCACAAAGTTTTTTTTTACATCTTCACCTTGGGGGGGCTTTCGGCATGGCCTTGTCGATGATAAGCTTGCGGCCATGCCAGTTTTTTCACCGGATGACTATTTTCATGAAGCCACACAGCGATGGCCAGCCATTGCTTGGCCACCAGAGGCGTACCTGGCCCACCTTGGCAATGAAACACCATCGCATCCGGTGGATTTATTTCTTGGGGGTGCTGCGGCCCATCGACTTGATGAAGCATGGGAAGTCATCGAGCAAGAGCTAGGCCCTGAAACTCGCCGTATCTTGAGACATCAGCCCACCGCAGACTATGACCTTGAGGATCTGTGGGGAGACACGATCATCAAGCTCATGGACAATGATGAATCCCCGTCCCAAAATGCCGAGAGCACTGAAAATATCATCCTGCCTGATGGACGACAACCCGCCCGTATTATTCGCTATCGAGGCAAGGTCAAACTCTTGCACTATCTGATTCTCATTGCCAAACGCCTGGCCATCAGCCGTCAACGAAAATTAAAACCCGTGCTGTTCCTGACACTCGTCGGCCAGGACCTCCAAAACACAAAAGACCCCGGAGGCCAACTCGCAGATACCAAAACCGCAACACCTGATGTGGATGCCCAACGCAACGAAACTGCTCAAAACATGATCCACGCTCTGGCTCAAGCATGGACAGACCTCTCATCCCAACAACGGTTCCTCATCCGCATGGTCTATGATCGAGGCATGAAACAGCGAGACGCAGGCGAGCTTCTAGGCGTTTCGCCTTTCAAAGCCAACCGCCTCATCAAAAAAACTATGAGTTCCTTACAAACATCACTCGCCCAAGCAGTCGATGAACCCAGGTCCCCCGCATTCACAGCCGCTTGGGCAGGAGTCTGGGCTGAACATTGGAAAAATATCAAGGATGACTCAAACGATACCCATCGGGTATGAGAATGCCCGCGATAAAAACGATTTGAACGCTTAAAACAAGGTGCCACGTACAAAGGAAAACGGGAAAACTTAACTGCAATTGGTATTGTTTTTTTGCGAGTACTGAATCAATAAGATTTTATAACATTTTCAAGAAATAAAACATCCCCAGCAGACGATGTTTTTTCAATCCAGTTGCAAGATTTAATGCCTCAAGCGTCTAAATGGTCAGCCTCCTCAGAAGGAAGCAGGGAAATGATGAACAAACGCCACAATCGAAGTAAAATGATCATGCTGCTACGGCAAGCCATGGGTCAATCTCACCCAACAAACTCCCCTTCACTTGATGATGAAAGTCTCTTGTTGCTTGCGCTGGGCCGCCTAGATGAGCTTCCCGAAGATGAGCAAAACCGTGTCCTAGACCGTGTCAGTTCTAATGAACAAACAGCAGAATTACTCCAGCAATTGCGTGACCTGAATCTCCAGCCACGCCATACACAAACCTCCCTACGCATCACCAACAGCCCGCTCCGCCGCGTTGTGACAGGCGCGTGGGTGGCAGCAGCGTGCCTCTTGGTCGCGTTTGGTCTATGGCGTTTGGCAGACCCGCCCCTCGGAAGCCTCTCCTCCCCCGGCTCCCCCCAAACCACCCGGTTTACCATTATGAGTGTTCCGGATCAGCCTCAAGCTCAAACAGATTACTGGGCTCAACTAGATCAAAAGCACCTCGCAAAACGAACAGAGCAAGACCGCATCCGAGACTATGCATTGCTTGCTGCTTGTACTGCTTGCGTGATTCTCACCATCCCCTTGGCATGGTGGACCTTTCGAAATAGTCCCAAACCAAAAGTATCCCCACCAGGATGAATCAAAATGCTGTTTCAAAATGTATTAAAAAATTAGAAATAGAAAGTTGCCAAATCAAAATAAAAAAAAGCATGGCAATCTCACCCAAAAACAGTGCTGTTTGTAAAACACCGACACTGAAATGATACGTTTTAATTTAACCCTCAACACATTCAAAATAGTGTTGGGAAATTCAAGAACAATTGCCAGTCAAGCTGGGAGTGATTTATGTTGCTACGTCTAAAAATAGTGTGTATCTGTTTTCTGCTCTTTTCAGGATCAACCTTTGCAGCCCAAACACCACGGGTCAAAGTACGAGCCACGGGACAAGCCCCTGCCGACTTGCCCAATGCTCGCAAAGCCGCCATCGAAGATGCACTGAGACGATGCGTCGAAGCAGGCGGCGGCGTTGAACTTGCCTCCATCAGCCAAACCCAGGATTTGGCATTGGTCAAGGATGCCATCTACACCAAAACGGCTGGATATATCCAAAACTATAAGGTCTTAAAAGAAAACCCCAATAAAAACGGCCTCTATTCAGTACGTGTCGAAGCGATTGTCACACGTGGCAATATCAATGCTGATTTAATGGCATTCAAAGCATTGCTCCAACGCAAAGGACACCCTCGTCTGATGGTAGTCGCTGATGCGGCAGGTCAACCCTTTGAACGCCGCCTCACCGCCATGGTCCAAGACATGCTCGAAAGTCGATCCATGACCGTCGTGGATGCAACGCGGTTCGAGATGAACCAAAAACGCGATGCGGCTCGAGCAGCCAATGGAGATCAAAATCTTAAAAAAGCAGCGATTATCGCCCAGCAGGCTGGAGCAGATTATTTGGTCATGCTTCACGTTGAAGGCGAACAACATCCCTCTGAAACAATCCACGATATTCAAATGTACGCAGCAGATGTGGTGGGCATCGTCAACGTCATCACGACAGATACCGCCCAAGTGCTCGCCAGCAAAGTGGTAGAGCAGCGTTTCCGAAGTGATACCGCCTCCCAAGCGTCACGCAAAGGCACCGCCAAAGTCATCACCCAAGCGATGCAAGAAGCCCTTGATCGTGTTGCCATGCACTGGCTTGAAGATGTCGATCAACGAGAAGGACAACAGTTCGCCATTGTCACGCATCAGTTCACCTTCGGGCGTACCACGAATTTGGTTTCAAAACTTCGCCAAGTCCCAGGCATCAAACAGGTCGTCATTGATCGAACCGATGCCCAAGGCACAGGACAACTCCGCATTGCAACCAACGCCACCCTTGCAGATGTCGCTTCCGTCTTGGTTCAACTAGATTCGAGCTTAGAAATCATTTCGTCCACCGCCAGCCGAATTGATATCAAATTGCGATAAAGCATTTTTTGTCATTGTTTGCCGCCCCCGCCCCCGGACGCGCACGCAGTATGCGTGCGGCTGTTTTTCAAACGAATCATTCAACCAAAGGCGGCAAGTATTTATGCAAGATGCTCTATCCCAAGCCAATCGAGAGAGCCTTGCAATTAAACTCGGCATCTAGCGCATTAAAGAAGCGTTCCCCAGTAGAGCGTGTGATGAAACCCATGCACAGGGAGGACCTTGTTACCGCAATTTAAGCGTTGCCAAGGCGACCGCGGATAGCAGTGCGGTGATGAGCCAGAACCGCACGACGACTTGTTGTTCAGTCCAGCCGCCCATGTGGAAATGGTGGTGAATGGGCGCACAACGGAAGATTCGTTTGCCTCCGGTGTATTTGAAGTAGGAGACTTGAAGGACCACGCTGAGGGCTTCGAGGACGAAGATGCCGCCGATGATCAGGAGCAGAAATTCCTGACGAATTACCACTGCGATGTAGCCGATGAGGCCGCCTAGAGGCAGTGATCCCACGTCTCCCATAAAAACTTGCGCGGGATGACAGTTGTACCAGAGAAAGCCCAGGCAAGCCCCCACCATCGCGCCTGCGATAATCGCCAATTCATTGCTCATGGGGATGTAGGGAACCAACAGGTGCTTGGCTAGCTCGTCGTTGCCGCCGATCAACGCCAAAAGGACGAAGGCGGACCCCACCATGGCCATCACCCCGCCGGCAAGGCCATCTAACCCATCGGTGAGATTCACCGCATTGGAGAACCCTGCAATGATCAGCACGCTAAGGCCTACAAAAGACCACGTTCCAAGTTGGATGAGATGTTCAGACGGAATCCAATGTCCATCGGTCCATTGCCAACTTTTCATCAAGGGCAAGGTCAAGCTTTGAGACATTTTTAAAATATCGTCATTGGCGCCACTGTACTTCTGCACGCCATAGTGATGAATAAACAGACCCAGCAAGACCGCCAGGGCAAATTGGAAGATTAGTTTTTCCCAGGTATACAAGCCCTCGCGTGACCCGGGCACTCGACGGGCGCTGGTGAGTTTAAGCCAATCATCTGCCCCGCCCAAAAGTGAAAGCCACAACAGGCAGATCAGTGCCATGCGGACATAGAAACTTGTCAGGTCCGCCAGGAGCAGTGTCGAGACAAGGATCGCACCACTGATGACAATCCCCCCCATGGTGGGCGTGTCGGTTTTGTCTTCCATGAGTTTGTTGAGTTCATGGTGGTTGAATTCGGGGTTGTCGCCGATTTTTTGTTTTAGTAGCCATCGGATAGCAGGCTTGCAGGTGACAAGCACCAGGATAAAGCTAAGAATCAAGCTACAAATCGCACGAAATTCTGCAAAGGTAAAGACCCGAAAGTAGCCATACAAGCCACGTTCCTCTAACCACGGTCCAAACATATTGATCAAATTATAAATCATGTGTGGGTCGACATTCCTGACGTAAATTGCCCAATACGATGGCGAATCGGAGCCAGCAACCGCTCCATGCCCATGCTGCGTGAGCCTTTAATTAAAATAGCATCACCCGGTTCAATCAGTGCAGCAACCTGTTGTCCGACTTCTTTGGTCCACTGTTCAAAGCAGAGGGCATCGGGAAGTAACTTCGCTGCATGTGATGACAGCTTACCAATGAAGATGGCCTTGTCGATTCGAGGCCGTTCCAAAGAAGCGATCAAAGACCCCATCTTCTGATGTTCAGCCACCGCATAGTCCTCGAGTTCTAGCATATCCCCAAGAATCGCCACCCGTCGGGGCGCTTCTGCGCCAATGGATTGTAAGGTGCGCAAGGCAGCCTCGACAGAATCAGGGTTGGCATTATACGCATCATTCAAAATTAAAACCGAGCCCACGATTTCCTTTTGCAACCTCATTTCCACCGGCTGGGCTTGACGCAACGCTTGAGCGAAATTTTCACCGGTGGGATCAAGGCACATCCACCGGGCGACGGGGATGCAGGTCATGGCGTTCATGGCATTGTGTTCGCCTAGCATGGAAACTTCAAGGGTGAGTTCATTGACATGCCACGCACCAAAAGCATCTTGTTCACGTGGATATTGCACGGTAAAACGGATCCCTTGTTCGGTGGGCGAGCTGGCGGTCAATGCAAAATGGCTGCCTGGCAGGCGGCCGAATCGAACCACTTCACATTCGTCAGGCACTTCCACGGGCGGGCAGTTGTTGGGGATCACTGCCAAGCCTCCGCGTGAAAGGAAGCTGAGCAAGCTCAATTTTTCTCGCACGATGGCTTTGTGTGAACCAAAATGTCCCAGATGAGCAGAACCGATATGGGTCACCACCACCACGTCCGGCCGCACGATATCCCCCAGCATCGCAATCTCGCCCGGATGGTTCGAGCCCACTTCCACCACCACAAAATCACTCTCGAGCTTCACCGCCAACAACGTCAACGGCACACCCATATGATTATTAAAACTCCGTAAACTTTGTGAGCCTGTAAAGGCACTGCTTAGCACACTGTGAATCAGATGACGGGTGGTTGTCTTGCCGTTGGAACCGGTGACGGCAATGACCTTAACGCCTTGGTCATGCAAAATGCGGCGATAAACTCTGGCCAAATCCGCCATCGCTCGCGTCACATCATCGACCAGCAAAACAGGCACGGTATCGGGCAGGTGATGTTCAACTTTTTCTCGATCATCTACAATCAAGATCGACGCGCCTGCTTCAAGGGCTTGAAGCAGAAAATCGTGGCCATCAAACTGCTCCCCACGCACCGCAAAAAAACCATGCCCCGGAATCAACGTCCGTGAGTCAATGGCCACGCCCTCAATGCCAATATCATCATTGACAGGTTTGGTGAGCCATCGTCCACCGACAGCAGCCTGAAGTTGTGGAGGAGTCCAACTGCTCATGCGTTCACCACTTTCATTTGTAATGCCTCGGTAGCAACCTCGCGGTCATCAAAATGCAATCGCTGACGACCGATGATCTGATAATCTTCATGTCCTTTGCCTGCGATCAATACTGTATCATCGGCATCTGCCTCGGTCACCGCGGCCATGATCGCGTCACGACGGTCTACCACGCAAAAGACACGGCTCTGAGCCTCGGGCAACACGCCTGTGCAAATTTGATCCATAATCAACTGCGGGTCTTCTGTGCGAGGATTGTCCGTTGTCACATAAATCAAATCCGCATGCTCGCAGGCCACCTGAGCCATTTTTGAACGCTTGGTCTGATCCCGATCTCCACCACATCCAAAAACAACCAGCAACCGCCCCGAACACGACACCTTGAGCGTGCGCAATACATTCTCCAACGCATCATGCGTATGAGCATAATCCACCATCACACAAGGCAACCGCTCACCTGATTCAATTTGCACACCTTCAAGACGGCCAGGCACGCCAGTCATCGTTTCGGTGGCCTGATGTAAAAACGGCGAAATGTCCGTCACCGCATTGGCTGCCGCAATCGCCAGCAATGCATTGGATAAATTGTATTTGCCAGGCATGGGAATTTTTAATTCTTCACAGCCCCACGCCCCTTCAAACTTGGCCCGGCTCATGGTATTAGACAACTCTAATACCTCCGCAGCACAGGATGACTGGGTATCTTTTAACCGAATAGGCCCGTCGGTAACTTGACACCAAACGACGGAAGCTTCGCAGCGTGCAGCCATTTGATTGCTGTGGGGATCTTGGGCATTGAGAATCGCCCAACTGGCGGGGCCTAGGTTGGCGAATAGTTTGGCTTTGGCTTGGGCGTAGGCCTCCATGTGGCCATGATAGTCTAGGTGGTCCCCGGTGAGGTTGGTAAAAACCCCGACATGGAAATCCAGGGCTTGGGTTCGACCTTGGTCCAGTGCATGGCTGGAGACTTCCAGCACGGCAGCTTTGCATCCATGATCCACCATTTTTCGAAGCAGGCGTGACAGTTCAATCGCGCCAGGGGTGGTGAGTTCTGCGGCTTGGCAGGATTTGCCGTCATCTGTTTCGATGGTTCCAACGAGGCCACATTTGTAGCCTGAGGCATTGAGAAGATGTCGAATGAGAAAGCCGACGGTCGTTTTACCGTTGGTCCCGGTAATGCCGACGAGTCGTAATTGACGGCTGGGGTGATCGTAAAAACGCTCGGCCAACGTCCCAGCCAAAGCTTGGTCGATTGTTGAGCCGACGATCCATGTGACCTGCGGGTCTGGCTTGACAGGCTTGGCATCACAAAGCACCGCAATCGCGCCCCGCTCAATCGCATCTTGGATATAGGATTCCCCGCTAGCCTCGGTGCCCTGACGAGCCACAAACAGGCTTTGGGGCGTTACTTTCCGTGAATCATCATGCAGGTCCAACACCTCTAGCGAGGCATCACCGCCCACGCATCGAAATTCCAAGCCTTGAATCAGATGTTTGATCTTCATGCAGCTCGTACCATTCCTTATAGGTCAGCACACACCAAAGGGGCCAACGCTCTTGAATGTTATCGGCTGTTAAGCAGCTTTTCTAAGAATGTTTTTGGATTGCCCACCTCAGACCCTAGTGGGCCAGCGTGGCAATGGCTCGCGTGCCCGAATGGCGAACCCAAGTGGTATCAGGGCCACGATTGTTCTGCAATTGGGTTAGACGCTTGAGATAGATCTGCAAAGCACGTTCTTCGAAGTTGATAAGGAAATCTTGGGCTGCAGAGCGATTGTGCTGGCGAATGGCATCAATGATTTGTTGTTTGGATTTAACTTGCAGCATGTTGGTTTTTCCTTCTCACACACAAAAATTTTAGAAGACCGTCGGCAACATTTCATCGGCATAAAGACCGGCAGTATGCCAATCTTGGTCCTATCGGACGTATCGAGGTGCCGATAACGCACAAAGCCCCCCATTCCCACTCCCCCAAGCTCGCAACCCACCGAGCGTATCGGTTATCATGACGACTCACGCTTTGATGACATAAAAGGAAAGTGCCATGCCCATCGTAATCCTCAGCCCCTACAGCGGCAGACCTGTCAAAATCCGCGACCAAGACATCCAACGAGCCGTTCGAGACGAAGAAAACCGGGTTTTTTATGTCCTGCCAAGATCCGACGGCCAAGGACACTACAGTGCCATCACCCGACAGGGAGGTGAAAAAGATGAAGCACGCTACCTCAAAATTCAAGAAAAACTAGACCTCAACGACGCGCATAAACAAACACAAGCAACCCCCCAAGCCATCCACAACGCAGCAGGCAAACGACGCTCAGGTTCCAAAGGCAAAATGGTGATTATCGGATTCACACTCATCATCGCAGCCCTTGCCTGGTGGGCCTACCAACACAAAGATCAATGGACCCAAGGCCCACCTGCTGGCGATGTCTACATGGACACCCCCCCCGGAAGTGCCCCCGGAAGTGCCCCCGAAAGTGTCTCCGCCCCCGGAAGTGCCCCCCAAACGCCCGCCCAATAGATATCGCTTTGTACCTCCCCCCCCCCAATCGCCCCGCAAAGGAATTCCCTTGAGACATCCATCCCATTTTTTCATGGCCATCATGCTGCTCGGAGGACTCTGCCACGCTCAAAATCCCGAAGAATGGCAAATCACCGAAACAGGCGTTCAGTTCCGTATTGATCAGCTAGGCCAAGGACTCGCAAAAGCGTCAATCAATGACACCGCAACCATCCGCTTTGTCGGCCGACTCCAAGACACCGGGAAAATCTTCGCCCAAACATCCAAAAATAAAAATCAAACCTTTAAAATCGGACACAGCAATATGATCCCAGGCATCCAACTGGGAATCCTAGGCATGAAAGTCGGAGAACATCGCACGCTCAAAGTCCCCGCCAAACTAGGATTCGGAACCAAAGCTGCCCCCAAAGTGCCTGCCAATTCGAACCTTGTCATTACACTCGAATTACTCAAGCTCTCGCCACCCCTACAAACCAAAAAAATAAAGCCAGGCCAAGGCCCCTCCATCAAAACAGGCGATATCGCAGTGGTCCATTATGTGGGAAAACTCGCAAACCAAACCATCTTCGATAGTTCACGCAAACGGAACCTCCCTTTTGAATTTGGCATTGGCTCACCCCGCGTCATTGCCGGCTGGAGCCAAGGAGTCTCAGGCATGAAAGCCGGGGAAATCCGAACCTTGATCATCCCCCCACACTTGGGCTATGGCAGCAAAGGCAAAGGAAAAATCCCGCCAAACAGTACCCTTTATTTTGAAATCGAATTACTCAAAATCAAGCCCGGTGTCACCTGGAAAACCCTCTCCCCAGACCCCTCAGCCAACAGTCACTCTGAAAAAAAAATACAAAAAAAACAAACCCTCAAAAATGGTGGCGCTGGAAAAATTCATGTACAAATTTATACCCTCAACGGCCAAACCGTCACCAATACCCAATTCGCCAAGCCTCTGACCATTACCCTCAATGCCAAAGTAGACCCAATCGGATTGGCCATCGGAGTCATCGGCATGAAGAAAAATGAAGTCCGACGCATCCATATCCCTCCCATGTTCGGCCTACAAAAAAACGGCCCTTTCCGAAACAAACATCTCATCGCCACGGTTGACCTTGTCGAAATCATTCGCTAAAAACGCGGTCAACTCCATATCACACACAAAAACTTTAGAGCGTGTGATCCTGCAACCAGCGAATAAAGAAAACCTAGAGCGTGTTATGCACTTTTCTCCAGTATGCTCACGAGTCTCTGCAGCATGAGAATTGTGAACACCAAGACATGCATTCCCGCGAGCGTGGTCGCGAGCCTGGTGGATTCAATTCCGAAGCGCAACGCCGGGGAGTCTGTTTAGCACTTCCACGGGCGTGCGGTAATGAAGGCATTTACGAGGACGATTATTCAATAAAGATTGGGCCATGGCAACTTCCTTAGCCGTTACCTTGCTCAT
>JAJRRC010000117.1 GCA_024279865.1 Planctomycetota bacterium | reverse complement strand
GGCACCGCTACAGGCGTATTTCCCGGAATTTGAGAGGTTGGTGATCAAAAAATAAAAATCACAGAGAAAATGCTGGCGTGGCAGAGAGGGGAGACAATCGCAAAAGGAAAGTGCGAACTGCCTTTTTCGCAAGAGAGTGCCAGAGCCTATGTTTGACGGGTAAAAAAGGACCGTCAATCAAGTATTGACGACTTATGGGATGGCTGTGAAAAATTCATCAAAACCTGTGACAACGCAGATCAATTATTTGTCGGGCAAGGTCCGATTGGGCCTGAATTTGCCGATGGCATCTTTTTCGAACAGGACACCAAATGGTCGTTCAAAAAGGGGAGGGCGGATGAACGCCGGAAACTCTATGTATCCCCTATGTTCCCTTTTAAAACATTGATCGAACACAAAAAACAATCGGACCACTACGGTGAAGCTTTTGATTTTACGCCTTTGTTTTTCGGTAAAAACAAAGTTTTACAACAAAAATCATATCTCCAGGAAAAATAAAACAGGTCATTTTTAATTTTATTTTATTTTGTAGTTGACTTTTACATATCCCATAGATATCCTTTCATTGATGACACTGGATTCCGCATCACCTTTGTTGAACACGGCATCGCTTCCAAAGCATGGGCCTTTGATTTCAGATCGGGTGGAATATTTCCTGCGTAAAGAAGTCGCTCTGAGACGACATGAACCCAACGCCCAACTCAAACATGAAGCGGATTTGGCGGAGCAATTCAGTGTGTCACGCAAAACCATCCGGACCGCGGTGGACCGCTTGAAAAAAGAAGGTCTTGTCTATGCCATCCGAGGCAAGGGCACCTTTATCAAGTCCCAACAACGCAACAATATCACTCTTGTTTCCTCGAACCAGTATCATCCTTACAACACGACTGCCGTCGGCGTGGTGACTTCACTCTTGCGACAACAGGGCTACAACACCAACCTGATTATCAGCAATGACCTGAAGCAGGATTGGGACCATATCGAAGATGAGCAAACGGCATGCATTGGAACCATGCTCGTTGGACAGTTCCGTGACCAGAACCTGCGTTGGCTTGCGAACCATGCGAAAACGCCTTTTGTCCTAGTCGGAGACTGTGATTCTGCCGTCCGCTCACCGACGACATACAACCATGTCCTGCCCAACAACAGTGCCACCGCTTTTCGGGCGACCGACTACCTGCTCTCCCTTGGCCACACCCAAATCGGCTATCTCACATGGGGTGAACTGGACAAGTTTGCATATATAAAAGAATCCAGCGATGGCTTTCTGGCAGCCTTGCAAAACCGAGGCATTGAGCCAGACCCCGCATGGTGCATCGCCCTGCCCGCGGTCCACTTTGCAGAAGGTGAGCAGATACCCGCGTTTTCCCCCCTAGGCAAAACAAAACGCCAATTCGATGACTGGTTCAATAATGGCAATACGCCCACTGCCCTGATCATCCACAGTTCTCTGGAACTACAAATTCGCGATATTCTCGATACCTATTGCCGTAACCACTTCACCCTTGAATCCGTTGTCGCCATCACCGCCTATGAACAATTACGCATCTCCTACGGCGGCATGGGCCAAATGACCGCAACCTGCTACCGTTTTGAGTATCTCGCCAAACGCGCTCTGACGATCCTTACGCAACAACAAAACCAACCCAACGCACCCGTCCGGGAAATCTGTGATCAAAATTTCATGTGCTTTAGAAAACACGGTGTCTGGCAAACCACCCCCGCCCCCGGAAGTGACCTCGAAACCAATCCCTCGCAAGTCACTCTGAAAGCCTCCCCGAAAACAGACCAACTTGCAACCGCATCGGTCCTCTAACCCATAAGGAATCAATCATGACCTATAAACCCACCCCAAACCCCCAACGCCAAACGGCAAAAGCATTTACGTTGATCGAACTTCTTGTTGTAATAAGTATTATCTCGATCTTGATCGCTATCTTGCTGCCTGCGCTTGCCTCGGCACGCGCCAGCGCCCAGATGATCCAGTGCGCGTCCAATGAACGGGGAGTGGGCATGGGGATTGCGTATTATACAGACGACAATAAGCAGTTTTATCCAACTTCAGTGATCTACCCAGTGCCTCTGGTTTGGTCTCAGGTTGTTGGAACTAAATATCTTAATATCGATCAGGCGTCTGCATGGACAATTGGTTTGCGTCCATCGTCCGTTTTCGCTTGTCCCAGTAGCCAAATACTCATAACAGGTGGCAACCGAGGGGATTATGGCCTCAATTGGCATATCAGTGGAGATAGCAACCAGCCAGGAGCCAACGGCTCTTTACGCGTCGATGATGTGATCAATGCAGGTGAGATTATCTTGACCGCAGATGCTGTCGGACGTGGCCTTGTGTACTGGGGCGCAGCAAACCAGTCCATCATAGGTCTAGAAGGGCGACATAAAAAAGGGCTTTCAGGAACCAATGTCAATAACCTTGTGAATGTGTTGTATTGCGATGGCCATGTCAATACACGAGCGATCAAAGAACTGGTTGTCGGTGGCAATGCAACAGCTTTTGGCAAACGGCCATGGAAGCCCTGATCGACTCAGCCGATTAAATGCCCCCCGCAACATTGATTGATAGCGATAGGCGTATTGAATATGAAGTATTTTCTTTTTGTTTGCATTTCATAGATATTCATTAATTTTACTGGCCATGACAGGTGGATGCGTTTTTCATGGGGAAACAGCGAAAGCTCAAAAGCCTGCTCCTTATGACGCTGCTTTTCCATTTTCAAAACCTTTTCGACAATTAGGAAAATTTCTTCAATGAATCACACTTGTTTTTATCGCATCTTTCCGATGGGGCTCGTTTTGTGCATGTCCATCCTCACTGCCAACACCTGCAAGGCCGAGCCTGCTCCTTATGACGCTACTTTAATCTTTGCAGGATCGTCCATAGGTTTGCCTGTTCTGGTTGGAAGTGCAGCGAAAACGATTCACTATTCAGCGGTTGTTCCCGTTGATGACGACTCGAGTTTTATTCAAATCAACCTTGCTTCAGGAAAAGGATCCGTTTGGATATCTGACTTGAAACTCATGGCAAGCTCCAAAGAGGGGCCGCTTGAAACCCTGCTGGAAGCAGACTTTTCCGGGGATGATATGTGGACTTCAATGTTCCATGTTGTCGATTTAAAAAAAATAGGCGTAAAATACCGTACGGATCAGAATACATTGAAAATTGATATTCCCAAGCGAATGGATTTCCCATGGGATGTCCAATTATGCAGCCGAAAAATCAAGCTGGAAACGGGAAAGACATACACTGTTTCTTTTAATATTCGAACGACAAAAAAAAGCTGGCCCGTCACCTCATATTTAATGCGGATGAACCCATTGCGTTTTTATGCCTCCAGTGGCAGAGATATGTTCATTGAAACTTCCAGGCTTGCCGTGTCAGATGGAGTGAAGGTGATTTCGCCATTATTGCGTTTTCCCTGGTTTGAAAATGGAACTGAAAAGGATTTTGTTTTTGCAGGCCAATACATGGATCGTCTCGTACAGGAATTACCACAATCTCAGTTTTTGTTGCGATTAAATGTCGAGCCACCCGCCTGGTGGCGAAAACAAAACCCCAAAGAATTATTGACGTGGGAAAATGGAAAAACGTCACAATCTGTTTGCGTGGCATCCGAAAAATGGCGAACCGATGTTCGCAAGCACCTTAAACGTGTCATTGGCTATCTGGAGTCGCGTTGGTCAGATCGTATTTATGGCTATATACCCATGGCACAAAATACGGGGGAATGGTATTACCCCATTTGGCGTCATTCTTCATGGGGGACGATGAATCATTCGCCAGTTTTTTTGGAAGGGTATCGCAATTACCTGAAGAAAAAATATGGGACGCTTGACCAACTTAACCATCTGTGGCCAATCAAATTGACACAATGGGATGATGTGACCATCCCCTCTAAAAAAACCAGACAAGAAGCGAAGCTGGGTATTTTTCGACATCCACAAGCACAATTACCACTCATTGACTTTTCCGAATATCAACAGGTTGCCATGGTTGAAGCATTGGAAAATGTGGCAAAAACCATCAAGCAAAGCTCCAAAAAAAACAAGCCTGTTCTTGCCTTTTACGGCTATACTTTTGAAATGGCAGGGTTAAAACAGGGAGGCCCTTCGACCGGACATTTGGGCCTTGAAAGAATATTGAAAAGTCCATTTATTGATGGGATTGTTGATATTGTTTCCTATACGGATCGCGGCGTGGGGGGTACGGGAAGTACAATGGTTCCTATCGAATCGATTCACGCTGCGGGAAAAATGGTTTATACAGAAGACGACACACGAACACATCTCAGTGCGTTGGACGCTGGTTTTGCAAGAACGACGAATCCCATTCAAACGCGTTGGGTATTGTCACGTAATCTGGCGAGGTCACTGGTTCACCATAATCGTACATGGAAGTATGATCTCTATGGTCAAGGCTGGTTTCATGAACCATCTCTATGGAAGAATCTTATTCAACAAAAAAATAATTTTCAAGCATTGGGGTCGCGTGACTTGCCGCATGATATTGCTGTTGTGGTTGATGAACAGAGCTTGTTGTACGTCAAGCGTGGCACAGAGTTAACCAAACCACTTCTATATGACATGCGATATGCACTGGGAAGAATGGGAACGGCAACGCCTTCCTGGTGGTTGCTTAAAGACCTTGAAAATGGAGTTGTCCCAGCCCATAAACTAACGATTATTCTTAATGCGTTTTACATGTCCAGAGAACAACGTCAAAAAATTCGAGCTTCTTTTGAAAAACAAGGCGGAACCGTGCTTTGGTTTTTTGCCCCGGGCTATCTTACACCCCAAGGGCCATCGCTTGATGCCATGAAAGAATTGACGGGATTAACGTTTGAAACCTACCAAGGAACTCCTGAAGTTCAAATTGACTTTTCATCATCTCAAAAAATAACCCCATGGCTAAAGGATTTTAATTTACAATCAGTTGCTTGGCCCAAAACGCTCGTTCCGAATCTGGCGATTATCCCCAAGCCTGGAGTTCAGATTCTTGGGCGATATTACCATTCACAAAAGCCTGCAATTGCAGGAATTCAAACAAATGGGTTTAAGTCTATTTTCTGGGCTTCCCCTGTGATCAGTCCGCAAGCCTTGTCCTCAATTGCCCAGGCAGCAGGCATTCATCAATATACAAAACCGGGAAATGTTCTTATCACAAATGGACAGTTCTTTAGTTTTACTGCATCTGGCAAGGGACGCCACAAAATCGTGTTTCCTGACATTTCAAATGTCCATGGTGTTGAAGGAAAAATCGCAAACCAAAACGGCGTCAAGCAATTAAATATTCAAACCCAAAACGGCGAGCACGTTGTTTTTTGGGTGCAACCCATGATTCGCTCGACTCCATTTTCAAAACCTTTTCAACAATTAGGAGAAAGTCTTCAATGAATCACACTTGTTTTTTTCGTATCTTCCCGATGGGGCTCGTTTTGTGCATGTCCATCCTCACTGCCAACACCTGCAAGGCCGAGCCTGCTACCTATGAAAAAAATGGCAGTATCCACATCGGCAACATGACACTGATCATGTCTCCCAATGGTCAAATTTTTATCACCAACCCCGATGGCGACCGCTACGACGTCCACTTGTCACTGGTAAGCAACAAAACAAAAAAAAAGTGGTTTACTACTCATACAATGAAAGATAAAAAAATACAGGTCAATGCAGATACCCAGAAAACGGTTTTTACCGCCAATCTGACCGAAAAACAATCCGAATCGCCCGTGGGAGTCGAATACACCCTCGGAATCAATGACCGAAAAAAAGTGGAAATTCGACTGCGGTATCTCACCGAAGGACCCATTGAAAACATATTGAGCTTGGCGAACCTGCACATCCATGCACCGCGAAAACAAATGGCGGGAAGCCAAATTCAAATTGATAAAAAAACACTTCAATTCGACACCCGAGACCCTCAAGAATTGCCAAGTGTCGGTATGTACGATGGCCAAGCCAAACGAGTCGGATGCTTTGCCAATCAACCTGAGCGGGCGTTGGTACTGAGACCCATCAAAACAAAAACCTTCATCTTGAATGATTACAATGTCTCCGCACGCGATCCCTATGTTGAATGGCGCTTTGTGCCTGTTGATAACGAAATTGTTTTTGAAGTAGACACCCCCGCCCCCGCCCCCGGAAGTGCCACCGGAAGTGCCACCCCTGCTGAGCAGGTCCAGAAAAAAACTCAAAAAAAAAGGTGACACTTAAGACCACACCACACGTCTCTGCTGAGAATCAACGCTACGAAGGCGTGGATTTTCGTAAGGAAAATCACTACCGCGTGCCTCAATACGACCTTACACGCAACCTGATCCCCAATGGTGGATTTGAACAAAACTTAAAATACTGGCAATTCGGTGCCCGATCTGGAAAAATCACACAAGAACCTCCCCAGGGAGGCTATTATCATATTGATACACAAAATGCCTCTCAGGGAAAACGTTCCTTAAAAATATTGATCCGCAAAAATCAGATGCCCATGTGCCCCGCCACGTTTGGAATCCCTGTCGAAACCAACGGAACTTATACTGTGAGTTTCTACGCAAAAACCGACCTGCCAGGCATACGTATGCAAACGGCCAGCACCACCGCCATTTGGCCCAAGTTTATCAACTGGGGCTATGCCAGACTGACCTCCCAATGGAAACGATATCAGTTTACAAAAAAAGCAATCAATGGCGCATTGCATATTGGATTTCTACCACTGAATCCGTCTGAAGATGGTCACATCTGGGTTGATGCGGTGCAATTGGAAAAATCAGACTCGGCCACCGAATATACGCAACCCAAAATACTCGCTACGCTGCTGACCTCCAAACGAGATAATTTCTTTGAGCCAAACGATAAAATCAATGCACGGATTCGCATCAATGGACCTGCTTCACAATCTATCAATCTGAGTGTCAAACTTTCTGACTTTCAAGACATCGTTTTGGAGAAATGGCAAAAAACAATTCAACTTGATCATCAGGGGGAAGCCTTTGTTGCATTGAAAAAAGCCCAGTTTCTACCCACGGGATTTTATCGTATTGAAACCATCGTCACAGGGAAAGATGGCATCGCCATGCGAGATTACGATCGTCTGACGGTCATGCCGTTTGTCAAAGCAGACCATCGACACAAACAATTGTTCGCTGTCGGAGCCACCTCCAATAACCGAGGCGATTGGAAACGTCGTTTTGAACGATGGCAAAATATCGGTGTCGGGTCTGCCATTTACAATGGTTTTTCAGCGCAAGCACCAAGCTACCTGAAGATGCACAAGGAATATGGCGTTTTTGCCTTTGGGTCTATTTTTATCAAGGGATACAAAGCAGGCGATCTGGACCTGAGGGCAACCGAAAATGAAATCCTTAATGATGAGCAGCTCAAACAAGTGGAAGAACATGCCTACCAAACCGCACTGGCGTACCCGTGGCAAAATACGTGGAAGCTTGTCAATGAGCCACATACCTCCAAACAGAATATGAAAGCGTTTGTCAAAATGCTCGTCTTTGCCAAACGTGGTATCTTGCGTGCCAATCCCAAAGCTCGTATCAGTTCGCCTGACCCGGCAAATATGTATCTCTCCAGCGGCATCCAATGGACCGAACAATTCATTCAAGCCGGCGGATTAGAAGTTTGCGACATCATCGCCATTCACCCCTACCGCCCAACGCCCGAATCGCCCAGTCTGGATCGGGATACCGCCACCATGCTGAAAATGCTTGACAAAAATAACTACCAAGGGGAAGTCTGGTTCACCGAAGGTGTCTATCACCAAAATCGAATGTTGCCCAGTTATCAACTGGATGTCTACAAAGGATGCTCCACAGATCACTGGCGTGTGGGGGCGTTTTCCTATGACCTTGGGCTTGGTGAAAAAATGTGTTTCGCCTATACCATGCGAAGTTTCCTGGCAGCACTGAAGCATGGTGATCGCGTCAAAATGTTGGTCGATTGGGGGCTTAATAAAAACAGCTACATGGATCTGGATATGACGCCCACAGCCACCAGTTTTGCGCCCAATACCCTGACGCGATTGTTAGGCGATGCGGATTATCGCCAGACTGTGGCGTTGGGCATGGACCTGCACTGTGAAGTCTTTGAAGACGACGAGCAGCGGCCGGTGGCTGCGCTGTGGTCCTCGATGTATGACGTAGATCGTTTACGAGCCTCAGGCCCCACGCTGGATTTGTCAGGCTTGCCACCAGGCACACAAATTTACAATGCCATGGGACGTGAGCTTGATAAAATACCTACAACGATGGAACTTTCTCCGTTTCCGTTTTTCCTGCGAGGGAACCGAGGCACACTCGACGAACTGGTCTCTTCATTAAATCATGCAACCATCCAAGGCAAACAATTCCAGTCAATTCTGGCGTCCTTTCGTCTTAAAAATGCCACGCAAGCCAGCATCACTTTGAAAAACATTCGCTCCAAACCCTTCAAGGGTCATGTCATCCTCAAGGATCAAACCCAGGCCCGGTCAAAACCTCTCACAAAATCTTTGAGTCTGGAGGCTCAGGGAAGTTGGGAGCAACAAGTTTTCTTGGATTGGCCTAAAAAAGGCATTTTGCCGATTGATTATGCAGTCAAAGTTGTTTCGGATCAGGGCGTTTCTCTGTTGCAGCACCAAATTAAAATGGAAGTGATCCGCGTTCCCAGACTCAAAACACAGCCTCGGATTGATGGCGATTTAAGTGATTGGCCCGCCAAAATAGAAATGCCTTTGCCCAATCGTTTCAAAGATTTTAAGACGTCTCCGACACGAGACAAAGTACAACGCACGATGATTCCCCGACAAGGGGACAAAGATTTATCTGCCACGTTGTTTGCTGGCTGGCATCCTTCGGGTTTGTATCTGGCGGTCAAGGTGCGTGATGATGACCACACGCCGGTGGCTGATTTGAAGCGATTTTGGATTTTTGATTGCTTGCAGCTTTATTTTGACGGCTGGTTTGATGCACGTGAACATCCCAACGCGGGCTTTGACCACAACGACCAGGCATTGGACATTCTGCCTCTGCCCAATGGCACAGTGCGTGTGAATCGCAGTGTGGCACCGGAACAGCAACTTGGTTTTCTTAAAACAGGCTTGAATACGAAAATAAAAGCATCTTTCAAGCATACCCAAAAAGGTTATTCTATCTATGAAGTTTTCATTCCTGTGGAGCAACTGGTCGCTGAGAAATTGCAATCGGGTGAGTCGTTTGGATTTGCCTTGCTGATCAATGACAACGATCACGACTTCCGGAAACGCGGTCTGACTTTGACCCCCAGCGGGACCGAACCTTTTATGCATCCAGAGTTGTATCCACTGATGATCTTGGAGTAAAACAACTGTTTTTATTTATTTTTTAACGACGAAAGATCAAACCCATGACCACCCCAATAAGTTCAACTCCCAGATTCACTTTCGGCGACGAAAGAGACTGGTTTTTCAAAGCACGCTTTGGTATGTTCATCCATTGGGGGCTGTACGCGATCCCCGCGGAGCAGGAACAGGTCTGGCTGCGAAAAAACTGGAACGCTGATGACTATATTCAATTGATTGATCAATTTAATCCGAAGCATTTTAACCCTGATCATTGGCTTGATCTCGCACAACAAGCGGGAATGGACTATCTAACTTTTACCACCAAGCACCTTGATGGTTTTTGTCTGTGGGATAGTCCAGACACACGGTTTAATACCATGCATACGCCCTATGGTCGGGATGTTTTAAGGCAGTTGTCCGAAGCGTGTCACGCCAGGAATTTTCCCTTGTGTCTGTATTATTCTGTGATTGATTGGCATCAGAAGAACTATCCCAACAGTGGTTGTGGCCACGAGCTTCAAGGCCCCAAAGTGGGCGATGATCCGAATCTGGACTTTTATCTGAAATATTTACGTACACAAATCCGTCAATTATGTACCGATTATGGGAAAATTCATGGTTTCTGGTGGGATGGCAACGATATCAAGCATATTGACCCTTCCTTTAATAGACTTATCCATGAACTTCAACCCGGTGCGGTGATCAACAACCGGGGGTTTGACGAGGGTGATTTCGGGACGCCTGAGCGAGATTGGGATACCGGTGCCCAGCAGGCTCGCTGTTATCATACGCCGACCGAAGCGTGTAATTCCGTGGGGATGCATAGCTGGGGCTATCGGTCCAATGAAGATTTTTTCAGCGATCTCTACCTACAGCAAGCCATTGCGTCCACGCTCGCCAAGGGTGGTAACTATCTACTTAACATCGGCCCTGATGCTGAAGGTCGAATACCTGAAAATCAGGCAGCTATCTTAAAACGGATCGGGCAATGGTTCAGCAAGGTCAAAGAGGCGTTGGTAAAGACTGATCCTGTCTCGGAATTGATTGCCAATCCTGATATTCTGGTGACCCAGCGTAACGAATCTATCTATGTGGTTCTCCATAAGCAGCCTGCTGGCCAAATGGTTGTTTTACGTTCCATTAAAACCCTGCCTCGGGCGGCCACATTACTTAATACAGGCCAGTCGATTCGAGCTTCTATTCAATGGCTTCCCAATCAAGACCCTGCCCCCAAAGCGGATTGTCTGGCATTGCATGATTTGCCTATCAATGAACTTGCTGGCGAAGTGATGGTGGTTAAACTGACGTTCGATCAACCGCTTGATCTAAGCCAAAGGGCAAAATACACCGGTATGTTTGGAATGGGTGTTTCTTTGTGATCAAAATTCTGTTTGTTTCTAGTAAGGTAAAACGTAATGAAAAAAGTCAATCTAGCCATCGTCGGGTGTGGTGTCATGGGACAGATGCACGCCAAATACGCTTTAGAGTGTCCTGGAATTCATTTGCAGGCGGTCTGTGATGTTCGTGAGGATTCCGCACGGAATCTCGCTCAAACCTACGATATTTCCGGGGTTTATACGGATGTTGAAGCTTTGCTTGGGGATGATAAGGTTCACGGCGTAGTGCTGGCGTTGCCTGCGGGGTTTCGCTCGGACATGGCGGTCAAGGCGTTTGAGGCAGGCAAACATGTGCTGGTCGAAAAGCCGGTTGCCTGTCACACCCGTGATGTGGACCGAATGATCGAGGCCTGTTCTGATGAGCTGGTGGGTGCTTGTTGTTCAAGCCGCTATCGTTTTCCCCAAGGCGCCCAGATTGCTCATGATCTCATTGCCCGCGGCGTGTTGGGTCAGTTGCGTCATATTCACTGCCGGGGGGTCAGGCCTGTGGGTGAGCCACCTGCTGCGGTTCCGCCTGTCTGGCGTGTCAATCGCAAGCTCAACGGCGGTGGTATCATGATCAACTGGGGTTGCTATGATCTTGACTATCTTCTTGGCATTACAGGCTGGCAGATCAAGCCTCAGCTGGTTCTGGCGCAGACGTGGCCTGTGGCGGAGCATCTGTCGGATCGCGTGGCCCCGGGCTCGGACGCGGAGACCCATGCGGTAGCGTTGGTTTCTTGTGCCGACGGCATTGTTCTGACGATTGAGCGGGGTGAATCGACTTCTTTGCCCGTGCAGATGGCGTGGCAAATTGTGGGAAGCCTTGGTTCGTTGCAATTGGAAATGGCGACCGAAGAGGGTTCCGACGATGCAGTCATTACGCATTATGACACCACCGATGGGCAAGGAATCGTCAGCAAAGAAATCTGGCGTGGCGAGATTGACCATCACCTTCTGCATCGTGGGCCGATTGAAGATTTCGCCCGTGCGATTTTGACGGGCGTCCCTCCGAAAACCAGCCTTAAGCAGGCGAGAATCATTCAGCAGATCACCGCTGCTATTTTCGCTTCTGCCGACCGGAAAACCCTGGTTCAGATTGAAGATATGGCTGTTTCTGTCTGATTTTGATGCCATACCTGTTGTGAATCATTCCCCTTTTGCCTGATCTTTTCCTCTATATTTTATGAGAATGCTTGATGAACAATCCCATTACCATGCATTGCAACTATGCCGAGCAAGGCCAAACGTTTGAACAGATGTGCCAAATGGCTGTTAACATCGGTTACGAAGGCGTTGAGTTTCGATTCTGGCGAGAAATCACAGGGCAAACCGTTGAAGAATATCTCAACGAGATTGCTCGGGCGGTTGAAAAAACCAAGCTCAAATATGTGTTCTTTGGCGTGCCTGGTTGTGACTTGATGAAACCCACTGCTGAGGAACGTCAAAAAGAGATTGACCAATATATCTACTTTTATCGCCAAGCTGCCAAGCGGTTTGAATTGACGGTGTGCAATACCGCGTTGGGGGCGATCATGAATCCGAATCCCACGGGAGACCATCGCTACGCTGAGCATGGCTCGGCGATTGCCACCGAGGATCACTAGAAACAAGCGGTCGAGGGCTTTCAAATTCTGGGACAACTCGCTGATGATCTCGGCTTTCGGTTCGCTTTTGAAACGCACAATTACTATTTGCACGACAAGGCTTGCGCCACCCGCAAACTTGTGGATTTGATTGACCTGCCAAGCGTTGGGATCAATCTGGATTTGGGCAACATCATGGTCCGTCCCGATGGTGAAAATGAAAAAGAGGCTGTGGAAATTTGTGGCGGCCGAGTCTATCTGACCCATTTGAAAAACTTTTATATATTGCCTGGGGGCACGGGCGCCAGCCGCATAAAGTATCCATTGAGCGATGCGATCATGTGTCCCCTGGGCGATGGCGTGATCAACCATCGGTAATTACTTGGTCTACTGATCAATACATACAACTATACAGGCCCCTTGATGCCTGAAGCCTATCGTCCGGGCGATCAGGTGCATTTCGCCAGGCAGGATTTTGCCTACCTTCAAGGTTTGCTAGAAGACTTGCGGACCTCTTGTACGCTGTGATTATGTTACGAGCGTAAAATTAAAAGAGCTTCTTCGCCAGAATTTGTGGGTTCATGCTTTGCGTGATCTGTTCGTGACTCTTGGCGTTTACGGATCATTGGCTGTCTTTTCCTTATCCTGGTGGATTCAATTATTCGTCAGGCAAGGTCCGATTCGGGCTGGATTTACCGATGGCATCTTTTTCGAACAGGACGCGCAAAACGCCCACCGCATTGGATTTGATCAAACACCAAACCTTGGCTCCTGTTTCTAAGGCCATTTTTCGAGCGGACCCCAAACTGACTTCGACCAAGAGAGGTAAACCCACATCAACCTCTAAAACCACCAGGCCGTCGCGGTCAATCCGCCGCTGAATCACACCCGGAAGTTGATTGCGAATGGAAATATCTGCAATCGGCGAACGGGTGATTGCCACATCCGTCGCATCAATCGACAAATGCACCAAACTGCCCACAGGCACATGGCACAAGGGACCACGCATTTCTAAGGAACTCGTTTCCGAAACAAATACCGCGCAACCACCACTCAAATCCTGCTCACGTACACGCATCGGCAGCACACTGCTCAGACCGCCGCCGAGCAACAGCTCAAGCGTTTGGCTCTGTTGAACTAGGTCGCGGTACCGCCCTACCCCGACAAGCGAACCCGCTTCAAGCAATAGAAGGTTCTCCGTTAATTGCAGCACATGCGATAGCTGGTGACTCACTAGGAGCATGCGAACATCCAATTCTTCACGCACATTGATAAGCAGTCGAATCATCTGGCCTGCGGCCACGGCATCTAGGCCAGTAAAGGGTTCATCCAGCAATAACAAGCGAGGTTCATATAAAAGCGCACGCCCCAAAGCCACCCGTCGTTGCTGGCCTCCGGATAAAGCCTCCGGCGAACGCTCAAGCAAATCGGACAAACCCAGCAGGTCTACGATTTTGCAGAAATCCTGCTTGGCATGACGCGGCTGGCCATACCGAAGGTTCGCCCGTACGTTCAGATGGGGAAATAGCCTACCATCCTGAAAGACCACCCCGATTTGTCGATGATGTGGCCGAAGATGTAAACCCTTGGAGGTATCCGCCAAAATCTTGCCATCGAGCTTGATCAATCCTTTGTCCAGTTTCAGCAAACCCGCCAATAAATGCAGTAACGTGGTTTTCCCTGAAGCAGACGCACCCACCACGGCCGTGGTCTTAGACGATAGCTCTGCTTGCCCCGTCAAAGCAAAACCAGATCGACCAAACGCAATGTCCATCTCCAGATTCATTTTGATAGTTGGTTCCTTCGCCCAAGCCATTCAGACACGCCCAATGCTACAAAGCAAAGCACCACCGACACACAAGCCAAACGAATGGCCCCGCCATCACCCCCGGGCGTTTGGCTGTACGTAAAAATCGCCAACGGCAATGTACGCGTCTGGCCAGCTAAATTCCCCGCAAATGTAATCGTCGCACCAAACTCACCCAAACTGCGGGCAAAACAAAGCAACAATCCCGTCAAAACCCCCGGCCAGGCCAAAGGAAATGTAATTCGCCAAAAAGTGGACACCGGACTGTGACCCAAGGTCACCGACGCAGCTTCAAGACGACGGTCCACCTGCTCAAACGCCCCCCGAGCAGAACGCACCATCAACGGCAATCCCATCACCGCTGACGCCAAAACCGCAGCCATCGGCGTAAAAGCAATCGACGCACCAAAAGTCTCATCCAACCAACGTCCAATCACCCCCGTGCGACCCAGTAGCATCAACATCCCATACCCCACCACCACCGGCGGTAAAACCAACGGCAAATGCACCAGAACATTCAACAACGAACGACCCCAAAATTGACGACGCGCCAACAACCACCCCAGCCACAAGCCCAACGGCCCATCCAAAAGCACGCACCAACACGCCACTTTGACTGAAAGCCAAACCGCTTGCCACTCTGCTGGATGTAACCAAGACGTTATCAAAACACTTGCTCGCTATCACACATTCAACACCACCCCACGGGAACATTGTAAACAAGATATGAAAAAGTGCTTTGATTGGCCAGATAAAATCGCCAAGAGGACCGACAACCCGCTGGCATGACCCAACCGCTCTCGTCCATCTTTTATCCTTAAATCTATTTTTAGACAACTCAAATAGAATGATTCTACTTCCAATCACACCCTTGATTATATTCAAACGTTTTTGTATTATCATGAACACAAAATAAGAGGTGAACGCCTGATTGTCTAAAATTTATCCCAATCTTAATTTTAATTAATATTAGATTACAAAAAGTCATCACAAAATCATCCCCAAAAAACTACACCCTAGAATATACAGGAATATAGATCAATGAAGTGGAAAAACGAATACGCCACTGGAATTCAGCGTATTGACGATCAACACAAGACTCTTTTTAAAATGGCAAATGATTTTCGCAACACCCTCAATCACGGTGGTGGTGAATATATTTACAGCACACTTTTGGGCTTTCTTCATACCTATTGCCAAAATCATTTCAATGTCGAAGAACGGTGCATGGAAAAATACAACTGCCCAACCGCCCAACAAAATATAGACGCGCATGCCAACTTTATGAAAATTTTAAACCAATACCAAGAAATCTACGATTTACACGGCTATCAGGAATCCGATGCTCTGAGACTCGTTGACACCATTGACCAATGGCTTGATCAACATATCTGTGGAATTGATAGCCATCTCAAAAACTGTTTAAACAAAAATCCTTCAAAAACTCCCTCTCCATAGAGCGTGTGATGGACTTTTAGGCCATGTCACACGCTCTAACTCCTTTATTCAAGAAGTCCGCTGGCTGCGTAGCGAAACACGCTTGGCAAGGTAAAAGAGAATCGGGTAAAGCAACAGTTCCATGATAAAACTGGTCCCCAGACCACCAATCATCGGTGCCGCCAGCCGTCGCATGGTGTCGGCACCGGCGCCACTGGCCCAGAGCAAGGGGAACAGACCTAGGAAGGTCGTCACCACCGTCATGGTTTTGGGACGGATTCGCTGAACCGCACCATCATGAACCGCATGCCACAGATCCGAGCTGTTTTTCATGCGACCTTCTTTCTTGAATTTATCAAAACTATTTTCCAAGTAAAGCAGCATAACCAAGCCTGTTTCTGCATCCAAGCCCGCCAAAGCAATCACGCCAACCCAGACCGCAAGCGACAAGTTATAGTCCAATAGATAAACAAGCCAAACCGCCCCGATAAGACTAAATGGAACCGCCAATAGCACCAAGCAAACTTTTAACCAGCTTTTGGTGGCCATGTACAGTAATAGCAAAATTAAAACACCCGCCAGTGGGATCATCACCTGCAAACGCTTACGCGCAGCCTGCATGTATTCGTACTGGCCTGACCAGACGATGCTATATCCAGAAGGCAATTTTACATTGTTAGATACCGCCTCTTGCGCATTTCGAACATAGGTTCCTACATCAATACCCGCGATATCAACATAGATCCAACTGGTGAGTCTGGCGTTTTCGCTTTTGATCATTGGAGGACCTTTTCGAATTTCAAAGTCTACCAATTGGCTAATAGGAACTTGAAGTCCTGCCGGGGTGCTCACAATGGTTTGTTTTAACGCATCCACATTATCTCTTAGTTCATGGGGATACCGAAGATTAATGGGATAGCGTTCGAGGCCTTCAATGGTAAAGCTTACATTCATGCCGCCCATAGCACTCATAATCACTTCCTGCACATCAGCGACAGACAGGTTGTAACGGGCGATCTGATCGCGTTTAATTCTAATATCGAAGTAGTTTCCACCCACGCTCTTCTCAGGAAACGCGCTGGTGGTAAACGGAGCTGTTTTCGAATTGGTTAATAGTGCATTGGATACTTGCTGCGCCATTTCAGCGAGTATTTTGAGGTCAGGCCCCATGAGTTTGATACCCACCGGGGTTTTAATCCCCGTTGAAAGCATATCAATCCGGGTTTTAATCGGCATGGTCCATGCGTTGGTCAGACCTGGAGCACGAACCACGTCATTGAGCCCTGGCATGGTGTTCCCGCCCCATGTGTAGCCATAGATCAACTCATCAATGGTAATGGTTGCTGTCTGAGGCCATATTTTGCGAAGCCACTTGGCAGACCATTGGGGCCAGTTATCGTAAAATCGTTCTACGGGTTTGCGACGCCACAGAGATTTGTCACGATGCAGCGTGATAGAAGTTTCCAACATGCTCGGCGGCGCGGGATCGGTTGCGGTATCGAACCGCCCTGCTTTGCCAAAGACGCTTTGGACTTCGGGAAACTGCTTAATGAGCTTATCAGTCTGCTGGAGCAACTCACGGGCTTTGGTCATGCTGATGCCCGGGTCCGTCGTGGGCATGTAGAGCAAATCCCCTTCTTCGAGCGGAGGCATAAATTCACTGCCGAGCTGACTAAACGGGATCCATGTCACAGCCATCAATATAATCGCTGCCACAATGGTCAAGAACTTATACTGCATCACAAAAATAAAGGCAGGGTTGTATATCCGTTGAAGCAGAATACTGATGGGGTTTTTCTCTTCAGAATAAATTTTCTGAGGCAAGACCAGTAAACCCGCTCCCACCACCCAACCGATGACCATGGTCCAACGATAGCCTTCAAACCTTACCATCGGGATCAGGGCAAGGATCAGAGCTGGAACACCTAGAATCAGAAGATACACAATCGCGCTTTTCCTGCGTGACCATTCAGCAGGCAACATACGAGCCCGAATAAAATAGACCATCAACACGGGGATCAGCGTAATCGCCAGAATGGCTGCCACGCCCATGGCACAAGTTTTGGTATAAGCCAATGGGCCGAACAACCGACCGGACTGTCCACCAAGCACAAAGATCGGCAAGAAGCTCACCGTGATAATCAAGAGCGAGAAAAACAGCGTCGGCCCCACCTCTGTCGCTGCCTCGGCAAGTACATTAGCGCGGTCAACCCCATTCGGTTCATGACCATGGCGTACTTCGTACGCTTCAAGGTGTTTGTGCGCGTTCTCCACCATGACGATAGAACTGTCCACCATCACGCCGATGGAAATTGCAATCCCGCCAAGTGACATGATGTTGGCGTTGATCCCCATGCCGTTCATCACCGTCAGCGTGGTTAACACGCCCACGGGCAACACACAAGCCGCCACCAGCGAAGACCTCGCATGCAATAGAAACAAGAAAATCACAAGAGAAACGACCATGATTTCCTCGATCAAAGTTCCTTTCACTGTACCCACCGCTCGCTCGATGAGGTCACTTCGGTCGTAAGCCACTTCCAGAGCCACGCCCGGAGGCAAGCCTACTGCGAGTTCATTTAGTTTGGTTTTCACGCGTTCGATGGTGGTTTTGGCGTTCTCACCAAACCGCATGACCACGGTGCCACCGACGACTTCACCCTCGCCGTTCCACTCGGCAATGCCCCTGCGAATTTCAGGCCCCACACGAATCGTCGCCACATCGGAAAGATAAATGGGGGAACCCTCGGTCGTGGCGCCCAGAGCGACCTGACGCAATTCCTTAACCACTTTGTCCGTACGGAGGTTTTCGAGAGACTGGCCACTTTTCTTGGCCTGAGCAATATCGTTCTCATTAAGTGATCCGAGATAACCCAACCCGCGAACCATGTACTCGGTTTCGCTCATCTCGATGAGACGTCCCCCGACATCGATATTGGACCGTTGAATCGCTTTTTTTATCTTTTGCAGTGGCAAGTTGTAAGCCAGCAGTTTGACCGGATCGACCACGACCTGATACTGCTTGACGAATCCACCGACGGGTGCGACTTCACTCACGCCCTCGACTGCGGTTAATTCATAGCGGAGATACCAATCCTGCAAACCCCGTAAATCTGAAAGATCTATGTCCGGCTCCACAAGCGGACCACCGCCCAGCGGACAGCGTTCATAGCCCTTAACCAGTTGCAACGGATGAACACGGTCACGAGCCACCGCGGGAATATCTTCAAGGTTGTCGTAGCGTTTATTTTCTTGAGAATCATAGTAAACGGTCTTTTCGCGCGGAAAGACCCGGTAATGAACCAACCGATCTCGCAATGCCTCATCTTCAAGCGTTTGGCCTGAAACCTTGCTAATGGATTCATACCACTTATCAGTCGGCTCATCGTACCACCCGCCGTTGGGATGGTCCGGACAATAACGGCCCGTCGTTAAAATGTACTGATAAACCCAGCCCACACCCGTGGCATCAGGACCAAGCTGGGGACTCACATTTTTAGGTAAAGAACTGGCGACGAAACTGAGCTGTTCCAAAACGCGGCTACGCGCCCAGTACAGATCCGTTCCATCATCAAAAATAATATAAACAAACGACGAACCAAACATGCTGTAGCCACGAACGACCTTCGCATAAGGGACCGCCAGCATGGCCGTGGTAAGCGGATAGGTCACTTGGTCTTCGACGATTTGAGGTGCTTGACCAGGGTATTCGGTACGAATCACCACCTGTACATCAGAGAGATCTGGAATCGCGTCCACCGTGATATTCTTCGCTGACCAGATTCCCGCGACGACCAGAAATCCCGTCAACAAAAGAACCAGCGCCCGGTTATTGATACACGTATAAATCAGTTTGGCAATCATTGTGTGCCACCCCCACCTTCTCCGGTCACAGGCATCGTGACGCGTTTGTCAAAACAGCCCAACATCATGGAGCCGAAGTACGGGTTTCGTACCTTGGCATCATTTTGAAGCCAGGTTGAACCACCTTGGCCTTCTTGGAACATGGGACAGTGCAGTTGGGTCACGGGCTGGCCATAGCTAGGTGGTACGCCGGTGGCTTTTACCAGAGAGATCAACGCCACGCTCAGGTCCGCAAAGGCCGCACGGGCTTTGACCAGATCGCCCGCTTCAAGCAATTCAAGGGCTTTGCCTCGCACGGTGGCAACCTGTTCATTTTTATGCCAGAAGTGGGGTTGATCGGGAATCGAAACTTTCAGCATGGCATTAACCGCACCAGCGAGCGTGCGAGCCGGCGAGGCAACCTTGTCGGCGGTATCATCTGCCAACTGGTTGCCAATCAGGAAATAAGCATTCAATGCCTCTGTTAACGCCGAAGCCAACGCCGATGGCAACGTCGACAGTCCACTGGCTCCTTCGACCGCGACGGCAACGGTTTGTTCTGCCGCCGAATCGCCTTTGATCATTTTCGCCAGTGCTTCACGAATGTTCGCTTCACTATCGATGAGGAATTGGCCGGAAGTGACCACTTGCTCGCCGGGTTTGAGACCTTCGAGAATTTCTACTTTGCCGTCATTGGTTTGAACACCCATACGAACATGGCGAGGCTCAAACTTGCCTTCACCGAGACTGACGAAGGCCACCTGGCGTTCGCCGGTGTCGATGATCGCACTACGTGGTGCGAGGACACGCTCTTCAGCCAGACGGTTGTGTAGTTCGATATTGGTGAACATACCGGGCTTGAGTAACCCGTTTAGATTGTCAAATTCTAAACGCACCTGCACCTCTCGTGTTTTGGGATCAAGGTACGGATAAATGTAAATAATCTCACCTTCAAATGTCTGACCTGGAATGTAAGGCAAAGTCATCACCGCCTTCTGCCCCACTTTGACATAGGGCAACTGGTATTCATAAAGTGTGACGATGACCCATACCCTCGAAAGATCGGCAATACGATAAACTCTCATGCCCGAGGATATTTTCATGCCCTCATTCGCATGCTTGGCAATGACGACACCTTGATACGGGCTGCGAATCGCCATGGTCTTAGAAGGTTTGCCCTCTTTTTCCAAGGCAGCGATCTGCGCGTCGGTAATATCGAAAAAAGCCAACCGGGTTCTTGCCGCCTCGACCAGATCATCGGCCGTTTGACTAGACTGACGGCTTGCCATGGCAATGAGGTATTCTTCCTGAGCGGCATACAGGTCCGGCGAATAAATCTCAAACAAAGAATCACCGGTTTGTACCCGAGCCCCAACGAAATCAACATGCAGCTTCTCAATCCAGCCTGAAACCTTGGTGTTGATATCACGAACGAGGCGTTCATTGTAAGTCACACTACCCACGGTACGAATCGTCTTGACCAGCGGACCGGTCTGCACGGGCTGAATCCGCACGCCAATGTTTTGAACCACCAATGGGTCAATAGAAACTTCGCCTGAAAACTTTTTGGGGTCCAGCGGTGTCAGTTTCATATGGCAGATCGGACAATCGCCCGGCAGGGGCAACACCACCCACGGGTGCATCCCACAGGTGTAGTACGTCACGCCGTCGGAGGAGTCCTCTTGGTTTGTATGTTCACTGTGATCGCTGCCGGGCTTGAGCCATGCCACGCTCTTTTGAATCGGCTCATTAAAAACAGAACCCATATACAGGGCACCAATGGCGACCACGAAGAAAAAAATCAACAAACGCGGACGGACCGAACGCGGAATAGGCTCAAACGCGGGGGTACTTCCGGGGGTACTTCCGGGGGCGGGGTTAGGGGATTTACTATTCGTCGTCATGACGATTCTCCTTCATGGTTCGGTTCAAGTCGGTTCCAACAAACTGTTGAAGCTCCGCAAAATTCTGTTCAAATTGGGCCAAATTTCGGTGATACAACAACTCAAAATCAAGCTGTTTTCGCCAATTGTCCACCAAGGTCAAAAATGTGGTTGCTCCCGCACGGTAAGCACTTCGCGAGGCTTGGACGGTTTGTTTGGCCTGAGGAATAATCACATCTCGAAAGAGGATCACCAGACGTTGCTGGGTATCCACTTTCAGAAAAGCGTCTTGCACACGGAAGGCCACGCGATTGTGCTCGGCAGTCAGACGTGCGACATGCCGACGCATACTGGCGATGGCCTCTTTGCGGTCAGCGGTTCGCTTCTGCTGCCACAGGGGGACATTGATACCCAGAGTGATCCACCATTGGTCCTGGCCGGTGGACATGGGAGCAAGTCCATCACTGCTCACCGCGTTGTAATTCACACCCACGGTCAGGTCAGGCCAACGGTCAAGGTCTGCAAGATGACGTTCGCTGCGGGCTTTTTCAATCTGTTCATGGATTTTTTTCAGGGCGGGATTGGTCACGCTTGCCATGTGCAACAACGAGTCAAGTTCCAAAGACAGTTTGTTGAGTTTGGCTTTGGGTGGGTCAGGAAGTGACTGGGTCACCGGCTGATCCATCAACTGATTGAGCATGGCAATGGCGGTCTCTTTTCGCTGCTCCCAGGTAATAAGTTCATTGTCGATATTGCTCAGTTCGGTGGATGCCCGCAAGACATCTGGTTGACTGGCAGAGGCAGCTTTGTATTTCACCTGGGCGATTTGATAAAACTGCTTCATCAAGGACCGGTTCCGCACCGTCACCTCCAACGCGCGGGTGGCGTAGTGGTAATTCCAATAAGCTCGTCGGGTGTCCGCCACGACGCGCAGACGAATCGTCTGAACATCCGCTTGTGCCATGGCAATTTGCCTTTGGACAATTTTTCCTTTTGTACGCAACTTGCCGGGGAACGGCAACTTTTGACTGGCCCCGGTCATGACCTCTACCTCACCGGCAGCGGTCTGCGCCATCTCACCAATCGGTGAAATACGAAACATCGGGTCGTCTAAGCTGGTCACCTGTGGCACACGCTGGGCGACTTCCTCGGTTCGCCTGATGGCTGCTCGAATCGAGGGATTCCGCTCTAAAACGAGCTTCACATAAGCCTCTACGCCAGCACCAGGTTCAAGATCAACGCCCTTCCCCATCTCGGAGCGTACTTTCGTAGAACTCGGCATCGGGGACGTGGCAGACGTGGCCATGGTTTTAAGATCCGCATCAAAAGGACTCACCTGGCAACCCGCCAAGCCAACCCCAAACACCATCGCTACCCAATAAGAATATCTATTTCGATTCATGAGAATATCATCCTTCAATCACAATCATCACCACGCAAGGTGGTCGAGTCCGTATACAAGTGACCCACCGAGAAAACCAACGACACTGACAAGCCCCGCGGCAAGAAATAACAGAACCAAATAAAGACGACGACTTTCACCAGGCTCTTTGCGGGCATCAAGCAAACATAGCCATAAAAGTCCAATCGCCATCACGGCCGTCGCCGTCCCAAGCCAACGATGCGTTGTCATCAGCCAACGGCCATCGACAAGATTAAAGCCTCCAAAGAACCAGCCTAACGTTGCAGCTCCCACCGCGGCCACCGTGCCGAAGACCACGCAAAATCGAGAAGCCCAAGAAAACCGAGCGTCACCCGTCATCATCTTCAAAATTTCTGCCATCGCTCCTGCCATGAGCAACGCGATGGGAAAATGAACTGCTGCGGGATGAAACTTACCAAGCCATTGAATCAACCGTCTAAAAAAACCAGGCGTGGCATGATCCGAACCATGGTCAGAACCATGATCGTGATCTACCTTACCCGAACCATCATGGTTATCCACCGAGGCCACAGGCATGACCGATGCCAAACCTTCGCGGTATGAAGCGGGGTCTGCCAAAAAATTCCGACGGCAACCCTCGCAACAAAGAAAAACCTGACGCCCTTCAAAAGAAACAAAAATATCAGGATCGACCTGCTCATCAGGCAACACGGGACACATCAGGCTAGACGAAGTCTCCGTGATCAAGATGGCCAAGGCGGGAGTGGCCAAAGTGCCTATGGATACAAAACCGATCAGGATCGCAAAGCACCACAGATGCCATGCACTGCGATTTTTCTTTTGAAAGGCAATCAGGTTCATCATCAATCCTTTCGATTAGTGCTTGTGGCCTGCATGTGATGGGTTCGCTAGCTTGGCCAGATATTTCTGGGGATGGGTGGTAAACTTCTTAATACAACCCTTGCAGCAAAAACGAACCAGGCGGCCGGCGTAAACACGGTCAATCGGATCACCCATGCTGCCTAGACTTCCGCCTGAAACCAGACATGTTTTGAGCGGGTAAGTATCTTTTTGATCCGCGATGGCTGCCTCGTTAAGTTTGGCAAGAGACCCTGCTGGACTTTTTACAAAGCTGTCGACACAACCCTCACAGCAAAAACGGATCAGGCGATTTTTGTAAATGTAATCTATTGGCTCACCCACATTACCGCCGAGTTTGCCGCCTGAAACAACACATGTTTTCAGGGGATAGAGCTTCTTTTGCATCTGAATCATTTTCTTGTCAATCGAGGCGAGGTAGTGCGTGGGATTGGCTTGAAATTTCTGGGCGCTGGCCTTACTGGCAAAACGGATTTCCCTACCATTGTGGTTCATCACAATCGGCTTTTGGACTTGAGCTAGAGCTTGGCCTGAGACGGGGTCCTGTGGCAATAAATAGGGAGCACCATCGTCTGCTGAATTATGAGACAACGTTTTGGCGGCAGGTTGGTGATCGTGACCGCTGCCACCCCAAGCGGTATGACCACCAGCCAAGACAGTCAAAGACAATAATCCAATAAAAAAAGTTCTGTTTGTTTTCATCTTGTTTTTTTCTTTCGTTAAATTTAAGTAGGAGAGGACGCGCCCCGGGGGCGCAGTATGTGTGCGGCTATTTTCAGAACATGATCACTCTCTTCAAACGATCAGTCTGATCGTGAGTGGACATGATTGATGTGGTTTGATTTAGAACTTAGAGCATGTGCCGATACGATTTTAGAATATCGTATTCATCAGGCCGATGAAGCAATGCTTACATCACTTGATTGTGTGTAGAATTAAACCGTCAGCAGGCAGGACAGCGCGCGCAGCGTCCTCCCGCCAGAAGAAAGGGTTCGATCCAGATGCCAGGTCGGGTGACTCGCCACGCCGATCTGGTCAGCGGAAAGATTGTAAGCAAACAGGTGTACTTCATAGAACGCCCCGGTGTTCGATGAACCAACCATGCTAGAAGAGGCCACGTCATGGCTAAAGGTCGTGCCATACAAAAGGCCTTTCATCGGACATGCTTCCGATGGCGGGCAATCTGAAGGGTGTTTTGAACTTGTGGCGGCAGAGGCTTCTTCGGGGCAGCAGCTTTCGGCTTTCATCCCGGTTGTGGGGACGGAGGCCTCTGCAACCGAATCCGTTGGCATCTTCTGCGCACTACAGCAGCACGGGTACAAGGGCCATGCCAAGACCGCACAAGCAATAATCATTCGTAATGGAGTTGACCACATATTCATAACAGATTCTGTCTAGTATACGGTTTCCAACCCAACGAGGTTGCATCTTTTTATTTAAAAAGAAAAAACGCCCTCAATCCATGTTCGATACCCACGGCATTTCAAGCAAAAAGATCAACTTAAGCTTTCACTTCAAACGTTTCGCCCGCATTGAGCAAAGCTTCAAGATTGGGCTCACCCTTGGCCTCGATAGCTGAGTCGACCTGCTCTTGAAGAAGATCTTCGTAACACTTGTCTTTGATCTGATAAAAAACGCCCATGGGCTCAGGAAATTCCGGATGGCTCATGCGGCTAAGCAAAAAGGCCAAGCTTTCATCATGTTCGTCATGAATCAAGAGATCTTCTTCTTTGATGCCATGGCCAAGTTCCACGACGCGGGGCTTTCGGTTGCCGTCGAGCCAAATACCTTTGTCACGGTCTTTGCCAAAGATCAGAGGCTTGCCATGTTCAAGGCGAACAACAGAGTCTTCTTTGGTGTCTTTGTCAGTTGCATAAGAGTATGCGCCATGATTAAAGATATTGCAGTCTTGATAGATTTCCACCAAGGCAGACCCCTCGTGCATCGCAACCCGTTCGATCACACTGCCGAGGTTCTTATCCACGTCCACCGCACGGGCCACGAAGCTCGACTCCGCAGCCAAAGCCACGCTCAACGGGCTCAATGGCATATCGATTGCGCCCATGGGACTGGACTTGGTTCGTTTTCCTTCTTCACTGGTGGGTGAGTACTGACCTTTGGTCAAACCATAAATTCGGTTGTTGAACATTAAGATTTTGACATTGAAGTTACGTCGCAAAATATGGATTAGATGGTTGCCGCCAATGGAAAGGCTATCGCCGTCACCGGTGATGACCCAGACGTCCAATTCGGGGTTGGCCATTTTAATTCCACTGGCAAAAGCGGGTGCTCTGCCGTGGATCGAGTGCATGCCATAGGTATCCATGTAGTAGGGAAACCGGCTTGAGCAGCCGATGCCTGAGACAAACACGGAATTTTCTTTCGTGGCTCCGATTTTAGCGACGACTTTTCGGACCTGGTTTAAGATAGCGTAGTCGCCACAACCTGGGCACCAGCGTACGTCTTGGTCAGAAGCAAAGTCGCGAGCTTTTAAAACGGTCAATTGTGTTGGGGTTTCGGTCATCTCTAAAATACCATCCCTCTGAATCAATTAAGATTGTTCCATGTAGTTGCTTAAGTCTAGATCCTGGGTTTCCATTTCCACTTTGTGCAAACGGGGTGTCAGGAACTGACGATCACCGATTTTATCTTCGAGCATCAGGTCAATGGCCTGCATAATTTCGTTCACCAAGAAAGGCTTGCCTGCCACTTTGTTGAGGCCTCGTGCATCGACAAGGAATTTATCGCGAAGCATCATGCGGAACTGGCCGGTATTGAGTTCTGGAACCAAGACCTTTTTAAACTTTTTAAGAATGCTACCCAAGTTTGAAGGCAGCGGATTCATGTGTCGCAGGTGAATGGAGGAAACCGATTTGTCCGCGGCTCGTGCCTGATCCACTGCGGTGAGGATCGATCCGTAAGTTCCACCCCACCCGACAAGAAGCAAATCGCCACCTTCGGGATCGCCATGGATTTCGAGATCGGGAATATCCTGAGCGATTTTTTCGACCTTCAAGCGTCGCAAATCTGTCATGACCTGATGGTTTTCATCGTCATAGCTCACGTTGCCTGAGAGACTGTCTTTTTCGAGACCGCCAAGGCGATGTTCAAGGCCAGGCGTGCCTGGAATTGCCCATGGGCGTGAAAGATTTTCATCCCGTACATAGGCTTGAAATTCTTTTCCTTCGACTGCCTGAGCATGTTTAACTTCAATAGGCTTGAGGTCTTTGACGTCAGGAATACGCCAAGGTTCCGCACCATTGCCGATGTAGCCGTCACTGAGGATCACGACTGGCACCATGTATTTCAGGGCAATGCGAACCGCTTCAATCGCGGTATTAAAACAATCTGAGGGGGACTGTGCTGCGAGCAGGACCAGTGGGCTGTCACCGTTACGGCCGTACATTGCTTGCAGGAGATCAGACTGTTCGGTTTTGGTGGGTAATCCGGTCGAAGGTCCGCCGCGTTGAACGTTGATCACGATCACGGGCAGTTCCATCATCATAGCAAGGTTCAGGCCTTCAGCCTTGAGGGCAAGTCCTGGGCCGGAGGTTCCGGTCACGCCGAGCTGTCCGCCGAAGGCCACGCCGATGGCGGAGCACATGGCTGCAATTTCGTCTTCAGCCTGGAAGGTTTTGATTCCAAAGTGTCGCATGGCTGCGAGGTAGTGCAGCACATCAGTTGCAGGGGTGATGGGATAGCTACAATAGATCAGCGTCTTTTTCGCCAGATGGGCGGCCGCGGCCAATCCCAGTGTCATAGCTTCATTGCCACCGATTTTTCGATACACACCTGGAGCCACTTCTGCTTTGGCGACGTGATATTTGACGGTAAACATTTCGGTGGTTTCACCGAAGTAGTAACCGGCCTTGAGTGTTTTAATGTTGGCTTCTGCGACGGCAGGTAGTTTTTTCTTCTTGCCAAAATAGCTTTCAAGGTAACTAATCGTTGCGTCAAGAGGACGTTGATACAACCAATAGATCAGACCCAACGCAAACATGTTGCGGCAACGACCGATGCCTTTGGCGTTCATCTCTGAATCTGCGAGAGCTTCTTCGTTGAGCCGGGTGATGGGCACTTTGTACAACCGGATTTTCTGATCGAATTCGTCGTCGTCCAGTGGGTTGTAGCCTTCAGGGTAGCCTGCTTTGCGAAGATTGACCTTGGTAAACTCTGATTCGTTGACCACAACGATGCCGCCGGCTTGCACGTCTGCGACGTGGGCTTTGAAGGCTGCGGGGTTCATCGCGATCAGGGCATTGACTTCGTCGCCGGGCGTATGAATATCTCCCGCGGAAAAGTTAATTTGAAAACCTGAAACACCAGCCACCGTGCCAACCGGCGCGCGAATTTCCGAGGGGAAGTCCGGCAAGGTCGCCACGTCGTTTCCAAAGAGTGCTGAGGTATCGGTAAACTGAGTCCCAGCCAACTGCATCCCATCGCCGGAGTCGCCGGCAAAACGAATGACCGCAGATCCCAGCTCCTGGAGCGGCTTGGACCCTATTGGCACATCAGACGATGGTTCAGTCGTTACTTCCGAGGGTGGGGTTGAAGCTGCCATGCGGAGGAGACTCCTTGCGACAAAGAATTTAGATTAAATAAAAGGCTAATTAAGCATTAGGCGGTCATGATAGCAAGACAATCCCAAAGGTCCAATTCACGGGTTCCAATCCTTTTTATGACCAGTATCGACCTAAGCCGATACCCAACAGCAATAACGCCAATCCCACCACGTTGTGAGCAAAGATATTCATCACGCCCTGCATCCATTTTTCGCCGCTGAGAAGTTGGTCTGATTCAAAGGCATAGGTCGAAAACGTGGTAAAAGCGCCCAGAAATCCGGTCAGGATCATTAATTTCATATGAACAGAGAGATGGAGCCTCGTTTCAGCCAGCGTGGCAATGAGGCCGAACAGAAGACAGCCCAGGCAATTGACGGCAAAGGTTCCCCATGGAAAGCCGTAACCTAAAAACCAGTGGGTCAATTTCGTCAGTCCGAATCGGCAAAGTGTGCCTGACATGCCCCCCAGAGCCAGAAATAAGAGATCCTTAAGCATTCAGTTTGCCTTCCAACTCGCTTCGTCTATCCTGTGGACCCCGTGCCGCGATATACATGATAACCATTGTGACTAAAAACGTGTATTCCACTTTTTGCCGACCCCGCCTGCCATGAGCCTGAAATACCAACGAATCAAACAACGTGACCTAAACTTGCCCCTTCCTTTGCGATGGCTTACGCGAGCCTTCAGCAGTATTACCATGGCTATCTGCCTGCTTCTATCGGTGGTGGCCTATGGAACGCTTGCGAGTGTCCCTATGGGACTGCTGGGTCAGGGAGCCTTGTTGGGGTTGGGATTTATAATACCTCTGGCGATTGGAACGGGGCTTGCCTGGTGGCTGGGACGATCCCATGCGTATCTGGGACTGTCCTTCATGGGAATCGCCCTGCTGCTCGGCTCCATTGCCACCATACCGATCAACCAATGGGTCCACCAAATTGCCTGGTTTGAACAATATCGAGCGTTGGTATTCTACCGATTGCCCAGCATCGAAATGACCGAACTGGAATTCTATAGCTGGTGGCCCATGAAACTGATCTTGGGACTGTTTGTTCTGAACATGATCTGGGCAACCTTCCGACGCATCGAATTCTGTTTTCTCAATATCGGCGTTCTAACCGTCCACACCGGCATTGTCATCTTAACCATCGGAAGCATTCTCTACGGCAAAGCCAAGGTCGAAGGAGACATGATCCTCTGGCGTAAAGACCTCGGCGGTAAAGCCGAAAACATCTTCTACGATGCCACCACCCCAGCAATCTACTTCACCCACAAAGACATGAACCTGATGCTCGAACTGCCCGAGCTGCCCCGATACAACGATCACCCCCCCGAAGCAGGAACCTTCACCCTGCCTCTGCATGAACGAACTGAATTCAAACAAGTGCTAGGCAACCAACTACGGGCCACCATCGGAGGCTTTTTAGCCTACGGCGAACTGGTGTCCGACTGGATGAGCCATCCCCAAGCTCCGGTCAACCCAGCGATCCGCGTGGGTATTACCTCCAATCCCGATGACGACAAAGCCACCCTCCACGAACAAGTCCTCATCGGTTCCATCCCTTCCAAACGAGTCATCAACCAACAACTCTGGTCCGTCGAATTTCTGGTAAGCCCCCACAAACAACGCATGGCCGACCTGACCGAGCCCTTCGAAGGCGCTCATGGACTGGTCGTTGAAATTCCTCATAAAAAATTTCGTAAAGTTTATCCCATCAAACCCAATCAAACGATCACCCTTGATGACACAGGCTACAGCATCACCGTGGACGATCTGGGCCCCTATGGCATGTCCATCGTCACCCCGGGCTACAAAGGGGCCTCGGACACCCGGGCCATGCTCAGCATCACCGACGGCAAACGCACCTTCCGCCGCCTAGCCATGCACCGGTATCCCAAGCTGACTCAGGACTTCGTCCCAGCCCCGGACAATCCCAGCGTTGGACCCATGGGACAACGCCAAGCCCCCAGCACCGATATCAAAATCACCTATCTGGATCGCTCAGTTTCACAATTTTGGATCATTCAGCCAGACCTAACCAAGCAAGACCTGACCCTCACGGCCTGTTTGCCGGGACAAAAGCCTTTAACCGTGCCATTTGCGCATGACCGTTTTCCGGTGGCGATCCTTGGCACCCAGAGCATTTGGCTTCAACTCATTGAACGTTTGCCTCACGCTCGACGGACGCTCAAGGCGGTGATCACGCCCAAATCCAAACGCAAGCCCAATGAAGAAGGCACTTATCTGCATGGCTTGATCCCCATTGACCTGGAGATCGACCTCCCCGGTCAAACCACACCTTGGCGTCAACGCGTTTGGCTGGCGCACATGCGATACCCCAACCCTGAATACGCAGAAGGTTTTAATCGTCCGGTGACGGTGCATGTTCCGACGCTTGGGAAAGTAGAAATCAGTTTTAGCCGTCAGCGCATTACGCTTCCGTTTAGCTTAACGCTAAATGAATTTGACATGATCCCCTATCCGGGAAGTACGATTCCAAGGGACTTTTACTCGGACCTGACCATCACCCAGCCAGATGGGTCAACGTCCACCGGCCAAGCCCACCTCAACAACCCACTGGTCCATCAAGGCATGAAGCTCAGCCAGACCGGCTGGGACCCGGGCAATCCGAAAGATCCCCGCAATAAAGCCCGCAACGACCAAGGAAAATTCACCAATCAGCAACGCTATTCAATCTTGGGGGTAGGAAATAACGTAGGCATCCATATTATTTTCATGGGCTCTTGCCTAATCGTTGTAGGCATTCCTTGGGCTTTTTATGTAAAACCCATGCTGATCCAACGAAAAAAACGCCTCATCCAACAACAAATTGCATTGGAAAAGACAGGATAAACCTCATGCCATCCCGACTGCTTGCCCTTGGGCTTCTTCTTTGCCTACCTGTTGCGTCACTGTTCGCACAGGCCTATCCGGAAACTCATGCTGCCCCGCCGCCAGCCATCGCAGCCCCACCCGCTGCTCCACCCCCTGCCCATGACGACCACCCGCCCCACACCCTGATGCCGCGTGCGTCTCATGATGCCTTGGCGGACAAGGTCGATTTAAGTGCCTTTCGCAAGCTCGCGGTGTTTAGTGCCGGCCGAGCGAAGATTGTGGACACTTACGCGCGTGAACAACTCCAACTCATCTACGGCAAATCACGCTGGAAAGACATCGACACCAACCGACAATTTGACCCAGTCTTCACGTGGCTGGACCTGATGCTCAACAAATCTTATTACGCTCAGCGACCGACCATTTATGTCGAAGTGCTCGAACTTCGACGGTCGCTGGTCACCCTTCTCCCTGAAAAAGACCAAGAAAGATGGCTCAAGTACGGCCGCTTGGCGCCAAACCTGTTCCTCTTGCCAGAAGCTCAACAAATCGTCGATGCCAGTGCCGCCGACCTACGACTAAACAAAGCCCGCGTTCAAGTGCTCCGCGCCTGGCGTGCGTTTCAAGCAAGCCCCCAAGCGTTGTCCATGCTCAGCCCACCGGCAAGCTCCGACCACTGGACCATGCTCGGCGACCATGCTCCAGCGAACAACCTGCTCATGCAATTGGCTGAACACTGGTACCACGGCAACGCATCGAAGGTCAACCAAACACTCAACGAACTCACGGTCTTACTCACCAACCACAACCCCGCAAGCTATCCCTCGATGGGCCTGAGAAAAGCAGAATACCTCTACAATACGACCCATCGCTTTACCATTGGATATATTGCGTATTTGATTGCCTTTATCATCCTGCTCATTGCCATGAACACCGAACGTCGCAGCCTACGACGCACGGGCGTGGCCTTTCTTCTGATCGGGTTTGCGATCCACTGCATTGGCTTTGCGATCCGAGGCATTTTGTCCGGCCGCTGGCCGATCCATAACCAATATGAATCCTTCATCGCCCTGTCATGGTTCGCAGCCTTTACAGGCATCATTCTCATGTACACCAAAAAGCAGCTTCTCTACGGCACCGCCGCTGCTGCACTGGGAGCAGCCACCCTGCTCTTTGCCAACACCGTTGAAATCCCCTCCAACGAACTCGGACAAGTCCCAGGCATCCTCGCCACGAGCCGTATTTTGTACATCCATGTGAATATCATCATTGCCTCCTACGCCCTGATCGCACTGGGCTTTTTCATTAGCCTGATCTATCTGGGAAACTACTACCTCAAAGGACCCAACGGAGCTGCGTTGCGTGATCTGGATCGCGCCCAAATGGTCGTCCTCCAACTGGCCTTTTGGCTACTGGGAACAGGGACACTCCTAGGAGCCTATTGGGCGGATCATGCCTGGGGACGCTGGTGGGCTTGGGACCCCAAAGAAACATGGGCCTTGATCACTTGGATTATTTATCTCATTGTGATTCATGTCCGATTTGCAACCAAACGCCCGCATCTGGTCACCGCTCAACTCAGCGTGGTCGGATTCTTTGTCATGCTCTGGACTCACTGGGGTGTCAACATGCTCCTCGCTGGACTGCATAGCTATGCCTAAGAAACCGAAGAAGCTGCTTCGAAAGTTTTATCAGCAAGACCCAGTGGCCATCGCCCGACGACTGCTAGGCCAACGACTCGTGCGAATTCTGGACAACGGCCAACGCCTCGCAGGCACCATCCTCGAAACCGAAGCCTACCTCGGCATCCCCGACAAAGCAGCCCACACCGTCGGTGGACGACGCACCGCTCGCAATCAATCGATGTGGGGCGACGGCGGTTTGCTCTACGTCTATTTCACCTATGGCATGCACCACTGTCTCAATGTGGTCACAAGTCACGCAGAAATTCCCGTAGCAGTTCTGATTCGTAGCCTTGAACCCACCGAGGGAATGCCTCAGATGTACACCCGCCGCAAGGTCGCCAAGACCGACCGCGACCTTTGCCGAGGCCCAGCAAGGCTATGCCAAGCCTTGGAAGTCGACAGGCAACACGACGGCTTGGACCTCACCACCAGCAAGGTGATGTGGATTGAACAATTGCGTAGCAGAGCCTTGCCCAGCCGTCTCATCGGGACTGGCCCCCGCGTCGGCGTGGGCTACGCCAAGGAGTGGGCAGACAAACCCTTGCGATTTTGGGTCAAAGGTCATCAAGGCGTATCCGGGACGACACGTTAAAACAATGACAAATCATTTTTTACCGTGTCGTCATTTAATTTTTATGGATACGAGAAAGGTTTAATTCTTAAAACCGTTTCCCCAAAGAGATGAAATGGAGCCAAGGGGGCTCGATTCGTTGGCTTCATGGCTTTTCCTCGTATTTTACTATTGACACTTAACTTATGATCGGTAGTTTAGTACTTGTGATTTGAGTAAATCATAAAAAAAGAGGCTTTCAAGTTTGTACACCTGAAAGCCTCCAAATGCTCTGGCATCGCTCGTAACGATCCAGAACTGGCCTGCACAAGGTTTGTGAACATGCAGACAAAATCCATCATAAGCAATTCCTTTGCTGAATCAACCCAAATTTCTTTGGGTGGATTTTTTCTATTGCATTCTGTGCCGGGCTTATCCGTCGTCAATTTTCCTTTGGCGGCGGTTTTTTTGTAATTACTGGCCGCAGTGTTGCGGCATTTCAAGGGCCTGCGGTTTGTGTGCCGTCTGAACTTTGGGCCTGTTAATTAAAGATGGCAAATAAAAGGTGCGTGTCATGGTTAGTGCAGAACAAATGATGAGAAGTGGCGTTTTTGGTCGTGTTGTTGGCGAAGCCAAAAATATTTGGTCTATGGCTGATGAAAAGACAGGGGAATTGATCGAGGGCGTCAAGCTGATTTGGTACGGTGGCGGCCGTTCGGTCCAGCTAGAAGACCCAGAACAATTGGGCCTCATTCATGAAGGCGATTTCGTAACGATTGAAGTGCCACTGTCAGAATCAAAAGGTGCGTTCAAGTTCGGCAAAGGCAAACTTGTCGAGTTAAACGGCAAGCCCATTGGCTCGTCTGCGGTTGCGAAGAAGTAACGCGCCACCGGGGCCGTCTCGCATTCCCCCTATTTCAGGCGGTCCCGGTTTTTCTTTTCTGCCTAAAGCCCTTCTGGGGGGCTCCCCCGGGGACCGGGGGCGGGGGGGGGCGATTCCGGTTTCTTTTCTCTTTGGAGTTCTCCATGTATTCAGTGCATCCAACAGATTCAATTTCGAGCGGTTCTTCTCATGCTGCGACAAGCCCCCAAGTTCCCCGGTCCGCAGGACGGGAACTTGGGGCTTTGCCGCCACTGGATAGCGGCTTGCTATATTCCGAATTGCGTTTTACCCCGTCTGTATTACGGGGTGAAACTGTGCATTCAACCGAGCGTACCACGGTGGGCGTGGATTGGATGCGTTGGTCTGGCCCTCGTGAAAACATGCAGGAAGCCTTGCAGGCGTTTCGTGAAATTGTGGGTTCTGATAATCGACGATATGAGTACATGGAACCGGGTTTATGGTTTTATGAGAAACGTCAAAAGTATGCATTCGGTGCGAATGTGTGCTATTCAAGCCACGATGGCCGCAACGCCAAAACTTTCACCATTGAGATTACTGGCGAGGGGATTAACTCCCTTGGAATTTCAACGGCATTGGAAATTAATCACGCCATGCTGTCTTGCGGTTGCTGGGCAACGCGAATCGATCCCTGCATTGATATGCACGGGAAAGATTTAAGTTTTATCACTGATGTTTTAGATGCTTGTGATACTGGGAAGCTGTGTAAATTTCGAGTGTGGCAACCGCATACAAAAAAAACAGCAGGCGGTGATTTTATCAGTCATGGCGTTAGCTTTGGTTCTCGTGAATACGATAAATACGTGCGCGTTTACGATAAATCACTTGAGCAAAAACAGGAAAAAGCTCACGCATGGGTTCGTTTTGAAGCAGAGTTAAAAGGCGATATTGCTCGACAATTTGCTGTTGATTTGGGTAAAGCTGGGGGCGATTGGTTGAAGCTGGCAGCGAATACCGTAGCTGGCACAGTCGATTTTCGTGACGGTTCAAGAAAGGTCGCTCGTTCTCGGCGGCGGCGTTCTGAGTTTTGGTCTACCTTCCTCGGCGATTTGAATCCTCGAACGTACACCAGCCAGCGAACCCCTACCGAGGTCCAACGACACATGGAATGGTTAAAGCGTTGTGTTTTCCCATTTATGAAAACAATGGGCAAGCTGACGGGCCTTGATCAATGCCAACTTTTTGATTTGCTTGCCAAAGATGTCCCGGCGTGGATGGATGCCGAAACTCGGCCACTGATTTATCAGTACATGCGCGTCTTACGGGGTGATGATTCTTTCGGTACGCCCCCTCCCCCTGACCCATACGGCGACTTTGTAGAAAGCGTGGCCTGATGGAATACGTGCTTTACATGGAAGCGTTGGTTTACGGGTTTGTTTTTTCGATGATTGTAGATTTTTTCGGTTGGGGCCTGCGTTTTATGCCAATCGTTTTGCATACTGTTTTGGGTCGGTAAGAGATTGGAGATTTTGCAATGTGTAAGAAGTTTATTTTTTCGTGGGTGTTAATAATCGGCTTGTTTTTCGGGGCTGTGAATGATGCTTCGGCACAAGTAACGCCAGCCTCCTCAACCTTTGAGCAGATTTTTGCTGTTCTTGATCCTGTTTCGATGGCCTATGCCATCGGTACGCTTGGCGGTGCGGCTTTGGTTGCTGCTTTTTCGGTGGGTGGTGGTTTTGTCATCGCCAAAAAAGCATTCAACTGGACCATGAGAAAGCTTTGATTTTTATCCTGATCTTGCCTGGGCATGTTGTCCGGGTTGGTGATGGTTTTTATGGCCCAAAGGGCCAGAAGGGGCGAGTCATGTTAGACCGCTTCAAATCGTGGGCTGGTGGGGCCTTGGAATCCATCAAAAGTGCCGGTAAAAAGATCGTGGTTCCGGTCTTGACTGGTGGCGTTGTGGGAACTCTTTTCGTCGGCGGTGCAAGTGATGCACTGGCTGTGCCTGCTGCGGCTCCAACTCCTGCGGATTTTTCCGTGATTTACGGTGTCATTGATCCCGTGACGATGAGCTACGCCATTGCCACCCTCGGCGGTGCTGCTCTGGTTGCTGCCTTCTCGGTTGGCGGCGGGTTCAAGATCGGCAAGAAAGCCTATAGCTGGGTTATGGGCAAAATCTAAGGGGACTGTGCTGGTGGGAAAAGAGAGATTCATACCAGTGCTTACCTTGGTCCTCTGTGCCTTAATTGGGACAGAGGGCTTTTGCGCGATTCATCCGAGTTTAGTGGAGGTTGCGTTTTCGATTCGTTTGAGTAATTCGGGGGGTGTTATTGAAGTGATTGATGGTCAGTTACTTCCTGCTGAAAACCTTGCTTCTTTGCTTTTTGTGACGGGTGATTCAGCCTATACAGGTGGTATCCAATGGATTCAATTGGTGGCTAAATTCACGGGGGCTGCGATGGTTGATATGTCGTCTTCCATTGGCGGGGTTTTTGAAGAAAATCAAGGTAGCTTTGCGTGGGATGGTGTGGGCTTGGCTGGTTCATATACCACGGCAGCAGGTTACACGATTGAAGTTGCTGAGGCTGGTTATTTCGCGTCCGCTCCTCCTCCTGCTTCTCCCGTGGTTTTGACAGAGATTCAGGTTTTGTCATTGCTCGTATCTTTTGGTCTTGGGATGTTTCTTTGGCGGGTGCTGATTGGTTCATATAGACACCGAGGCCTAACATTATGAAAAAAGTTTTTCCATTGTTGGTGTTGTCTTTTTTTGTGATGACTGATTCGTTGTATGCGTATGATTATGTAAAAATCGGGTGGTATGATCCGGCTGGCCTCCAGGGAAGGCATTACAAGGTTTACGATTTTTCATACCCAGGAATCATCGGCTCAGGCGGCCTTACTCGTCGTATATTGCCGGGTGGTTTTGTCTCTTTCTATCTTTCTAATGAGCTTTATTTTGATCCTCCAGTATATGCTTTGCAAACATTCACTTTTACGTTGATTGATGAATATTATGCAAAAGTTGAGGCATTTGGTCCGTTTACTGGAGTTTGTTATATCGGTCGAGTTGTGGGTGGGTCCCAGTCCAGCTTCGTTTATGGGGGAGTTCCTTGGGACGCAATGGCAATACCTCCAGATACATATTCTTCAACAGGTCCGCTTCGTGATTTTGACTTTTCAATATCTTTCGGCAACGGCGGTAACGGTGTTATTTTTCAAGGTGGTGGCGGTGCGGGGTCTGGCGGTGGTAGTGCTGCACTTGGTAGTTTGACTGTCGATCCGGGAACGCCTGATCCATCGACTATTGTTGAAGCTCCGATGTCTCAAGGCCAAACAACCAAGTATTGGAGTGATTGGAAAGTATCTTTGAAGCCTTTGGATACCACCTACATTTTGGATTTAAAAAATGTAACTAGCAAGGGGTCTGTTTGGGATATTAGTTCTAGCTATGACGGTTCTTGGTATCGCGGTAGCGGAGCGAAACCAATCATTGATAGCGTGATGATCGGCTTCGCTACGTTACAGGCTTTTCTAATGGCATGGCATGAATTCAGGAAAACTTAACATGATCCCTATTCTTGGCTCTGTTTGGAGGGATTACATTATGGAAGCCATCCAATCCATTATGGATTGGGCGATATTGAAGGCTCAAGAGCTTTTGGGTTTTGATATTTTGGCATGGGATATTTTGGCTCCTTTGGGCTTTGCTCGTGATTCCATCTTGTTTTTGGACAATTTGTTTCCGATGCTTACATGTTTCAATATTTTATTGGCGGGGTTTACGGTCAAGATTGGTATCCGGGTTGCTCGTCATTTAATCGGGTGGATTCCAACTGTTGAAGGTTGAGGCAGGGGGATTTGGTGCGTCACGTTAATATTGATCATGGTATTGAAATATGGGACGGCCTACCCGGTTCTGGAAAGAGCTACGGAGCGGTGGACTTTTTGATCAAAGTCATCTTGCGTCAACGTAGGCCTGTATACACAAACTTGCCGATTCGGCTTCGGGTGCTTCGTCGATATTTGAAACTTAAATCAGGTTCGGACGTGGTGGCTCGGTATATTCAATATCTAACCGAAGATCACTTCAATCGGTTCATTGAGAGGAATCAGCTTTTGTCTGATTTTTCCGATTCAATGCGGGCAGAAGGACATGGGTTTGGTGTGATCAATCGCATGTTCCAACAAGCTGAGGGAACGCATAAGATCATGGGACAGGGTGCGGATTGGATACCGTCGGGGTCTGTGTTGATTCTTGATGAATTTCATCGGTGGTCAGATCAGCGTGTTCAACGAACGGAGAACCCTTCGTATCTAACCTATGCTACGATGCACCGACACCATTTGCATCGAATCTTAATTTTAACCCAAGACAAAATGCAAGTATCGCTCACTTGGCGGCGTAATGCGGATCGTATTATTCATTGCACAGACAAGCGCAATTTGCCGTTCATGTTTGGCCTGCGGCTGCCCATCCCTGCATTTGCGTATGAAGAATGGCCCGTTGAGTTTGCTGATTCAAAGAATCCCGGCCACCTCAAACCGATCAATACCGATATCAAAATTCCATGGTTTGACGGTGGTGTTATTTGGCGAATGTATGACAGTTTTACACATATGGGCGGCTATCGTCGCTTGCGTTCAGGTCTCGAAGAAGTCCGTAAACAGATTGAGGGAAGTGATTATGAAAAACCTATTTCAAATAATGAGGAGAATGAAGAAGTGATTAAAACAAAACCAATGGTCAAGTTTTTCAAGGCGGTGGCTGTGTTGGCGGTACTGGCTGCTATTTTGCTTTATTTTCACGGTGAAAACGGCAAGCGTGATACGAAGTTTGAAGCTTTGGTGTCACGCTTTGATCGTGTTGAAGGCGATTTGCAAAGACTCATACAAAGTAAATTTATTAACAAACAGACAGAAGTTTCTAGTCAATCCGTAATTGATTCGGGGCTTCCTGTCGTGACTGCGGTTGGGGATGATTATGCAATGGCAAGCGGACAGATCGTATCGATTGGTGGCGTTGTGGGACAGTTTGAGTTACTTGAAGTTCAGGTTGCATCAGGGGTCACGCTTTGGGTGCATTCTGTTTCTGGTGCTCGCTTCCGTGTTCCAGTTGGCGGGGTGCGGACTGGCGAGCAAAAACCGGGTTCTTCTCGCTCCTCGTCTGGATGAACCGATGGCATCCGTAGGCCAGCCAACTGAATCACCGGTCTACACGGATCGGGTTTCGAGCGATCTCGAAACAATGGTTAAGCCTGTTGTTTTTGATCGTGATCCCATTCGTGACAAACGATTGACCGTAACTTTTGACGGGCTTGCTTCGGACGTTGTAAAGCTACTTTCATTTCATGGGTTGAACGTGATTTTGGATAGTCGCTTAAAAAGCTCTGTCATACAGGCTCGTTTCGTTGATGAACCCATCGAACGCATTTTGAAGCATCTGGCCACGGTGGGCGGCAAGGCTTATCGAGTTTTGCAACGTGACGGCCACGTTTTCATCGGCGAGCCGTCAGACAGTGATTTAGCGGTTCAGGTTTTTTTCTTGTCCGTGGGTGAAGCTTCGGTATGGCGTTCTGCGTATATGGTTGCTGGGGGTTCTGTGGATGTTGAGGCGGTGGATGATATGCTGATCGTTCGGGGCAGTGTGGACCAGTTAAGCCGGGTCGAGGCCTTTCATAACTCAATCAGTGGCTCACGGCGGCAATACATGCTTGACGTGGTGTTTGCTGAACTGACAAACGAGCAAAGCCGAGAATTGGGGATTGAATTCACCTTGGATGGTCTAGCGTCTGTGGGCCTTTCCGGTATCAACCCTCTTTCCACGTCTAAGGGCTTGGAGATGTTGCTGTCTGGTGTGCTTCGGGGATCGGGCGAAAAGACACAGGGGGCAAGCTGGTGGTCCACGAGGCTACTGGTTGTTGAAGGCAAGGAAGCTTCTTTGCAAGTCGGCGATAATATTTCAATCCGTCAACGCGCCACTTCTGATAATGGCTTTGTCGAAGATACTGGGGTCCAGACCTTTCAGACGGGCATGATTTTAAGTGCGGTTTGTTATGGCTTGCCTTCGGGCCTGATTCGCCTGGACGTAAAACCTGAATTGTCCAGCGTCAAGGAATTTATCGAGGGCGTACCAACGATCAGTACCCGTCAATTTACGTCATCGTGTTATGTCGGCATGGGCGGTGTGGTCGTTCTCGGTGGCCTCTCTCGCATGTCTGGCTCTGATGCAGGGTCATTGTTTCCGGGAACAGGGATTCCAACTAGAAATGCCGTCCGTGACAGTCGCGGACGAATGTTTGTTTTTTTACGAGTGAAGGAGATTTCAGCGATGAATAGTGTAGCATTCCAAAAACTACGGGAATTAAGGCTTAAAAGTAATTTCAAGAAAGGACTCACGGCTGGTCGTGAACGTGCGGCAGAAGCTGCAATGCGTGAAAAGGATCAAAATTGTCGTGATGCTTACAGTGCGGGTTTGATAGCAGCTCAATCTGGCGGTGGTCAAGTAATTGAAGATCAGACTTTGAATGAATTCTTAGAGCAAAAGGGAAATTTTATCTCTGGCATTGATGATGCTGAATTGGATGAAGCGGAATTAGATGAGGCTGATATCGATGCAGCTGAATTAGACGATGCTGATGCGGACAATGCGGAATGGGATGAGGCTGCCGAAGATGACGAATAAATGCCGTTGATGCGGTGTTAGAACTTTTTAATATTTAGAAGGATAGAAAAATGATTAGGGAAAAAAAGGATTTTCTTTCAGATGGATTAAGTGATCTTCTTCTAGAGTGTGAGCTTGCCCATATTATAGTGATTGCAATTGAAGGTGATGGTAGCTTTTTGTTTTCATCTTCGACAGACATGCATTCTTCCACTGATAAATCGTGTACTTGTCAGGGATATTTTCAGGATGTGATTGAAAAAGCGTTGGAGGCGAAATAGTATTAGATTTGTTATAATTTTATGGGATGGGATGGGGTGGGTTAAACTCAGGGTTACTTTGATCCATCTTCAAGATTTATTTGTTTGTTTCATTTTTCTAGGGGTTTATTATGCAATTTGTTCAGGTTTTTGCCGTTATTTTTGCTTTAACAGCTCCGGCTCCAAGCGTGAATTCGGAATTAGCAGCTTTGCAATCCGAAGTGCGGCAACTCCGGGCAACGGTTAATATGCTGAAAAAACAAGTGCAAGCATTGATTCAGCTTCAAAAGGCTGATCGTTTGCGATCCGGCCGGGAACCGATCCTTTTGCCTGATGTGTTGGGAATCGGGAAAAAGAACAAGCAAAAGGATCATTTGAATTACACGCTTTCAACGCCTCGGCCCAAAGAACAGATGATAAGCCGCTTGCGTTTTGAAGTGCGTTCGGTGGATGTAAAACAGGTGCCTTATCAATCGAAGCAGAAGGTCACGATTGAATTGAAAATTTCTAATTATGATGGCGAATCTCGGTCAACTCGTGGATTTCGATACTTGCTTCAAGATAAAAACCGACTGTTTCTTGCAAACGGTCAAGCGAGCTTTCCTATAACACTTGGGCATAAGAAAAGTTCGATTCTTCGAATCAAGTTTTATATTACAGAACCCTTGGTTGGTGATGCTGCTTATTTTGTCGTGGATTTGGAAGATGCCGGAATCAAGGCTGCGGCACGTTGTAAGATTCCAATTAAACGAGTTTTAGATTAACTCGATATCTTCATCGTAATTTCTAGCCATATGAATATATCGCAAAGTGGTTTCAACTTTGCGGTGGCCCATCCAGTCTTTGAGCTTAAAAATGTCGATCCCTGCTTGGGCGGCTCGCGTGGCAAAGGTGTGACGCAATGCGTGCCAACCTCGGCCGGTGCGTCCTTTGGGAAGTTTACGCAAGACTGATATTTTTTGCATGCGACGAACAGAAATTTTAGACCACCAGTTAATCCCTCGCATTTTGGGGATCGTCCAATCTCCTTCATGACGTGCCCCGCCGTTGCCGCCTGGGAAGACGTATATCAAGTGTTTGTATTTTCTACGTTGTTCTTTGAGAGCATCGATGCTTTTTTTGTTCAATGGGATGGTTCGCGGCCGTTTCCCCTTGGATTTGCGAACGAGTAATTGGCGATTCTTTAAATCAAGATCATCCCATTTCAATTGTCGCATTTCACTCATTCGCAAACCCGTGTTTAGGGCAAGGACAATTTCGCATTTCATGCCTGTTTTTTCAGCGATGACGTATAGCTTGGTGGTGTCTTTTTCACTTAAAAATACGGGAAGTTCCTCGGGCAACTCAATGTTTTTTGCCGCAGTCACCGGATTTTTAGATATCACGCCACGGATGGCTAGAAAATCGCAAAATACTTTAATGGCAGATCGGTGATTTTTGATGGTCTTTACCGACCGCCCACCTTGGCGTAGGTAGATCAAGTAATCTTCAATATTTGCTGATGAAATATCTTCAACGGCAAATTCGAACCATCTGAGAAATTGGGCTGCAAAATTAACGTTTTTTTGAATCGTTGAAGCTTGATAGTTTCTAATTTCAAGCGTTTCCCGGTAGACCTTCAGCATAAAGACATTCCCCTTTATGGTGTGATCATCGGAATTTTTGAGTGTAAACTTTTCGGTTTGCAAGGAATTTTTCAGATTTTTTTCTGAAAATTCTTTTTCCTCTAAACCTTTTCCCCAAAAGGTCTTAAATGGAGCCAAGGGGGCTCGAACCCCTGACCTCTTGCATGCCATGCAAGCGCTCTCCCAACTGAGCTATGGCCCCTGTATTGAGACCCGCAGTATAAATACGTCTTTCTCAAAGTCAAATTGATGTTTTACCCAATGCACAACCACTTGCCACCCCAAGCTGACAAGTTCAAAGATCTCCGGTCAAAATGTATTTCTTGAGGCCTGTTTGGAGCCACTTTTAAATCCCGAACGTGACAAAAAAAATCTTTACGGCTCTACTTGGCGTGAAACTTTTTTTCGGGTGGTCTCTGCTTGCACCGCAGAGACGTCTGAGTGCTTAGAGACTGGGGTGATACTTGATTTGGCGGGACGTTTGACCGCATGCTTGACCCGACGGGTTGATGGTTGCCCCAAGCCGATTTGGTCTTGGACATGCCGTGGAGCCCGCACAATGAGCCGACCGTTGTAGTAGCGAATCGTTGAATGCAATCCGCCATTGGCGACCCAGAGGTCTGGCTCAACCGTGTCTCGAATCAACTGAGCCAATTCTTCACCACGGTCTGCCCGAGTCTGCGTTTGTGTATCTGAATCATTGTCGTCATTCTGAGTATCAAAAATTCCACCCCTGCCCCCGGATCCACCCCCGGAACCCCCGGAGCTATTCCCAGAACTACTTCTCGAAGAGCTGCCTGAGGAACCGCTACTTGAAGACGACAGAACCGTCGACAAATTCATTCGTGGCCTATTTCGAAAATTAGGAATTTTCATCAACAAATCATTGACATCGTAGATCACCACCACTGTTTTTCGATTCAACTGACGTTGGGTCATCACCTCCACAAACCAGGGCGTGATTTCATAAAACAACGGCACATCAGCGGACGTTTGCTCCAAAAGCTGAAGCAATACCACACGAGCAGGCACGCCTGCCTTTAGGGTCAACGTGATTTTTGACTGTGGATCAATCCCTTCTTGTTCTAGCAGATTCCAGTTGATTAAGAGGGAGATGTCGGCAGCCTTGGACCACCAAATAAAAGCGGCCTTGGCAGCCACATTTTCCAAGCGAACTTCTTGTTTGAAAGGACGATGAAACTTGGCGGCTGGGCTGTTTGGCGAAACAGTCGTTGCCTTGGTAGCCCGACGATGTTTGAGTTGTTCGATGCGTTGGGAAACAGATTGGCCACAAAGCAGCCCATTGGCTGTCACCACGAACATCAGAATCAAGCACAAGCGAACCTTCATGAAAATTGCTCCCTGAGGGTAGATAGTAAGCTACCTATCTTATTTTCCGCATACTTTGGGGATAGGTCAAGGCAACTGCAATTTTTTTCCGACGGGAATTCGGTCCGGACGTTGAATGCGATTCAGTCGAGCGATATCAATCCATCGCTTGGGATTGCCATAGTAATGCCTGGCCAGAGCCCAAAGTGTTTCACCACGTTGCAGAATATGAAACGACGGAATTGCCGGGGGAGCCGGGGGAACGACTGCCACCACGGGAACGGCTTGTGGCATGGGGGCCGTAAGTGTCTTTGCGGGAGTTGCCGAGGGGATTGTTTCTGGAGCGATTCCGGGGGCTGTTGCGGGGGCTGTTGCGGGGGCTGTTGCGGGGGTTGTTGCGGGGGTTGTTGCGGGGGTTGTTGCGGGGGTTGCGAGGGTTACGGGGGTGCCGGGGGTTACGGGGGTGCCGGGGGTGCCGGGGGTTACGGGGGTGCCGGGGGTTACGGGGGTGCCGGGGGTGCCGGGGGTGCCGGGGGGTGGTACGGAAGGAAGGGCTACTGGTGGCAGGAGTGTTTCTGTCGTCGCGAGTGCTTGGGTGCGGGGTTGAGCCGTTTCTGCCACGGGTTCAATTGGTTCAACGACTGCGACAACTTCGGGCGTGATCAAAGGCAACGGTGGTGTTTGAGGCAATACGCTGGCGGTTGCCTTGGGAGGCTCAATATTCTCCAACGGCTCAGCGACCGCTGGGGCATCCAACACCAAAGGTTCCAAATTGTAAACTTGTTCTTGCGCGTGAGAGACCACTTCCAATTGCCCGGTTTCATTGATGGGACGAAGTTCGATCATCTCTGTTGATTGCATGGTCATAGAAGCTTTTGTCAGTGCTACTGGTTCGACGGGCAAGGATTCAACCACCACAGGCAGGCTCTGTAAATTCTGGTCAAACTCTCTTGGCCGAACAGGCATTGGATGTAACACGGGCGTTTCCACGCCGCCGCCTATTTTCCCAGCAGAGCCCACGGATGACAGAGGCGATGCCGGGGGTACAGAAGAAGTATGTCTGCTTCGTGTCGTCCCGTCTGATTCACAACCCACGACCAAACCTACGCTCAGTAATAGAACCATTGCGGTGACCTGTTGCATGCTCGCTCTCCTCGAAATTCAAAATTGCTCTAATATTGATCGTCTATGATACCAAATGTCCTGATGGGTCTGTAACGGCTATCGGGGCGGTCAGTTTGCTCACGATGACCGCGACTGCCACAATGATCCACATGCACACGGTTTGTCTTGGAATTGGTTCAAACAGGGGGGATCGCCAAGCTCATCTCGAGGCCGCCAAGGCTCGTCTGGGCAAGCTGCCTCAGACGGAGTTGGTGGATTTTAGTCGCGCATTTGAAACGGAACCTGTGGGTCCGATTGAGCAAAAATCTTATCTCAATGCAGCTGCGGTGATTCGGACGACCTTGTTGCCGCCGACTTTATTGGGGTTTTTGCATGAGATTGAAAAAGACCGGGGGCGCGAAGTTGCCGAGTTGCGGATTCGATGGGGCCCTCGGCCGTTGGACCTGGATATTCTTCTCTATGATGATTGGGTCGTAGATGAAGAGAATCTCACCATTCCCCATCCGCTGATGCACGAGCGGGCGTTTGTCCTTGAGCCGTTGGCTGAGATTGCGCCACGAGCCGTGCATCCGATTTTGAATAAGACGGTAAATGCGTTATTTGCCGAGATACAAGAGGGATCATGACTGATTCACTGCGTTTATACCTCTCGGCATGATAATTCCCACGATAAAACCTGTTTGGACGCGATGCTTAAAAAAAGCAAGATGCCACGTACGTAAAAAAAAAAGGGAAACTCAATCGTGATTGGTATACAAATCAATGAAATTTTTTATTCGATTCAGGGCGAAAGCACCTGGGCAGGACTCCCTTGCGTTTTTGTCAGGCTGCGGGGCTGTCATCTTCGCTGTGGCTATTGTGATACCGCCTATGCGTTTACCGAAGGACAGCCTCAGACCTTCGATCAGATTATTGAGCAAGTTCAGGTTCATCCCTGTGATCTTGTTGAAATCACAGGCGGCGAGCCGTTGCTTCAACCCAACGTCCATGCGTTGATGACCCAATTGTGCGATCTAGGCAAAACGGTCTTAATTGAGACCAGCGGGGCTTGTGACATCAGCCTTTGCGATGAACGGGTGATTCGGATCATGGATATGAAGACCCCTAGCAGCGGCGAAGTGGACCGCAACCACTGGGAGAACCTCAATCACCTCACCAAGCATGACGAGGTTAAATTTGTTCTTTGCGATGAAGCGGACTACCTCTGGGCCAAAGACTTGGTCCTTCAGCACGATTTAATCTCGAAGGTTCAAGCGGTTTTGTTTAGCCCAGCAGGCCCGATGCCTCGTACCGAGGAGCTTGCCGGGACGACCGGGTTGGCGATTCAATCCTTGGCCAAGTGGATTCTTGCTGATGCCTTGCCTGTGAGGCTGCAATCTCAATTGCACAAACAGATATGGGACCCCACCACCCGTGGGGTGTAATTTAAGAAGTTGTCAGTTATCAATTATCAGCTATCAGTAAGAGGCGGAGATTCGACGCTTCACGCCCCAAGGGCGTGAAGCATGCGGCGTTGTGATGATCCTATGCTGACGTACAAGGTCAATGGCACGTTCTAGCCAAGCGTTCACACTTTTTTTTGCGAACGCTTGAAACATGTTTAATTACCCTCTAAAATGGGAGGTTCAAATTTCTTAGTCACACTATCTTTTTAGAACCCATGGCCGGTTCACAATGAAAGACTTTTCCCATGATGAAAAAAATCTTGAATCATACGAACTACAGTTTGCTCATCTTGGGCTTGTTATGCACCGCAGTCTCTGCAGGTGAACGATTAAAGAATGCTGATTTTGCCCGAGGCCTCACCGGCTGGTCTTTTCATGTCCACAAAAGCATGAAGGTCAAACGCACTGCCAAGCAAGGCATCCTCACCGTCGAAGTCGCCAAGGCCAGCAGCCCCCAGCATGTGCAACTGATCCAAAAATTCACACTCCAAGAAGGCCAACAGTACAAACTTGCCTTTGATGCCAAGCGAGAAGGCCCCGCAGTCAAAACCCAAGTCGTCTGCTCTCAGCAAAGCAGGCCTTTCAAAAGCTATGGCCTCAACAAAACCGTCACATTTTCAGATCAATGGTCCCGTCATGAATTGACCTTTACCGCCAAGGGCGTCGTTCTGACAAACAAGCCCACCCTTCGGATTTATCTGGGCAATCAACTTGGCACTGTCCAGTTACGCAATTTTTCTTTGACGGATGCTTCCAAAGCTCACGCAACAAAAACTAAGAAAAAAACCATGGCTCAAAAAACAAGCGGCGTAAAAAAACGCGGTCAAACAGCCCTCCGAATTATCCCACAGCCAAAACAACTCACCACGCACAAGGGAACCTTCCAACTCGGTCAAACTCTGTTCATCCAAAGCAATAGCCCCCAGGCAACCCGACTCTTTAAACAAGAAGTCACCTTTATCACAGGCAAAAAAGAAGATACTTATCAGGTTGCCGAACGAACCTCAAAACAGTTCTTCCTGGCAGCCGCCAACACGGCTGACGTTGACCTGTTCGATGAAATCAAAGCAGCCCCTCACCATCAAGGCGGCTACGCACTTTCAATTTTGCCTCAAGGCATTGCCATCAAAGGCCATGACGAAGAAGGTCTCCGCAACGGCATTCAAAGTTTCCTTCAGGTCCTTGAACAATCAGAAAATGAGACGTTGCCTCAACTGACCATCCGTGATTTGCCGGACCTTAAATTCCGTGCGATGCACTTGGTTTTACGAGCCCCTGGTCACTGGGGCAAAAAAAATGCAGAGGAAGTGCAAGACATCTACCGCTGGATCTTCCGCCGTCTAGGACGCTACAAATACACCCATGTCTGCATCATGATCAAAGGCAACGTTGAACTCAAAAAACATCCCGAAATGTGGCCCAAAACAGCCTATTCACAGGATGAACTCAAAGCGATTATCAAAATTGGTCAAGAGCAAGGCCTCTCCGTGTTCCCTGAATTCAAAACCCTAGGCAAGTTTTTCTTCAGTCAATCCAAACAAACCCTCAACGCTCATGCGGACATGATCAACCGAAAAATTAAAACCCATTCCAAAGGCTCATGGAAAACCATCTTCCATGAAAGCTGGTCCGGACAACGACTCAATGCTGAACAAAAAGCAGTCAAAGGCGATGGCTCGCTCTCCTTTGGCCTAGACATTGCCAACCCCAAAGTCCTGCCCATGATGCTCGACTGCCTCGATGAAATCTATGAGCTGTTCGACCAACCCAAGCTCTTTAGCCTGGGCATGGATGAAGCACACTTCTTTGGAACTGCATGGCCAAAAGAAGTCAACCGAGGCAAAATGCTTGCCGATTACGCCAATGCGTTGAATCGTCATCTGAAGAAAAAAGGTTGCCGCACCATCATGTGGGGTGACATGCTTTTAAACCATCTGCAATTCCCCTACTTTTTTGAGAACCACGGCGGACCACCACTCAATACCTTTGAAGCAGTTCCCCTTCTGGACAAAGATATTATCATTGCCGACTGGCATTACGGCTACACCGTTGGCGAAGTGTTCCCAGAGCATTATCCCTCAATTTCTTGGTTTAGACAGAACGGGCTGGACGTGATTGCGGTTCCTTGGTTTATCCAAAGCAACATGGCGAACCTTGCAAGAGATGTGGCCGCAACCTCTAGCAAAGGGATCATGGGGTCTTCGTGGGCTTTGCACATGACCTATGCGTTGCACACCCGTAAAAATGCGTTTCAAAAAAGACCCCGTGCTCGCAAAACCACGGAAGAACGCAGAGAGCTAGGCATCTTCGCTTCCACGGCCGAGGCAGCGTGGACCATTCTCAAAGCTAAGAAAATTATGAAACAATACGACAGCGTCGAATGGGAAAAACGCTGGCTACCACGGGAATCGCAGAACTAACAACGAGCCTCAAAGCAACCGGCTCACACGAAACTTCCTTGATTCAATAGCCCATTGTAGTCAACCCGATTGTTTCTAAACTCAAACGCGTAATTTCTTCCTCAACACAAAACAGATTTTCTATCTATCTCAAAAAGCTAACTTTTTAAGGACGTAAAGACAATGAGTACCCCCGACCAACGACCGAATATTATTTTAATCATGACCGATCAGCAGCGTGGTGATTGCCTCGGCATTGAAGGCCATCCAGTTCTGATGACCCCCCGCCTTGATGAACTGGCAACCCATGGCGCACGCTTTAACCACGCGTACTCAACGTGCCCTTCTTGCATCGCTGCACGCCGATCCATCCTGTCAGGCCAGCACCCTGCGACCCATGGCGTTGTTGGTTTTCAAAACGGCATCGAATGGGAACCCGAGGCAACCCTGCCCGGCGAACTATCCAAAGCAGGCTACCAGACTGTCATGGTCGGCCGTCCGATGCATCAACATCCCATCCGCAAACGCTTTGGCTATGACCAGATGATCTTTACAGGTGATGTCAGCACAAAGTCAGAACAGGGCAATTATGATGGCGGCGGACACGGCCTCGCCGGCAACGGCTGGACCGCTCGCCCTTGGCATCTAGACGAAACCGAACACCACACCTATAAAACCGTCACCGAAGCGTTACACTTCATGAACAAATGGAAAGACCCTTCTTGCCCTGTGTTCATGACGTTGTCCTTCCTCGGGCCACACCCTCCGCTATGCCCACCCGCATTTTATATGGACCGCTACTTACGCATGGATCTACCCAAGCCAGTCATCGGCGACTGGGCCAAACCACGAACCATCGAAGGGTCTGACCAAACAGACCGAGGCTTCTGCGTAGATGATGACCGAGTCCACCTCACCGGTGAAACACTCAAATCCTGTCAAGCAGCTTACTACGGTCTAATCAATCACATTGACGACCAAATTTGCCGTTTCCTTGCAGGATTGGGAACCTCCCCCACCACCGGGCGAAGCCAATTGGACAACACCGTCGTCATTTTCACCAGCGACCACGGCGAAATGCTCGGCGATCATTATCTATTCCGCAAGACCTATCCGTATGAAGCCTCCGCCCGTGTGCCGATGCTGATTCAAACACCGCCTTCGATGGGGATTAAACCCGGTGCTGTTCACGATGCCCCGGTTTGCCTAGGAGATCTGATGCCTACGATTTTGGAGATGGCCGGTGTGCCGATCCCTGATAGCGTTGATGGCAAGAGCATGCTCCCACTGTTGCAAGGCAAAACCGAATGGCGTGAATACCTTCACGGCGAACATGGCCAGTGCTACGGCAAACACCAGTCCAATCACTACGTCACGGATGGTCAAATGAAATACGTCTGGTACACCAATTCTGGCGAAGAACAATTGTTCAACTTAGATGACGATCCCACCGAATGTACCAACTTGGCAGTGCTCGATGAGCATGCTCAAACATTGGAACTTTGGCGTAACCGTCTCATCGAAAAGCTCAAGGATCGACCCGAAGGATTCACCGACGGCAACGTTCTCATCAAGGGCGTCCATCACGGCTCAATCGTCCCAGGGACCCCAGGCTTCCCCACAACCTAACCCCCCCCCGGAAGGCAGGGCTGAGGCGGACGAAGTGTTTGATCTGTTCATTGCAACGTTGGGCATGACTCATCATTCCAAGCCTTTTTTTAAAAAGGCTTGTTCGACCGTCAATTGGTCGATCTTGGCGTGCAGCTTCGGTGGTCTTGGCAAAGCCATTAAATGCCCCTTCACCCACGCCATGAATTCCATCATCAGTCAAGACTCGAACGAACATCCAATTTTTCAAGGATTGCCTGCAATATACGTTTCAATTTCTGTCATTTTCATTCGTTCACTTCGTTTCCATCAATGTCCTCAAGCAATGCGTTGAGGCTGAAAAAAAACAAGCCATCTTCAGCTCACGAGGGTTTAGAGCGTGTGATTTTAATCAATACAAAACATTCATTATACAAGCATCATTCGCATCATTTTCGCCATCAATAGACGGCTCAATTCAACAAATTTTTTAACCAGCCGACCAACGCATCCCCCGGACCCATGCCCAGCCAGTCAAGATGATGCCCCCAATCGTCCAGACCACAAAATTGAGTGCTGCGGGGATACGAATCAGGTTCGTCTGGGAAAAAACAGAACCCACCACCGCCATCACCAGCAAGATGGTAAATAGCCGTCGAATCAACGGCCACTCTCTGGATTCAACTGGCATTGCTCCAAGGGGCAATGGCTTTTGCGCACGATGCAACTTCAAACCTAGAATCACCCACGCATACCAGACAAAGGTTAAGCATTGCACCGCAACCGAGGGTAAGCCTTCAGGGCGAAAAACGAAATACATCACGCTATACAACACCGCTAAATAGAGACTCAAACCAACCATGCCCCGCTTCCCAAAGGTCACAATTGGCAAGCCCTCACAATCAGCCAACGTACGTTTGGTCAAACGCAACAGGAGCGTCAGCAAAACAACCGCCAGCACCAAATTAAGCGACAAGATCACCGTGCTCAGGGAGTTCAGCGCCATCACCAAAACAAACGTTCCCACGATATAAATTTGTAGCAATCGTGAACGCTTCTGCTTGCCTGTAAACCAAGCAAGGCCTGGAAAATGAGCCCTTAACGATGGACAAAGCACACACGTCACCGCCAACGGTAAAAGAAAGGACATCACCGGATGATAAATGACCACCATGCTGATCTCTGCAAAACCATAAGGCCCAATCGTGCCCATCACCGGCTTCCCCTCGCCGGGATACCCCGCCCAGATCACCTTGGTGATCCAAGACTCATACAAACCAAAGAGAACCCCCCAAAGATACAACGATGACAAGGACGTGCGGCCCGTCTTAATGGCGAGTGTGGTAAACAGAAAAAAATGGGCAAAGTAAAGCCAATAGACAAACAGCCAAGTCATCGGATTCCAAAGACCTGCTTTGAAAATGGCACCTGAAAAAACTTCAGCGCAGACCAGCACAATCAAGCCAATGAGAAACCGAGCAAGAAATATTTTTCGCCGCGACAAAACCGGTTGCTGCAGAAGAAAATTTACACGGCTGCTGTCGAGCGGGCTGTCTCTTTGATCCATCGCAAACAATCTACTTCCCAGTGAAAAGAGGTTTCAAGTCCCAGGCCATGACGGCCATGCGGATAAATATGTAATTCAAAAGGAACCTCACGATCTCGCAAAGCCGATGCGAACAACATGCTATTCTCCACCGCCACCACAGGGTCTTCGACCGTATGCCAAAGAAAACAAGGCGGCGTCTGATCCGAAACTAATTTGTCACATGCAAGTGAATCACGCAAAGCATCCGATGCTGCACTGCCCATTAAATTAGCCAATGAACCTTCATGAGCATAGGGACCATGGGCTGTAATCACGGGATAGCACAAGATGCCGAAGTCAGGCCTCAATGAGACCTCGCTTTGATACGAATCCCAGGCAACCAGTGTATGGGCTGCCAAATGACCGCCCGCGGATGACCCGATGATCCCTAATCGGTTGGGATCAATCCCAAATTCTGTCGCACGAGATCGAATCGTTTCAATGGCTGCAAGAGAATCTTCAAGCATCGCAGGATGTTGAAACCCTTGGGTTCCTAGCCGATAGTTCACGACAAAACAGGTCATTCCTGCCTTGGAAAAATACGCGGCATAACCCTTGCCCTCATGCTCCGCCAAATTCGCATACCCCCCGCCAGGCAGAATAATGAGACCAATGTTTTGAGAATCACCTTCAGGCATCCAGCATTCAATGCCAGGCGAAGGATCGGTCGTTGCGTTTTGAAGATTACCCACAATGGTTTTCATCTTTGATTTATTTCTCTTGAAAAATGCACGTCACTTAAAAAACACAATCTGGATCAATGATACACCTTGCCTCTTTTTCTTGCTCGGCCACTGTAGGCCTATGCAAAACCCCCAACGCCGGGGAAGGCTCGGAGTCAAAGATCCGGCCCTTCACGCCCCAAGGCGTTCAGAACTCGGCGTTGTGATCATCGCACGTTAGCCCATTTCTAGTGCAACTGTAACCTTTTTGATATTTTGGCAGACGCGCCCCCGGGCGCAAGTATGCTTTCGGCTATCACAACGCAGAAACCTGAGGTTTTCCGAAGAGTCTGTTTTCCCCCTGTTCAGTTAGAAAAGAATCCGACTCTTGGGCAGACTTCAGAGTGCTGCGTTGTGATGATCGCATGAACGAAAAACCTCCGTCTTTGAAATTCTTCTCTTACTGATAGCTGATAGCTGACAACTGATAGCTTTAAAAACTGATAGCTTTAAAAAAAACCGCCCACCTGAGGGTGAGCGGTTTTTTCAAATCTTAGATTTAGCGAAGTCGTATTATTTGACTTCGACTTCAGCGCCAACTTCCTTGAGCGTTTCAGCCAAGGCGTCAGCTTCGTCTCTGGCAATGCCTTCTTTAACAGCACCAGGGGCACTGTCAACGACGGCTTTGGCTTCTTTGAGGCCAAGACCCGTTGCTTCACGGACAGCTTTGATGACCTTGATCTTCTGGCCACCAACAGCGGTCAGGATCACGTCAAATGCAGTCTGTTCTTCTTCAGCTTCGCCAGCAGCGTCACCACCACCAGCCATGACCACAGCACCGCCAGCGGCAGGTTCGAGGTCATAAGCATCTTTGAGGTAGTTCTTGAGGTCGACGGCCTGCTTGAGGGTCAACTCTGCGATCTTGTCGCCCAGTTCTTTGATTGCGGCATCGACTTAGACGACGGCTGTTGTTTCTTCTGACATAATAAAATCTCCATGGTAACAATGCGCCTTTGGTAGGTGATCGACCATCGATCATTTAACCCTTGGGTAAGGGCCTAGCCTCACGGCAGACAAAATTTAAATTAAGCAGTCTTCTTGATTTCTTCGCCCTTTTCGAGCTTTTCTTCGAGCGTTTTGAGGATGCCAGCAATTTCGTTGCCCACACCCACTGCAGCACCGATGACCTGCGCGGCTGGCCCGAGGATGACCTGAATCACCTGTGCCTGAGCTTCGTCGCGGGTTGGGTACTTACTAAGTTTTTCAACTTCATCAGGACCAAAAACAATCCCTTCCATCAGGGCACCTTTGAATTCGATGCCTTGGATTGCTTTGGCTTGAGCGATCAGTTCACGAGCCACGTTGACGACACTTTCGCCGCCGTAGCAGATCGCGGTGGGACCTTCAAGGATTTCGTTGATTTTTTCAAGGGCAGTGCCTTGGGCAGCCTTGACCATCAGGCGGTTACGGACGACCGAAACGGTCACGCCCTTTTGAGCCAGATTGGTACGCAAAGCTGCGTTGTTGTTGGCATTAATACCACGGATATCGATGGTGACTGCACCGTCAACATTTCCAAAAGCCTCTTCGTAGGCTTTCATCATTAAATTTTTAATAGGTTTACTCATGACGTTTACCTCTTTCTTGACCGCAAGGGGTTACAGGGCCACCGTGACACCAGGGGTCATCGTGCCGGACAATGAAATATTCTTGACGTACAGGCCTTTGACAGAAGCAGGCTTCATTCGCTCGATTGTCTGAATGAAAGCTTCAGCATTGTCAAGCAGTTTGCCAACCTCGAAACTATGCTTGCCAACGACAGCTTGAACGTTGCCGCCGTCGTCATTGCGGAATTCCACTTTGCCTGCTGCGTATTCCTTGACCGCTTCAGCGATCTTCGGAGTCACGGTGCCACTTTTGGGAGAAGGCATCAGACCACGTGGTCCAAGGGAACGACCCAAGCGGCTCACCACTCGCATCATGTCCGGACTGGCAATGGCAACATCAAATTCCATCCAGCCTTCTTCGACTTTCTTGACAAGATCTTCGCCACCAGCTTCCACGGCACCAGCTTCTTTAGCTGCTTCGACGTTTTCGGGTGTGCAAAAAGCAACAACCCGTTTGGTCTGGCCAATGCCATGAGGCAAAGAAATTGAGCCACGAACCAATTGGTCCGCTTGCTTGGCGTCAATGCCTAGGTGGAGGCAGATTTCAATGGATTGATCGAACTTGGTTTTTTTGAAGGAGATCACCTTCTCAATCGCTTCAGACAGAGGCAAAGGCGAATTTTCACCACATGCTTTGAGGTCTTCGCTATAGCGTTTTCCTGACTTTTTACGAGCCATGTTTTTCCTTTCGATGGTGCGGACTTGCCGCGGGTTCATCTTCCACGATTAAGGCTCGTGGTTAGCCTATACAAACTATTAATCAGGATGCCAGCTCGGCGAGGCCTTCGATTTCGATCCCCATGGATCGAGCGGTGCCTGCGAGGGTTCTGATTTGTGCTTCGGGGGTGTGGCCGGTCAGCTCTTTGCCCTTTTCTTCGATAATGGTGCGAAGCTGATCAACGGTCAGCGTAGCCACTTTATCTTTATTGGGGACGCCGGAGCCTTTTTCAATGCCCGCTGCATCTTTGAGCAGCACAGCAGCCGGTGGAGCTTTGATTTCAAATTCAAAGCTACGGTCTTTAAAGACGGTAATGACACAGCCGACGACTTTGCCGTTGAGTTCACGGGTGCGGTCGTTGAACTGCTGAATAAACTGGCCTGGATTAACGCCATGAGCGCCAAGGGCAGGACCAATTGGCGGTGCAGGGGTTGCCTGTCCACCTTTGGCTTGGATCTTAAACTGTGATTCTATTTCTTTTTTGGCCATGGCCAGACTCCTTGAGCGGTTTATTTACAGCGCAACACTACCGATTTAAGTAGCGAGTCGGGTAATATACCAATTTCGTGGGAGTCTGCCAACTGGCAACTGGTTAAGCTGCTCGAATTTGTGGAATTTCAGTGAAAACCGGGTGCGTGGGGTCCAGCCGTTTGAGCCGTCTCAACATCGCACGCCCCAGACGACCTTGCGAAGCCACGCACCAGCCTGCGAGGCTCGGATGGCTCGCCAAACGGGGAACCTGATGCAATAACTCCTTTTCAGCATGCCCATTGGGGTCAATCGGCACACACTGAATCATCAAAATGCCCGCTCGGTCTGCCGCATTAAATAAGTTATCCGGCCCATAGTGATCCCGCACCAAAATTAATGATTCGCCTGAGACAGGCAACAGTGCCTTTTCATGAACCTGATCCACAGGCACAATCGTATGAATCTCGCATGGCTGGCTATTGACCATCAAGGTCGAAGACTTCCATGCGGTGGGCTCTGGGAGCGGCCCGGCGACTTGGCCTTGGGATCGCACCGAGGTGAACCCGACCATCGCACGGTGCTTGTCAATAATATGCCGACCATGCAAGACCGTCACCGTCACGGTATATAAGGTCTGCTCCCCCATGCCCGCAGGCCACCAGCGTTGAGGCACGAGGATCTTCATCTGCACCATGCCACAACCACGATGCAACTCAACGCGTTCAAATTTTTCATCGTGAAAACCGGATTCCGTTTCAATTTCCAACAAAATCCGCACACGTTTGGGAAAACGTCGATTACCAAGAGAAAATCGAGGCTTCAGGCGAAAATGGGTGTCAACAATCGCTTGCTCAGCATCCACATACCGAACCAACGGCTTAATCTGCGCAAGGCCCGGAGGCGGTGGAGTCATTGGTTTCATGCGTCACTCCTTTATGCAAACAGAAAATATCCTACTGACTATCTATATCGGCCCAAAAGAGAGAAATCAATGATTTCAGGGCAAGAATAAATCAAAAACCCTTTTAACCAAAAACCCACAAATGCTTTATATAAAATAGTTTATACAAAAAATTGCCCCATACAAGCCCAAACATCAAGCCTTCTACCCCAAAAGCATCAATCCTTCGCCGGTTTAAATGCCGGCAACACCGCAACATGTGTTATTCTTTTACCAAAGGTGGCACCCGATTACTTGCGCATACTGGTACCCATTTGCTTTCGCAGATCCATTTGAAAATATTATCAACATATTTCTTCTTTACAAGAATGCGTCCCCACCCTCTAGGCCCACAAACCCAGACCACAAGACTCCTTGCCCCTTGTTTTGGAACTTGCTGCATCCAGCAGACTGTTTGATAAAATCTACAAATGTGAGAAGATACAAGCAACGATGAATCATTGCCATGATCCAAACTCGACCTCAAAACCCAAACGCTTCTGAGCCTCCCACCCTGATGGTGGCGATGGCTCATGCCAATGACATGGAAACCTATGCCGGGGGAACTGTTGCTAAGTTTGTCGACGAGGGCTACCGCGTCATTTTGGTCATGCTCACTGCCAACATGGCTGGAGCGGATATCCATCAAGATGGTAACTTTATGGAACATGCTCCCAAAGAAGTCATGGCCGTCCGGGAGAAAGAGACCCACGAAGCAGCTCAAATCCTTGGCGTGGACACGATTCTCCAGATGGGATTCAAAGATTCCGTCTACCACACGGGCAAGGAACTCGCTTGGCTGGGCGATCAAAATTATGACGTGCATCATCCTGCCGGTGCCGAGCCGATTGCTGCTGCTGCGGGGAATTTTCGATGCATCAAACGCATGCAAACGATCTTGGAGAAATATGAACCCCAGATCGTCATCACCCACAGCCTCTCCAGCGGCTATGAACACACCTGTGCCGCCCAGATCGTCAACCAGGCCTTTGGGCAAGCAGTGAAGGATGGAGCTAAGCTAGGCAGCCTTTGGATCCCCACACAGGTTCGACATGCTGCGTGGGAATCGGATGTGAGGCTCTTCGCTTCGCCAAGCGTTTTGATTGATGTGACGGATTATTGGACGCTCAAGCTCAAAGCCCTCCGCGCTCATCAAAGTCAACACTCTAAAAACAGCATTCGCAAGCTTGAAATCATTGGCCAATATTGGGGGATTGCTCGCCAGTGCCGCTATGCCGAGCCGTTCTTCTGCGTCTACGATGCCAAGCATCGGTAATGATTGAGCTATCGGCTATCAGCGGTCAGCTATCATTAAGACAAGAAGCAAAAAAGAGATGTTTTCAAAGAATCCAGGACTTCCCCACGCCATCAGCTATTTTCAGCCGAAACGCTTCGCACGCAGCCTAGAGCGTTCTCGCCATTTCTTTCTAGCCCCTCCCCGAACGACCCCCGGGGGCGGCTCCGGGGGCGTTCTGGGGGCGTTCCGGGGGCGTTCCGGGGGTAAGTATGCTTACTGCTATTTTCAAACGATCCGCGAAGTCATGTGCGAAGATGATTAAGGTCAAATGCCTAGCGTTTGACCTTCTCTACAGAGCAGCTCCGACACCTTCTTCTCTTACTGACAACTGACAACTGACAACTGATAGCTGATAGCTGATAGCTTTAAACCGATAGCTTAAAAAAAAGATGGCTGCCCCGGTTGGGACAGCCATCCATATTTACTAAACCCGAAGGTTTAATTTTCGTTCATGCTTGCTTAGGCAAACATTGAGTCCTACTCAATCATGTTGGTTGTGCCGCTGTAGACCAAAGCTGCATCTGCGTTGTCAGCTGAATCCAAGGAGAACAAGTCATCATTGGTTTCATTAGAGGAACCGAATTTGGTGTCCAACTGATCATGTGTAGCTTCGAAGGAGACATGGTTGTCATTGAAGCCCACACTACCACGCCATTCGTTGGTGTTGTTGCTGTTAGGATTGGTGTGGACGGACTTGATGCCGGTGCCATTGGCTTTGGCACGGTCACCGAGGATAGGAGCTTCGCTGTTGGAGGTGTCACGCCATTCGTTTGAACGCTGTGTACCGCCGGTGGCAGCACCAGTCACTCGGGACAAAGCGTAGGAGAAATTAGCAGCAGTCAAAGTACCATTGGTCCAAGGGTCTTTGGTTTCTGAAGGGCTCACAGCGTAAGCACCGGTAAAGTAGTTGTCGTCCAAGAGTTCTTGGAAACGAATTGCCACCTGAGCACCAGTGGTGCCGTTGATGGTAGCCAATTGACCGGTGGTGATACGACCAGGATAGTAGGTATTGTTACCTTGTGAGAACAGAACCAAGCCGGTGTGGATACCACGGACCTGTGTGGAGTTCTGCATTTGACGTGCGGTACGACGGGCAGCACCCAACGCAGGCAACAGGATGCCGATAAGCAAGGCGATAATCGAAATCACGACCAGCAATTCAATCAGGGTAAATGCGTGCTTCTTCATAAGAAAAGCTCCTCTAAGAGAGAAAATGAAACTATCGGGAGCAATTCCACATTCAAATACGAAGTCAGCAGTTCTGAATTTCCTCAATATAACACGCTGCATGTGCGACCAATCGGTCACATATTAGGTAGACGAACAATTCCGGGTTTAACAATTCCTGGAAAAATCATGCGTTTGGTGTTTATTTTGTGGAAATTTAGAGCCTGTTCTCCTCGTCCATTGCAGAATTACAACCCAACTAAACTTTATACAGACGAACATTCGCCTGCATGCGGACAATTAATTGGTGTCGAATCCCCCCGGCTTTGGGCCTGGTATGCACCGGACCCACTTACTCGACAACTCGGATCTGTCACTTGGACTTCGCCTAGAGCAAAAAAAAAAACGATCGAACAAGCTCAATCTTTAATTGGGACAGATCACTTACTTCCACTCAATCAGGATCACCTAATTAGGGGACATTCAACTCTATAGTACATTTCTTCGTCAATATGTCAAGGAGGAACCCGTTTTTTCTTTAAAAAAAACGAACAAAGTTTCAAAACGTTTGTGGCAGTCTGAATAAAGCCGTTTCCCAAGACCTTCCCAGCCACGACGATGCCCTTTTAAGCTCCATTCATTTTGATTCGCACCAACATCCAACTTGGGTAATCTGGAACATTCTGATCGGTCTTGCTGGATTTCTTAAAGGATTCCAATGGCATCCAACAGATTTAAGGGGGTTGATTCAGGGATGGGTTCCTGCTCCAATGAGGCTTTACAACCTTTGACCTTCTCTATTAATGATTGCTTTTGCCATGTTATCGTCGACCCAACAACGTTTACTGATCGCTGCCTCGATTGGACTGGGAGGCTTGGTATGGATTGGCATCTTACCCACACTCAAAGCCCCTGACGGCTCAACAGGGCTTAGTCTTTTTACCGCGAGCTGCGGACCCTGGCTTGCCATGGCATTGATCCTTATTGGAGGTTTGCCAGCAGTGGCACTGGGAGCTTTGTGTGCTTCGACGGGACGATTCGTCCATGGCTTATTCGTCTATGGCGGCACATTGACCTTGCTGGCGTTAAAAAGTGGGTCCTCAGCAGGATGGCTCGAAACAGCCCATTTGCCAAACGATTATTTGGTCTTGGCCTTTGAAATGCTGATTTGGCAGATCGGATTGCTGCTGGCGATCCAGATCATCTCCCAGTTGCGAAGCCTCGCTGCCCAACGTCTCCCTGAACTGCTTACCAATGAAAATCTTTGGCAACCCCGCCTCGCCAAGCCCAACCATATAGAAATCAAAGCTGGCTTCACTGCCACTGCCATTGCTTTTTTAGCTTGTTTTGTTTGCCTCCAAACCACCGATACCGTCCAAATTCTTGGGGCATTGGTGCTGGCCTTTGCACTGGGAGCAGCTATCGCTCAAACGATTTTCCCCCAAAATAACCCCATAGGCATCCTTTTTAGCCCGGCTCTGGTCGCCATCCTCGGCTACGGCCTGGTCCTTTTGCGATTTGATGGCCCTGGCCCACTGATCCAAGCATGGTTCTCCCGAACACAAAACGGCGTCAGCCTCTGGCAACACTTCCCAGGCCCCGCCCTAGCGTTACCCATCCACTATGCCTCAGCAGGACTGGTCGGATGCAGCCTGGGCATCGGAATCGCAAAATCCATCGCGTACATCCCTACCCCCGGACACACCCCTTCCAACACCCCCGCCAAGGCTTCTGATTCCCCGTAAACATGCCCAAACACGCAATGACTCTAAGCATTCAGTTCTCTCAAATTCAGCATCCTGTTTTTTTGAAGTCGCCATGACAAAAAAACTTCCGATCATCGGCATCACAACAGACAACCGTGACAACACCGCCACCAGCGGCCGTTACGAATCCGCCAGTACATACAGCCATCAAATCACACTGGCAGGGGGCATCGCGATGCTCTTGCCACACGAACCCCAGCGAATTGATGCGTATGTGGCCACCCTCGATGCAGTCATTTTCACAGGCGGCGTTGACCCTGATACGCGACCCTTTGGCAAACCCTTACATGCCCAGGCCCGCCTGATCGACCCCCAACGCCAAGCATTTGAATTGGCCTTGCTAAACAAGCTCAAACAGACTGCCCCGGACAAGCCTGTACTGGGCGTTTGCCTCGGCATGCAGATGATGGCGTTGCATGCGGGCGGTTCGCTATGCCAATACTTGCCTGATGTTTTGGCTGAGCCTCAGATCCATGAAAACGACAACCATCACCGGGTTTGTTTCCTGGACAACACCCCTTTGCCGATGCTTGCGGGCATCACATCAGTCTGCTCGCACCACCGCCAAGCCGTCGCAGACAGCGGCAACATGCGCGTCGTTGCCACTGCACCTGACGGCGTGATTGAGGCCATCGACTGCCCCAAGCGCGCATGGTATCTCGGCGTACAGTGGCACCCTGAGCGAGGCGAAGTCACCCCCTCCTTTTGGCAACATTTTGTACAAACTGCCCAACAACCGCTTGGGTAAGCCTCAAGTTGGATAAGCCTTCATTGGAAACAAAACCTCCCATTTGAGCGTTCGGAAATCCGGCCCTTCACCCCCGGAGGGTTCAGGGCTCGGCGCTGTGATACACCACTGTTTGCCTACGCTTGATACAAACGCCTCGTGCCAAACGCCCCGGATTATTAAAACATCGCACCAGGTCAGGCCACCTCAACGCACCACGATACGCCCCACCGCGAAACTCTCCCCGAAAAACACCACCCAGCCAAGGAAGCCCAAAAGAAAGCTTCCGGGGGGAGGGGAATTAGCCAAGCTTCGGGGGGAACGGTATCATTTGTAACTTGTCAGCAAACTGCTGATAATGAACTAATTCAAAGCCTCTTTGGAAGTAACCACGCATGGCAGCGACCAGCCCCGCCCAGCTCTATTTTCGTAACATCTACGATGCAGTAAAAAGTATTCTCATCGGCATGAGAATCACCCTCAAATACTGCTTCTCCAAAACCATCACCATTCAATACCCCCACGAACGCATTGCCTTTGCACCGCGATATCGGGGTATCCATGAATTCGAAGCAGACAAGTGCATCGCTTGTGACCAATGTGCCAAAGCCTGCCCCGTGGACTGTATCTACATCGACAAGTCCGCCCCTCGCAAGGTCGACAAAGAAACAGGCAAAGCCATCGGCGGCGAATTGCTCCGATATGCCATCGATTATCAAAAGTGCATGTTCTGTGGCCTGTGTACCGAACCTTGCCCAACCGACTGCATTCACATGGGTAAAAACCACGACTTGTCCAGCTATTCCCGCGATGAAATGGTCGTGGAATTTGCTGAAATCAGTAAGCAGGGATTGAAAACACCCATGCCTTTGTGGGCCCAACGAAACGCAGGAACCATCCCCTGGGTTGCCAGTGAAAAAGAACGAATCGAAAAAGGCAAGCTAGCCACCACCGACGCTGACATCACGGCCGTTTGACACACGCCAATGATCTGCTAATTTATACCCCTTGGGTATGAAATATCCCGCGATGAAAGCCGTTTGGCTGCTTTAAACAGACTGCCAAATACGTAGAAAATCGGGAAAATTCAATCGCCATTGGTGTAACCCCTTCTACCCACGGCCAGATAGCTCAGCTGGTAGAGCACAGCATTGAAAATGCTGGTGTCCCCGGTTCAAGTCCGGGTCTGGCCATTGAACTGATAGCTTGAAAAAACCCACGTTGAACGACGTGGGTTTTTTTAAGCTATCAGATGTCAGCCATCAGTAAGAACCGAAAGAGATGCAAGGCAAGACCAACAAACCGTTTTCGAATTCTCCCCTCTTACTGAAAACTGATAGCTGATAGCTGATAGCTTAGAAAAATGAAACTGATCTTCATCTACAACACGGATGCGGGACTCTTTAATCTTCTCACCGATATGGCACACAAGGCCATGTCCCCCAAAACCTACGCCTGTAGCTTGTGCGCCATCACCCATGGCCCCATTAAAATGCACAATGCGTGCCAATCGCTTGATGAATTGCGAACACTTGTTGAACAGTTCTTGAGCGACCCCACTTAAAAATTGCTCTCAAGAAAATCAGGGATGAATTTCGCCTGCATAAAATCGATCACCTGGATAAGCGGCCGCTTCCTGAAGGCCCTCTTCGCCGAGAACTTCTGCATGGCCATCGGCAAAAAGATAATTCGAGGTCTTAAGATAACGATCCAGAACAAGCCCTTCGGACCACCAATGAGCCAATTCTGTCCCGTTGTAGGGAAATGGGATTGCCTCCCAAGGGTGAAACGCCAGATGCGTTGTGACGGGGTCCCCTTCTGCCTTGCCGATAAAATCTGTATCGCCACGCAATGCAGCAAATACCACAGAACTTGGGGAGTTCAAATTCCGAATATTCGCTCCCATCACCCCGAAATAGCCGTTCAGTGAATAACTGACGATGCGGGTGTCCGTGCCATCAATTTTGAATACTTTCCCAGCATACGGATCGCCGGGACTAAACATGTGCTTAGGCTCAAAATCTGTCACCGATGCCACTCTTTCGTACCAAGGAATCTCGACCACCACGGGCATGCCTGCTGCGGCAATGGGATCATCTGGATGGTGATTGGGAAAATAATAGCCTTTAAAGACGCTGAGATACATATGCATCCCCATGCCAACTTGTCTCATTTGGGACAAGCATTGAACCCGATAAGCCGACTGCCTTGCCGAGGCCAAAGCAGGCAACAGAATCCCGATCATAAGTGCAATAATCGAAATAACAACCAGAAGTTCAATCAGCGTAAAAGCGTAAAGGTCAGACTTAAGGCTCAATTTGGAGCCATGCTTGGAACCATGCTTGAAACAATGCTTGAGATTAGACATCAGTTACTTTCTTTCACAAACAGGATACATTCACGCCAAGCCCCCCCACCTCATGGCCCATCATGCCTCGACACCTGTTAATGATAATAGCAAGTCAATATCAAAAATCAACTATTATTGATAATGCATTCTCAGATAATCCAACTAAAGCCATTGCCGCCAAGGATCAGGCCGATCATTTTTAGGTCCATCCGGATAATGCGTGCGCTGTAGTTGAACCTTTGGGTCACACTCACCCAGCGGTCGGGCGAGGGCCGGCAAGGCGAAAAAAATTCATGAAAAGGTTGTTGGCAAAATCGTTTATTTCGTTTAATGACCGATTGCAAGCATTTTTGACCCATTGGCCTCTCGCCCACAATCGCAGGCCAAGGGGGCAAAAAGCCAAGGCCACCGCTACGCACAACCCGGGCAAACGCCGATGAGTGTGACTTCGTGAGCTTCGACCTGAAAGCCGCCTGGCAACTGAGCCCCGTCGCTGATTGACAGCATACAGCCAGGCAAATCGTAAACACGTTCGCAAACCCGACAACGGAAGTGATGATGATGCCCCAGTCCTACCAATTCATAACGCGTTTGCCCGTCTGAAAGTACCACCGGCTGAATCCGTTGGTGTTCAAGCAAAAGCTTAATCGTGCGGTAAACAGTGGCAATCCCCAAGTTTGGCACACGACGTTTGGCCTGTTCATGAATGGTCTGTGCGAGCAAGGGGCCGTCAGCCTCTCCGATGGCTTGGAGAATCGTATCGCGTTGGCGGGATTGGCGTTGTCCAATCTGTTTTTTTTTAGCCATCAATGACATCCACTTCGATTTATTCCGTCAGAATCAGCACCTTTAACCTGCAAAACCTGCCTCACGCAATTTTTCCATCGTCAATGAAGCACTCGCCCCCGATGCCCCGCCTGGCCTGTTCAGCCAATGCACCACGGTACGGGCGATGATGTCTGTTTCCAGATTGATAACCGTCCCCCTGCGAGCCTGTCCGAGCGTGGTCATGTTCAGCGTTGTGGGAATCAGTGCCACGTCAAACGTGGTGGCCGTCACCGAGGCAATGGTCAGACTGATCCCGTCAAGCGTGACCGACCCCTTGGGAACCACGCAAGGCATCAACTCCCTCGGCGGCTCAAGCGTAATACGATATTCCTCACCCGTCACCACGCCCGTCACACGAGCCACCCCATCAATATGCCCCTGCACAAAATGGCCTCCCATCGAGGTCATCGGCGTTAAGGAAGATTCCAGATTCACAGTATCGCCCACTTGCAGTTGACCCAACGCACTGGCCTTGAGGGTTTCAGTAATCACATCAAAAGAAAGACATCCCTCTGAACTTCCGGGGGCATGCACCAGCGTCAGACAAACGCCACTGATGCAAACCGAATCCCCATTCGCAAATTGGCCCGACCGAGGCAGCCAACTCCCCGCATCAATAACAAGGCGTTGTCCCCCCTGTTGCTGCGTGAGTGAAACGATGCGTCCCTTGGTTTCAACGATGCCTGTAAACATGGTGGGTATTGTAAGAGCGGGCCGGGGGAATGTCATGCCAGAAACAAACCGCGCCAATGAACACCAATGCTCGCGAGTTAAAAATAAATACTTAGATCAGCTTTTAGTTTCCTGCTTATTCGCGTGCATTGGCGTTCATTGGCGGTTTTGATTCTGCGGTTTTCATACAACTATATCCATCATAAATTACGATATTCACTGCTATGGACATGATTTGAGCCTATAATGGAAATAGACTTTTCACTTACTTAAAACCCTTGTTTTGAGGCAGATTTTACCATGCAGTACGAGTTTCAGGCTATCGAACAACGCTGGCAGACCCATTGGCAGCAACACAAGACCTTCAAGGCTTTGAATCCGGGGGATGCCGATTTCTCTGCAGATCAAGATAAATACTATGTGTTGGATATGTTCCCGTATCCTTCGGGGGTTGGTCTGCATGTGGGGCATCCGTTGGGTTATATTGCCACGGATATTGTGAGTCGGTATAAGCGGATGCGGGGGTTTAATGTGCTGCATCCGATGGGGTTTGATGCTTTTGGGTTGCCTGCCGAACAGTTTGCTATCGAGCATGGCGTGCATCCGCGAATCACCACTGAACAGAACATTGCCAACATGGTTCGCCAACTCAAACAGTTGGGGTTGAGCTATGACTGGGACCGATGCATTTCCACCACGGACCCGGATTATTACAAGTGGACGCAGTGGATTTTCCTCAAGCTCTATCACAGTTGGTTTGACCCGTTTACCAAGCAGGCCAAGCCGATTGCAGACCTGGTGCGACGGCTGGAAAATGAAGATGTTTATCTCAATGCCAGCTATGGCTTGATTTTGCCTGAAGCAGAGGGCCTTAGCCCACTTGAGGGAGACCCAGTGGGCGCGATCAAGTGGCATGAGCTTGATGGCGAGGCTCAACAGGATGTTCTGGCGCAACACCGTTTGGCCTATTTGGCTGAAGTACCTGTGAACTGGTGTCCTGCGTTGGGGACTGTTTTAGCCAATGAAGAGGTGACCAATGACGGGCTTTCAGAGCGAGGGAATCACCCGGTCTTTAAGCGTCCTTTGAAGCAGTGGATGCTTCGGATCACCGCGTTTGCGGATCGTTTGGGTAGTGACCTTGAGCTGGTTGCGTGGCCGGAGGCGATTAAGATCATGCAGCGAAATTGGATCGGTCGATCTGAAGGCGCGATGGTTGATTTTGGCGTTGAAGATAGTGACGAATCGATCCGTGTGTACACGACGCGGCCGGACACGCTTTTTGGTGCGACGTACATGGTTCTTGCACCGGAACATGGGCTCGTTGAATTGTTGGTCACACCTGAGCAAAGAGAAGCAGTCACCGCTTACCAGAAACAAGCCAGCGAGCGTTCGGACATGGACCGCATGGCCGAGACCAAAGAAAAGACAGGCATTTTTACGGGTTCCTATGCGATCAATCCGGTGAATGGCGAGAAAACGCCGATCTGGATTGCTGACTATGTTTTAACGGGCTATGGGACGGGCGCGATCATGGCGGTTCCGGCACATGATCAACGGGACTTTGATTTTGCGATGCAATTTGATTTGCCGATTGTCCCGGTGGTGTTGCCTGGGATTGATTGGCTCACTGCCGCAGCCAAGCGTGAAGGTCATACGTCTGATGAGTCGGCCGATCAGAGTGAAGCCTTGGTCGAACGCTACTTGGCGATTCCGGGCAGTTTTGGTGCCTGTTTTAGTGGGCATGGCACCGCGATTAACTCCTCCAACGACGACTTCACCCTCAACGAGTTGCCTACGCTTGAAGCGAAGAAGCAGATGACTGCTTGGCTCAATGAAAAAGGGATTGGTCATTTCAAGGTGCAATATAAATTACGTGATTGGCTGTTTAGCCGTCAGCGTTATTGGGGTGAGCCGTTCCCGATTATGCATCGCGCCGATGGCACGATTTGCCCGGTGGATGAAGGCGACTTGCCTGTGGAACATCCGCACATGGAAGATTTCAAGCCGGTGGCCTCGAATGATCCAGACGCCCCGCCGCAACCGCCATTGGGCCGCGCTGGGGAGGAATGGCGGAATGTCACCCTTGATGGCGAGACCTTGCAGCGAGAAGTGAACACCATGCCTCAATGGGCAGGTTCGTGCTGGTACTACCTGCGATTTATGGACCCAAAAAACAGCGAACGTTTTGTGGGCGAAGAAGCTGAAAACTACTGGATGACGAGCCTTAAGTCTGATGGCCAACCCCATGGGGGCGGTATTGACCTCTACGTCGGCGGCGCGGAACACGCGGTCTTGCATCTGCTTTATGCAAGGTTCTGGCACAAGGTTCTCTTTGACCTTGGCTATGTCAGCACGCCTGAGCCGTTTGGCAAACTCTTTAACCAGGGCTACATCCAAGCCTATGCCTATACCGATGAACGCGGCGTATATGTGCCGGCAGACCAAGTCACCGAAACCGATGGCAAGTTCTTCCACGACGGCCAACCCGTCACCCGTGAGTTCGGCAAGATGGGCAAAAGCCTTAAAAACTCCGTCACGCCTGACGATATTTGCGAACAGTATGGCTGTGATACGTTGCGAATTTATGAAATGTACCTCGGGCCACTGGACCAATCCAAAGTCTGGAACACCCGGGACATTGCTGGGCCGCATCGCTTTTTGCAACGACTCTGGCGAAACTTTGTGGATACCGATTCAGGTGCCTTCAAAGTCGACGGCCAACCTGCCACCGAAGCGTTGCGTAAATTGCTGCACCACACCATCAAACGCGTCACCGATGACATGGAACGCATGAGCTTTAACACCGCCATTGCCGCATTGATTGAACTAAACAATGAACTGGTGGCCTTGGATACCATCCCGCGAGAAATCGCTCAGCCGATGGTTTTGTTGTTAAGCCCGATTGCTCCGCATGTGGCAGAAGAATTGTGGAACAAACTTGGCTATGACAATTCTTTGTCTGGCGAGTCTTGGCCTGTTTATGATCCAGAGTTGTTGGTTGAAAAAGAGATTGAATTGCCCGTGCAGGTCAACGGCAAAGTTCGCGGCCGCATTACCGTGGCAGCCGATGCAGACAACGATGCCATTGAAAAAATTGCCATGAACAACCCACTCGTCGTCAAAGCCATTGATGGGAACACTGTCCGTAAAGTGTTGATCATCCCCGGCCGCATGGTGAACATTGTCGCTAAATAAGATTGATCTGGACCCATGACAAACTTTAAGAAAATATTTTGCCTAGGCATCATGGCTCTGACCCTGACAGCGGTAGGCTGCGTGACAGAAACCACCGAGCCGACAAGCTATCACGTTCAGGGTTTACCCACCGCCAAACCGCTCAAAATCGAGGGCATGGTCGTCCCCACCGTCACGCCTCCTAAGAGTTGGCATAACGGGTGGGGGCTGTGGTAGTGGGTTACAGGGTTATTTCGGATCATAAGGCCCCGCGGTGTGATAGGGGATTTTGATCTTGACTTTTTTGGCTTTCTTTTTGATCACCGTAAACGTCGAGACGATTTTTCGAATCCGTTCATCGGCATCAAAACGCACACTCATCTGAGGCCTAGCCAGCCCAATGGCGGGCGATCCGGGGGCGGGATGAAAATCAAAGGCTTTCAAGTCCACGAACAGAGGCTTAGCGATGATCGAATGTTGGTCATGCATGGTTTGCCATTGCACCAAATCAGACGAGATAAGTTTGTGGCTGCCCCAACCTCGCCAAAAGGGAATCGGGCGGTCATCACTACGATAAAACAGGTTGTAGTCTGAGCGATTGCCTTCATTGCCGGGGATGTTGGGATTGGGCAGGATCAGTTCAGGCCAGTGGCTGCGTAGTTTGCCATCACCATCGAATTCGAATTTTGACTTGATCCGTTGGGGATTGCTGTTGTCCATGAGGATATTCCCGACGACCGTATTGTTGCGGGCGGGCAGAGCATTGTTGGGACCTTCGCCGTAGTTTGGGTTGATCCGTTTGCCACTGCCCATGACGACGATCCCGGTCATGCCGTTGGCATAGACAAGGTTGTATAGAATGTTGCAGTTAGAACTTTGTGCGATATAGATTCCATAGGCACCGTTGTTGTAAACGCGATTGTTTTTGATAATGGCGTGTTCACTGATTTCGTAGAAGATGCCATGCCATGCGTTGTCGTGGACTAGACTGTTGCGAATGGTGACATTGGAGTTCCATGTGTCAAACCAGATTCCTGTGCCATAGTTGTAGGCAGCGGTATGTCCGCTGATCACGGTATCATTGGCGAAGGGGATCATTTTCATGCCGCCGGCATGCCAGTGGTAGTTAAATTTACGCCAATTGTTGTAGGACGTTTCATTATCGATCCAGCGGTGTCCCCAGCCTTTGGCGGAGACGCCTGAGTTTCCGTTGTGGTTGAACTTGCTGTTACGGATTGTCAGGTTATCTCCAAGAACATGAAAGCCGATACTGTCGCACCATTTGACTTGTACATTTTCGACGATGCAATGCGAGACTTTTCCAAGCATGAATGCTCCCCAGTTTGTATCAGCTGAGCCATTGCTGTGCATCATGGTCAGACCGGAGATGAACAAGTAATTTATTCCCCTTGCGAAAAAGCAGAAAGGTCGCACCGACGCTTCTATGAGTAACTTGTTGGGGTCTTGATTTTCTTTCAGCCAGACATAGAGTTTTTTGTTTTCGAGGTCTACATAAAACGAGCCTGGGGTCATATCTTCTCGTCCATCGCCCACCCGGCCGAGCCATTTGTTGTTGTGAGGTCCTTTTGCGCCGGCAACCACGGGGGCACTCATGGCTTTGGACATGACACCTGCGATTTGCTGAAGGATTTTTCCATTGGCAAAGACCATCTGGCTATTGTGCGACCAATTTTCTTTAACCCACAGGTGATCTGCCGAGCGTTTCCAGCCGGTGACGACATCACTGCCTTTGATGATGGTTTTGCCGGGTTCTTCTGCGACAAACCGGATCATTTTGTCATAGCTTTGCCCTGTGGCGTTGGCAGGATAATTTTTCCCAAACAGAGACCGTGGCCTGCTCGTCATGATGACTTGTTCGCGATAGGTTCCCGGGCCGAGGTGAACGGTATCACCGGGTTGAATAACCCCGATACTGCGGCTGATGGTGGCCCATGGCAAGGTTTCGCTGCCTGGGTTGCTGTCTGAAGCTTTGGGGTTTTCACGGGCCACATAATAATCTCTAGCCCATGCAGAACGCACGCCAAGAGTGGCTACAACCATCACGATAACCAAACAAGAGACTGATCGATTCATCAAACAAAATCCTTTTAATAGAACATCTAATCTATAATCTGAGACACAAATGAGGCTCTGGCTAAATAGACCCTCACCACCCGCTATTTTGGCAACGTACCAAAACAGGTTCATTTCTTTTGGTTTATAGACCCATCGGTATCCATTTTCAGGCGATGAAAGTCGTTTGAACGCTTAAAACTAGCTGCCGCGTACACAAGAAACCGGGGGGAACCGGGGGAAACCGGGGGAAACCCAATCGTGATCGGTATACCTGTGGTACTTCAAAAAAATTATTGGTGTGCGCGTAAAAGAGAGTTATTAAGAATCATCCCCCCAGCTGAACCCCACGGCACGTCATCCGAACCATTGTGGAACGTCACATGTCCATCGCCAAAGGCGACATTGCGACCATTGTTGCCACGGTTATGCGAGTTGTAGGGTGCCACCACGCCGGTGGTCGGCGGAGGAACCATGCCCCCTGCCTGCCACATTTCATAGCACAAAACCGCCTCAGAGAAACGGGGGATATCGTTTCGTCGGGTGATTCGGGTGACCCAATCCGGACCGCTCGCGGCAGTGTCATAGGGCAAAATATGATTTTGCCGATAATAGTGATCGGTCGCGGCTCCCGTGGTATCGAATGCTGAACCGTGACCACTGGGACACTGGTAAATGGGATATCGGGAGCGATCCGCATTGATCCAATTTTCCCAAGTTCCATTGGCATGTGTGGCATCGGGCAGAGCTAAATAAGGCGTAAAAAGATGTTGAAAATTATCCCATTTCGCCCATGAGGAGAATCCCGCCGGCTGGGGATCGGGATATCTGAACTGAAAGGGAGGTATGTATTCCTTGTAGTCATCTGCGTAATGAAAGTACCCCATGTTGATCTGACGAATCTTGGTTGCACAGGAAATAATCCGTGCAGATTCCCTTGCCTGCCCAAGAGCGGGAAGAAGAATAGCAATCAGCAGGGAAATGATGCTTATGACCACTAAAAGCTCAATAAGCGTAAAACCTTTTCGAAAAGACCGACGTATTGGATTATATGGCATTGACATCGCGACCTCCTGCATAAAAGTATCGTCTCTATTCACTACATTCCATTAGGAACGGTAACAATATACTATCATACGATAGCTTGGTAGTCAAGGATTTTTGATTTCTTTTTTTATTTTCAAAAACGACCTATCTATTTTTCTTCCAAGACGATTGATAACAGCGACTTAACAGCTTTAAGATTCGCGACGCATTGTACTTTGACGAATGATCAACTCAGGTTCCATCAGCTTGGATGCCAATACAAATTCGGTATCATTAATTCGTTGATTCAGTTGCCGCATTGCCTCATAACCAATCTGCTGAGGCTGTTGATGGATGCTGGTCAGAGTGGGATCAAGCAATTTGCCAATCGCCAGATTGCCGCATCCCACAAGACTCACCTCCTGAGGCATCTGAATACCGCGTCTACGGAGGCTTCGCATCGCTTCAATCGCGTATGTATCGTTATATGCAAAGATTGCGGTGAACGGCACCTGCTGATCCAACAGTTCTTCAAGCGAAGGTAAAGTCGTGCTTGGCAGGCGATGGCCATGAACCACCAGCGAATCGTCAGGCTCAATACCTGCCTCGCTCAACGCCTGCCGATAGCCTCGCAAACGGGCATTGGCGTTGACCACTGCCTCATCTTCAATGCCTCGAATATGCACGATTCGACGGTGGCCAAGGTCCAGGAGATGCTTGGTTGCCAGATACCCCGCTCGCTCGTCGTCAATACGAATACAAGGCAACGGCAACCCCTCGACGGGATTGTCCATCAGAACCACGGGGGTCTTGTGTTGCCACAATCGGTACAACATCTCCTTCTGATCAGACGAGCAAGACGGACAGATCAGTATTCCATCCACACGGTATTCACGCATCGTGGAAATAATCTTATCCTGTAAAGCATCAATACTGTGCGACTGAGCAAGAAAACACTGATAGCCCATCCGCTGTGCTTCACGTTCGATCGCGTTAATCATGTCAGGATAAAACGAAATACTGATTGATGGCACGATCACACTGATCACATGGGTCTTTTTTTGCTGAAGGGAACGAACCAACGCATTGGGCTGGTAATCGTGACGTTGAAGGGCTTCAAGGATTCGCTCACGCGTCTGAGAGCTAACTTCATGAGCACGACCATTGACCACATGACTGACCGCGGCACGGGAAAGCCCCAACTCTTTACTGATTTCCTGTAGGGTAACCGTCAAACCACAGCCCTCCTGATAAAACAAAGCCACATTCTTAAACTATCGTACGATAGTTCCTTCGTCAAGAGATCTCTAAGCGAAAAAATGAGAATCTTCAATCAACCCCGTCACTGCCCCACCGGCGTGAACGGTGTCTTGTGGGTCATGACATAGTAATATCCCACCGCTACGCAGAGTAAACCCAGAACGATCCCGACCTTGGCTTGAATCCGCTGAGCGCCCACCGTCTCGGATGCTTCAGCACCACGATATATCCATAAAACCAACACGCCACAGCCAATGGCCGCCGGGTCCAGAACCAAAAAAATCGCAGGCAGCCAGCCATCGGGGGCTTGCAAGAACCATAGTAAGATCGTGACTGTCAGGCTGATCAATCCAGCCCATGGGGAAATGAACGCCAAAGGCGGTGCCCAGCCGTAGAGCTTCTCCCCTTCACGTGGCAACCGCCACATGAACCACAACACCCCGACCACAAGTAAAAACGAGACGAAAACTTGAAATGCAATCTGCATGGGAATGAGACCTTGCTGTCGGTTGATCCGTAAAAACCTTTGCCACGATGATACCCACCAATAGGGGGAATCCGGCCCTTCACCCTCCGAAGGGTTCAGGGCTCGGCGTTGTGATCATCGCACGCACACAGTGTACACACAGGAAACAACCCTGCGACAAAAACATTGAATGCACCGTATCAACATTAAGTGGACAACCAGAAAACTTGCAACAAAAACTCCATACCAAAAGAAATACCAAGGAAAACTTCCGGGGGGGGTTAAAAGCCGAATTCGGCCCAGCGACTTGTTACCTGGTCTTTGATCTCTTGGGACATGTCCAAAATCGGGGGCCAATCGCGTACTGGCTGGCCGTTGACTTCTTCACCTTTGATCTTACGCGTAGCATCGAAGCCTACTTTGCTACCGGCCCCCAAGCGAGGTGCTGCGTGATCAAGAATATCCAACGGTCCATTGACCACTTCAAAATCTCGACCGGGGTCACAATTCGCACAGAGATGGAACATCACTTCTTCATAGTCGTGGACGTTCACATCCTCATCGACAATGACGAGCATTTTGGTCCAGGCCATTTGCCCCGCACCCCAGATGGCGTGCATGACTTTGCGGGCTTGGAGCGGGTATTCCTTGCGGATTTTGATAAAGGCGCAATTGTGAAAAGCGCCGAACATCGGCAAGTCATAGTCCAACACATCGTGAATCATGGTTTTGAGTAGTGGCAAGAACAGTCGTTCGGTGGCCTTGCCCATGTAGTAGTCTTCTTGTGGCGGCAGGCCGACGATGGTCGTCGGATAGACGGCATCTTTGCGATGGGTCATGGCTGTCACTTCAAACAACGGATACCGGTCAGGCAAAGAGTAGAAACCTGTATGATCGCCAAACGGTCCTTCAAAGACCGCACCCTCACCCACGGGGCCATCAGTTCGCGGATCGTAGCCTGGGAAGTCTGCTTCGGTGCTGACGTAGCCTTCGAGAATAATTTCGGCATTGGCGGGAACCTGCATATCAATCGTCTTGCAAGGGACCAGATCGATCCCTTTGCCAGCTAAAAATCCTGCTAAGAGTAGTTCACTAATCCCAGGTGGCAACGGCGCGGTCGCTGCATAGGGCAGGACACTTTCACCACCAAGCACAATCGCCAGCGGCATCGGCTTGCCCAAGCGTTTCCACGCACGCCAGTGGGACGCGCCATCATGGTGCACATGCCAGTGCATGGCCGTGTGATTGCGGTCAATGAGTTGAGCGCGGTACATGCCCACATTTCGGCTGGGCCTAGGCTGACCGGCAGGCAAACCTGCATCATCAGGGTGGATGGTGTACATTCCGCCGAAGGTAATAAAACGGCCCTCGCCGCCGCCTTCGGGCGTGTCCACCGGATAACCCACCGTTCGAGGCTGACCATCAAGAGGCCAGCACTTCAAAATCGGCAAATCAAAGAGATTCACTTCATCGCCCTGCTTGACGACTTCCTGGCAGATGCCGGTGCGAATTTGCTTGGGCGCAAACGAAGCAATCTTCGCAAGCTCTAACCCCTTTTTCATTTTCTGCATCAACCCCGTCGGAGGCTGAGGCTTGACCAGTTCACCAATACGGGCCGCCAAAGATTCGAAGCCGCCCTCGGTCGCCCCCATCGCCATTTCCATGCGACGATAGCTACCTAGCGTATTGATCGCCAGCGGGAATTTAGCCCCTGCGACATTTTCGAACAGCAGTGCTTTGCCGCCGAGATGGACATGTTGCGGGTCAAACGCTTTGGCGTGTTCACTGACATGGGCTGCGGGACTTTTACAAATCCGGTTGGCAATTTCAGTAATTTCCAAACGCGGGTCCACCGAAGCGGTAATCCGATGCAGTTCGCCTGCCTGTTCTAAAGCCTCTAAAAAATCACGAAGGGTTGCATACATTCAAAAAAACCTTATATCAATAATCCAATTCCAAAGAACAGAATTTATAGCCACAAAAAATACAAAAAGGGAGAAAAAAACACTTGACGGAAACACAACCACTTCATGGTAAAAAAATCTGACACGCATCACCTGCCACCGGTCAGAACTTGTTGGGGATTGGGTCACAATTATTCTTTTTCTTTTCCGTGTCTTTTTGTGTTTTTTGTGGCCATTGCCTGCTCACCGCAACCTTATCGACGACGGCGGCGACCAAACCACAACGCATCAAGGCTAATCGCTCCCGAGCCTGCGGCTGCAATCCACAACGCGAGAAAAAACAAAAGGACGTTGGTATGAAACGGGCCGGGGCCGTTGAAAAAATAGCCTGCGTTGAGCAAGGCAATGCTAAAGCTCAGCAACATCAAGGAAACCACCATCGCAGCGCTGCGACCAAACAGGCCCAGAATCAGCAACGCGCCCACGAGAACCTCGGCAAAGGGCAACGCAAAGCCATACGGCCGGCCGATCCAGTCGGGTATCCAACTCGGCTGCATCGGCAAGAATTTTTTTTCGTAAAAAACCTGCAATCCCATTTGAAACTTACCCACACCTGCCAGCAGAAAAAAAACTCCCAAGGCCAATCGATTCAACAAAATAGTGAAACTGATCAACGGTGGGGTTTCGGTCAAACGGGACATGGGCGTTCCTTTCAATGGGAAGTTTCAGCTTCCTAACTCAAGACTCCGGGCATGGGCTGCGGCCATGGCATCCACGATGGAGGATCGAACGGATTGTTCTTCCATGTGGTTGATGGCTGCTTCGGTTGTGCCGCCGGGGCTGGACACCTTGCGGCGAAGCTGGGCCGCGGAATCTTCGCTTTCACACAACAATTTGGCAGCTCCCAAGAGGGTTTGCCTCGCCAGGAGCTGGGCATGTTGGGTTAAACCTAAATTTTCAGCAGCTTGTTCCATCGCTTCAGCCAGATAGAACAGATAAGCTGGCCCTGATCCAGAGACGGCGGTGATCGCGTCGATATCGGATTCAGCGACCATGATGGCTTCGCCTGCTGCACCGAAAAGTCGCAAAGAAAAATCGCCATCGGTCTGACGGGCGTGTTCGCCGAGGGCAATGCCTGTCATGCCGGTCCCAACCATCAGTGGGGTATTGGGCATGATCCGCACGATGCGTAAAGGTGTGCCGCCGACGGCTTCTTCAATTTTAGTCGAGGTGATCCCAGCCATGATCGACAAAATAATTTGTTTGTCAGCCTGCAAGGCTTCAAGCTGTGGTCCAATTTCTGAGATCATTTGAGGCTTGACCGCAAGCATGATCTGCTTGGCCCCGGTGATCACTTCTTCGTTGGAGTCGGTCACTGCCACGCCCAGCGAGGCAAAAATTTCTCTCCGTTGTGGGCTTGGGTCTGCTGCAACGACTTGATCGGCCATCATTAAGCCATGCGTTAAAGCGGATCGCACAATGGCCTCTGCCATATTCCCTGCCCCTAGAATGCCGAGTTTGTATTTCATTTTTCTTTGTTCTCTTTTTGGGATTGTTTGGTCATCCACGCATCACGAAAAGCCTTGGTTTGCACAAGATCATCGTACAAACTGTCACGGTTTCCTGCTTCAATTTTTTTACGCATGGCAGCCCACTGGGCTTCAAACGTATCCATCGCACGCAAAATTGCATCACGGTTGTATTTTAAAATGTCGGCTCGAATCGTCGGATTGCTCGAAGCCAAACGCGTGGCATCACGAAAACCCGTCGAGGCCATGTCCATCCCATCAAGCACCATCGCCGTCCGCGCAGCCATCACACACGCCAAATGAGGCAAGTGACTAATCACCGCACTGTCCTGGTCATGCTCTTGAGCAGTCATCTGAATGACGTTCATGCCCAACTGGGTCCAGATCGCCCGCACCGTAGCCAATGCCTGGGCATCGGTGTCCGCCTCGGGGGTCATGATGCAAGGTTTACCCGCCAGCAAATCCGCGACCGCAGCGGTGGCACCCTGTTTTTCGCGGCCGGCCATGGGATGGGAGCCGACGAAACGGGTCATCTGATCGGCTGTTAAAGCAGCCCTCGCATCGGTGACAACCTGAACTTTGGTCGATCCCACGTCGGTGATCACTTCTTTGCCCTCAAGGTGCTCTGCAAGCTTGCCCAGCACCGAAGCAAACTCGCCCAAAGGCATTGCCAATAAAATGATATCCGCCCCGACCACTGCCTCGGCGAGGTTTAGCGTGCCCTGGTCAATACTCCCGATGGCCAGAGCCGCATCAATGGTACTTTGGCGTTGAGACACGCCGACCACTTGGGTTTGGCAGCCCGCAGCCTTCAAACCCAGCCCGATGCTGCCGCCTAGAAGACCGGGGCCCACAATCACCAACTTGGAAAAGCTCGTATTGGAAGTCGTCTGTTTCGTCATTACCCGGTACAATACCATTTTTACGCATGAGAATCTTCCCCTTCACCGGATGACCTATGACTGCTAATACCACAACTTCGCCCACCAACGGCTTTGAACTGGATTTTGAACGCCCTCTGATTCAACTCGAACGACAGATTGCTGAGCTTGAATCCCATGCAGGGCAAACCGGCCTCAACATCAATACCGAACTGCGAAAGCTTCGGCAAAGCCATACCTCCATGCTCAAAAAAATCTACGGCCAACTCGGTGCGTGGAATACCATCAAAGTGGCCAGACACCCGGCCAGACCCCAGTCCGCAGACTATCTCCGCATGTGCTTTGCAGACTTTTGCGAGTTGCACGGCGACCGACGCTACGGCGACGATGCAGCCATCCTGACCGGATTCGCCAGAGTCGGACCCTATAAATGCCTCCTCGTGGCCCACGCCAAAGGCAAAGATGTCAAAGAACGCATTCGATGCAACTTCGGCATGCCACACCCCGAAGGCTACCGCAAAGCCCTGCTCAAAATGAAGCTGGCTGAAAAATACGGCCTACCCATCGTCACACTCGTCGATACCCCAGGAGCCTACCCTGGTGTCGGAGCTGAAGAACGAGGCCAAGCCCAAGCCATCGCCCAGAACCTTATGGAAATGAGCCGCCTCAAAACCCAAATCCTGACCATTGTCATCGGCGAAGGTGGGTCCGGTGGTGCGCTCGGCATCGGCGTGGGGGATCGCATGGCCATGCTGCAATATGCCTGGTACAGCGTGATTAGCCCTGAAGGCTGCTCATCGATTCTCTGGAAAACCGGCGCTTCAGCAGACAAAGCTGCCGAGGCCCTCAAACTCACCGCCAAAGACAACTTCAAACATGGCGTGATTGATGGCATTATCGAAGAACCCCTCGGAGGCGCCCATCGCCATCCCGAACTCATGGCAGACCGCGTCCAAAAATGGATCGTCCAGAACATCCGAGAGCTCAAACGCTTCAAGGTCGATAACCTGGTCAATCGCCGTTATGAAAAAATTCGAAAAATCGGAAAGTTCGTCGAAGAACAAGCCTCTGCCTAGAGCGTGTGATGCACTTTGTCAGACGCGCAAGCAAGTATGCTTGCGACTATTTTTTAAATGATCACTCAAACCATGACCCGAAGTTCTTAACGCCCAAGACCAGAAAACTTCCCTTCACGACAAACCAAAACCCGCTATCATACGCATTGAAACAATGCCTTGAACCTTGCCCTTGAATTCCACAAGAGACTTTAACCTATGAAGCCAGATCAAATTGTAGCCCGCTTAGCTGAAAAACTACCTCAGGCCATCACCGAAGTCTTTCTCGATGACGCGCACCCCCGCGTCCATACCACGCCTGAGCATTGGCGCGAACTGGCGACGTTGCTCTATGAAGACGAAGCTTTGGCTTTTGATTGGATTGGCTGCCTCACCGCGGTGGACTATGTGGCGGACAATGAACTGGCAGTCGTCTATGAACTGCGTTCGACGACCCATGAACACTGGTTTTGCATCAAAGTCATCTGTCCGCGAGAAGGCAAACCCCAAGTCCCCACCGTCAGCGACTTGTGGCCTGGCGCAAACTGGCATGAACGGGAAGCCTACGACATGATGGGGATCACATTTACGGACCACCCGGACTTTCGACGCATTTTGCTGCCTGAGGACTGGGTCGGCTTCCCACTTCGCAAAGACTACGAATTCCCCCGTGAATACCACGGCATCCCAAACACCTACGAAATGAACTGGAAACAACGGGCTGATTACCCCAACTAATTCGTCACGCAATCAAAAGAAAATTGCTACAAAAAACACAAAAAGACACGAAAAGAAGATTCAATTCTTCGTTTCGTGTCTTTTTTGATTGTGTACTTTAACACGACAGCGCTATATTTGCTCAAGCATTCTGTCTTGATTGTCCGATAAACTCTTCAAGAGCCTGTCATCTTGGAGGATTTTGCCATGAACAACGAACAATTGTCTTCGTTTGAACCTGCGTTGGCCCACTTTCTGG
>JAJRRC010000116.1 GCA_024279865.1 Planctomycetota bacterium | reverse complement strand
TCCTTGTCAAAGGGTTTTATTAAACGTGAGGCCTCACACGTCAGGTCATGACCCTAATCTAACAAACAAGGCGCAAGGGCGCAATGCCTATCAAAACCCTATCATTCGGTATTCGAGCGAATTTTAGATGCGATGGCCCTGTGCCCCAAAGTACCCTTCATGCTTTTCACGTTCTTCGTGGTACAATCTTTTTATTTTTATTTCCATGAAAACACAACTCAAACAAACCGAACTTCACGTTCATGCTGGCGGCTGCTTGACGGCTCAAGACATGATGGAACTAGGACAAAACATTGACCATGCCAAGGTCGATTGGCAACCCACCATCGATCAATACCAAGCGGTGCTGGGGCAGACCATTGATCCCATTTCGCTTTTCAAAGAACAAAACTTGCAAGGCTTGCAGGATGCCATCATTGTGAGCGAAGCTGATGGGGGGGACTTTGAAAAGTTTCAGACCCGATTCGATTTTTTAATCTTTCTGCTCCGAGCCGTGCGTCAGCAGACCGGTAGCCAACAGGCCATGCTCGAAAAAATGGTGCGTCATCATCAGTCTCAAAACATCGGCTACGTGGAATACCGTTGCCTCTACAACCCCCATGCAGACCGCGAAGCCTTCTGCGATTTTCATCGTGAAATTGCAGAGTTCTGTCATCAGGCCAGTGAAAAATCCAAGGGCTATTTTGTTGCAGGCTACATTGTGAGTTTGCCACGGGATCGGGCATTGACGTGTTATCGCTGGGTGCATGAGATGCTTGAAACGCATCCGCATCTGCGGGAGACGGTGGTGGGGCTGGACTTTTGTGGCCACGAGCAGGGACATCCCCCTCGCAACTTGGCCCCGTTTTTTAGTGTGTTGCGTAAAGACAATCAGAAAACCCTTGGCCAATCACTTCGGGTGGTTTGCCATGTGGGAGAAAGCTTTTTTCATCAATCGCTCGAAAGCGCGGTCCGATGGTGTCATGAAGCTGCGATCCTGGGCTCCCAACGGCTAGGCCATGCCATTGCACTGGGACTCGACCCTGCCGTGGCTGTGGACCGTCGCAACCATGCCCACGAACGTGAAACCGTAGCAGAACGCTTGGACCAAATTGCTTACGATTTACAACACGCCAAGGCATTGTACGAATACGACGTCCGCGTGGACGAATCTGCCTTGCTAGGCGAACGGGCTGAACGCATCGGCCAACCCATGAATGACCCAGTGGTGCGTTTGTACGATCCCACTAGGCTCGCGCAAATCAAACGTCGACAAGACTATGTCTTAGACGATCTGGCTAGCCGGGGCGTGGTCATTGAAATCTGTCCCACTTCCAATTTCCGCATGAGTGAAGTCAGAAGTACGGCCGACCATCCGATCCACCGATTGCTTCAGAGCAAAGTAAATCTGGTTGTTTGTGCAGATGATCCCGGTTTATTTGATACCACACTGGCCGACGAGGTAGACTGGGTCTATCGTCATAGTGGGATTGATGCAGAGGATTTGAGTCAACGGTTAGGTGACCCACGAAGATTCCGTCTAATGTCCCAATTGCCCCCTGTGGAATAAAAACAAGCTTGAAAAGGTTGGTCCTAATTATGAAACTGAAACCTTATCGCTTTTTTTTGTTTTTGATGTTGGCGGGCTTGTTGGTGCATTGTGGCCCGCCCTCGGTTCAAATGCGTGAAGCCCACGCCGATGCTCTAGGTGACACCAAGGGCGTTGTCTTTGATCACAGTGACTTTAATAGTCTGCTAGGCAAACATGTCGATGCGGATGGTGGGGTGGATTATGCTGGGTTTGCCGCGGATAGAGCCATTTTGGACCGCTATCTAAAAACCATCGCCAAGGCCTCATTGGCAGATTTGAATCGCGATGAAAAGCTCGCTTTTTTCATCAATGCCTACAACGCTTATACCCTGACACTTATTTTGAACCATGACACCTCAGGCAAGTTGGCCTCGATCATGGACATTCCCAAATCCAAACGCTGGGATGCGGTGCGTTGGAATGTGGCAGGGGAGGTGTTGAGCCTCAATCAGATTGAGCACCAGAAAATCCGCCCCAATTTTCGTGAGCCTCGCATTCATTTTGCATTGGTCTGTGCAGCAGTGGGGTGTCCGCCGTTACGCAACGAAGCTTATATTGGCGCCACGCTCGAAGCCCAGCTAGAAAGCCAGGCAACGTATGTGCATGAACACGCTCGTTGGTTTGGGTTTGACGATGTGGTTGGGGGCGGGACGGTGCATCTGACGAAGCTTTACCAATGGTATGGCGGCGATTTTGAACAAGTCGCCGGCTCCGTACTCGCTTATGCGGGACGTTACAGTGCTGCGTTACACAAAGCACTTGGCCCGCCCAATGGAACCAGTCCCAAGCCAAAAATTCAATGGCTTGATTACGATTGGTCACTGAATCGCCAGAAGGATTGATTCAGTTTTATCCTGTCGTCTTTAGATCATCACACGCTCTTAACGCCAATTGGGAAGTCCGTTTTGCATACGTTTTGTAGCCTTTACAGCATGGAATGTGTTTGGGTTGAACGGCCCGTTCCATTGGAGCTTCTCTTTGTGCTGTTCGTGCTCCGGGTCGGCCAAGGCCTCAAGGTAGTCGCCATAGCCCCATATGCCGCCAACATCGTCTGGCGGGCAGGCTTGCTTTCCTTTAAGGCATAGCGGATAGGTTTTCCCTGGGGATGCTGGTGAGCAGCCTTCGAATTGCACGTGATGCTCCCAGCCGTCGCCGAAGTCATATTCATAAAGAAAATCAAACGGCAAGTTTTTTTTATGCACCAGATCACTGATTCTTATGACGGTAGAGTCGATATATTCGATATCCATCAATTCGCAATCGAGCATTGCCGGGTCGCCGAATTTTTTGCCTTCAATCTGAAACTGATGCAGATGCGAGTTGCTCCAGCCCATGGCTGTCTGGATATGTTCGTGGAGCTTCTCCAGTGTGCAGTCTTTGACCTGAATTCGTCGCCAGATTGCAGGCTCAGATCCGTTTAGCGTAATTTTGAACTGGTAAATTTGGTTTGGGTCCGAGTCTAAATGTTCTAGGTCATTGTTGTTTTTTACAGGTCCAGTTTCCTGGTCTGCGGGGATATAAGGAATCATCCCCCTTTCAAAAGCGACTTCCTGGATTTCTCTTGGCGCATAGCGGAGGTCCAACGCCATGCCGTTGACTTCGACCATCCAAACCATGGGATTGTCAGCGATCAGGCTTGGCAATGTCCAATCAGGATCGAAGGAATGTATGTTCAGCATCTTGCGGATGATCAAGGATTGCTTTTGTCCAGTGCTGTTGCTGACTCCCAATGCTGCGTCAATGGTCGTGAATTTGAGGCAAGGCTCAAGCAGTGGGTCGTCAAGAAAGTTGACCCATCCAATCGCACGAATGATGCCACAGGCCCAGGTTTTAGGCCTGCCACGAAGCAGAGGTGATGGACGCTTGCGAGAGAGCTTTTCAGCCAGTTCGTAACAAGTGTTTGCATACTCCTCGTTCAGGTGTACAACGCAAAAATCCTCAATGAGATCAAAAATTTCTTCGAGGATCGGCTTGATGTTTTTGACGGTAGGATTTGCGACCTTTTTCCGCTTTGAATGCGTCTTTTTCTTCGTTGTCCGTACTTTTTCAATGGGCAGTGACGTGACCACGCCCTGTTGTTTCTTTGCTTGACGATAACAGTCGTTCATCGTTCGTTTGATACCACTGCCGAAGCTGATGTTGTAGCCCCCAAGCAGGCCGTCATAGATAATTTGTCCTTTGAACGGCAACAAGACGGCCTCAACCCTTGCGGGCAAATACACATTGACAACTTCTTCAATGGGGTTGGTTAACCCAACCACGCCATAGGCTATCACAGGGTCGTCTTCAGAAAGAAAAATCATGTGTTTCTTTAATTGACGGAATACATAAAAAATGCCAGTGACCTGGTGTCGCCACAACCGCACAATGTCAAGCTCCGCTTGAACGAGATTGTCCGGATTTTGTTCAACAAATAATTCGATCAGGTCCAGATTGTCCGAAAGTACGTCTGTGACTTGACGGCTTGATTCAGGATTAAAAAAAGCATCAGGCACCACGTTTTTTTTCTGATTAACGAATCGTATTAATGAGCGATTCAGTTTGAAAAAAAGTTTGGCATCGTCCGGCGACAATAACATTGTTAAGTTCCTTTACCCTAAATATTTTAGCTTCACCTGCTCAACAATCCAGAGGGCCGCCAAGTATAATCAGTGTGTTATTTAAAGGCGAATAGTCGGCCTGATTTTATTTGAATTAGTCTTGCGTTTTATCCACATGTACATCCATTTGTGGGAAGGGGATGCCGATTTGAGCTGCGTCGAGCCCCATTTTGGTCGCTCGGATGGCTGCTTCACGGGTGGGCCAATAGTCTTGGGCATTGCACCAGACGCGAACGGTCCAGTCGACAGCACTATCGCCTAGGCCGCCGAGGACGATTTGAGGAGCGGGGTCGGTGAGGATGCCAGGGATAGCCGCGGCAGCCGTTTCAAGGACTTGGCGAGTTTGATCAATGTCTGCCGAGTAATCCACGCCCACGGGGATGTCCACGCGACGGGTGGCGTGGTGGGTGATATTTTCGATGACTGAGCCGAAGATGGTGCCGTTGGGGACAATGATGCGTCGGTTGTCAGGCGTATCCATGATGGTGGTGAATAGTTCCAGTTCGTTGACTTTGCCGGTTTGTCCTGCCACGGTGACGACATCACCCACGCGGTAGGGGCGGAAAATTAAGAGCATGATGCCCGAGGCAAAGTTCGCCAAGGTTCCCTGCAATGCCAGGCCGATGGCCAGACCCGCCGAGCCGATGACCACTGCGAAGCTGGCTGTTTCAATCCCAAACTTACTGAGAACAAACAGGCCAGTGAGCAGCAGGATCAGCCATTTTGCCATGCGAGCAAAGAACGTTCCCACCGTCAGGTCCAGCTTGGCGGTGTTGCAGCCAGCGAGCGTGATGCGACTGACCCATCCAGCGATGAGATAGCCACCAAAGAGGATGGCCAGAATGATCAGGGCCGGGAGGCCGTACTCTTGAATCATTGAGAACCCTTTGTCGCTGGCTTCTTGAACTTGAATGGTTTGGGCGAGCGTGGTCATGAGCATGGAGATTCCCCTATGCAAAAGGTGAGGCAAGTTGGCCAAATTTTAAAATGACATCATAACAGATGCCATCACCAATGAGTAAAATAGGTTTTTTGTTTTAATTAAATGTTTGAAATAAATCACTTTACGATTCGAATGTTATTTTTCTGCAACAAGTTTCACAAAAAGGTTGACCGGTAAACTTAATGGGCCTATAGTAATATTCAAACGATGAGGCAGTCGTCTTTTTGAGATTAAAAGAAAGTTCAATGTATGGTCGTGACGCTTGATGATATTGCCAGTAAGGTGGGGGTGACCAAGACCACGGTCTCGCTGGTACTTAACAGTCCTAGCGGCAAGACGCGTATTTCAGATCGCACCACCGAGCGTATTCGCCAAGTCGCCCAGGACCTTGACTATCGCCCGTCATTTTCTGCTCAAGCTTTGGCCAAAGGAAAAACAGCCTCGTTTGGTTTTGTCTGTGGCGGAATTGCCAGCCCCTTTTTTGCAGAGATGCTTGACTTTGTAATGTCTGAAGCCAATCAGCGTGATTATCATTTGTTGTTGGCTGCAACGAACTGGAAACTTGAAGCGGAACTGAAAGCTTTTGACACGTTACTCGCTCGGGATGTGGACGGCATCATGATGTTTTCCAATGCAGTTACCCCGGAAACCGATCAATATCGTTACATTCATCGCCACCAATTCCCCACCGTGATTCTAGGGGACAAAAGTGGTGACTTGCCACGAATTTATGAAGACTTTTTGCTTGGTATGATGCAGGCCATCGAACACTTAAAAAACAAAGGCTGTCGCAGTGTCGGTTTTGTGGGGCACTGGCCTGCCAGTCGTAAAAAATACCCCAGTTTTGAACAGGCTTGTCAGTATCACAACATCCAATCTAGCAAGTGGCCTTGTCAGCCCCCTTTGGAATCTTTTATTGGGGCAAGTCGAAAATTTGCCCGTCATAAAGATCGACCGGATGCTGCGATTGTGATTGCAGATAATTCCGCTGTGGTTTTTATGCAAGGGCTTTCCCAAAAAGGCTTACGTGTTCCTGAGGATGTGGCAGTGATTGGGATTGATAATGTTCAGATGGCCCAATTTCAAAGCCCATCGTTGACCACGATTGCTCGGAGTAGCCATGCGATGGTAATGCAATCGCTCGACTGGTTAGTCGAGATGACCGAACAAAAAAAATTGCTATTAGGGGCAGAGCATTGTTTCTCGCCCCAGCTCATGGTACGAGAAAGCGCCTAGAGCGTGTGATATATTTTTAACCATGCTAGGCACCACTTTTTTTCTGTGTTTGTTTGCCGTAGACGATGTTTAGAACGAAATACCAAGGGAAGAAGAAGGAAAAACGAGTGTGCCGGGAGCAAAAGTAATTCACTTGCTTTTAAGGCTCCACATTTTACTGGACGTATTGCAATTGATCGAATTTTGGGAATGAATAACAAATTCATTTTAAGGAGCCTTGACATGCAGACTTACCCTCAGAAGAACAGCCATTGGAAAATATCAAAAGCCTTTACATTGATCGAACTTTTAGTCGTGATTTCGATTATTTCCCTGCTCATTGCCATACTGCTTCCAGCTCTGACTCAGGCGCGAGCCAGCGGGCGAAAGATTCTGTGTGCGACAAACCTCAAGCAAGTTGGCCTCGTCCAGTTTCTCTATGTAGATGACTATAAAAACTGGGTCATGGCCCCCTGGATCGGCAATGACCCCAATCTAACCACGGGTAACAAACAGGTACCTTGGTTTCGACGCATGTGGATCAGTGGCTATCTCTCCCCCTCCAGTGAGGGGGACACCTCTCCATGGAGAGGTTCCAGTGTAAAAACAGCCTCCATCATCAAATGCCCCGTCGCCCTTGATTATACGACCACGGAATCAAGAGCTTACTTTGACTATAACAGTTCGTATACTGCCAACACACGATGGAACAACGGGATGTTTGTATGGAACTACTCTGGAACCTACAACTATCAAGAGTTGAGCAAGCCCAGCGATCTGGTGGCCTTTATCGATCACAACATTGTGGCCGATGTGAATCAAGTACCTGCCCGCCCACTGAACGTTCCTTCAACACAAGTGGACTATCGCCATCTGAATCGAGCCAACTGGGTCGCATGGGATGGCCACGTTGAAACCATTGCCATCGAGGATATGCCTAACAATGGTACTTGGCAAAGAACACATGTGTGGAAAAAGTAAATTTTAATTGGTGCTCACTACTGGGCACCTTGAATTATACTCTTTTACAAGTTCTTGAGACCTTACGAAGGGTCACAAAATGTTTGCCCTGAATAAACGGCCCGACCTTGTTGTGATTGCAGCCTCAGTAGAGACTTTTGAAGCAGGTGTTTTCTATGTTGAG
>JAJRRC010000115.1 GCA_024279865.1 Planctomycetota bacterium | reverse complement strand
TGTCGCCGAGTAAGGTGATGCAGTATCTCAAGGGCAAAAGTTCCCGGAAGTTGCTCATGGAATTCCGTCACCTTCAGAAACAGTATTGGGGCCGTCATCTGTGGGCTCGCGGGTACTTTGTAGCCAGCAGCGGTAATGTGACCGACGAAGCGATCACGGCCTACATTCGGGAACAGGAGGGGGCCGAGCCAGGCGATGGCGGCGATGATTTTCATGTGACTCCTTCGTGAGCGAAGGACTTCAGTCCGTAGCTCACGAATCTTTTTCTAACCTACCGGCTTCAGCCGGTAGTGGTTTAGTTTAAATTAAGTTATAGCTAAAGACACAACAACACCTTGCGAAATATCCGTCACCCACAAAGCATCAAAAAACTTACCCCACAAACATACTTTTAAGACGACAAAGACAGCCGAACCCTCTAAGGGTTGCGACCAAAGCATGCTTCGCCTCCCCATCTTTATCAAAAAAAACCAAAGCCCCACAAACACAAAAAATAATATAAACAGTTTTACCTGTTTCCCCAAAACATCTTTAAGGTCCTTGAAAATCTATCACACTATTTGGATATGCGCAAGCAAATGGGCACCAGTTATACGTGCGCAATTCCACACGATTGCTTGACTCTAAATTTGCAATGGGTAAGATGGATTATAAACAGTTCATATTTACTCACTAAGGATTGCGATCATGCAAACAATCACCCAGCCCCAACCAGTAACCACTCAAGGCGGCTATGCCTATGAAATCTTAAAACGGCACGCCGCCAACCCCATTTTAACAGCCGATGACTCCCCCGTGCCCGCGAGGTCAATTTTCAACCCAGGTGTCACCCGTTACAACGGCCAATATGTCATGGTGGCAAACATCTGTCAGCCGCACAACCCGATTCTTTTCTGGATTTTTCGCAGTGATGATGGCGTTCACTTTACCCCAGATGCCCAGCCCATGGCTTGGCCTCAAGTAGATCCAACCCATCGGGAACATTGTGTTTACGATCCACGCATCACCAAAATCGAGGACACCTATTACCTTTGTTACGCCTCTCAGAACCAAACAGGCGTGCGCGTGGGTATTGTGAAAACCGATGATTTTCAGACGTTTGAACGCGTGGCCATGGCCTCGGAAATCGAAAACCGAAATGCAGCCTTGTTCCCCGAAAAGATCAATGGTCTTTATGCCCGACTCGACCGCCCCTTTCAAGGTGACGGCAAGCATGGCATGTGGCTGAGCTATTCACCGGACCTTGTTTTCTGGGGTAAAAGCGAACGAGTCTTCCCTTGCCGCCCCGGTTACTGGGACGGCGACAAACTCGGAGCTGGCGCAGTTCCCATTGCCACCGATCAAGGTTGGCTCTGTGTTTATCACGGCATCTGGGCCAATCAAAACTCCAAGGTCTACCAATTGGGCGTTTGCCTCCTAGACCGTGACAACCCTGCCAAGGTCATCGCCCGTGGCAAGTACCCCATCTTGACTCCTCGCAAAATCTACGAAACCACAGGCTTCGTTTCCAACGTCGTCTTCACTGCCAACGCAGTTCCCAATGACGAAGGCATGGTCAATGTCTACTACGGCGCTGCTGACACCTGCATCGGATTAGCCCAAGCAACAATCGAAGAACTGCTTCAGGCGTGCTACACCTAAGCATCACGCCCTATTGCGGCATCTTTTTTGGGCAAGCTAAAATAGAAAAAGGCTGCTCGATTTTTTGATCGAGCAGCCTTTTTCTTTTGGTTGCAAGTCGGGGCGACAGGACTTGAACCTGCGACCTCCACACCCCCAGTATGGCGCGCTACCAAGCTGCGCTACGCCCCGATTGACTTAAAAAGGCAGTTTACCCCAATCGGGACTATCGGGCAAACAGAGACCTTATTGCCTCAGGTCAGGCATTTGCAAATTGGATTGCAATGCTGTGCTTTTGCTTGGCTGGGCCTACTTAAAGGAAGCCCATCCGTTAATTTTGAGCTTTTATGATGGGCCTTGCGAGATTTCGTTTTGGAGAAACAGGGCTTGTTTTTAGCGATACTTTGTGGGCTAAAAGGGCTTGGGCTTCTCATCAGCCTCTTTTTGGAGGGAGAGTTTCAGAAGCAAAAGTGGGGCAACGGAGCTTTGTTTGTTAATTTTTTAACAAATACGGAAAATTTTAGTTGACGTGTTCTAGCTGGTGCTGATATACTGGCTGGCACCCACCGGGACTGCGTTGTCCATAACAGGATGCCCTACAGCGGTTCCACTGAGCTTACCCCCATGTGCCAACGCGCACCTAACAACAACGGACCGATAATAAAATCCGCCCTAATTTGTAACGAATTAAAGAATTAGCGTTCTAAAAAGTTGACAGATCACATGACGGCAAGTAACTTGCCCAAAGCGTTTTATTTCCTTTTCACTCTCTTTTTACGAGGTATTGTTTGATGGCAAAGAATGAATCAACCCCAAAGTCCGACACAATTGAAACTGTGGCAGCTGCAGACCAACAGGCTCAGCAGCAGATGCAATTGCAAATTGATGAATCCAGCACACCCGTTACGTACAGCACAACCGTGCGCGTTTGGGGTTCTGCTGAAGAATTCAATCTTGATTTTGCCGGTCCGTTACGTCCCGCTGGTAACAACACAGCTCGCTTGAAAATCGACCAACGTCTGGTCCTCAATCCATGGGCTGCCAAACGTCTGGCCATCGCTCTAGGCCAAGCGGTTGCTCGTTACGAACAGACTTACGGCGGTTTGGAACTCGACGAACGCAAGCGTCGCGTCGCAACTCCTGCAACCACTGCTGCAGCGGCTGAAGCCACCACTGGCGAAGCTAAAACTGAAGAAGCTACAAAAGCTGACAAAAAGTAATTTGTCAGTACCTACAAATCCTAGCTCGCCTTTGAGTTAGGTCTGGCAAACTGCAAATACAATTTGGTCGGTGTCGGGGACCTGCCCGACACCGACATGTTGCAGTTTTCGGTAGATAAAAACTAGGCTGCAGACAGCCTACTGCGTTAGGATGATTTATGAACCCATCTACAGGCACAGATCGCATGATGCGGCTGGGGTTCACACTGCAATGGATTGCGGTAATCTGGTGATCGAATGAGGCGAGGCATAACCCCCATTCTGCCACGCACGACAATTCGATACCTGATCAATGGACGATCATCCAACGCGACAACAAACCTTTCGGTTGTTAATTAGTTAAGGGAGTTTCGCATGCCACGACGGATGAAGCGATCAGCCAGCGGACGACGAGAACAAAAAACTCGTCGCAGACGATTTCGCAATTTCTTTCAAAAACAGTCGGTTAAAACGACTATTTTTGATCATCAGCTTCAAACGCTTGAACCACGTGTTCTCCTGACGACTTTGGTCGGTGGAGACATTTTTGAGTTCCGGGCACCGAACCCCACAGATCCTTCAGCAGAAGGCAATACCATCCGAGTGGTGGTCACTGGCAACACGGTCATTGAACTCATCGGTGCTGATGTGCGTGTGGAATCAGACCCCATCACCGGCCAACGGCAAGTGGTGAACCTTGGCGACTTGCCTGGTACAGTCTATGGTCCGAATAGCTTGTCTGGTGGAGCCAACCCTGCTGGTGGCACTGATATTCTTGGCGGCGTCGGCGGGGTTGACGGGGTGACCCCCTTCTCGCTGAATGATGTCGCAGGTGCGCTGACGGATATTCTAGACCCGATCACCGGCCAAGTTGTATTGGCAACGCAAGACGGCACAGATCAAATTGACCTGCAGGCGTTAGCAAGCTTGGGGCTGCTCGGCAATGGCGCTACGTTTGCCATCAATGTCGGTTCACTTGAAGTCGGTTCAGGCGACAACGCCACCACCGAACAAGCCATCCAACTAGTCCAGATTGATACCGCCAATGCTGATGGCGATCCCAACGTAGAATCCTCCGTTGAAGCATTGCTTCAGGCAGCCACTTTACGAAATGACATTCAGGCTTCCTTGGTTGACGATTCAAATACTTTGATCAACCCTGATGCTTTTGCAATCGATCCGACCACGGGATTGGCTTACGCGATTTCCAACGAAACACTTTATCGTATCAACCGCAGCAACGGAACTGTTACGGTCATCGGCAACGTCGCCAGTGAGGTGCTGGAATTCAGTGCTGAAAACAATGCCGGCGATGTGGAAGAGAGCCTCACAGGCTTGACTTCCGATGACAATGGCAATTTTTTCTCAATCTACAACAATGCGCTGTTGAACGATGCGCTTTATCAGAGTGCCAGTTCAACCTCGCCTAGCCCGACGGTTGCTTCGGCAGGTGATTTCGGCAGCAATGCGGTGATCACTGCTTTGGCGGTTGGCACGACGGCTGACTCGGATGCCTTTGGCGTGGTGGTGGATACTGCGGGTGTTTCACAATTGATGAAATTCACGCGGGATTCTGCTGGGGAAGTTACGAGCATCATTCCCATTGGAGCAATCCTTGACGACCAAGGTCGTTCGGTTACGGACATTAACGCGTTGGAGATGGATTCCTCTGGCGCATTGTTTGCAGTTGCAACTCGCCCGGACTTGAATCTCAGCGGCACGCGCGAAGTCTTTCGCATTAACCCTGATACAGGTATTGCCAGAGCGGTCAATGTCGTGGTCTTTGCCGACGGTGTTTTGACAGATTCAGCAACTGGCCTAGCAGTGGATGAAAGTGGCGGCGGCGATGGCATCTTGTATGCCTCGGTTCGTATTGGCACGCAAGACGTGTTGATCCAGATTGATCGGCAAGCCAGCGTAGCGCCCGGCGATTCAATCGCCACCTCCGACGCAGGTGATGTGCCTGACAACACCGATGGTCTCACCGCAGATGAACGGTTCTTGTTTTACTCGGTCTATGATGATTCGGTTCTGAACCCTGCCTTGCTAGGCAGTACGTTGGACTTAATCCCACAAAGCCAAATCGACAGTGCAATTACCGGCGGCGGTGATCTGGGCGATGAATTTGATGTCGTGGCGATGACTTCAACAACCGCGGATGCTTTGTTTGCTGTGGTGGATACCAGCAATGGCGTGGGAACTAGCTTTGACCTATATCGTATTGAACAAAATGCCCCAGGCGGCGAGGTTAAGGGCTTTACCAATCTGGGGCCACTCTCTTACGACGACGGCACCTCCATCAACGCCATCACCTCCATCAAAGCCATTGAAGCACATCCCGTCAGCGGTGATTTGTATTTCATCGGTAAAACGGGCGTCAATCAGACACTGTATCAGTTGACCCTCGTCGATGGAGCCATCAGCACGACCATCGCAGTGGGTGTCATCAACCCGAGTTCCACTGATAACTTTACGGCATTGGCTTTTGCCGATGACACCAGTAATCCAGGCACATTGGCTTTGTACGCTGTGAGTCGAAATGTGGGGACCTCGAAAGACGTTCTCTATCGGGTGAATGGCAGTGATATCACGGCCACCGGGCTCAGTGAGTTAAATGCTGGCAGTGGCATTGATCTGTCAACACCTTTTAACATCACCGATACCAACGGCATCACGTTTGCTGTGGACCTGAGAAGTTTGGACGGGACCAGCACCGTGGCAAACTTGATCGCCCTTCTGAATCAGGATCGCTCCAACGTCACGTTTACGAATAATATCGCGGCAGGCGAAACGTTGACCGTGGACGATGGAACCAATCCGGCTGTGACCTTTGAATTTTATACGGGCATGACCAATGCCACACCGCTCAACACGCTTAACGGCGGTGCGGGCGTGGATGTCACCAATACATTTGATATTACTCGCACCGATGGGCTGGCCAGCAATCGCGTCAATGTGGACCTCTTCGGTATCACCACCGTGGGCGATGTAATCAACGCTATTAACACAGCAGCAACCAACCTGGCCACGGCAGCCGTCACCCTTTCAAGCGTTCCCGCCACGGGCGATACCATTACCATCAATGATGGGGCCCAAACGGTTACCTTTGAATTCACCGATGGAACCCCTGCTGGCAGCAACGTGGCTGTCCTCAACACAGGAACACTTGCAGCAACTCGAGATGCTCTCCAAACAGCCATTGATGCGCAATCCCTCGCCCTCACCACCTCCACCGAGACAATTGGAGGAGACGAACTTGTTCACCTCAGGCACACCACCGTTGGACTTGCTGGCGTTGGAACACTGGGAATTTCTGACACTGAAGCCACGGAAAACTTTATTGCGGTTCGAGCCTTTTCCGCCATTGAAGCAACCATCAACGCAGCTCAGAGCGGTTTTGATATCATCGACCATGCAGGCGTGGGCGTCGCAGCCCTGACCATCGATTCCAATGCGACAACCACCTCTTTTGGTATTGATGGCGTTGACGGCACAGACGATCTCACACTTGATGGTACGTTTGAAGGCTCCAACATCATGGTCAGTGCGGGCAATGTCGGGAGTCTGCGTGGCGCGATACAGGCTGATTCACTCACAAACCTTGTCACCGCCATCAACGCACAGCAGACAGCAGGCAATCTGGATGTGGGAGCGACGGAAACGACCACGGGAACCACCTTGACCCTCGTGGGAACCGTTGGAGCAGGTGCTTCAGTCACGGACAATACGGGTAACCTGACAACGGGAATTCCCTTCTCATCCGTTACCGCAACGATCAACACCGTAAACATAGGGATGAACATTACGGACACTGCAGGCGGTGCTGGTACTTTGGTGATTGCATCAAGCCTGACTTCTAATGACCTGAAGATCAGTGGCTCGGACAACGGCACAGGAACGGACAGTGCCTCTGGCGACAATGTGATCAATGGTGGTAACATCGCCGCCACGGACACCTTGATCGGAGATATTACCCCCACAGCGGGGACATCTCAAATTGTCTCGATGGATACTTTTGGTACGGGGACGTTGGTGGCTTTTCGTGATACGGTCGATGGCCGTGAGCTGATCTTTATTGATCGAACCGATGGCACGGCCGATCAACGACTGGCTCCGGGCGTGATTAATGACAATCTCAACGGCTTGACGATTGACCGTGCTGGCCGTGTGTATAGCGTTTTTGCCAATCCGGGCAACAATGTGAACAGCCAACTGTGGTTGGCCAATAGCTTCCGTCAAGTGCCAAGTACAGCCTATGGCGATACCGGCACGCTCGGCGGCACGTTTGATATTGCAGCTTTGACCATTGGTGCCTCAGGCCAAATATTTGCCTCTGATAACTCGACGGCAGGTTTTGATTTGCTTCAAATCACCCGCGATACAGATAACAATGCTTCGGGAAATGACAATCTTGGAATGATTGCTGATACAACCACCGGCAATGCCATTTTAGATATCAACGGATTGGACCTCAACCCAGCAAGCAACGTCTTGTGGACCGTGGGTGTGGATGCTTCCTCACTGGTCCCAGGCACCAACATCGGCAGCGACCTCGGCGGTGCCTTTAATATCGTGGATGTCACCGTCTCTGATGTGCTTGATGCCAACAACAATCAACGTATCTTTGCTTTGGTCAATAATGGTCAGTCCATTGATCTGTATGAAGTGATTCAGAAAGCCGATGGCACCGTGGATACGTTTGGTCTCATTGGCCAGCTCAACGATAGCACTGGCCATGCATTGATGGGCACCGCGACGATTGAATCTGATGGTGCGGGCAAGCTCTTTATTGTGGCAACTGCGGCCGATGAATTTTTACCTGATACGGTTGTGACAGATACGGCCGTGAGTGGGCTTGGTGATCTGAATGTCCTAGGCTTGGCTGTCCAGACTGACAGTGCCAATCAAGACACTTTGGTACTCGTTGAAGATGCGGGCAATTTGATCCTTAAGCGTTTGGGCCGCGATGGTGCGGGCGATATCACCACGGTGACGGATGTCGCTTTGGGAACGGCTTTGGAAAATGTTCAAGCCATGGCCTACGACGCGGGACGGGACCGGTTGTATGTGGTTGGTACGCTGACCACAAGTGCCAACTTTGACTTGTTTGCCATTGACCCAGACACCGGCACAGTCACTTCGTTGAGCAGTGCCGGTTCGCTCAGTGATGGAAATAGCACTTTTGATACCAATAATTCCCAGTTTGTCGGTTTGGTGTACGATGCGGCCACGGATCTAGTCGTTGCGGTTCGTACGGCAGGTGTCGACCAATATCTCGTGCGAGGCACCTTTGACGCCTTTGACAACCTTGATGTGGTGACCTCTGTTACCAACAATATTGTGTTTGATACAGCAACACCTTCAAACATCACCGACATCGCCATGCGTGATGGTCAATTGGTCGGCCTGCATACTGATGGCTCAAGCGATCAACAGTTAATTGCGATCAACCCAACGGACCCCTCCTTGTCACGCATATTGACAGGCAGTGTGGCAACCTTGGATTTACAAGGCTTGTCAGCCGATGCGAGTGGCGACCTTGTCGCCATCAAAGGCAATGGAACAAACGCAGATCAGTTATTGGTCGCAACTTCACAACCCGAATTGTTTGAAGTGACCAACGTAGCAGGCCTCGCCACAGGTGGTGGCGTTGGCGCGACCGTCTTGGGTAATACCGATGGCCCGTTTGTTGCTTTGGCAATGGATACCGACGCGACCACGCTTTATGGTGTGACCGCCCCCATAGACGCTGGCGACCCCTACCAACTTTCTACCATTGATTTAGCGACTGGCGCAACCAACTTGGTCGGCAACATTACCATTGATCCAGGTGCAGGTGCGTTGAACCCCACGATTTTATCTGCGGATATCCGCAACGGCGTGATGTTTGCCGTGGCAACCGGTTTGGATGGTGCGACCGACCGTCAGTTAATCGGAATTGATCTCGATGCGCCTGCGACTGAATCTCGCATTTATACGCACAGTGCAAGCACCACGATCAATGCGGGTCTTGTTGGATTAACAGTCAAAGCCAACGGCGAACTGTTGAGTTTTAATACCAGTCTGACCCAGACTCAACTTTGGACGAGCAATCTTCAGCAGACGCTTTATACGGTTGGGACCACTGCCGCAGCCACGGCCGTGGGCGTGGTGCGAGAAAATGAAGATGTGACCAATCCGATCACCGCCATGACGTTCAACGCGACAGGCGATCAATTGTTTGCCATTGAACGCAATGTAGACAATGCCCAGGATCGCTTGATTACCATTGACATGGCAACCGGTGCGGTCGTTCCCGTCGGCAACGATTCGGGTATTGTGAAGGTCAATGATTTAGACACTCGAATTGCCGCGTTGGATATTGATGGTGCCGGTGATTTGGTGGCCTACGATGATTCACTGATTGATGCCGGTGGTATGACACCGCATCGGCGTTTGATTCAGTTAAACACAACAACGCCTGAGATTTCAGCTTCACAATCACTTCCTGATGCGACGCTAAACGATCTTCAAGGACTCGCTTCGGACGCTTATGGACGTTTCTTCAGCGTTCAAAGCGATGCTACTGGCGACCGTCTCATTGGCTCCTTGAGCAGCTTTGTCCCTGAAAGTCAATTCCGTGGCGGACTCGGCGGCGTATTTGATATTGCAGATCTGACCGCCAACTCCGCAGGCCAATTGTTTGCCATTCGATCCATTGGCAACAATGCGTCACTGCTTTACCGCGTGGAAGTCAATAGTACCACGGGTGATGTGTCAGCGTTTACGTTGATTGATCAGGTGCAAACATCCACTGGCACGCTCATCGTGAATATCACCGCAGTCGATGCAGATCCCAATACAGGCAATCTGTTTGTGATCGGTCAAAATGGGACCGACACGGTCAATCGTCTTTATAGTATTGATCCAAGTACGGGTGAGGCAACTGAAATCGGGGCCGGCACCGGCATTTCCTCTCAACCCATTACTGCCATTGCGTTTGACAACACAGGGACTTTTCTCTTTGGCGTGATTCAGGATTTTGATGGTCTTGAACAGCTCATTCGTATCAATGCGACAGATGCAACCTTTGAGTTTGCCAATGGAGCTGTGCCGGACGTGGTGGTGCCGATGGGAAATGGCATCACGATCGATGGCAATGACCCATTGGCAGTGGCGGTTGAACAGACGGTGAACAATAACACTTGGCTTCTCGAAGTAAACAATGTTCAAGATGGTTTCCAAGTGCGTGAATTGGTACGCGATGCCGATGGCAATGTGACAGACACCACCACGGTGATTGCACTCGTTGAGGGGGCCAATAACATTCTTGAAGTGAGTTCTTTGACCAGTGATGGTGCTGACGGCCTGTACTTTGTCGGCCGCACTTCGCTGACAGGACCACAGGCGTTGTACACCATTAGCAATGCGGGTGTAGTCAGCAAAGTTGCTGATCTGGTAGATACAAACGGTAATGTAACGGATACTTTCACCGCATTGGTTGTGAAAGATACAGACACGCTCTTTGGTATTCGCCAAGTGGGTGGCAAAGATACGCTCGTCGAAATTAGCAGAGATATGGCGAATGGCACCGTCAGCAATGTCGGTGTCGGCACCGTTCTAGTCAACGGCGACAATACCACCATCACCTCTTTGGCGGTCAATGAGTTTAACGAACTAACGGGACTGGATCGCTCTGGCACGACCGGGCTGCGTCTGGTGATGCTCGATCAAGCAACCCCCAATACCCAGTCCGTGGCTCTGACGCGGCAAGGCATTTTGCCTGACAACACCGTGGGCTATGCGACCGATGGAAACAATGCTTTCTTTAGCCTGTTAAATAGCACCACCGCGGGTCAAGACCGATTGGTAACCACCAGTGTCGGCCGTCCAAACCTACAAGTCGGCGGCCCAGTCCCCGGCTTGGCCGTGGCGGAAGATGCAGCTTTGGCTGCTCCATTGGCCTTTAATAACGTGGCTGCCATGGCCATGTCAGACGACGGCCTCACCGGCTATGTCGTTAATGACATTGCTGGCGTATTTGAGTTACACACCATTACCCGCGATGCAACTGATGGCGAGATTACCGAGACCGCTTTGGTGGGGGGTCTCACCGACGATGCTGGCATCCCCGTCGCTCTGACCGGGATCACCTCCATGGCCTTTGACGGAACCAATTTGTACGTCATTGCCGACCATGGCGGAAGTATGGGCTTGTTCAGGTCCAATGGCACGACTTCTGCCATGACGCAAGTCGGCAGTGATTTTCTGGGAACCGACATCAGCAACCTCATCGGTTCATTCTCCGGCTTGTCGTTTGACATTGATGGCAATCTCTTTGCCACCGGTGCTGTTGGCACTGCCAGTATTATCTTTGATACGAATGTGGCTGTGGGCGATAGCATTGCCGTGGCAGCAGGCAGTGGCGGTGCAACAGCAGTCGTCACGTTTAACTTTGTCAGCACCGTGGTCAATGCAGATACCGACGTGTTGGTCGGAGACACTGCCGCAGACACGGCCGCCAACTTGGTCACCGCGATCAACGCCCACGCGAGCTTTACCGGCGAGGTGCTTGCCTTCAATACTTCTAGCAGTAGCCAAGCACGCATGACCGTGGCTCATGCCACGACCACCCTTGGAACCATCATTTCATCGACGGATAATCTGACCGTGACCAACTTTGGTGCAGCAGGCAATCGTGACCTGCTCATGCAAATCAACACCACTACCCCAGAAGTTCTTTCAGCCAAACTCATCGAACTTGATGGTCAAGGCACTGTCATTAGCGGCATCCAATTCAACACCGCCAATGAACTCATCGCAATCAATGACGCGTTTGGTTCCAGTCAGCGGATGTTGATGCAGATCAATGTCAGCAATGCACGCTTGTCGAGTTTTGCGTTAAGTGAAATTGGCTCGGTGGGTGAAAACTTTACAGGGCTAGCTTCCGATGCACGGGGGCGGTTCTATAGCATGAATGGGAATACCCTCGTCGCCAGCGGTTTGCGTGTGACGGGAATGGATTTTGACGCGTCGAACAATGCCGTGGTCATTGATGATTCACGAACCGATGCCAACGCATTAAGTGGACGACGTCGAATGGTCGCGCTCAATGTGGTCTCCCCCAACGATTCAACCCAAAGCAGCTATGGCGGCAGCGTCTCTGATCAGTTGCAAGGCTATGCCTCGACCCCCGAGGGCAAGTTCTTTGCGGTGTATGACAACAGTGACATCGATGGTGGACGCACCAATACCCAGCTTTACTCCTCACTAGATAACCAAGCACCGATTATGTCCGTCAATGGTGACCTTGGTGAGAACTTCAACTTTACCGCCATGACGGTCACGCCTGACGGCGCCCAAGGGGTCCCCGGAGCCCCCGGCGAAGTGTTTGCCATCAACGACAACAACGGCGTGACCGAGCTGTATCAACTCCAAGAAGATCGCCAGACTGCCACGGGCGCAGACCTGCTTGGTCAAATTACCGATAAATTCGGGGCTGCCATTTCCAATATCCTCGCACTAGATTCCGACGACAGTGGCGTGCTACATCTGGTGGGCTTTAATACCCAAGCCCCCGCCCCCACCACCACCATCGGCCAAACCAATGATTTCCTCGCTCGGGCGGCAGACTTTGATCCCATTGCGATGACGGTCACCGATACACAGCAAATTTTCTTCATCAACGACAACGGCACAGACACCGATGGCGATGGAACCAATGACTACTCTTTGATGGAAATTACCCGAACGCCAAACCTCACCGGCGGACTGGCAACCTCTCTGATCAACCGTGGCATTATTCAAGACCCCAACGATGCTCAAAATGGCCTCGATGTCCAGAACCTCTTTACCCTTGAAACCGATCCCGTCACCGGCAAGCTCTACACCGTCGGCACACGTGGAACCTCCGAAATCCGTGAACTGATCGAAATCAATCCAATCACCGGCGTGGCCATCCGCGTGGGTGATCTGGAACTCGACGGCCAAGCCGTCACCGATGATGTGACCGCCCTGGCAGCCCAACAAGTCGATGACCAAATCCCGACAGAACTCGATGTCGTCATGGTCATTGACGTGTCCGGTAGTGCAGCAGGACCCTTCGGCGGAACGGCTGTGGGAGATGTCAATGGCGATACCTTGGCCAATACTATTTTAGATGCAGAACTCGCTAGCTTTATCGCATTAAACCAGCAACTGATCGACCAAGGACTCGGCGATACCGCCGATGTTTCAATCATCGTCTTTGGCGAAACATCAGCCTCGTTGGATATGAACCCGGGTACGACCAGTGAAATCGAAATTTCAATCAATCCCAATACCGATGCAAACATGAACGGCATCCCCGATGTGGTGGACATCCTTCAAGGAATTACCATCGGCCACAACGGCGTGGGACAACTGACCAATTACGAAGCCGCCCTTCAGACTGCCGATAATGTCTTTGCCACGTTGGGAACAGTCTCTGGTGATGGCGTGATGATCTTCCTCTCTGATGGTGAGCCCACGGCGGGTGTGCTCGATGATGATCCAGGCGATGATGCTGATACCGGTGTTGTTGATGTCTTGGCTTATGGCGATGAAGTGGCTGACCTGCGTAACCGAGGCGTGGAGCTTCGTGCATTTGGAGTTGGTTCGGGTGCTCCTTTGAGCAATCTGCAAACAATTGACCCCAACGCCCAAACCGTGACCACCACCGATGAGCTGAACAGTGCGATTGAATCTGCAATCAACGTCTCCTTTGTTGAGTTTTTGGGTGTAATTCATGATGACACCGCCGGCACGGATACTTTGGTGGATATTAATATCACGCCTGTGGACACGGAGCCGGACTTCTTCTTTGATGAAATTCGCGTGTCTTCACGTGGCCTCATTGAGTATGACCTCGATACCAGCAATCCAGACATCAGCACACAGATTGTGGACATGGACTTCAATGCGGCCGACGAGTTGATTGCCATTGACGCGTCCCAAGGTTCTGGACGTTTGTTGTTGTTGGTGGATCAGGACAATCCTTCTGCTGCGACGCGTCGCACGTCGGATATTGGCGATGTCAATGACAATCTTGCGGGCTTTGCTTCGGACGAAGCAGGTCGATTCTATAGCATCTTTGATGATGACAGCCCTGAAAACTTGGATATTTGGACCAATGCAAGCCTACTTTACACGATTGATCCCACGGACCAAAATGTCTATGCCGACACCGATGGCGATGGTCTCGTTGATGAAGTGATTGCCACGCCGAAGGTCACGCTCAGTCGTCCCAACCCATTGGCTTCTCAGTACATCCCATTGGCCAACGTGGGGAACTTGCCGCCGACGACGGGACTGACCACCAGCAACCCGACCGATATCACGTTGACTCAGTTCACCGATGGCTCTGCTGGCGCGGTCGTTCGAGGTAGTATTACTTTCGGTGCCAACCCAAGTGATAAAGAGACCCTCACGATTAACGATGGTCTCAACAGCGTGACCTTTGAATTTGATGATGGCTTGAAAACGCTCGAAACCAGTACAACCCTTAGCTTACTCCACGAAGATGATGGCCTAAACCTTGACCAGCAATTTGAGGTGACGCTAACCGATGGCACCCGTTTTATTATTGATCTATCAAGTCTGACAACTCCCGCTACCGATACCGTTCAAGACCTGTTAGACCTCATTTCCGCAGCACGCGGTCAAGTGACGCTTGCCGCCGTGACCGTTGATGGTGATACGCTGACCATTAACGATGACACCAACACGGTGACCTTTGAATTCGATGATGGCATTGTCGATGCCACGTTGTTGTCAGATCTGAATGGTGGCGGGAGCGTGGATCTCGCCAACGGTCTCGTGATCACCCGCACAAACGGTGCGGACGTTACCGTGAACGTAGCTGATCTCGCCGGAATCACCACCGTTGGAGAATTGCTCAACGTCATCAACACCGATGCGGACAATACACCCACAACCACGATGAACTTCACCAGCGTGGTCGATGGGGAAACCATTACCATTGACGACGGCACCAACCCGCCCATCGTCTTCGAATTTGACAAAGGCACCTTTGGCACAACCACCCTGCTAAGTGAATTAAATGGTGGCGCGGGCATTGACCTGTCTGTCCCGTTTAATATCACCGATACCAACGGCACCGTATTTGCTATGAATCTAAGTGGTTTAACAGGCGATAGCACGATTGCGAACTTGATCGCACTGATGAACCTGCGTCGTGCAGACATTACATCCAGCGGTGTTTTTACAAATGGTGAAACCTTTACCATTAACGATGGCACCAACTCTGCTGTGGTCTTTGAATTTGCCACGGGCATCACGGGTACAACGTTGCTCAGCGATCTGAATAGTGCCAGTGGCGTTGATGTAACCACGCCTTTTGTGATTACACGCACGGATGGCCTAGCGGCTCACGCTTTTAGCGTGGATCTATCAAGCCTTACTAATGTCAACGACAATGTGAATGATGTGCTGAGTGCTATTAATAACACAACAGGCAACTTTGCCACCGCTTCCATTTCCCTCACAGATTTCCCAGGCACTGGTGAAACCATCACCATCAATGATGGTGCCAATACCGTTATATTTGAATTCACCACCGGCACACCTGCCATAGGCAATATTGCAGTCAACAACACGGGAACACTGGACACCGTCCGCGACGCATTGAAGACCGCGATTGATGGTTCAAGCCTAAATCTGACCACGATTACCGAAACAGTGGGCTTCAATGAAGTGGTACATTTAGAGCATGGCTCTGCTGGCACAACTGAGATTTTCAATGGCGATTTGAGTATTTCAAATACTAGCAATCAAATTGAAACAAAAGATTTCTCGGCCATCTGGGCTCAAATCAATCCCAATCGAACAGGTCTTTGGATTGGGGAAATTGCCAATCCGACCGGCATCAACAATGCGACCGTTTGGACTGGAGCCGGGAACGCAGCAATTACCATCACGGATAACGTCACAACGCAATCCCTGGGCATTGCGGGTGTCGACGGAACCGATGATGTGAATCCTGACAACAACGGGATTTTTGAAGGCTCTAACATCGCACCGACCCTCTCGGCAGCGACGAACATTGGCGTGGGCATTGGGGCAACTCAAGCAGACACCATGGTCAATTTGCTGAACATGATTAATGATCAGCAATTTGCCGGAAACCTAAACGTGGGAGCAACCACCACTGGGTCGGGTACGGTAATTACCTTGGTCGCCGATGCAGGTTCAACCCCCACGTTGGCTGAGACAACCGCGAATTTGGCGATCACCTCGCCATTTTCCTCCATCACCGCTTCTGTGAATAATACCTCGACGGGCCTGGATATCGCCGACAAGGCCGGAGGGGCAGGCACATTAACGATTGCCCCCAGCACCACATCCGATGCTTTGGCCATCAGTGGTACAGACAATGGCATGGGCACTGATACGACACCTTCGGATGATGTTTTTAATGGTGGTAACATCACTGCCACGGCCATTGCTGCGACCAGTGGCGTACGCGTGTTTATGGATGCAACAGAGATTGGTGCGACCTTGGACAACTTAGTCGCGGCCATCAATGCACAAAATACCGCAGGCACGCTTTTGGTCACGGCCGTTGAAACCAACCTTGGATCAGAAGTCACCCTCACACATGACACCCCTGGCGTGGATCTTAACACCACCAGCGTCACCGAAACCGGGGCGAACATGGAAGTGGTGCATGAGCAATTCACCGCGATCCGGGCCACCATCAATGACATTGCCAACGGCTTGAATATTACCGATACGGCGGGTGCGGAATTTATTGGTGCCTCTGCCTTAGCCATCGCCGAGATTGGACCAGGATCAACCGCCAGCGATCTTGGAATTTTGGGAACGGATGGTACCGACGACGCATTGCCTCTGAACAACAATGGCGTTTTCGAAGGAAACGATATTTCCACCCCAGAAGAGCTTATCACCCCCGGTGCGACCCGTGTACTCATTGGAAGCAATCAGGCTGGAACTTACGCCAATCTCCTTGCTGCAATTAACGCGGCAACGCTGGACGTGACGGCGGTGCAAAACACGCCCGGCTCTGTATTGACGGTGCGACATGATACATTGGCCGCAGCGGCCTTGGGGACGGCTGCTCTCGCCACCACGGGTGATAGCCTCACCACCACGGGCTTCACCGGCGTGACCGCAGCGATCAACACTGCAGGCACGGGGATTGACATTGACGATGCACTGACCAATGGCGTGGCCAATCATCTGACCATTGCAACCAATGCCACCACACGTAGTCTTGGAATCAACGGCGTTGATGGCATGGATGATGCCACGGCTCCAGCCACGGCCAACGGTATTTTCGAAGGCCTTGACATTCTCAATGTGCATGCTGGCAATACAGGTGTGCGTATTGGAGTTGATGATGCTGAGACCATGACGAATCTTGTTGCCGCGATCAATACGGCCAATCTTGGTGTTGCGGCAACGGATGCAACCACTGGCACAACCACTGCCGCCACATTGGCCTTTTCAAATCCAGGCTTGGGTCTGAGTAACGACGGCACTGATTTGAACATCGTTGGCACGGCCATTGATACGCGGGCCAACGATCAACTCTTCGCCATCCATGGCACAGGCTCAAACTTTGAACTTTATCGAATTGATCGAGATGCTGATTTTGGAAAAGTAACAGGAAATACAAGAATCGGCACGGGCCCGATTATGACGAATGATGATACCCCCTTGGCCATCCAGCAGATCCATGCCATGGAATTTGCCGCTTCGGGAACCAGCACACTTTACGTTGTGGGCGTGGTCGATCGCACTGCCACAGGCAACGGTCTGTTTGATGAATCTCTTGAACTGTTCTCGATCAATACCACCACCGGTTTGGCCACCAGCCGGGGCTTGATCCAAACCACCAACGGTGCGTTTAACTCAGTCAACAACAGCGTGCAAGCCATTGCCAGCGATCCGAACACGGGTACCTTGTATCTTGTCATGCATCAGGGCAATGATGATCACTTGTTGACCTTGGATCCCACAGATCCAACGGCCGCAACGGACTTGGGGATCATTCAAATCAACGGCGTGGACACCCAGATTACGGGTATGGACTTCATCCAAAACTTCAATGATTTGGGACAACTCCAAACCACACTCATGGCTGTCAATGATGCCATTGTCGACGCGCAAACCGGCGAAGTGCAGCGACAAATTCTCAACTTGTTGGTTGAAAAAGGAACCTCTTACAATCCCACGCTGGATACGGAATCGCTCTTTGATCCGGGCACCATGCGAAACACGTTACGCGGATTTACTGCCGATTCCAATGGCATCTTCTTCAGTGTGCTTGATGAAACCAATGCCGCCCAGCCGTTCCAGACGCTTTGGTCTAGCCAACAATATATTGCGGTGGCTGCCCCGGTGGAAAGTTTGGCCTTCCAGACAGCCGATGGCGTTGCCAATGTCAATGGCGAAGACTTCCATGCTGTTTTAAATTTCGAAGGTCAGCCCACGCCCTTCACCATTGATACAGCACGCCCTGCTCCACCTGAGGGGGATATCGTGACGATCAACCAGGCGTATTCCGCTTTGGAACTGAATACGGGGCGGTTCTCTGATCCTTTGCAATTACTCAATTCGCTTAACAGGCAGGCGCTCGATTTGAGTGATATTGAAGTCAATGCAGCAGGTCATATCATTGGTGTGGATCGTTCTGGTGGAGCAGGCAATGCCCGACTGGTTCAAATCGACCTCGATACCCGATTTAATGATTCGCAACAGCAACTGTTCCCCAATGACAACACGTCAAATGATTTTAATCTGATGGTCCCATCGGTACTGGGTCACTTCCTGACCGAAGCGGGTGCGGTAGATGACAATCTTGTGGGCTTCTCGACTTCGTTTGATGACAAAGGCAATGCAGACATCACCGATGATGAAATATTCTTCTACTCGATTTACGACAACCCACAGATGAACAATCTGTTGGTGCGTAGTTTCTATGACAATGGCCAGACCAATTCCGCCAACTCGGTGGACCATGTTCCATTGCCTTCGTTGGTGGGAGAATTGAGTAGCAATTACGAGACTCAGGCAGTCACGGTTTTGGCGATTGATGATGGCAATGGCAATGATCGTATCTTCTTGATCAATGATCGTAGTTGGCCCGTTGATGGTAATTTTCTCAATCCATTTAGGCCGTTGGATACCAGTCCTTTGCAATTGATTGAAGTGTCCCGTGATGACAATGGTGAAGTGGTCAGTTCCACTTCACGAGGCAATATTGTAGATAGCTTCGGCAGTGCGATTCATGATATTTATGATGCCACAGCCGATCCAACCGCTACGAGTACCCCAATCTTGACCGCTGCACGGGCTTTAGACCTGACCGATTTGTTGATTGCTCCCAGTACACTTACAGCACCAAGTGGTAGTGGTGGCACTGGTTTTGATATAGACATAGTCTTTGACGGCGGACTCACCGTTTCACAGCAAGCCATTTTTGAGCTAGCTGCTCAACGCTGGGAATCCATCATCACGACAGACATTGTTGATTTTATGGTTGATGGTCGGCTCATTGATGATATAGAAATTTCCGCCAGTGGCACACCAATCGACGGCGTGAACGGAATTCTTGGACAAGCTAATTATACCGCTCTGCGAACAGGGGACACAGATACATTTCTGCCTGTGACGGGATTCATGCAGTTTGATATCGCAGACTTGGCGGCATTAGAAACCAATGGCCAACTTCAAGATGTGATCCTGCATGAGATGGGTCATGTCATGGGAATCGGCACGATATGGACAGACTTGAATCTGCTCGATAACTCCGACACGGATGATCCACGTTTCACAGGTGCAGCAGCCACCGCAGAATACAATACTATTTTTGGAACCACTGTCGCTTCTGTTCCTGTTGAAGAGACGGGCGGTCCTGGAACCGCACTTTCGCATTGGCGTGAAAGTATTCTCGATAATGAATTGATGACGGGATTCCTTAATACTGGCGTGAACCCATTGAGCCGTATTACCGTCGCTCAAATGCAGGACCTGGGTTATACCGTCGATCTTGCTCAGGCAGATTTTTATGCAGCCCCGGCAACTCCTTTAACAGCCCCCAACAATCATTCTATTGGCAAAATGATGCGACCGAGCACCTATCGTCTGATTGATGCGGTCACAGGCCTGGGAACAACGTATGACTATGAAACCAGACAGCAAGTCAACATCAGCACCGCAGAAATCAATTCCGATGCCAACAGTGAACTGACCGTTCTGAATAATGGTTCCATTTTCACCGTGACGGGTAATGGCATTGGTGCGACACTGAGCAGTGTTCCTGCCGTTAATACATCGACGATTACGAATATGGGAACCCTCTATGATGAGGGGACCGGACAGCAACAAATGCTCCGCGTGACTGCGATTGAAGCTTCGCCGTTTGATGATGTCAATCGTACGGAGATTTATGGCGTGGGCGTAACCGCAGATGAATTACTGCCTAATGTGGATGTTACCAATGGTATTGATCTTTCGGCTCTAAGTGTCCAGGCGATGACCATGGCCAGCGATGGAACCGTTTATGTGGTTTCTGATAACATATTGCATTCGATTACCCGTGATGCCGATGGCAATGTGACGGGAACGGATAGTTTGGGGAATATCCTCAATGCCCTCGACAGCACTGCCATCACAGGTATTCAAAGCTTGGCGATTGATGCTTCAGGAACCTTGCACTTTGTTGTCGCTCTCGGTGGCGGCAGTCCTGCGCCACTGGAATTGTTTAGCCTCGCCCTTGATGGCACAGCAACATCCTTGGGACTGCTCGAAGATCCTGCGACCAGTTCGCCTGTGACGACCAATGGCGATGTGACTGCCATGGCGTTTGCCGCCAATGGGACGTTGGTATTCGATCTAAACTTGACTGGTACTGATACGTTGTATCAGGTTGACCCGACCACCTTGTTGGCAACAAACTTGGGCGAAGTTCAACCTCCTGCATCTGTGGGTGGCGACCTTGCCATACTTTCGGGCATGGCGTTCACGCCTCAAGGCAAACTGCTTGCATGGAACAATACCGATAGTGGCCTTCATCTGATCCAGATTGACATTAATTCGGCCAATGCCTCGCATACCACCACGTCACTCACCACGCCAACCGCATCGCCCTTGTTTACCCCAATAGGATTGGTGATTGATAGTCAGGGTCGTTTGCTTTCTTATGACGATACTGCCGACCTCCTATATATTTCACCCGAAACTCAAAATCAAACTCTGATTCTGATCGATTCAACTGATGGAACCTATACGGAATTAGGAACCTTAACGGCTGGCACGGGAACCATTTTGGATCTGACGATTGATCCAGATTCTGATGCCATGACCCCCACCATTTATGCTTTAACGCGTGTGGATGCAGCAGATCCTGCGGATGAAGAATATCACCTGTTGACCGTTGCCGCAGGCGGTGTCATTACAGACCTTGGTGCCATTCAACGCGATGGCGTGAATACCCAGATCATCGGGTTGGATTTCGGTGTGGCTGATCTTGATGGCAATGGCCAACGCGACTTACTTGCGATTGATGCTTCAGACCCTGCCGGGCCAAGCTTGCTTCTGATTAGCGATACCGATGGAGCTCTCAATGTTGCTGGTACAACCAAACTAAACCTTGACAACGCTCAGTTCATCAAACGGATGGGTACCGATACGGACAACTTTGAAAGCTTTGCCTCCGATAGCTTTGGTCGTTTCTATACGCACAACACCACCACCAATCAATTGCTCACCAGTGGCACGCTGTTTGCCGCAGGGTTCAACCATGACGCACCTGTTCTGACCGGTTCGGTCGGCGGCGACTTGGGAACCGACTCACGTATCATTTTTGCCGAAGACGAAACGTCTCCAGACTATGACTATATTGACATTGCGGTGACAGATCTCGGAAGTGGTACAGACCCTGTGACCTTCGCAGTGGTTCGATCTCAAGACCCAGCCACGCCAACGTGGCTGGAACTGATGCGAATTGAACAAGATCCCAATACACAGGAAGTTTTGTCCAACAACTTATTGGGCGTGATTCGGGATTCTGCGAATCTTCCGATTACGGATGTGACAGCCATTGAAGCTCACCCCGCGACCGGCGTTTTGTATGTTTCTTATGGTGGCAACAAAATATCCATTATCAGTACGGGTGGCGTGGTTGCTTCTGCGCCAGCGGGAAATATTCTCATGACTGTCGGAGGCAGTGAGTTAGATGCGAGGATTGTAAGCTTCTCATTTTCCTCATACCAACAAGGACATTTGGAGCCACCTGAAAGTCACCCCGTTATCTATGCGGTGATTGAAAACAGTGGAGGTGTTCAGGCACTCATCTCCTTCACAATCATTACAGGGCCGCAAGGAGACGCATGGGAACTTCGAGAAGCCCCCGTGGCGTTGATGGTTGACGCTGATGGCGATGGCACTGCTGAAACCGCAGTCCAGATTGCTCACATGGACTTTAATGCTCAAGGTTATCGCGACGCATTTAGAGCACCCGTTGCTCTCGTGAGCACGGAGGGACGACCGCCCCAGCAAGATTCCGACTTGATTGCCATGGAAGCGGTTGATGCAAATAATCCCGGCGGTCGACGTCTGTTCCGCATCGGCACCGGCGTGGGTGGAGCTGCAGAAACCTTTGGTCAAGTGACCGCAGTGACCGACCCAACCGATTCTGCCGACTTTATCCCCGATGAACTGGTGGGCTATTCTGCCAATGCGTATCCACTTGGGGGAGCTTCTGATCTGACGGAGAACTTTGATTATGCTGGACGCTTCTACAGTGTATATGACATTGACCGCACCTTGGAGAGCCCTGATCGCAATGGCGATGGTTTCCCAGACAACGATGAACTGTGGGTCAGCGGCAACGAATTGTACTCAGTCTCTAGCCTGACAGGATTGGCAACCTCACGAGGCGGCCTGGTTATCAAAGGAGCGTCGGCTCTTGGCGTGGCCATCTTTGAAGACATTCGTGGCTTAGCCTTTGAAGGCAATGTCACAGAGCAAGGCAATCTCTACGGAATATGGGATGACGCGCAAAACCGTAATATCAACGGCAATACCATCACCACAACCGACGAAAGCTTCGACCGTTTGATCACCATTGATGAGTTGACAGCGGAAGTAACAGTCATCGGCCGCGTTCAAATTGCAAACAACCCTGATCCGGCCAATGATGATCCGGGAACCTCCGTGGCCCTGAACATTGATACCCAGATCCGTGGCATTGATTTTGACGAAGATGGGGAACTCATCGGCATCAATGGCGAACAAGTCATCCACACCACCCGTCAAACCATTCAAATTGATACGACAGACCCAACGAACAACTCCTTGATTCTTTCGGACCTAGGTAGCGTGCGAACCGATTTGTCCGGCTTCGCGTCAGATAGCTCCGGCCGCTTCTACAGTATCTTTGACTATGATTTTGCGGATACTCGCATTGCTGCTAATTTTCTCCAAAACAATGAGCTTTGGGCCAGTGATGATTTTAACCCACTGGTCGCAGTCAATGGTGACTTGGGCAGTATTTCAGTCACGCCTGACGGTCGTCTACAAAGTGAAGATTTAGATATCGAAGGCTTGGCGTTCTTGCCTGTGAATGTCAATGGCGAAGAAATTCTGTTTGCGGTGAACTTTAACAATGACCGTAACCAAACAGAGCTGTACCGTGTCAATCGCAACCCTTCCACCGGTAGCCTTGCGTTTGATCCTGACGTGGCCATGTCCACTGCCTCATTGACCTTTGTGGGAATCCTCACCGATGAGTCGGGCAACCGTTACATGGGAATCGAAGCGCTCACAGCCACGCCTGATGGCGAACTCTTTGCCGTCGGCTACAACGGCGATGCCCCCCTGCCTGCCATCAGCGTGGGCAATGACCTTGGTGGCACGTTTGATATTCGTGGTTTGACTGTTTCAAGTGCCAATCGCGTTTTTGCGTTGGCGCCATCAGGCAATGACCTCTTCCTGTATGAAGTCCTCCGCAATACCAACGGCTCGGTCAGCAGTTTTAACCAGATTAGTGAAACAGCCACAGGCCTTGGAACCGATGTCAAAGGCTTGGCGACTCATCCCACCAACGGCACGATGTACACCGTTTCAGGCGGCAATATTTATACCGTTGCAGAAGATGGGACTGCTGTCAGTCAAGGACCGCTTCAGGTCTTCCGATTTAACAACACAGTCGTGGCAGGGGAAGACGTGTACACGACGACAACCCAACGCGATCCTGTTGCAATCACTTCCACCGTCAAAGCAGTTTCCATTGATCCGACGGGAACCTATCTCTACGTCGTGGTCGACAGTGTGCCCGCAGACCTGTCCACCGGTGCGGGCAATCCTGAAGCAGGCGATTATCTAATCGAAATCCCCCTGGCGGACCTGACCAACGGTCGACTGCGAGGCGAGATCATTGACGACAGTGGCAACGACACTGATATCGTGGCCATGGCGTTTACCGTCTTTGGCGATTTGATTGCAATCAACAAGTTCGAACCTGGCCAGCAAGGTGTCAACAATCGGCGACTCATCGAAATTAACCTCGAACAACCGATCACTGAAATCACCGAAACTCAGATTCATGCACGCCAAATCACCACCCCCGGCAGTGTGGACGTGAACTTGCAAGGCTTAGCCATTGATTCTGACGGCCGCAGCTATAGCATTCGTTCTGGTGAAACCCCTAGTGAATTAATGGTCAGTGGCAACCAACTACTGGCATTGCCACAGGTCACCGTTGACTTGCATGGCACGGGCTTAGCAGATCAATCTGTTGCGGATTCTCGAGGATTACTCTCTGCCGCAGGCACCATCACCCACACGATTGCGGGTTTGATATCGCATCCAGATCAGCCGTTGTTGTTTGCTTCTGTGCAAATTCAAGCGGGCACCAGTGACCTCATCACCATCAGCACCACCAATGCCTCCTCTGGCTTATTGGGGCGTGTTGAAGTGGATGGAGCCAGCACTGATTTGATCGGCTTGGCGGTTAATGCTCAAGGCTCCTTGACTGGCATCGATCGCGCTGCAGGCGATACACAACGTCGAACAGTCCAAATCGGCATTCCAACCGTTTCTGAACGGCTAGGTATTATTCGCATCGATGGAACCGATACCGTGTTGGCGGGCATGGACTTTGCTGATTTAGATAACGATGGCATCAAAGAACTGATTGCATTTGACGACTCCAATACAGATGCTGATGGCAACGTGCTGCGTCGATTGATTCAAGTGAATCTTGATGACCCCTCACTTTCAACAAGCTTGTCAGAAGCCGGTTCGGTTTCATTGGATCTTGTTGGCTTCTCCACCGATGGTGGCAACGACAACGGAACAACCAGCACCACCAGCGATGATTATGTTCGCTTCTATTCGGTGTTGGGAGACAACCCGCTGAACAACACACTGATCTCCAGCACTGCCGCGGTATGGAACAATGATGCAGCAGCCCCCTCCATCGCTCCGACCCTTGCAGTCAATGGTGACTTTGGCGCATCGTTTGGATTTGAAGCCTTGACAATCGCAGAGGTTCAAAACCAAGCGGTTCTGTTTGCGATCAAACGCGATGCGATGGATAACACATCGAGTTTGTATTCCATTGACAGCACAGATCCGAGCAACGCACCGGTTCTTCAAGGTATTCTCAAGGTTGAAACGAGTGTCAATTCCGGAATCTTTGAAAATATTTTTGACATCAATGCCTTAGAAACCGATGGTGATCGCCTGATCTTTGCCGGTCGTCGTGGCAGTGTCAATGGAGCTCACGAACTGTTTGTGATTGATCTGCTGGACCTCACTTTAGCGACAACGGATCAAAGTGGATCGTTCACTGCGACTTCTCTCACAACGCTGGACAGTGGTTTGGCGAGCACGGCGACCCTTTCGGCCTTGGCATTTTTGGGAAGCGAAAGAAACCGCTTGTTTGCAGTGGTTCGGGACGGAGAAGGTACCAATGCATCGGACCGTTTCTTTAGCCTCAGTACCGTTGATGGCCAAATCGAAGACCTCGGCCCCATCACCATCTCCGGCCAAGCCACACACATCACTGCCATGGACGCTCGTACGTCTGCTTCGGGTGACCAGTTGCTGGCGGTGGATACCTCCCAAGCCGGTGGTTCACGTTATATTGTGATCGATTTCAACTCCGCCAATACGGTAGGCGATATTTCTGCCATGGATTTTGATTCCAACGGCAACCTGTTCGTGATCACACAGGACTTTGATGGCAATGCGGCAGTGGATTCGAGCCTGTTCACAACCAGTGCGGAACTGGACACAAATGGCAACCCCATCAGAAGCACCTTTGATACCGCGTTGATTAAAGTCGATAAAAATTCGGGTAAATTCACCGCTCCGATTACCCAAGATACCAACAATGACGGTTTGCCTGATGTGGTAACTTTCTTAGGAAGTGATGTAAGACCGATCTTGCTAAATGGATTGGAAGCAACCAATACCTATACAGGTATGGCTTTCCAGAACGACAACACGCTCTTCGCAACGATTCTGACAACCGATGATACTGGTGTGATCACTGGCACGTCACTTCAACGCATCGCGACCACGGGCATCACCTCGGTGACTGCGACCCAAGTCGGTGAAGTCACCATTGGTGACACCACTTCCACGCAAATCCAAGGCCTCGCCTTTGCAGAAGATCGCAGTAGCAATGTGATCTTGGTCGGTATTGACCATGCTCATGAAGATGGCGCTCAGCTTCTTGAAATCAATACCGATTCCGCTATCGCCAAAGCATTGGGACCCGTCGGTTCAGTGGCTGGCGTGAGAGGACTTTCGAGCTTTGTCGAAGGTGTCAGCTCACGACCCTTGCTGTTTGCCAGTGATGGCTCAAGCATCATCCGCGGCTCAGCAGTCACCTTATCCGTTGATGATGCCACCGGTTTATCAACCGTGAACTCCGTATTGGCAGCGGACTTCAATAGCATTGATGAATTGTTGTACATGGTCGTCAACCAGCCTGTGACTTCAGGCGATACCACAGCCAACCGTGACTTCTTCTACACCATCGACGTTAATGCAGGCAACCGTTCAGCCATTCAAAATACGCTATCAGAACTGACCTCTTCACTATCGACGACCCCCGAAGATGCAACGATCAGTTCCATCGTGTTTGACCAAGTACTTGGCCAAGACCGTTTGATTGTTTCACGACTGACCAAGGGGGGGACCGATGGCACGACAGATGTTGGTCAGTTGGGCGTTTTGGGTATCACCCGAGTCAACGGCGTTGCCACTTCCATTACGGGATCATCCTTTACGGATGTGAATTTTGCAGGCGATTTTATTACTGGTATATCGGGCATTGCCTTGGTCGATGACGATGTGAATGCTCTTGCAACTAGCGTGGTGGCAACTGAAAATGCGGGTGCGGACAGTCGCTTGCTCACCATTGACCTGGCAACCGGAACGGTTCAAGTCCTCGGCGGTTTGTCCGACCCTGACGATACCGGAGATGGCCCTAAGCGTGGTGAATCACTCGACGGCCTGACCTACAACGAAGCATTAATCAACCCATTCACCGGCGAACGCGGCGTCTTGATTGCCACGGATACTGCCAGTGATGAACTGGTCTATGTGGATTCGCGTGACCGCCGCCCCACCTCGACCTTGTTCCAGATTTATGTGGCCCAAGCGGATGAAACCTCAAGCATTATCGTTGCTCCGGTTGCAGATTTTGATCCAGAAGATCCCACCGCTGACAGGCCTATGTTGCCTTTCGAAGAAACGATTGGCGATCTACTGATCAATCCAGCGGATGGCTCAATGGCCATCATCGTCTCGGCTCCCACTGGTACAGGCTCAGTCTACATTGGTGCTCGAACAGAAAACTTCCCCAAAGACGCAGAAGATCCCACCGATGACAATCTCCAAGAAGCGTTCATCCCCTTCACCGAAGGTGTTTTGACCAGCTCATTGGGCGTGCGTGGTGCGGGCGTGGATGACCTCGTCAATGACTTGACGAATAATGTGACGGCAGGCATTGTGGTCGCAGACAACCTCTTGGTCTCTGCGGAATTGAACTTTGATGATGCCAACAGTGACGGCACCATCTCCTTTGCAGAACGTTTGATCGGCCAAAATATCGACAACACCACCGCCTTGGCTGTGTCGTTGAGTGATTTTGGGTCTGACCTCAATACCCCAATCATCGCGGTGGTAGACAGTGACAATGTCGACTCCACCGGCCAAACCATTGCGGGCAATGAATTGGCATTGATCATTGATGGCAAGACCTCTGTTCCCAAGCCTGTGGTATTAAACGGTCTTGGCACTTCGGTACGTAATATTTTGGGTGTGGACTTTGGAAGCACCAATCTCAGCAACGCAGAACCAACAGAACAACTCTACGCAGTGGCTCAAATTGACTCGTTTGTTCCCAATGTGGACCGTGGCAATACGGGTGTCAGTTACAGCGATTTGCAAGCATTGGCTGCCACCCCATCAGGCTCGATCTTTGCGGTGAATAAGCTCAATAGCAATGCCAATCAACTCGTTCGACTCAATCGGGATGCCGCCACCGGCAACGTCACCGGCTCGCAGGTGGTTGGGACGATTCTTGCATTGGATAGCAACAACCGAGACTCTGGCTACACCCCATTGGAAAATATCTTTGCAATGGAAGCTGATCCTGCAGATGGCACGCTGTTTATCATTGCAGAGGACCCCAATACGCCTAGCGAAGATAACAAAGTGCTCTACCAGGTTTCCAGCACCGGGGTGGATGTAGATGGTGACGGCATCGAAGATGTGGTTGCCACCAGCCTTGGATTGCTAAGTTCCAGCGGCACAAACATCACCGACAATATCACCGCTCTCGCATTTGCAGATACCGCAGACGGTCGCTTCCTCTTTGCCGTTCAACGCAATGGGACTGCAGATGAATTACTACAAATTGACTTGGAGAAATTATCTAATATAGAAAACCTAGGCACACTTCAGGTTGCAAGTGTCAATACAGAGATCACTGCGATGGATGTGGACCGCGAAGGTAACTTGATCGCGATTGATCGTGCAACATCTGTGAATACGGGTGGACAAGGACGTGCCGTGTTAATCTCTTCGAGTGACCTTGTTTCAATAGCAGGAACTGGATTCATTGCTGCGACAGAGATCACTGATCCTGATACCATTTCAGCAGATGCGGTGGGTTACACTTCCAATGCGAATTATGAATTCTTCGATCTCCAGCAATCCATGGGCAGTACCGCTCATCTGTTTGGAACCCCCGCGGGCTCCATTGTGCTGGGAACGATTGGCATTAGCATCGACCCCGCCACGCGAGTTCCTGTGACGACAAACGGAGCTTTCGAGTTCACCACCATTCGTTCCTTGGACGTGAGTTCTGTACAAGCAATGGCCTTCTCCAATGGTATTGGGCAAGCAGCCGGAGCCCCAGACGATCAGCAAGCACTTTATATTGTCGCCAATGGTGGCACATTGATGGAAATTGATATCTCCGCGACCGCTGCAGACCTAGACCTCGGACTGGTGACAGATGCTGCCACGGGTTTAGCCCTGAACATCAGATCGATGGATTTTGACCGGTCCAATCAATTGTTCGCTCATGACGCCAGCAATGCCAGATTGGTTCAGATTGATACCGCAGACGCTACACAGTCTGCTGAAGCGACCTCAGCAGGCCCCTTGCGATCCACCGTCTCTGCCATCAGCTACGATTTTGCCAATGACCGCTTCTTCGCAGCAGACAACGCCACTTCAACCTTGCGTTTGGCCGATGGCCAAGAGTCTGCCATGTTGATGCAACTGCGAGGCACCACGGCCAGCGATGTTGAAGGACAAAACGTCGGCAACATCATGATCGACGGAACTGTCACCGGCCGCGTCGATGCCTCTGGCTCCATCGGAAACTTCTATGCAGGTTGGTTGCTCACTGGAGCCACCCAGGGCCAAAGCAATTCAAATGCCTTTGTAGCAGACAACTTCAAAGTCGATGGCGATCTCCGCAATTTGACCGTGGCTGCAGCCATCGGAACAGACGAAGTTACCGTCTTACCCACCAACCCACTGCTTTACAACACGGGCTTTGATTTGTCCGTGGGCGGCAAGGTCGGACAAATTCTTTCACTCGATTCGGTGGTGGGTAATTTTGATATTCAAAACAGATCAACGAATATATCGAATCTTGATGCAGTCACATTGCCTCAGTTGGAACTTGAACACAAAATTGATACCAGTGTCGATAAAGAAACCGCAGGTACTCTCTTTGAACAGGGAATCCTCGACAACGCGGCACTCTATCACAATGACACGTTTGAAACCGCCCAGTTATTGGGAACCGTTCGAGCCAACGGCAACATGGAACCCGATATCATCTTGGTCCAAGGTTTACTCAACGCCAAAAGTACCGTTACGGATTTGACCGATTACTATGGCGTTTCATTGCTGGGCGGCCAAACCGTCACAGTTCAATTGATCTCCCTAGGCTCTAGTATCTTGAACGTAGGTATTTATGATCCTGATGGCCGTCTGATTGCCACGGATTATTCCGATATAGATCCAGGCCAAGTCCAAGGGCAAGCCTTTACATTCACCGCTGATCGGCCCGGCATCTACCGTGTTGCAGTCGGTTACTCCGGCGATGGGAACTTTAATGGTGTGGTCGATGCCGGTGAATACACTCATACCCGACTACTTGCCGACACCCCTTATCAAGTCCTATTAACAGGTGTGGGCGATGTGGCTTTGGGTGGCTTGGTTGCTCAAAATCATCTGTACGTCTCCTCCACCGATCCTGCGGTACGAATCGGCCAAGGTGACCTGGGTGCGATTGTGACCACTGGAACCCAGTTCTATGGCAACTTTGGAACAGACAACATCCTCGTTCAATCCGGCAATTTCCGAGCCAACATCGCAGGTGAAGTTGGGTTGCTCGACGGTGAATCAGGCAATAGCCATGGCTTCTCTCTGAAAGTGGCTGATGGCAATGTGGGATTGATTCAAAGTACCACAGGAACACTGGAAATTAATTCCGCTGAAGTCGGTGGCAATATACAAGTCATTGACGCATTCACCACCTTGCTTATGGATATCGTGGCTGATGGCGGCCTTGGTGTCGTGCGAGCAGGCGACATGGCAACGAACGATGCAAGTGCGATTCGGGTCAATGCTGACGGGCTTGGTCAAGACGGCATCATTGACATGATTGATGTGGAAGGCAACTTGGGAACCGTTCAGGCTGGTGGCGTACAAATCGACACAGGCCCAGGCGGCAACGTCCGCTATATGCAAGTCGGCGGAACGGTCTACAGCGACAGCTTTTTCGGCGGCGGACAAAGCTTACAAGTCTATGGCATCAGCGAATCAGTGCGATTGGTCGATGACTCAGGCGGCGAAATTCTATTAACCCCAACCGACATGGTCACGCCTGATAGCCCCATTGATTTGGCTCAGGGAATTGATACCAACAATGACAATGTCCTGACCACTGCGAGTGCGTTTTTAACCCTCGTAACCTATGGCATCCGAGGTAGTGGTGGTCAAGTACTCATCAGAGCAACTTCCACAGGCGGCCTCGCAGCACAAGCATCCTCCAATGGCTTGGGGAACCCTGTTGAAATTGGACAAATTGTGGCCTTGGGACAAGGCACCGAAGTGCCTGATTTAGGGCTTGTCGTTGATCCAGAAGTCATCACCGTTGATAACGTTGACGTTGAACTTGAACTGCCATTGCCCAAATTGGATGTCACGATCGGAAGTAGTGATGGGACAATCGTTGATGTTTGGCGCGTCGGCGGAGATAGTGATCCTCTGACACAAGCAGGTAACTTTAATCTGATCCACAATGCCACTGGCGGTGAATTGGTCAATGTCAATGCAGCTACCATTGAAACCATTTCTTCTAACGGCACGCTGGGCCTCGCGACCACCAATACCGAGGCCGCAGTCTATCAACGAGCTATCGTGGCGGACAACTATCCCTTTGTGCAGCAACACAACGGCATTGTCTCTTCTGGCAATGTCAATACCGTCTGGGCAAAAGAAGGCCTCGGCAATCTGATTATTGGCGGGGATCTTGGAACCGTGACTGCCAATTATGGCGGCATTGACAATCCTGATGTGTTTGAAGGTGTGAACGCCCCAATCTTTGCTGCCGGCGATATCTGGAAAGTACGTATCGGCGAAGGTCTCCCCACCACTGGAAACGGACTCGTTGCACGATCAGGCATTTTCTCGGATAGCTTTATCTTTACGGTTACAAATGCGGGTGCAAATTCTGATGTGCTAGGCAACATCGTCGCACAAGGTGGTATCGCCAATATTAATCTGACTGATGGGGCGATTATCAATGCCAATATCATGGTCACGCCAAATTTGGATTCAACCCTTGAATGGACTCCTGGCCTTGTCTCCAGTCCAACAGACGTGGCAACGCCAACACGTAGCAGCACCGTGGACCTGAGTATTGCCGCCGCTGAAGCTGTTGAAAACTTGTACCAACGCAATCTGATCAAAGCTGCAACGGATAACGGCATTGGAACCGTTCAACTTAATGGCATTGGCGGTGTCATCGGCACGCGATTCCAAGCCCCACAGTACAACAACTTCATCATAGACAATGGGTTTGGTCTGCTAAATAGCGGGTTCCATATCCACGATTTCGGTTCCTATGGCAACTTTACGATTGATGGCTACGGCATTCGCAATGTCTACTTCGAAGGCAGTGAATCTTTCAACTCCATCACCCTCGAAACCGCAGCCCGATTTGTCGACCCCAACGATTTTGCCATTGCAGCAAGACCCTCTGCAATCAATCCCGCAGCAGGAAATGCCCTGACAGATATTGCTCGCTTCTTGGCGAATTCGAATGGTGTCACATCAGACCAAATTCTTCAGATGACCGAAGATTACAATCAGACCATGATGGTTTCACCAAACGATCTGGGACTCCTAGGTGACATTGATAACAATGACATTCCTGATGTCCTTCAGGCTGGCCTGATGCAGAACACAGACTTGCGAGGCACGGTTGGCTTTGGTTCCTTCAGGGGCTATCAAATTCGTGGCAACACTACCATGAACTTCGTCAATAACATTGACCGCATCGTGACCACCGATTCCATCGAAGGTCTATCATTGACCACCGGTAAACTCGGCACGTTTAGTCCTGGCGCGGACCTCATCGGAGTCAATCTCGATATCGCAGGCAATGTGCATAACTTTACGGTCAACGGCAATGTACTCAATAATTCCGTAATCAGCATTGAAGGCAACAACGGATTCCTCAAGAGCTTCCGCGTCAAAGGTGATATGGACGGCGACCTCAACGTCGTCGGTGCAGCCAAAAACATCCGTATTGATGGCGAATTTGCGGGATCGATCAATATCGTGGGAACCAATAAATTTAAATATGCTCTGACGTCCGGTGACTTCCGCCAGAGCCTCAATAGCGGTAACTTCTTCGTTGATGGCAATGTCAATACCATTTATGTTGGCGATACCGCCACCGGTAACATGACCATCAATGGCAATCTCAATCGAATGGATGTCGGGCGCATCAACAACAGCGGAAACGGCGGCGATATCGCTGGCGATATGAATATGAACCTCGAAGTCTTGGGCAACCTTGGTACTCTCAATGCCTTTGGCTATCTCAATGGAAACATCGACATCGCGGGCAATCTCACCAATGTGATCCGTGTGAATCCGAAGAACAAGGATGATTACACCGAAAACTTATTAACCGGCGATATCAATGTCCTTGGCACCGCCAAAACAATTGATGTACGAAATGGCAATATTACCGGTGATATTGCTGTGGGCGGCACACTCAAAACGCTCCAAGTTTTAACCGGCAATCTCGGTGATGCAACCAATTCTCTCTTCTCGACAGTTTCCTCAGCCTTTGGAGATATCTCCAAAGTCAATATTAGTCGAGGTAATTTCTATGGCAAAGTTACAGCCAACAATGGTCTGATCTCTACTTTCAACGTGACCGAAAAACGTAATGTCGTTGGCCAAGAAGGCGACATGCTCGACGGTTCCCTCACGGCATCTGGCACGACCCTGTTGACTGCCATTAAACGTCTTGACGACAGTGCTGGTGTACGCGTGGCAGCCGGCGATGACCTCGATATTACCAAACGGGACGGTAGCCAAGTGCTTGTGGACCTATCGACCGCCACCACGATTCAAGACGTGCTTGATGCAATTACACTGGGTGCCGACTTAATTGCAACGTTTGCGAATGGCCAGATCACCGTGGCCGATAACAGCGGAGGTACTGGCAACCTGATTATTGAAGATGTAGGAACAAGCAACGCAGCTTCGGACCTGGGAATTGTCGCAGACATTGGTGCCGACAGTTTCACGGGCACCCTGTTAACTGAGGTCCGTGTTTCCTCCGTCTCTGCCCAAGAACTTCGAAACGTTCGAATTGATGGTGACATGCAGGCCAATACCTTGGTCCAAAGTGAAACCTTTAACAATTCATTTACCCTTGGCGGCAATCTTGATGCCATGGCTGAAGTGACTTTTGCGGATGCTCGCAATCTACGCATCAAGGGCGACATGGACGGCACCTTGGATATCGGAACGCTCAACGGTGGACGTACCACCCTACGCATAGATGGCGATATGGACGGAACTGCCACCATTGATACCGATGCTAAAATCATTATCAATGGCAACTTTGGTAGCGATAGCATGTCATTCGCCCGTCTGGATGTCGCAGGCGATGCAAACTTATATGTGAAGCTAGACATGCATGGCAATCTGATTGCTGACGGACAAATCGATCAAGTCAAAGCACGAAATATCTTTGACTCTGTCGTTGTTGCTGGCGGCAGAATTCGCAATATTATCGCTACGACCAATATCGAAAACTCCATCTTCCAAGCGGGCTTGCGAGCCGGCGACGATGGCCTGTTCACCAAGGCTGGCAGCACACCTGATGCAACCGAAGGCCCAGCTCTTGAACGTATTGATAAGATTCAAGCCAAGCATGTGAACAATTCCATCTTTGCAGCAGGCAATGATATTCGAACCCTCTCAATCTCTGAAGAAATCGTTGACAGCAGTGCGGTTGCGGGCTTTGTGCTTGGCTCCTCAGCCATCGCAGATGTTCTTGACGGCACAGTTGTGATTTCCGACGGCTTAAGTGATGCCGAACAAAGTAGTCTATTCGGCCGTGCTGATCGCACCTTGCTCTATGGCGACATTTACAACGCGAATCTGGGTAACAGCCGACGTGGAATGGCCTATGGTGCTGCGGGTGTAGACATCATTGCAGGCGTAGACGTCGGCGATGATGGCCTGTTTGGCACGAGCGATGATGATGTGATCCGAGACCTTGGCAACGGCCGAGTTCAAGGTGGCGGTTTCAGTGAAATAAGAACCATTCGTGGTGATTTTGATTCCAGTTTCAGTGGACAACTTGATTCAACGACAACCATTGCCGCAGATTCACGCATTCGTTCCAATCGCACAAGATCTTTAAACAATGCCAATACACCACTGGCTGCGATGAGTAATGTAACTTATGCAGCAGGAGATATCCGGTTCACTGAATTTGATCCGACCGATGTGGGTAATTTTGCAGCAAACAATGTGACTTCTGTCACATCTGCCAATCGTGGTGGCATCCAGTTTGACTTGGGTGGCGGCAGTTTTGTCACCATTCGCGTTTGGGGCCTTGATGAAGTTCTCGTGCAGCATACGGCAGGGAACAGCACCATTGATGCCATTTACGTTAAACAAGGCGCAACCAATACCCGCTTCAAAGCTGGGCAAGTTCGCTTTGACTTTGATGCTGTCAATGGTTTTGAAATTGGAAAAATTGTGACCGGCGATGATGTACTGCTCAACAAAGTCGATTTCAGAAACCTTCGTAAAGATGGACTCGGTGGCGTGACTCTAACGGGGGATGACCATGCAGTTACACCCAATACCCCGGACCTTTGGATTGATTCCACGGCCAATGCTGGAATGATCCGTTATTTTGGCAAGGGTGGCCTTAAACCTGAGTCCGTTCGTGTTGCAGCAGACTTCTCGGGCTATATGGCCGGGCGTGTCAATGACCTGCAAATTGGCACACTAGATCCCACCGCCAGTATTCAGGTAACAGGCGAACTAAGGCGTGCCCTGCTCCAGAGCAGTGATTTTGATACCAACACGCTCAGCGACCCACTGTTTACGCAATTAACTGCTCCAACAGCAGGTCGTACCGGGCTGACCCAACTGACCGTTGATAGCATGGGCAATACCGTGGCATTTGATTCAGCAACGAACCAGTTGGTGACGTTAAATACGACGACTGGCGTAGAGAGTGCTGCGTCGAATCTTGTTGATCCATTAACTGGTAACCCCCTTTCCATTACTGGCATGGACTTTGATTCAACCGGTGCAGCGGACACCTTGGTGGCTCTGGCTAACATTCAAAGCTTCAATACCACTGAAGAAGCATCTGTACTTGACACGTCTGCGGCCAACCTAACTGGCCTGGCGATTAGCAGCACCGGCCGCATCGTGGCGATTGATTCCTCACGTGATATTGATGGCGGAACCACGGGCCCCCTCGTCGACCGCCTCGTCGAAATCAATGCCTCCGGCGGCATTATCGACTTGGGAATCGTCCGAGGCTTATTCAACGAACTCTTTAGTTCCAATATTGAACAGGTGGCCTTTGACGCAAACGACAATCTATACCTGCTTGTCAACGACCGCGATGGCACAGGCACCAATCAAGCCATCTCCGATGGCCACATGTTGGTTACCATTACCAATCCGTTCGGTTCAACCACCGGTAGCCTCACGGCACACAGTCCTGCATCGCCGATTCTCCCACGCATCAATCTCACCAATGCTGGAGATGGCACCACGTTTGACGCTTTTGCCTTTGACGCCAATACCGGAGCGTTCTTCGCCGTCTTTAAGAACACCACCACCAATATCAACACATTGCTACGAATTGATACCAATGGTGTCGAAACCGTTGTGGGAACCATTGCCGTGGATATTGATGGCAATGGTACGAACAACGATGCTGCTGATTTGAATCTGACCTTTGCGGGTCTCGGTTTTGACAACGGCAACCTTGTTGCACGAGTCACCGATACCAATGGCAATGCTTTGATGATCGGTTCTACAGCCCCATTGACGAATACATGGTCCCGTTTGTCCACCCCAGGTGCAGCAGATCATCTTTCGCTTAATAACAACACTGCCTTTGCCATGGGCCAAGGCAGTGTCGCCATTGCCATCGGTAATGACGCTGGCAATACCGGCCGCATGCTGCGAAACAATCCGCAGCCCACATCTGTACTAGGCCAGTTGGACCTCGTGGGTGTCCAAACCCAGTTCGTAGAAACCACGAGTTTGATTATTGGTAGTACCCGCTATCTCGGCCGTAGCGTTGCGGTGGCTCCTGGTGCAGCGGGCAATACGTACATTGTCGCATCCATTGGCACGAACCCTGCCATGCACTTGTTGCAATTGGATAATGCGACAGATGTTCTAACAGATTTGGGTGTCTTGACCGACACCGCAACGGACCGTCCAGTGGCCGTCACCTCCATCGAATTTGATGGAGCCGAACTGGTCGGTATTGATGGTTCATTGCGTCGCTTTGTGACAATCAACATGGCCAACGCCACCGTACAAAGTCGCACCGAAGTCGGTGCAATCGACGGCAACCTCGTCGACACAGCCTTTGATAGCAACGGCACGCGAACCCTGGGTCTCTACGACAATGGCGTAGATAGCATGGGAGCTGCTCAAGATGACCAACTCGTCGAAATGTTCGGCACGACACAGGACGACCTTCGCGGCCTGACCGCTTCCACGATCACTCGATTGCAAATTGATGTGCCTGGATACAAAACAACCACCGATGCCAGTGACAACGAAACCTTCTCAGGTCGTTTTGCAACCACCAACAACTCCTTTGGAACGGTTCTCGTCAGAGGCGACTTTGACGGCTCACTGTCCACCCCCGGATCGATCAACTACTTCCGCGTGTCCAATGGTCGCTTTGACGGCTCAGTGGCGGGCAACTCCATTCGTACCTTTATTGTGAACCGAGACAAAAATGCAGATGACTCTGCGGGGTCCAATGCCATTGTTTATGCAGACGGTTATTTAAAGACCGCAAACTTCGGTGGCACCATGGACGGATTGGTCATGGCTGGCTATGCCACAAGCATTAACTTCACCGATAATGTCGGTGCTGGAGCAGTCATTGATATTGCTGCCGACGCGAGAACCATTTTTGCCCGGGCTGATTTTGATGCCATCGCACACATTGGCTCAGGCTCAACTTTCCGAGTGGATAAAACCTTTGGCTCCAACGCACGAGTTCAAGTCGATGGCAAACTAACCACCTTGCAGTTAAACGATGGGACTTCTGCTGGCAGCCAAATTATCATCGGTGATGATGCTCGAACCATTCGCGTCAGAGACAATCATCAAGGTCTTATTGCAGTGAATGGCTTTGTGAACTCTGCCTCCTTTGAATACATGACTGAAGCAATCTTTAATGTGTCACAAGGCGGCAGGACCTTCTCCTCGAACCGTGAAGTCCGTGATAGCTTGATCTTATATGGCGCATGGATTGGTGATGACCTGCAGGTCAATACAGCAGATGATATTCTGACCGGTGGTTCACTGCAGACCGCAACCTTCCAAGATATGCGTGATTCGGTTCTCAGTGCAGGCGTGCTACCCACGGTGACGGCTGGAGCCTTTACCCCAGGCATGTCAGACAATCGACTCTTCCTCAACGATCAAACTGAAGCGGGCGGCATACTTCCTAGCTCTATCACCCGTGTGACTGTTAAGAACCAAGTGAATAACTCAGATATCAATAACGGCAGGCAAAATATCATTGTCGCAGCAAACGACTTGCCCGCATCCATTCGTGGTAAATTTGCATCCGCACTGACAACACGCACCTTTAACGATCCGTTTGGTGCTCCTCAAGTCCAAAGCATGACACAGATTTCTAATTCACTGATTGAAATCATCTTCAACCAAGAACTCAACGCCTCAACCATCTCGCTATCGATGAATGTCAACCCCAGCGAGACTGATACCGACTTGGATGACAAGGCTGACATGCGTGGCTCGATCACCTTGCGAGAAAATGACACTAATGGCCCAGTCATCAATGACGCTCAAGCCACCTATACCACCCGAACCGATGCCAATGGCAACGTGCTGGGCGTGATCCGTTTGACCCGTGCAGCAGGCTTTAACCAGACGGTCTTTGTCTCTATCGCCGATGGTACCAATGGCTACCCTGCCTTGACGGACCGTTCTGGCTCGGCCATGGCCAATGGATTTACCCGTTCTGCGTTGAGCGATTTTAATCAAGATGGAACGCCTGATAGTACCATCGACGATGTGGCTGGCACGGTGATCGATGGCGATGGCGATGGCACCCCAGGCGGCTTCTTTGAACAGTTTGTCACCGGCAACAATGAACTAAACCCCTTCCTTACAGCAGAACAGATCAACACTGTTTCCTTGACAATGAATCAAACGACCACGGTCGCAGGCCCTATAAATAACCAGGGAGCCAATGTCTTCCACTTCACCGCAAATGCGGGTGACTTCTTCAGCCAACAATACGTTGGACCTGAATTTGGAGTTGTGGGTCTGTTCCTCAAAGATGATCAGGGAACAAACAACACCATTGCCGATGACACCTATGAACTGGTAGCTCGATACGAAAATGAATTCTTCGAGAATACTTTCCAGGCACTGGAACTGCCCGAAACTGGCGACTATTTCCTTGTGGTGGACTCTTCATTCTTCTCGTCCAACGATGTTCTATCTTTAGATTTTGAATTGAACCTCACCTTGGCTGATTCTGCTGCAAACCTTGAAGCAGCTCTGCCTGGCGGTACCTTGCCTGCCGGTGAAGTGATTGGATATGATCCCGGATCAAGTTCAGGGACGGCAGCGGACGACAACGATAACAAGCAACTCGTCTATCTGAACTTTGGTGGGGGCGAGACCACAAAGTTTGATACCAACCATGCCATCACTGCCTTTGTTGGAAGTGATTTCAATGCCGACCTGATTGACGATACGGACACGGCAAACTTGATCACGAGCATCTACGATCAAATCGTGGGAATTTTCGGTTCCGTAAATGGTCTGGATGTCGTCCAGCACATTGATGATGATGTGGCTGATGGTGCAGGTGATGGAGCTCTAACCATTGGCGAATTCCTGACAACATTCAATACTGCAACGAAAGGCCTATTCTTCACCACCGTAGACCCAGGTGATGGAGCGGGAGACTTCTCCACAGTCTTTATCGGTAAAGTCGGCGGCATTTCACAGGGCCTGCTCGGCCAAGCCAGCCAGGTCGACTTTGTGAATATCACCAAGGACGATGAAGCTTTCGTGGCAATACAAAACATCTCCTATGATTTCTCAAGAATCAATGCAACCGACACAGATCAATTTAATGATGTCAGTATTGCCACAGCCAACGTGGCGGCTCATGAACTGGGACATGTTCTTGGATTGAGTCACACTGACCGTCTGACCATTTTGGATTCGCCAGACTCCATCGTGGGAGAACCTAACTTGATGGCTTCGGGAGCAGCCATCACGGACTTTGCCTATGACCTGTTTACACTCAACGTGATCGGCACGGCTGATGTCTGGGCTGGACCGTTTGGAGCAGAATTCTCCATCGGCCAAAATGACACGCGTGCTTTGCTACAGCGTTGGCTCGGATAACCACTTGAGTCTGATCAGGAGTCAGGTCACACCATCGGCCTGATTCCTGAAAATGCCTCGTGGCGTGGTGACGTGCTTAACGCTCGCGTCATCACGCCTTTTTCCCCCGGTAGTTCCACTCCCCGGGAATTCCCCCTAAAATATTCCAAGAGAGTTTTAAAGCATTTGGGGTTTTTCAATAAGAATGCGGACGCTTTGGCCTTGTATATTCAGACGCTGAATAGCCGATAGACTCACTATGCAGATATTGGTCATTATTCTTACGCTGGGTATTTTGATCCATGACAACCTTGGTTCAGAACAGATCATTGCGGTCAGTCCTCATCTGGGATGGCTGGTCTTGGGTCCCAAAATTTTGCTACTGGGTTTGTTTGCGATTGTTTGCCGTCGAACGCTTCAAAATCTAAATAGCAATAACATTCGCTTTCTTGAGCGAGTCCGTTCTTTGGCTCGCATCACCATGATCGTCCTCTTTGGCTGCGACTTGGCTTTGGGAGCATTGATCCATCTTCGCAATGTGATGGGAAACGTGGTTCTCATCGATGAGTTGTTGGTCATTGCTCCAACGTTGGGGGTGCAGGTCATGCTGTGGCGGCTGTATTATCCCATCGAGCGACGTTTGCGTGAGGCCATGGTTTTTCGGGCCATTGATGAAGGCCAACCCGTTTACCCCATCTGGTCGATGAGCCAGTTTCTCCTTGCACAAATAAGGCATACGCTGGCGATGCCTGGCATTCCGATTCTCATCTTGCTCGGTTGGGCGGAAGCCTTAAGCAAAATAAACCCTGCCCGATTGCAAATAGGGACATGGGACTTAACGCCTGTTTTGGCGGTCATGGGGGGAGCCTTGGTCTTTCTCACTGCCCCGCTCATGATGCGATATTTGTGGGATACGGTTGCACTCCCTGCCGGGCCGTTACGGCAACGGCTCCTTGATCTATGCAAACAATACCGCGTGGGCGTACGCGAATTACTTCTTTGGCGTACCTTCGGAGGCATGGCCAACGGAGCCGTCATTGGCTTGATCTCTCCTTTGCGATTTATTCTCCTGACCGATGCGTTGCTTGATCAGATGTCCCAAGAGCAAACCGAAGCGGTCATGGCCCATGAAATCGCCCACATCCGTAAGCATCACTTTTTCTGGCTCATGGCCGGGGCAGTGGGTTCCATTGCGTTATTAGAATATGGCTGGACGGTTGGCCTGTATTTTCTAGGCCAATGGCTATGGGAAATTTTTCCCGATCAGCAATGGATGTCTGGGGTCACCGATCAGAATTTAAGCATCGCCAGTCTTGTTGGCACGGTCGCTTGCTGGGCGTTGGCTTTTGGTTGGTTTTCCCGCAGGCTCGAACGTCAAGCCGACACCTTTGCCGTGGCGCACGAAGCAGAGTCTCATGGACATAAGCTAATTGAGCCGACTGACGCAGCGGTCATGGCGGATGCTTTGGGACAGGTGGCCTTGTTAAATCACATTCGTCCGCAACGTCATAGTTGGCGTCACGGCTCGATTGCCTGGCGACAACATTATCTCCATCAACTGGTCGGAACTCCCGCAAAATCCTTGCTGATTGATCGTCAGGTGAACCAGATGAAGATTGCAATCGTGTTGATGTGCGTGTTGGTCGGCTGGCTCTATTTTGGAGGGGCTGTTCAGATTGAAGCGTGGCTGGCTCTACAAGAGATCGCATCGCGGCGTTAGAGGTTTTTTGCAATATCCAACGCTTCGGTGAGGATCGCTTTGTCCAGAGACATATCTGCCACCAACTTCTTGAGCCGCCGGTTCTCATTTTCAAGCGAGGTGGCTTGCCCCGAATCTTTGTACCAGTTGCTATAATCTGGCCATGAGATTTACCAAAATGCACGGCATTGGCAACGATTACGTCTACATCAACGGCTTTGAAATTCAGGTGGCGGACCCTTCTGCACTAGCAATTCAAATCGCCCATCGACATACCGGCGTGGGTGGGGATGGACTGATCCTTGTACTCCCACCTGATGCGGGCGTGGAGGCGCATGTGCGAATGCGAATGTTCAATGCCGACGGGTCCGAATCACAAATGTGTGGCAACGGTATCCGATGTGTCTGTAAATTTGCCCATGACCGCGGCCTCGCCACGGCCAATCCCATGCAAATCCAAACCGATCGCGGCGTTTTAACCTTGGAATACACGCTCGATCCCACTGGCCTTGTTGAACAAATTAGAGTGAATATGGGACCCCCGATTCTGACCCCCGCCCAGGTGCCTGTGGCATTGCCCACACCTCAGACAGACCCAATCATCAATGCTCCGACAAACGATTTGGTGGACTGGTCACAAACACCTGCCGGTGCAGACTGGATCACACACTGCCAACTGGATCAACGAATGACCTGTGTGTCAATGGGCAACCCGCACGTCATGTTCTATTGCCAAGATGTCTCGAAAGTTCCTTTGGAACAGGTTGGCCCGATCCTTGAAAACCATGCGATTTTCCCCGAACGAATGAATATTCACTTTGTTCAGATTCATAGCCGCTCTGAAGTCACCATGCGAACGTGGGAACGTGGTAGCGGGATTACCCAAGCCTGCGGAACCGGCGCGTCGGCCGTCTGCGTGGCGGGTGTGTTAACCAATCAAACCGATCATGAAATCTTAGCCCACCTGCCCGGCGGAGATTTAACCCTGCAATGGCCCCCCCCCGGAAGCACCCCCGGAAGCACCCCCGGAAGCACCTCCGAAAGTACCTTCGGAAATGCCCTGGGAAGTGAAGCCGGGGATGTTTACATGACCGGTCCAGCCACGGAAGTCTTCACCGGCAACTGGCCTGATTGATTTTAGTGGGCAATAAATCTAACGGAACCGCTATCGGCTTCAGTCGGTCGTGGTTTATTTAGTTGGCATCAGGAATCAGCGGACCCGCCAACGGCTTGGTCACAAACAAGCGGCCGGGCATCGTGGGCATGTAAGAACTAGGAACCCAAGGCGTAGGACCATATCGCAGGGTCATCCAAAGGCTTTGTCCTTGCCAATTGTATCCACCGCGACAACCATCTGCCCCGCCGATGCAGTAGTCAGCCTTGGTGTACAAGCCAGGTCCGATGGTATTGGCCGACAAAGGGATCATCGTCATACGGCTGGCAAATGAATGCAGCGAGTTCTGTTCGATGGTCAATGGATGCAAGGCAGCACCTAAGCGGTAGGTATCATTTTTCCAAGCTCGTTCACTTTTATATTCCGCGGCAAAGTGAGGTTCCCAAAAAGCGATATGACAAGCACGGCCGATGCCGTAGGTCACGACCAGCTTGCCGCCCTTTTTCCGGATGGCCGCGATTTTTTCGGGATATTGAGGAAGCAATTTTTTCGTTGCGAAGTAGCGTTGTTTTTTAGGAACGGTCAATTTGCCCAGTGGGCCGTACAACGCTTTTTCCATCGCGCCTTGAAAGCTGCCTGGTGCGTTGGCCGGAGCGCTGTTGCCTTTGGCGTCAGCCCATTCATCCATATTAAAGCCCGAGACATGTTTCCAACTGATCTTTTCTTTGAGGCTGAAATAGACGGCCCATTTGTACATACCCATGGGGCCGACAGGCAAAATCATGGCCAAGGGTTTTTTCTTGGTAGCAGCCTGTTTTACTTGGTCAAAAATTTCGTAGCCCATCATTGCGTTCATCGATTCAACACCCTCGGTGGAATCATCGCAGAGGACAGGCTCAAACTTGGCATGCCAAAAGGATTGACGCTTGGCGAATTCTTTTGGGCCATAGCTTGTCAGTTTGTGGATTTTTTCGTAATCCCAACCTTCAGGATAAGCAGAGCCAGCATAGGAACCTTCACGGGTCGACATAAAGTCAAGGGTCATAATCAAAATCCTTGTTCGTAATTAATCATGATGGAAGTCACAAGCTAAATTAAGAATGGACGACAAGATCGCCCAGTTCACGTTGTAAAATACAATCTTGTGGATAGGGATGTCCCTTGTGCTGACGGAAACCTTCAGCATATCGGGTGCCGATTTCTTTGCCACGGATGCTGCTCCAGTGTTTCATGGAGGTGATGTACTGGTCCATCCCATGATGCTTCTGGAGCCAATCGCGTTGGGACGCATGAGCTTTGAGGGCATTGGCCTTGACGGTCATGGTGGACCCGGTGTTTACATAAGTGGTCGGGGCAATGGGATTGCCATAAGGATCGACCCCTTCGAGTGGGTCTGCATAGTAGAGCCATGGGACCATGGAGCCTTTGGCGATTGGGCCGGTGCAGGTATTGGGGATGCTGTATCCGAAGCTGACTCGCCGGGCGATTTTGGCGGTTTCTTCGTGATCCATGGTGTAATCAACAAGGCTGTGGGTGAACATCAAGGTCGGTGCAATACTGCGGGTGAGGCTGAGCACGCGGTCCACGGCATTGGCTTCAAAGAAGATGTGCAAATAGCGTGATTCAGCACAGTGATAGGTTGCGCCGATCATTTTTGCAGCTTTGACGTTTTCGGCTCGACGGGTCGCTGCGATTTCAATTGGCCCCTGCTCCATGGAGCCACAGTCACCTGGGGACATGCTGACGATGTGAATTTTCCAGCCTTTTTTCGCCAGCAACGCCAGCGTGCCATAGGCGAGAATTTCACAGTCATCTGGATGCGCCATGAGGCACATCGCTACTTTTCTTTTTAGGTTTTTAATTTTCATTGTTCTTGTTTTTGTAATAGAACGACCACATGACAAGCGATGGCGAGACCTTCTCCCACCGCATCTACTTTTTCGTGTGTTTTGCCTTTGATATTGACCTGTGAAAGATCACAATTTAGCAAGGCTGCAAGATTTTGACGGATGTCTGATTTGTGGCCTGAGAGTTTGGGACGTTGCAAGATGACGGTGACATCCAAATTGCCGATGGCATAGCCCGCGTCGGTCATGCGGCGAGCAGCTTCCTCGACAAAAATACGGGAATCAGCCCCCTTCCACTTTGGATCATTGTCTGGAAAAAGCTGCCCAATGTCGTCCTGCCCCAACGCGCCGAGCAATGCATCGGTGACTGCGTGTAAGACCACATCGCCATCAGAGTGAGCATCGCACCCTCGATCATGTTCGAGCTTCACGCCGCCGACAATCAAATCAAACCCCGGCTCTAATCGGTGCAAATCAAAGCCGTGACCGATACAAAAAGGTAAGGAGGAGTTTGTCGGCATAGTTCGTTTATTTTAATCCATATTCCTTGAGCTTTCGATACAACGTACGCTCACCAATGCCAAGCATCCCTGCGGCAGCTTCACGGTTTCCGCCATGAATACGCAATGCTTCACGAACCGCCTGTTTTTCCAGTTGCTCAAGACTCATTCCACCCTTGAGATCAATCTCATTGGTGCTGGCCAAAACAGGACGAATATCCGTGGGCAAATGACGAGGCTCTAATGATTCTTTATCACACACGATCACCATTTGCTGCACCGTGTTGATGAGCTGACGGACATTGCCTGGCCAATCAAATTCGGTCAAGATCGCCATGGTGTCCGGGGCAATGGTTGGCATGGGCTTCTTCATTTTCCCTGCAATGTTGGCTGCATAATGATTCACCAGCAAGGGAATATCTTCGCGACGTTGACGCAAGGGTGGCAGATGCAGTTCGACGCCTCGGACTCTAAAATAGAGGTCTTCGCGAAAGCTTCCTTCTTTGACCCGTTGAGCCAAATCATGATTGGTTGCTGAAACAAGACGCACGTCAACATGTTGGGCGTCATTGGAACCGACGCGAACAACTTCACCGCTTTCAAGAACACGAAGTAGCTTGGCTTGCATCGCAGGCGGCATGTCTCCGATTTCATCGAGAAAAAGCGTGCCTTTGTCTGCAAATTCAAAGACCCCCTTGCGTTCACGCTCTGCTCCTGTGAAGGCGCCACGAATGTGGCCGAACAATTCACTTTCTAAAATAGATTCCGACAAACCCGCACAATTGACTGGTTTAAAGGTTTGACGTGTGCGAGGAGAGTTCTGATGGATTGCCTGGGCGATCAGTTCTTTGCCTGTGCCAGATTCACCGGTAATGAGAACGGGAATGTCACTGGGTGCAATTTGTTTGAGTTTGATGATCAGGTCCCGCATGGCAGGTGACTGGCCGATGATCCCTTCAATGCCGAAGCTTTCTTCAAGACGGTTGTACAATTGATCATTTTGGCCACGTAACAAAACTTCAGACAATGCGTGTTCGCACAGGGTCCGAAAGCTGTCAAGGTCCAATGGTTTTTCAATAAAGTCATAGGCTCCGCCTTTGATGGCGGCTTTGGCGGTCGGCACATCGCTGTGAGCGGTAACCATGATAGTGACTGCGTTGTCCTGGGTTTGCCTGGCCACGCCCAGCACTTTCATGCCATCTTCATCGGTATCCATGACCAAGTCCGTGACAATCAAATCAAAACGTCCGTGCTCTAATTCATCGGTCGCAGAGGGGAAATCATGGACCACGGTGCAAACATGACCAAGCCGCTGAAGCGCTTCAGCCATCACTTCAGCGTGATCAGGTTCATCATCAACGACCAGAATCTGGCCCGTCGGCAAGTTGAGTTTGTGTGTATTCATTGCAAACCGCTTATTGTCCGATGCTCAGGCAAGTCGGTCAACTCTGGAGTTTGATTCTCTGCCTCCATTTTTTTAGAAAGGATCAGTATAATAGGTCTGATGAATGCCAAGAGTTACCGCATCGGATGCGTCAGTTACCTGAACGCCAAGCCGCTCATCGCGGGGATCGAACAATTTTCGCCCCAGGTGAACGTGCAATATGACGTGCCTAGCCGTCTGCTGAGCGATCTGCTTCAAGGCCAAGTGGACCTTGCCTTGTGCCCTGTGATTGATTATTTCCAAAGCACAGACCCACTACAAATCGTCCCTGTTGGCTGTATCAGCAGTCAACGTCAAACCCTGACGGTGCGATTGTTTAGCCAATGCCCCATTGATCAAATCACTGAAGTCCATGCTGACACCGACAGCCGCACCAGTGTCATGCTCTTGCAAATCATCATGGCAGCCCAATACAACTGCCCAATTCACATCATTCCTTTTTGTGCGAATCCTTTTCAGTCTCCCAAGCCCGCCCGGAAAATACCTTCGGAGGGGCCTCAGTCGATGCTCTTAATCGGTGACAAGGTGGTCACCAATTCCCCCAAAGCCATCACCTATCCTTATCAACTGGACCTTGGTGAAGCATGGGCGAATCTGACTGAGTTGCCTTTTGTTTTTGCGGTCTGGATGACCCGCGAGGGAACGGACCTTGGCGATTTGCCGCAACAGCTTGAACAAACCCGTTTGGCCAACCACCAACGCATTGAGGCTCTTGTGGAAGAGTTTGCCTCTGTCCATGATTGGCCTGACGATTTGGCCATGCGGTATTTCACCAAACACCTTCAGTACCAGCTTGAACAGCCAGAGCGTCAGGCCATTGAGCGTTTTGGTCAGATGCTAGTTCAACAAGATCTCCTTGAACAAACCAAACCTTTGATTTTTTACCCATGAGTCGAAATGTAAAAAATTACAATTGCCGTCCCTTGGCCAATTTGGTCATGCAGTTGCTTTTTACACCCAAAGACAAACGTCAAGCCCAGATTCTGCGTGCTGAAAAGTTACACGATCAACTGGACCCCAACCAGAATTATCCGTTTGATTTTATTAACTTTCGCATTACAGGCTACCACAGTGAAACCGAAGCCCAGAACACCACCATTGTGGTCGGCGAAGCGGTTTTGCCTGACCTGCGATTACTGATTGATGCGTTGAGTCATTCGTCAGAAGCTCCGGTTGAAGAGCCCATTTTTGAACTCAAAGACCTCGCTGCAAAGTGGCATGTCAGCACTCGAACCATCCATCGCTGGCGTCAGATTGGTTTGCGGTGGCGTTGGTTTATCAATGAGAAGACGGGCCGTTATACGCGAGGCTTTACGCAGTCTGCCATTGACCGATTCCTCAAGGACCATGCCAAGCGGGTCGCTGATGCTGGTCGCTATCGCTATCTCACCGATGCTGAACGCCAAACGCTGTTGGCACGCGCTCAAGAGTTACACCAAGCCACAGGGGGGACGTTAAATCAGGTTGCTGCCATGCTCGTCAAAGAATGCCAATGGTCATTGCAAACGCTAAGACATTTGCTTGAACAAAATGACGCAAACAATACAAACGATCCTTTATTTATTGATCACACAGGCCCATTAACATCCTCGCAATGTCGGCAAATTGCACGATCTTTTCATCAGGGCGTTTCATTGGAAACACTTTGTGAGCAGTACCATCGAACGGTTTCAACGCTTCGCCGGGCGATGGTTCAAAACCAGATGGCGTTGCTTAATCGTGTGCCGTTGGCGGAACAACATTTCGAGGCGTTCGATGATCCTGATGCTTCAGAACGGTTTTTACATCCTGATCCTGCCCCGGATCATTGGCAGCCTGCCCCGCCGATTCAGAGCCAGTTACCTCCCTTGCTCAATGTTCTTTTTCGTCAACCGGTATTGAGTCCTGCCTTGCTGCACCAGATGTTGACCTCTTACCATTTTCTTAAATATCGAGCAGCTTTGGGGCGTTTGGCCTTTAAGCCTCATGTTACAAAAATGGCTCAGATCACGGCCGTTCGCCAGGATATTGCCCGAGCCGGTCGATTGCGTGATGAAATCGTGCGAGCCAATCTGCATACGGTTCTGGCGGTGGCCTGCAATCATCTGACGGGTCATGACCGTCACAGTCAACGGCTATTGCACCTTTTAATTGCAGGCAATGCTATTTTGTTCGAGGCAGTGGAGCAGGTTGACCCTTTGAGAAACCAAGCGTTTGAGAGTTTTTTGAAATGGCGTCTTCAGCGTGCTTTTGCCCAACAAATGGGAGAACATGAAATGGCCTCACAAGCGGTGCGACGCTTGACACCTCAGCAGGCCAATCAAATGATGCGGACGGCTGCCACACGCCAAGGCATCCGCCTCCCGCCCCCGCCCCCGGGAATTTCCCCGGAAATCCCTCCGGAAGTTTTTGGGGAAAATCTGGAGGAAAGCGATCAATAGCCACAAAAAAAAGTGCCGCGTGTAGTCGTCGCTCCGTTTTGTCCGTAAAAAAAGATTGACTGGCAATCGTTTTAATTTTGAGGTACTTCGTGGCCTTTTTGGTCTGCATGGCAATCTTATTTTCGTACTTTTTGTGTTTTTTGTGGCTAAAAAATCTTTGTCTCCAAGCCCATGACCCCCAAGACCCAAAGACTGCCTACAATAAAGAATTGGAATTTCGCAGGAGCTTGTTCTCATGTCTATTGCAAGAAGCTTTAAATTGTGTGGGATTGCAGTGGTGATAGCCGGGGCCATCATGGCAGCCATCAAATGGCAAGAGACAAACTCAACCTCATGGGCTGGCAATAATGCTTCCCAACCCGCCTTGAAGGAGGCCTTGAACGTGAACGTAAAAGTATTTAATGACAAGGGAGAGCTTGTGGGTCCGGTTCGATCTCACAAAGTTCGCAAAACCGACGAGCAATGGAAAGAACAACTCACTGCCGAGCAATTTTACATTGCCCGTGAACATGGCACCGAGCGCGCCTTTACAGGCAAATTGTTGGACAACAAAGACGAGGGGGTTTATACCTGCGTGGCTTGTGGCTTGCCGTTGTACGATCAAAGCGCCAAGTTTGATTCAGGTACCGGTTGGCCTAGCTTTTTTCAAGCCATTGCAGACGAAAACGTGGGCGAAACCCGTGACGAAAGCGCGGGAATGCTCCGTGTTGAAATTCACTGCGCCCGCTGTGACTCCCATCTGGGACATGTCTTCCCCGATGGTCCCAAGCCCACCGGTCAACGCCATTGTGTCAATGCGGCATCTTTATCATTCACGCCAAGAAACGAAGTTGCCACACTCGCGGACGCTGCGACCCAAATGGAAGTCGTGGTTTTGGCGGGCGGTTGCTTCTGGTGTACCGAAGCAGTCTTTGAACAACTCCAAGGCGTCAACGAAGTCGTCTCAGGCTACGCAGGTGGCGATGAAAAAGATGCCAACTACCGAGCTGTTTGCACAGGTCAAACAGCCCATGCCGAGGTCATTCGTATCACCTATGACCCTTCGGTGATCGAATTGAGAAAAATATTAGAAATTTTCATGACCATCGCCCACAATCCCACCCAGCTTAATGCTCAAGGGCCTGATCGCGGCCGTCAATATCGATCCGCGATCTTTTTTGCCAATGAATATCAAAGGCAAACGGCCGAGGATGTTATTCGCAAGTTACGAAAAATCAGATACTACAAACGCAAGATCGTGACAACGCTTGAGCCATTAACGGTGTTTTATGAAGCTGAAGCCCATCATCAAGATTACGTTCGCCTCCATCCCAAAGAACTTTATGTGCGTGCTGAAGCCATGCCCAAGGTGCAAAAACTCCGTCAAAAATTTGCGGGCATCGTCAAGCCAAGGGAAAAATAAGACACGCTGCATCTGCTAGGGATACGTTGAAATTTGATAGCCGTTCTTTCAACCAATTTCTGAATATATACCCATCGGGTATGAGAATTCCCGCGATAAAAACCGTTTGAACGCTTCAAACAAGATGCCACGTACACAAGAAAAGGGGAAAACTCAATCGTGATTGGTAGAATCAAGTGATTTAATTAATTTTTTGGTTCTCAGGCAAGTGATCCGGAAATTGATTGTCTTTGCAGATCAGGTTGTCAACATATTTCCCGATCTTGATCATGGTCCCTTGGGGTGTTCCCCTCAGCCCACGAGGCAAAACAAACCGATTGCCTGTGAAAGTAATACCATCGATATTGTCAAAGTTGACCGCGGGAAAGTCCGTGACCTCGATGAGATTGTCTGTCAATAATAAATTGCCATGCCCTTTGGCGGGACATGGCTTCTTCTCCGTACGATCATTTCGAGAATAGACCGTTATGGCAGAGGCGCGGCCTCCCAATTCAAAGCCACAGCCAAGAATACGATTGTTCCGGACAATCAGATTCTTCATGAACAAACCCTCTGGATACACCGGCTGGTTCAGAATGATAATGGCCTCGGCACTGAGTCCTTCAAATGTGTTGTTCTCTACTTTCCCATTAAATCCACGAAGAACGACGCCATAACGACGCGAGTTGCGAAAGGTATTGTCCTTGATTAGAAAATCATGAGGCATGATACTTTGATCGTAAAGATGCAACTCGGTGATACGGCTGTGCAATTTGGGTGGGATCGCCTTTGCGAAAACGATCCCTCGAGGCGAATGATTGATCTTGACTACCTTGGAAGTCCAAAGCGTTTGCAGAGTCAACGGGTCCTGGAAAACCATCACATCATCAACTTGAATCAGTCCTCTGAGATAAGCTTTGAGCAAGAGGGTTTTGTGATCGGCAATGCCAGTGACAAAAAAGCCTCGGGTATAAAGATTAACCGTATCGTCAGCCACGCCTTCGACGGTATTACCCTCAATCCACGGTCCAATACGCGGGGACTGAAAATGAGCGAAGTCGGCAGAGGCGACCTGACGTCGGCCAGGCGTAATCAGGAGCTTGTTATTCAAAATGGCGGTACGTTGGGAAGCTACGCCGACAAAAGGAGCACCGATCAGAGCATGAATCGAGATATTTCTCGCAGTGATATCGGAGCATTTTTTAAAAAAGAATCCATGGCCGACTTGACGAACAACATGGGTATAAACATCACCCAACGCGAAATCACGAACAAGAAGATGCTTGGTTTTGTCAGGCAGTTCTAATCGCAGATTCTGGGGGTTCAGTTGCTTAATGGACTTGATAAAATAGTGATTGTTCACACCCATCTTGAGCCTGCCTGGGATATGTTGATCCTGTAGATAGCCCCAACTTCCCCATCGACTTCGCGTTTGAGTGAGAAAAGCGACCGGGTCTTTGGGCCAACGTTGGTTCTCATCGAGTTTCAGGTCAAAGCTGCCGGTTCTGGGATTGATGTGTATGATTTTGCCAGAAATCCAAGGCAGGGTTTGGTAATCAATTTCAAGCCGTTCAATGATAATTTTTTGAGATTGTTCAATAGCCATTAACCCCAATGAAGGATTGGTAATCAGTAGCGTTGCCCCCTGCCCATCAATATGGACTTGGGAGGCTTTTACCAATCGCAAAGCCCGGCTTGGCTTAGCGTGATCCACCGATGTACCGAGGTGATAAACGCCTTTTGGAAAGAGTATTTTAACGGGTTCGCTTGACGAGGCAGCTTCATTAAAACAAGCCTGAATTGCTGGTTGGTCATTCTGGCCGTCATCGGGAATGGCACCAAAGTCGGTGACGTTGAGCGTTCGCGTGGTAGGTAGTTCTATCAATGGTGTCCAGGACATTGCTTGGTCTTGAGCAAAAAGTGGGAGGCAGAGAGTCATCACACCCAATAAAATCATCAAATAAAACGGCATCACAAAAAATCCAATTCTCTAAAAAAGTTGATTCATTTAAAAAGTCACCAGTTCATATAACCCCATGGATCAATATTACTGCTGGTTGTCGCGGTGTTGATAGCGAGGTCATTGAGGGACATGGGGGCAGCATGGCCATCGAAGTAAACCAGATTGGCTTGGCGCATGCGGAGATTGTTTATATCGCCCATTGAACTGAGCATCGCAACAGGGGTGCTATTGCCATGAACCGCAGCGGGCCAGCCTTCATTATTCCCCGGCTGCCAACGGCCAGCTCCGGTCATCCATGAGGCGACTCGCAATTCCCCTGCGAGAGACGTTCGACGTTCACTGTCACAAAGCATCATGAGCGTCGAGGGATGTTTGATATCAGTGCCATGAAGATACCGTCGCAGTGGGACCCCTGCGGAGTTGGCCGCGGTGGTGGAGAAGGATAAATCCGCAAAGAGACGACGTCTTCGTTCAGAAGCGGGGACAGCCCCGACATTAGCGAGATCCTGATTATTCAGGCCGTAGTTGGGTTTTCCTTCTACATAACTGGGAGCAGTCGCAAGATAAGCTTCAAACGAACGGGTCGGACATCGAAAAACGTTGGTACTTTTGAGTCCTTCAGCCGAATCATTGTTGCTGGAGAAACGACTGGCAATATAGTTTCCGTTGATCAGTTTATTGACCCAGAATCGGTGATGGCGTGCCTGGGGTGCTCCCTGTCCATCGTTAATAGGCGAGTAGACCTCACGATTATCGATGGAATAACCGGACATTGCCAGATGCATTTGTTTGACATTGGTCAAGCATTGAATCGCTTGAGCAGAGCGTCTGGCTTCTTTCAATGCGGGCAATAAAATGGCGATGAGAATGGAAATAATTGATATTACAACTAACAATTCAATCAACGTAAAACCCTTGACAAGATTTTTTCGGGTAGAGGAAATGGTCATGATTGATGTCTCCTTATCATGGTTTGTGTCAACTGGCCTTGGATGTAGAAAGCTGTAAAGCGTCACTTGTATTTTTCAAAGTTTGACCTGGCATGAATGTGGGGTCTATTTTCTGGACCAGTGGTGGGTTGATGGGATTTTTCACCAGTGTCCGGACATTAAGGATCAACATTTTCCCCAAACACTCCATTTCCTGGCGAATGCTGGATAAAGTCGGGTGATGGAGTTTGGCCGAATGGCCACCGTCAAAGCCAAGAATACCTATTTCGTCCGGAATTTTGACCCCTCTGTTCGTAAAGATATCTGCTGCACAAATAGCATGGCGGTCTTCCAAACCAAACACAGCGTCGATATCCTGATGGTTTTCTAAAAAGGGTTCGAGCTGTCGATAAATCTGTAACAGTGTCTGGCGATATGGCGAGCGATGGACCCGCAGGTCGCCAAGTGAACGACCTGCGGTGAGCCACGCTTCCTGGAAGCCTAGATAACGCTGCTCGTAAGTTTCGATATTGGGTACTTTTTCTGAGATATGGAGGATGCCCACTCGATGGTACCCACGTTGAATCAGTATACGAGCCGCCATCTGGCCACCGACAAAAGAATTGCTTCTCAGGTGATGTGTATAAGGTTCAGATGCAAGCGTATTAATCCCCACCATCGGAATATCAAATTCCCTGGCATCGGGGGACTGAGCATAAAAAATCACCGACACCGCAACACAGTCATAACCACGCACCATCTCTTGTGTGAGCGATTCGCCGGGCTTGAGCAACTGCATGGTGACTTCAATACCCATTTCCCGTCCTTGACGAAGCATCGCATCAAAACACCGTTGAAAAATGGGGTGCGTTACATGGTCAATGCCATCGGTCACAAACAGTAAATGCAGCGGCCTTGACATGTCCTCCATGACCTTGGAACTGATAGAAAGTCGACCGTTGGAAGCCTGTTGATCGAGGAGCCCTTGTTTGATGAGCTGCTGCAAGGCCCGCCAAACAGGATCACGCCCAAAACCCAGTTTCGCAGCAAGGTTGCGCAAAGACGGTATTTTTCCCGACGGCCCCATTTGACCTGTCAACAACAGATGCTTGATGGCTTCACGCGCCTGATCGACTTGTGGGCGAGAATCGCTTGGGTAACTCTGATTCATGGCATATTTCATTTTGTCATATTTTGTCATATCTATATGTCGATCTTATGCCAAAACGTGCCCAAGTCAACCAAAATGAATGTTTTTTTAATATTTTCGATAATTTGAGTCGCGTATTTGGCCTCATGGTTAAGCGGATGCTTCGTTTTGAAAGTTATACCCGCGTTCATTGTGCGGCACTTTGGGCCATCGGAGCTTTTCTACCCCTTGGGCGTTGTCACTGACGGGCTCTACTAAGTACATGTCCGTTCGAGGTTCGAAAGCCAATCCAGTACAATTGTTTTTGACCACGACAGATCCTAAATGATCCGTCATTTGTAAAAAGGCTAAAAATACATAGCCCAATTGTCCGTTCCCACAAAGCAATGATCGGCCACAAATCATGCGCCATATCCGAGGTGGTCTAGAATATCGCAGCGGGGACGTTGTCCCGATCCAACCACCACCCTCACAGATGGCCAGCCCTGCATTAAAACTCCGCATTCGCCAGCGTCCTGAAGTTCACGTGGGTCAACTCGTCACCCAGGGTCAAATGCTCAGCCGTCCAGAAGACCGACGGCTTGCCTGTCATATCAGTCCCATCCACGGCCGCATCGAAGGCTTGATCGAACGACCCGACAAAGGCTATGACCTGCTCATCGAACCCATGAGCGAAACAGCCCCCACACAGTTGGAGGTGAAAGCTCCGCCTGCAAAAAAAATCGAAGCATGGATCAAACAACTCAGACATCTTGGCCCTTGGGGAATGGGCGATGGCTATGTGGGATTGATCGTTCAATTAGAAGCAGCCTTATTAATGTCTCCCAAAGAATTAATTTGCGTGGCAGCAGATTCGTTTGCCCCCTACCCAATCCAAAGCAGTCTGGCAACGAGTTTTGGGCAAGAAATGGCTGAAGGAACTCGCCTCTTGGCGAACCTTTTGGGACTGGCACAGCCGACGATTTTGACAGGTCCGGGGCGAGCCTCTTTTCGCGAAATTCGCCGCCATGCAGCGAGTCGCAGCATTCGTGTTCGCCAGGCAGAGGGAAAATATCCGGTCGCCAATTGGAGTTTGGTTTCTCGTTATCAAACTCAAACTCGCCGCCTTATTCAACGCGGCGCCAATCCGCTTGAAGCAGGCGTGGTACTGATCAACGGGTGGACCGCCATTCGCCTTGCACGCTGGTTTGCCAGCGACAAAGTGGATATGGTTCGGCCGTTGGGATTGGCGTGGCCTGAAGCTGACGCCAAGATGCAAGTTCACTGGGTCATGCCCGGCCAACGGGTTTTTGATCTGCATCCTCGCCTAGCAGCAGAGCAGCGATCCCCCTACACCAAGTTGATTTTTGGCGATCCTTTACGGGGACGGCTTGAAGCCACGCTCGATGACCAGGGGCGTTTGCTTGACCCGGTTGCTCCTGACAATGAATTTTTATTAAGTCTGGTTGAACATCCGTTGCCTGAGCCGCAGTTACCTTGCATTGCGTGTGGCTGGTGCAGTGAAGTTTGCCCGACTTCATTGCAACCGGTTCAGCTTTACCGACAATGCCAAAGCCATCCAGATGATGTACGTTTGTATGAATCTTTGGCGTGGTGTATTGATTGCGGGTTGTGTTCGCATGTTTGTCCGTCGGCGATCCCGTTGGCTCAAACTTTTCGTGAGTCGGTTTCACATTTGCTGGAGTTATCCTTGCAATCATGACTGATCAGAAGCCTCCCATTCATTTGCCGTTGAAGCCGACGTTGCACCCCCATGCTCCGCCGTGGCTGGGGCCGTTGAATCATCGCAGGCAAGTGGACCGGGCTTGGCTGACCGCTGCTATTTTGATAACGTTGAGCAATGGGTGTTTCTTTGGCTATCGGGGCATGTGGATCATGCTCCTGAGCGTGGTCGCCACAGCAGCGATTTACAGCCTGTTTCGTATTCGCAGTTGGTTGGCTCCCAAGCATCGTCCTGTGGACAGTATTTCCAATGCGGTGACACAGGCTTTGTTATTGGGAGCGATGTTGCCGATGACCACTTCGGTGACCAGTGCCTTGTTGGGGGGCGCGGTGCTGGGCGTTTGTTTGCCTTGGTCGGGAAGGTCGCACCGGATTCGAATCCCGCCTTGTGTGCTGGCCTTGATGCTCAGTTGGGCTATTTCACTGGCATTGGGCGGCAGTTCAGTCGCAGACCACTTGCCAAACCAAAGCGATAGCGTTCCCACTGCGGTATTGCGTTGTGAGCAGGTATTCCGGGGCGATGTTTATGATGCCCACCAATCGGTTCGTTATACCCCTTGGTGGGAAGATCTTTCTGAAGTTCACCATGCGGGCCAGTCGCATGACGCGATTGGTCGGTGGTGGCCTTACCTGATTTTTCTCAAGGAACAAAAAAGAATCCTTGAGCACCCGACGATGCTGACACACATGATGGCCAGTGGGGAATTACCTCGAATTGAAGAGCTTTTGATTGGTTGTGTGCCTGGCTTGCTGGGAGCGACGAGTCAGGGTTTGCTCATTTGTCTGGGCTTGTATTTGATGTATCGCAGGCTGTCGTGGTGGTCGATGCCGATTGTGACGTTGCTTGGTGGGCTGGGAACGCTTTTGGCGATGCCGATTCGGGCGACACCCCATTGGACGGCCGTGTATTGGTTGCTTTTGGATATGCCGATGGCTGTTTGGTTGACGTACCTGGGGTATTTCTTTTTAACTTCGCCGATGATTTTAATTGCTTTTATTTTGGCCCCCGCAGCGGCCCCGATTAGCACGCATGGCCGCTTGGTCTATTGTCTTTTCGTCGGCAGCCTGACCGTTGTCGTCCAATGGTTCTTCCCCATTCCCACGCTGGTTTTCACAGGGGTTTTGCTTGGGGGCCTGTTTAGCCCACTGCTTGATTATTTACATCCAGGCCCGGGCAGAACCATTGTTTCAAACCCTGTGGCATTGAGACAATGACCTTTTTTTATTTTACCTGTGTTGCCTGAAAATCCAGCATATGCGATGGAAAACCTGACATGATCCAAACCCCCTTGCGTTCATCCCATGCTTGGCGTCTATATAGTTGGTTGGGCATTTTCACGGCCGTTTTTGTTTGGTCTGCGATTCACCCAACGGATCGATTCACCTGGGTCCTGGAAGTTTGCCCTGCGGTAATTGCATTGATCATTCTTGGGGCCACGCGTCAACGCTTTCCCCTGACCACCTTGGCTTATACGCTGATTCTGATCCACGCGATCATTCTCATGGTCGGCGGAAAATACACCTATGCCCAAGTCCCCCTCTTTGACTGGATCAGTACCCTGCTAGGCCAATCACGCAACCATTACGACAAGCTAGGCCACCTGGCCCAAGGATTCATCCCCGCGATCATTGCCCGAGAGTTGTTGATCCGTTATCAAGTGAGGTGGATTCAATTCCGAAGCGCAACGCCGGGGAGTCTGTTTAGCACTTCCACGGGCGTGCGGTAATGAAGGCATTTACGAGGACGATTATTCAATAAAGATTGGGCCATGGCAACTTCCTTAGCCGTTACCTTGCTCA
>JAJRRC010000114.1 GCA_024279865.1 Planctomycetota bacterium | reverse complement strand
TGCAACTTGGAGAAGCGATGCCCTGGGCGATTATATCAGCGATGGCCTTCAGCTTTCAGCCCTCATGGGGCGCGATGCGGTCTTTGGCGAAATGGCAGGTGGATCTGACACCGACCTTTTTGCCGATGACACCGCATTCGGCCAGACCTTCAAAAAGCAGATTGAATTTCTTGAACAAAAGCAGGTCAAACCAACCAAGCGCTGGACCGATGCCTTGCGTGGCGATCATGACCGCGCCTTCGTCGTCGCCGGGGCAACTGATCTCGACATGCTCAAGGACTTTCAAAACTCGCTGGTGAAATCACGCAAAGACGGCACCTTGTTCAAAGATTTCCAAAAGGATTTTGACCGGATTGTTGAAAAATACGGCTGGGAGTTTAACGGTGGCCGCACGTGGCGGGCACGCACGATCTTTGAAACCAACATGCGCACGTCCTATATGGCAGGCCGCCTGGCCCAGATGCGTGATCCCGACGTGGTCAAAGCCCGGCCCTTCTGGCAATACCGTCACGGTGTCACCCGCACTCCCAAGAGGCCACGCCCCGCCCATCTGGGCTGGCATGGTCTAACGCTTCCTTGGGATGATCCCACGTGGCAAACGATATTCGCGCCCAACGGCTGGAAGTGTTCATGTGCAATCGTGACATTATCTGCCCGCGATATGGAGCGCGAAGGCCGAAGCGGCCCGGACAAGTCGCCAGTTTTGGAAACGGAAAGATATTTCGACCGCTCATCAGGTGATTTTGTCGATAAAGTCAAAGATATCGATTATGGCTTCGAGTACATGCCCGGCGACTTGTGGGAGCGTGGCCTTGTGCCATCTGAACTCATACGCGAAGCCGGTGGCATTTCGCGGACAACCGGTCTCATCGTCGAAATTGATAAACCGCGTGGCATTGCTGAATTGATAAAAGATGCTGTCGCCTTCAAGTCAAAGCCTCTTAAAAAGGACAAATCTGACAACACCTATATTGATGCCTTCCTGAAACCGTTTGGTGCGACGCGAACAAAGGCTGTCCGGTTTGTCGACAAATCCGGCACGTCCATTCCCATTTCAGCTGAACTGTTCAAAGACCGCTCCGGCACGGTCAAGGTCAAAAAGCGTGGCCGGGAAATTTACACGGCAATGATTGCTGAAGCCATCCGCGATCCTGATGAAATATGGTTGGGTGTACGCGGTTTGAAATTGCCGGATAGTGAAGCTGTAGAATACATCATCGACCGCCGTTACATTCGCGTCGATCCCGATACCGGTATTATCATCGTATTTCAGCTGGGAGAAAACGGCTGGGAAGCTGTCACAGCCTTTCAACCCAATGCCAAGGGCAAGATAAGTTTCGGCGCTCTGGATGGGCGGCGCGGTGGCAAGCTGATCTATGAGAGAAAAAAATAAGCGGGTCGAAAAGCCCAACCCGCTCGCGTGCTGACTGTCGGGACCGGCAATGGTCATCGTCTCGCACACGTTCAATATAATAGATAAGAGGTAAAAAAACAATGGCCGGATTGAGTATGAAAGTAACGATTAGGGACAAGGATATTTCCCGCAAGCTAGATCGGGCGCTTGAAAAAATTGAAAACCCGGTAGCATTTTACAAAAACGTCGGCGAACATGTGATCAAAACCACTGTTGAGCGTATTGCCGATGAACAAACACCCGATGGCCAGGCATGGCAACGCCTGTCACCGGTCACGCTGGCCGCGCGCGCCAAACGCGGAACCGGTTCAACCATCTATCGTGAATATGGCGATTTCATTGGAACGATCAATTATGAAGCCAGCGATGATAATTTGATCTGGGGGTCGCCGGATGTACGCGCCCGGATTTTCCAACTGGGCGGCAAGGCCGGTCGTGGCAAGTCTGTGACATTGCCATCACGCGAATATCTTGGCCTGTCGCCACAGGATGAAACCATCATTCTGGAAATGGCAAAAGATCATGTGGGCCTGTAAAAAGTTGTTTTTGACGCCAAAAATCTCAATTTAAAAAATTACACGAGAAGGCAATTTTAGGGGGTCTCTGGTGTATGGGTAGCCTGAAGGTCGCTCACCCCCCGTTAACCCCCCGTTAGAATCGCATAGAAGCCTATTGCAGTGCCCCGACCTGCCCTGGCTATGCATTCATATCTTGAAATCGCAGTTGAATGCCTGCATCATGGGATTTTCCAAAAATCAATGAATATGCAATTGAACGGAACTCTTCCGGTCTCATAATGTTGACCCGTGTGGTTGTGTGCTTTCACAGAAATCAAACTGAGAAAGCACATAGACGGATGGCACGGGAGAAGAAAAATGCTCGAATAGAAGTTTTTCGCGTTGGTACTTTCACGCCCATGGGCGGATCGCCGCTGGCTTTTGCGGCGGCTGATCTGAAAGCAATTGCTGACGCATATGATCCCTTGACTTCGCCCGCCCCTATGGTGGTCGGCCATCCCAAAACAGATGATCCAGCATATGGCTGGGCGGAGAGTTTCTCTTTCGACCCTGAAACAAACATCCTTTCTGCTGATCTCGCAGGTATTGAACCCAGCTTCGCCACGGCGGTTCAAAATGGGGACTACAAGAAAGTGTCTCTGTCGTTTTTCACCCCTACATCATCCAGCAATCCCAAGCCCGGAACGTATTACCCGAAACATATCGGTTTCTTGGGCGCTGTTCCGCCAGCGGTTGCTGGTCTCAAGCCGGTCTCGTTTGCTGACAGCAATGATGACGAAATCCTCACATTTGAAGGCGCGATTGATTTTGGCACATTTGATGCCGAAAACGTCGGCAGCATCTTTCGCGGTATTCGCGATTGGCTGATTGAGGAAAAGGGCAAAGAAAAAGCCGACGAAATTATTCCCTCCTGGCGCATCGACTGGGTCAACGATCTTGAACTCAAGACAGATGACCAAGACAGTTTTGCCGCCCCACTCTCAAAACCTAAAAAGGAAAAGTTCATGTCAGACAAGGACGCTGCCGCTTTTGCTGCCCGTGATGAAGAATTGAAGGTACGCGAAGCTGCACAAGACAAACGTGAGGTCAACGCTGCTCACGCCGACAATGTTTCGTTCGCGGAAAACCTTGTGACAGCTGAAAAGCTTATCCCCGCCAATCAGGGAAAAGTTGTCGCTCTTCTGGATGCTGTCATTGCCAATGACGCCACCGTGTCTTTCGCGGGCACAGAAGAAAAAGTGCCCGTTGGTCAGGCCATCCGCGACCTTCTGACAAGCCAGCCGAAAGTCATCTCCTTTGGTGACTTCGATATGGGTGATGACCCTGAGGCGGGCAATGTTGCCAGTTTTGCTACTCCTGAAGGTGCCCGCGTTGATACTGGCGAAATGGCCCTTCATGCCAAAGCCATCAATTATCAGGCCGCACATCCCGGCACAGACTTCATTACAGCCGTTCAAGCGGTTGGCGGATAACACACAAGGACACCAACATGTTTAAATCCACCGTTCCCATCCTCACATCCACCATCATTGCTGCAGGAGCCATTGCTGAAGATCAGCTTATTGGTTTTGACAACCAGCCAGCAGCTGCAGACGCGCCAGTTAAAGGTATCGCGCATAATGATGCTGCAACCGGTGAAGCCGTCAGCATCCTGCATATTGGTCTGCGTGATCTTGTGGCGGCGGGGGCCATTTCGAGTGGTGATCTGGTGAAATCTGATGCCAACGGCAACCCGATCACTCACGGCGGTGTCGGCGCATCATTTGCCCGCGCTCTTGACGATGCGGCCCAAGGCGACCGCATCCAACTTCTTATCAACGTCACTTAGCCAGAAGGTTTTTATCTATGACCGGAAAAAAAATGAACAGCGGACAAGCTCAAGTCATCAGCCCGATACTGACGACACAAGCGCGCGGTTATACCAATTCTGAATTTGTCGGGCTTAGGCTCTTGCCCTGGGCGGATATTCCAAATCGCTCCATGAAGGTTATCAACTTCGG
>JAJRRC010000113.1 GCA_024279865.1 Planctomycetota bacterium | reverse complement strand
TAGCCTTGAATCTGCTCAAAGCTGAGAAATCTGTCAAACGTAGAAGCATCAACACAAAACGTCTGAGTTGTGGATGGAACAACGATTATCTCATCAAAGTTCTCATGAACCTCGGATGAAAGCTACATGCGTTTGCCCTGAGGGAGAGAACCATTATTTCTCGCGGTGAATTACTTCCAGCCTTCGAGCATTTTGACCAACAAACGAACGCCAAACCCGGTGGGGCCCTTGCACCAGGGGGACTTGGCTTCTTTCAAATCTGAGACGCCCGCAATGTCCAGATGCGCCCAAGGCAACGAAGATAGCTGCGTGGGCCCTTCGTCGCCGATGAAGTAGGACAAAAACGCAGCCCCTTGAATGGGGTGCGCCCCGCGACCGCCTGAGTTCACAATGTCGCCATGGGTCCCTTTGAGCATCTGACGATGTTCATCCCACAAAGGTAAATGCCACAACCGTTCGCCAACGGCGTCCCCTGCATCAAACAAACGCGACCGCAAAGTTGAATCTGAACAGAAACAGCCCGCACAGAAGCTCCCCAAAGCAACCACCACCCCACCGGTGAGTGTAGCCAAGTCGATGGCTGCTCTTGGCTTGTATTTCTTTGTGCCATAGGCCAACGCATCGGCGAGGACCAGCCGGCCCTCAGCGTCGGTGTTGGTGACTTCCACGGTGACTCCGTTGTAGCAAGTCAAAATATCACCGGGGCGATAAGCTTTGGTATCGACCATGTTCTCGGCAGTGGGGATCAGCCCCACCACGGGAATGGGGAGTTTTAAGGCTGCGACAGCTTCCATCGCGCCAATGACTGCCATGCCGCCACATTTATCATATTTCATGGCATCCATGTTGGCTGAGGGCTTGATGGAGTAGCCGCCGGTATCGAAGGTAATGGCTTTGCCAACGAGCAGGACGGGCGCTTTGTTTGAGTCGGTTTTTTTAGAGGCAGGGGGAATATGTTCCAGACAGATCAGTGCGGGGGGCGTGGACCCGCCAGCGCCCACGGCAACGAGGCCGCCCATTCCCATGGCCTGGGCTTTTTTGGCGTCGATGATCGAACACTTCAGGCCCACCTTGCGTGCCATGGCTTTGCACTGCTTTACCAAATAGGCTGGGTTGGCGATGTTTGGCGGGGTGGCGGCAAGGGTGCGAGCGTAATTGGCTGAGCGACCCACCGTTAAACCGCGACGGACTTGGGCCAACTGAGCCTGCTCCACTTCAATGCTCAAGTTCAAACCCCCGCCCCCGGAGCCACTTCCCCCAGCAGTTCCCTTGCAACTTTCAAAACTAAAATTAGAAACAATCAGCATCTCGCCCACCAGACGACCCAAAGGCTCTGGCTTGAACGAATGACCCAGTCCCGGCGACAGTTCTAGGTGGAGCTTGGTCACCTTCGAGGTAAAACAATTTTGCAACAAAGAACCCAAGCATGCCCGCAGGGTGTCTTCGCGGAATGATTTTTTATCGCCAAGACCCAAAACAAACAGTCTGGTTCCACCTTCGGGATAAAGGCAGGTCACCGAGCCTGCATCACGGGTAAATTCCGGCCGTTTGATTGCAGCAGCCAAAGCGCCACCCCATTGTCGGTCTAACAAACGGTATGCCTTGGGCAAAGATTGGCTAGCCCCGCCATACATGGCAATGGCCACCGCTTGGGGGTGGGTTGAAACAGAAGCGGTCGCTTTTAAGGATCGGTACATCTAATAAATCTCCACAAAATTGAAGATCAGAGCATAGCCGCCGAGCCTTCACTTGGCCAAGCAGCAGGCCCAACCCCCGGCCTAACCCCTGGCCTAACCCCTGGCCTAACCCTAGGCCTAACCAGAACGCCCGCCTGTGGGATTCTTCTGGATACTGATCTCTGAGGTTTTCTCACAAAACCAGAGATCCGACTCTTCGGAAAACCTTAGCGTGCGGCGTTGTGATGATCGCATGCTGACGTATCAAAAAAACGCATCCAAAGACCGTATGCGTGATGCGTTGACCCAGCAGGCTCAATGGGAACTCGGTCCCTGATCCGATATATGCCGCATATTCATCGCAACCCCACCTGTGTGGGGTGGTTTTATCCCTTTTTTTTTGCATTTAGCTTCAGCCGTGATCTGTTTGGCTTGAACACAAACCGAAGGCTTCGTGGCCTCCGTACCAACCTTCCTGCCATTACTTGGAGAGAACATCATGTTGACCCAGTTACTGAAAACAACCGCAATCGCAGCAGCCCTTACCATCGGTGGAATGCAAACAGCCCGTGCTGCCACGATTACCGAACTGACGCTTGGCGATACCACCAAACAACCGATTTTTAACAATGCCTCGCCTTCACTGCAAAGCATGCTCAATGACAACGGCATCTTCAATAGCAGCGGGCAAATCGACCCCTATAACGATCAAACCCAATGGCAAATGTTTACCGTTACCGAGGGTGCTGCGGATTTTTCCCTAGAACTGATCGGATCAAGTGCAAGCTTCAATAACAACATCGGCGTCTTCACAGCTCCTTTGGCCAACCCGACTAACTTCACCAAGCAGCATGCTTTTACCAACAATGTAGATCCCAATGGGACTACTTTTAACTTCACCGTGGCGAGCGATTATCTGTTCGGCTTCTTCCTCGAAGCCAATGGCAATGCGGCCATCACCTACAGCAGCGTCAATGCATACAATCCTGACAACACAGGCACTCTCACCACCGACCACATGTTGGCCTTCGAAACACTCGACGGCTGGGTGATTGCTTTTGAGGACCTGCCCTTTAATTCCAACACAGGCAAAATGGGCGACCAAGATTACAACGATGTGGTCTTCACCGTTCAGTCAGCAGCCATCCCTGAACCAGCCAGTGCGGCCTTGATCCTTCTGGGCGGTGCATGCTTGCTGGGTCGTCCTCGCCGACGCAAAGCCTAAAGCTTCAACCCAGACACCCAATATCTAATTCAAACGCCACGCTGTTCGAGAGGAACAGCGTGGCGTTTTTGTATCTCACAATTTTTCGAGCGAAACCTATGAATCCTCCGAATCAGCACCCTCTGGATCAGCTTTCTTGCCATCGAGACAGTTAATCACAATCACCCCGACAATTGAGAAAAGCCCCAGCAATCACCCCGCCCGATGCAAACGGTTTTGCTTGGCAAAAATACAAGCCCAGAACCAGTAGCAACACACCTGCGATCTGGACGACTGAGATCATGGCCGAGCTTGCTTCAAAAAAACCGCGGCACCAAAGCTGGCAGTAACAATCCCGGAATACCAAATAGAAAATATTTCGAATCGTTTTGCATTAAATCCCCGCTTTCATCATGACCCACAAAAGAATCCTCGCAAAGCTTTTGTTTTTAGCTTTGCGAGGATTTGTCAAAATTTCTTTTCATTTAAACTGTTAATGTGCGGCCCCGCCGCCCATCATCGGACCCATGATGGCCATGCCTGCGTTTTTGAGAGCAATCAATAAGTCCATCGGAAAATGGGTGTGATAGCCAATGCCCCCCTGCCTATTGGACACACTCATCGCCACAGGCGGCGTGCCTGGAGGCAATTGGAACATACCCATCATCATCGCCATCTGCATGCCGTTGGGACTTTTCATCATCGTTCGCTGCATGTGCTGCAAATAGTTGCCCAAGTCCAAATAGCTTTCCTGCATGCGATGAGCGGGAAGCTCTTTGCCAATGGCTTCCAAAGTCGCAATGCCCGTGTGCGGTTTCTTTGCAACAGAAGCCTGAATCGTTTTTTCGAGCAATGCTTCATCAGCCATCGCATAGACCACCGCATCATCGGCATGCGTGAGATACATTTTTAAACTCGGTGAACCAAATTGCTGTGTGAATGCAGCAGCGACTTCGCCCTGACCCGTGAGAGCCAAAACATCCACCGAAAAATCGCTTACTTTCAGAGCATCTTCTTCATAAGAAAGAGCAATCGGAAGGTCTGCTTCTGCACGAAGAATCCCAGGAATTTGGCTAAGCAAGCTCTCCATCAAATTGATTACTTGACGGTTTTGCTCAAAAATTTTCTTGGAATCTTTCCCAAGCACCACGCCAACCATACGTGTGGTCCCATCAGCAGAGACATACTGGGCCTGCTGCGAGCTATCTCCATACACTTGTGTTTGAACCAAATTACGCAAGGCAGTCACCGTGGGAACGCCCCCCGCGGGCAAGAGATGATCCGGGGGTAAAAGCGACAACGCCAAAGACCGAATGACTTCAATATCCAAATGTGCCCATTGCGTCGAATTCAAACTAATCCAAGGCTCATCAGGCAAACGATTCAATTCCAGTGAACCTGTGGGCTTGGTTTTGAAAAGTTTTGCCAAAGAAGAATCTTGACGGAACTGAACGCTACCGCCGATTCCTAGGCCTGCTTCACGAATGGACAAACCCAGCACCACGGCTTGGGTGTCTGCAATCAACGCATTGAGGCCTTGCTGGGTTTTGGTCACGAGATATTCGACCAACGGCAAATATTCCACGACTCCGGGACGACCCGCCACAAAATCTGCCATCTCATCCATGGCCTTGCTTAACTGAACCTGCAAAGCCTCCGCCAAAGGCGGCACGTCAACATAAACCAAAATTTCCGATTGCTGTAAATAAGGATCTGCAATGGAACCTGCTTTAGCAGCCCACTGGGCAGCTTTGTCCACTGCTTTGTACTCGTGAACAGTCGCCAACTTGTCGCCGACCAAGGCATAACCTTGAAGCGTTTTGGTAAAAGCGGGCTTGCCTTGAAGTGATATCTGCATGATATCTTGATGGTCGGTGGTTTTGCCGCCTGCAAAGTTTTCTAAAAAATCTTGGTAATTCGTGATCGGAATGAGTATCAAGACCTCAGGCTTAACTTGGTTTTCAATTGCCTGATTAAGCCCTGTCAAAACCACTGCCAACTGGCCTTGATCGTCGATGCCTTGAGCAAACCCGGACATCATTTTCAAAATAACCAAGGGGTCCGGAGGCAACTGAGCAGCTAACTGTAATTTCGTGGCGAGCATGTGAATTTTGTCGGATAAATTTCGCAAACCCGACACGACCACCACAACCTGAGCATCTTCATCAATCTGAGAAAATACCGTTGGCACCCCTGCCCCCGGTTCGGCAGCTTGCACACGAGGTGACCACAGACCAACGACTGCCAACAAAATCATTCCAACCCGAAAAATAGTTGTACGCTTCACGTTCTAATTCTCCAATTGTTCACAAATAGTTAGGCCCCAAGCAGAGGATGCTCACAGCAATGCCACGCACACAGCATACCGCAATTAAAAGCCCCCGGTTGCACCCCCGGCTGTACCCCCTAATACAATCACGCATTGGGCGATGTAATCAATTCATCCAAACCCAAGGTGCGTAGTTTCCCATCCACGGCACACCCGCACCCACGGGCTTCAAGAATGCCTATTAATCTCTGGCGCAAAGCAGTCACTTTGCTCTCATAAGCCCCATCCCCAGACCGGTCATTGAGTTCCCTAGGATCCGTCGTCAAATCAAAATATTGTTCTTTACCAAGATAAGGAAACCAAATATATTTCTCGCGGCCATCGGTCATGTACATGTTCGCCTGCTCATGGCTGTAACACCAAACATGTTCACCCTGTAAATAGTCACGCCAAGAAACATTCTTGCCTTGAGACAACGGCAACATACTTTGGCCTGTCACCGTGTCGGGAATCGAAACGCCGGCCGCCTCTAACATCGTCGGCATCAAGTCACGCAATTCCACCACCTCTTGACGCACTTGGCCTCGCGGCACATCCCATGTCATCGGCGGACGTACGATCATCGGCACACGAGCAGACCCTTCATACGCATAGGTCTTACGCCATAAATGATGATCGCCCAACATGTCCCCATGATCCGACAAAAAAATAATCAATGTATTGGCATAAGCTTCAGGACAAGTCTTTTGCATGTGGTAAAACAGTCGGCCGATTTGGTGATCGATAAAACTTACCGAGCCGTAATACCCCTGACGGGCGCGACGAATGTCGACTGCCGGACGCTTTGAACGCCACGCATCCGTCTTGTCCACCCGCTCATCATGCTCATTGGCCCATTCACCGACCGACGCTTCGGGAATATCCGCATCGGCATACATATCCCAATACGACTGAGGTGGTTCATAAGGCGAATGAGGCCTAGCGAAACTCACCTTCAAGAAAAACGGTTTTTCGGGGTCACGACGGTCCAACCAATTCATGGCCTGTTGGGCGGTCCAATGCGTCGGGTGCAAATGCTCAGGCAAATGTGACGGCCGAGCCATCCACGAATTCCAACCCACCGAATGATCCCGATGGCTGTAAGGCCCCGTCTTATTTTCTTGGAACCAACGCAAGTAATCACTGTCATCAAGACGACTCGATTCATCCAAAATGCAATTGTGGTAGCCGTTGAGCGCTCGATCAGGCGTAAAATGGTTCTTCCCAATCGCCTGCGTGTGATACCCTGCCTTGGCCAGCTCGCCCGGCAACGTATGCGGATAGTCCGTCCGAATTGACGTTTGCCCTTTGCCCATACCCAAAATGCCCGTGGTCCACTGATCCTGACCCGTCAGCAAAGTCGCCCGCGAAGGAATACATGAAGGCGATGCAGAATACGCATGGCAAAAACGAGTTCCCTGTTCCGCCAATTCATCCAAATAAGGCGTTTGCACCACCGGATGCCCATCACACCCCAAACAATCACCCCGCTGTTGATCCGTCATAATAAAAAGAAGATTCGGCTGAGAAGATGACATAGTTGTTTCCTTTGGGAATGTGAACGCTCAATAGAAGTGTCACGGTTATTATGACAATAGAAATGTCATGTGTCACGCTGCGGGTTGGGGCGGGCGTAGCGGAGGGCGAGGCGCAGCCGAGACCGTAGCGGAGACCGTCCCAACCCGCAGACGCTGTGCCACCCCCGGCACACTCACCCCTCGCCAGGGATGAGCCGCGGCGGGCACAGCAGGCGGCTTATGCGTCGACACACGCTCAACTAAGGTGTCCACCGAGGCTTGGGGACGTTGAGCCACACGCTGCCATGGGATCACATGCTCACGCCAGCAAACGCTCAACGTGCC
>JAJRRC010000112.1 GCA_024279865.1 Planctomycetota bacterium | reverse complement strand
CGTTTCAAGGCCCGCAGTTCGCGACTGGCAGGAACGATCTCAACGTGGCCAATTACCACCTGGCGTACCCGGCCCCAAAGGGCCCACCAAACTCACGCAAGCCGATCTTTGTTTAATGCGTGAGCAAGTCGCTTTGAAGCCAGGGATCACCGCCAGAGAATTGGTGCCCATGCTAAGTGTACCGGTGACCATTGCGACGGTATGCCGGCATTTGGTGGTAATGGGTTTGCCACTTAAAAAAAACACTCATCGCAGCGGAACCGGATCGCCCTGATATCGTTAAGAGACGACGAAATTTCCGAATTGCACGTCGATTCATAGACTCTTCTCAGTTCGTTTTTCTCGATGAATCAGGCACCAAAACGAATATGACCCGGCTGTATGGCCGCGCTCCGAGCGGCGAACGTTGTATAGATCGTACGCCTCATGGGCATTGGAAAACGATGACGATGCTGAACGCCATTTGTTCACAAGGCGTGATTAAAGAAGCGACGATTGTGGTGGATGGCGCAATTAATAGTATAACGTTCCTTGGTTACGTCGAGCAGTATTTGGCACCCTCACTGAAGCCTGGGGATGTGGTGGTAATGGACAATCTTTCCTCTCACAAAGCCACGGGGGTCCGCGATGCGATTGAATCTGTGGGGTGTGATTTATGGTATTTGCCACCGTATTCTCCGGATCTGAATCCAATCGAGAAGTTATGGTCGAAGGTTAAATCGTGGCTGCGTCGGGTCTCTGCCACGACCTTTGAGACCGTGAGCGAGGCTATTGCTGATGCGCTGCGTGCGGTGACTCCCGATGAATGCGCCAACTATTTCGCCTCCTGTGGATACGGAGAATATTTATGATAAGTGCTCTAAACGATCAATCGAATTAAAAGTGACAAATACTGACGCGAAAGGCAACGGAAAAATAGCCGCAAGCATACTTGCGCCCTGGGGCGCGTCTGGAGGGGACGGCAAGTAAGCATATAAAATGGCTCACGGAAGCCGAATGCTGAGGTTGCCGAAGCGTCGGATTCTTTCCAAATGCGACCATAGGATTTAGAACGTTCTATAGCGAATGGTCACGTTTGCTCTCGTCAGTTTTTCTTGGGGGGGGTTATGCAGGCTCAACGACAATTCGATTGCCATGCACTTCGATGACGCGGACAGCTTGGTTGATATCGATCCAGTCGCCTTGGGTGATGACGTTGATTTGTTGGCCGTCGATCATGGCTTGACCCACGGGTCGTAATTGTGAGATAGCTCGGCCGGTGGCGCCGACTTGCATGGTTCCTTGGCCGATGACGTCATTACCTGCGACAGCTTCAAGGCCCACGGGATTGGGGACAGGCTGAAGGATCATTCGGTTGAGGCCTGGGATATTGCCGAAGTAGCGGGTGATGAAAAAGAATCCCACGCACGCGAGGATAATGCTGAACATCATCCACAGGGTAGTGGTTTGCAGATAGCCATACATTTCTGGTGGAGGCAGTGGCATGGTTCCGCCGCCGGTGGGGATGACTGAGAGGGTCAGTCCAAGCAGTACACTGACGAGGCCACACACGCCGAGTATTCCAAAACCTGGGGTGGCAAAAACCTCCACGAGTAACAGGCTCACGCCGACAAACACCAACAGCACATGCCAAACTTCAGCGAGCCCGATGAGAAACGGCGAACCCAGCAGCAAAATCAAAGCGGTGACCGCCATTGCACCGGGGACACCGAGCCCTGGCGATTGCATTTCGATATAGCCTCCTAGTAGTAACGCGAGGACCAACACCGCTCGCACGGCCGGCGAGGTGAGCCAGCCTGCGAGGTCTTCGGACCATGTTTGGCTTATGGTCATGACGGAGGCTGCTCCCAAATGTTTTTTCAGATCATTGGCGGTTCGGATGCTTTGCGATTCAGCCAGTTTAATTTCCACTGCCCGGGTTTGATTGAGCGTGAGCAGGGTTTTGCCGTCGTGGATTTTACGGACGAGTTTCCATTTCGCGAGGTCTTCATCCGTGGCCAGATCCCGAGAGACGCTGCCGACGTCTTGCCCGGGGGCGGCAGAGGTTTTGGCGGCAAAGAGGTTGCCTAGGAAACTTTTGCCGGTGTGTCCGTCGACCATGAATTGTTTGTCGATTTGGTTGACGAGCATTTGTTTGCCCGTGGTTTTGTGCTCGATAAGGTAGACTTCGACACCTAGGACACACATGGCATGAAAGGGTGCATAGGCGTAGCCGTTGTTACGGGCATTGTCGCGGAATTCTTCGAGAATGGGGGAGAGGGCTTTGGCTCGTTCGGTGGGGGCGAGATCTTGCCCTGGGATGATGGGGGCACAGTCGCCGGTGGTCGAGGCGGGGGACATGACGATTCGATCACAGGCCGAGGCAATTAAGATACCTGCCGAGTAGGCTTGGTCGTTGATCCATGCGACGGTGGGGACGTTGATTTGGCCTTTGATATATTTGGCGATGTCCAGGGCTGATGTCACCACGCCCCCGGGGGTGTCCAGCTCAATGACGATCAGGGTCGCATTGTTTTTCATGGCCCGTTGGACACGCCGCTCAAGGCTTTGGAGGGTGAAGCCATAGATCATTCCTTCAATGCGAATGATGGCAATGTTCGCGCCCCCCGGAATCGCTTCCCCCGGAATCGCTTCCCCCGGAATTGTTCCTGTCCCCGGCACAGCCTGGGGACGTTCATCCAGAAGCGTTTGCGAAAGATTGCTGTTTTGCTTCAATGGTTCAGCGGTGAGCGTGGGGGTTTTTTGCGGGGAACTTCCGGGGGCGGGGGCGGGGGGTGATGTTTGCCCACCTAAAACAAAGATCCCCAGACATAGAAACCCCATACCGATTCTAAGAATTTGCTTCATAATATTTGATTATATCCGCAATGCACTGACGATATCTTTCAAATCTGACATAATGCCACCATGGCAACCGAGCGGATTATTAGCGGAGAGAGTCTTGATGCAGCCGAGGAGCAGTTTCACCACACGCTGCGGCCGCAACGGCTTGATGAATATGTCGGTCAGCCCAGACTCATTGAGAAGCTGGATATCACCCTCAAAGCAGTGCTTCAGCGTGGCGATCCCATGGAACATGTTCTATTGCATGGCCCGCCTGGACTGGGAAAAACCACCCTTTCGCATATCATTGCCAATGAACTCAAAACCCACCTCACCGTCACATCAGGCCCCGCGATGACCAAGCCCGGCGACCTCGTAGGCGTGTTGACCAAGCTTGCGGCCCGTGACGTGTTGTTCATTGATGAAATTCATCGCTTGTCCCCTGTGATCGAGGAATACCTCTATTCAGCGATGGAAGATTTTAAAATTGATGTCCCCATTGATTCAGGCATGCACGCCAAAGTGATTACCTTGCCCCTCAAGCCGTTCACGCTGATCGGTGCAACCACCCGCGCGGGATTGCTCTCTGGCCCGATGCGATCCCGCTTTGGCATTACGCACAATCTTGAGTTTTATTCGACGGCCGATTTATGCCAAATTCTTCATCGCAGTGCCAATTTGCTGGGACTTGGCGAGCCTGATGAAGTTGCCTTGAAATCCATCGGCTCACGCTGTCGGGGAACACCACGCATCGCGAACCGTTTGCTGCGCCGGGTTCGAGATTTTTCGCAAGTCAAAGCGCATGGCCAAATTACCCATGACGTGGTGGACCGGGCCTTGCGTCTCGAAGGCGTTGACGAACTAGGTCTAGATGACCTTGACCGCAAATACCTCTCCATCATCGGCAAAGTTTACGAAGGTGGTCCTGTTGGCCTTGAAGCCATTGCCGCTACATTAAGTGAAGATTCTGGAACCCTTGAAGACATGGTTGAGCCTTACCTGTTGCAAGTGGGATTTCTTGCACGGACTCGCAAGGGACGCCAGCTCACCCAACGCGGCGCTCAGCACGTGGGCTTGGACACGATGGGCACAATGTCTAGCCGTTGATCTATCAGTATTAAAAATGTTCGCCTAGAGCATGAAGTGTTCTATCGCCGGGGCGGTGGCCCGGTGGGCGCTTCATCTGCACTGAGATAGCCGTCATGGTTGCGGTCGAGTTTTCGGAAGTGATGGCTTGGGGCGTGAGTTTGATTGTCGGTCACGTGTTATTTACGCGAGCCATTTTTCTATTTGAGGCAGCAGTGTTTGTAGAACGACTTTGGCGGCAATTGTATTGCCAAGGGTGGTCAAATGAACGCCATCAGGCAAGATACAGGCTTCGGGGCCTTGTTGATCCATTTTTTTTCGGATGGCAAGGTCCAGATCGATCAAGGGACAGTTGCATGTTTGAGCGATTTTCCGAGTGATCTGCCGATAGGTTTCCTGAACGGCATCGACCCCGCCGTTTTCTGTGAATGCGGGGTTTTCATAGTTTGCATGCCAGGCATCGATCATGGGCGGGAAGGTCATGGGAATGGTTTGGCCTTGGGAGGCTTGGGCAACTTTGTCGATGATCAGATTTAAATTATCTTCAAATTCTTCAAGCGACACATGTTTTTCTGGTATGGGGGTTTGGTCATTGCCAAATTCAAACAAGACAAGGTTCGGCCGATGTGCAAGGACATCTTTATCCATGCGGGCGAGACCTTCGCGGGAAGTGTTGCCGCCGACGCCTGCATTGATGAGATTGATTTCAACAGCAGGGAATTGTTCTTGCAAGGCCAAAAGCACCATTTGAGGCCAACGATGTTCAAGCTCTTGGCGGACCGCAGCGGTAATGGAATCGCCAAAGGCGACGAGGGTCATCTGTTTTTTTGAGGTCATTTTGTAAAACTCCGTGGGCATTGTATCGGAAATTTTGAGGGCTTTGCGTGGGCTTGGGGTGAGAGGTTCTGAGGGTCAAAATTCTGTATGCGTTTTCTTTTTTGGTTCCGGGGGCGTTGAATTTTCGAGTTGAGCCGGTAGAATGGCCAATCTTTTTAAAATCCGTGATTTGAAAATGGAGCTATGGACGCATGCCTCTTTGCGTCTTTGGCTTTTGTTTTTTTATGAAACGTTAGGTATTCCCGCACATGATTAATCTCATTATTAAACGCCAGAAGAACTTGAAAAACGAGATTCTCTCTGGCTTGACGGTGGCGTTGGCTTTGGTTCCTGAAGCGGTGGCATTTGCGTTTGTCGCAGGGGTGGACCCTGCGGTGGGTCTGTGGGCTGCGTTTATTGTCGGTTTTATCACGTCGATCCTAGGCGGTCGTCCGGGGATGATCTCTGGTGCAACGGGGGCCATGGCCGTGGTCATGACCGCGTTTGTGGTGCTTTATGGCTTGGAATACCTGTTTGCGGCCGTGGTGCTTTGCGGGGTGATTCAGATACTCTGTGGCATCTTGCAAATTGGGAAATTTGTCAGGCTATTACCACACTCGGTCATGCTGGGCTTTGTCAACGGCCTGGCGATTGTGATCGGCTTGGCCCAATTCGGCCAGCTCAAACAAAACCAACATGTGATCTACAACGCAGCGTCTGAAACCTTTGAAATCGCAGGCCAATGGATGACCGGGATTCCGCTGTATATGACCCTTGGACTGATTGTGCTGACCATGGCTATTATCCATTTTCTGCCCAAGCTCACCAAGGCGATCCCAGGCACGTTGGTGGCGATTATCGTGGTGACGTTGTTGGTTCAATTTACGCCGATGCAGGCGGTGACCGTGAACGACTTTGTGACCACCCGACAAGCTGTCGCAGCAGAAAAAGATCACAAGATCACTCTTTTCAATGAAATGAAAGGTCGTCTGCAAGTTGATGAGGTTCACGCACAGGGCGAAATTCTTGCCGCCACGGCAATGGCCGTGCCTGTGACGGAACAAGATCGACAGGCCGGCCGTTTCCAAATCCCCACCATTCCAATGACCCTCAAAAGCCTTGGCATTATCCTGGGCTTAGCGATGACGCTGGCTGCCATCGGCCTTATAGAATCTTTGATGACATTGACCCTGATCGACGAGCTGACCGAAACCCGTGGCAACGGCAATCGCGAATGTATCGGACAAGGCGTGGCCAATATCGTCTCTGGCCTGTTCGGCAGTATGGGCGGGTGTGCGATGATCGGTCAGTCGATGATCAATATTCGGTCCGGCGGACGGAGTCGTCTTTCAGGCATCATTGCCGCGCTAAGTTTGCTTTGTGTGATTGTGTTTCCTCCGATTTGGAACTGCGTGGGTATGATCCCCGTGGCGGCTCTGATCGGCGTGATGTTCATCGTGGTGATTGCAACCTTTGAATGGACGAGCTTGCGTTTGTGGAATCGGATTCCATGGAGCGACATGTTCGTCATTGTGACGGTGTCGGCGATGACGGTTGCTTTTGATCTGGCGATTGCAGTGGCGGCTGGCGTGGTGATCTCTGCGGTGGTCTTTGCCTGGCAAAAATCCACGCATATCAATACCCAAATCAACGATTCCGACGGCACACGAACCTATATCCTAGATGGCCCATTGTTCTTTGGTGCGGTGACGAGTTTTAAAGAACTGTTCAATCCCACAGAAGATCCAGAACAAGTCGTGATCGAGTTTAGAAGCTGTCGCGTTTACGATCACTCTGCACTGGAAGCGATTAGCTCCATTACTGAGAAATATCGTAGTCTGGGTAAAACCATCAAGCTCAAACATCTAAGCAAAGAGTGTCAAGCATTGCTTGAAAATGCGAGCGATATTATTGAAGTCGATCTTATGGGCGATCCCGATTACCACATTGCAACCAACCAATTTGACGGCTAACACCACATAGCCAAGCACGCCCTCCCCTCGGGAGGTGGCTGATTGCGGTTTGTGTTGCAATCCTTCACCAAGCCAGATGATGCAAGCGACCTTGGCTTGGCAAGAGGATTATTCTGAATCAGAATAATCATTGTGGCGATGGCGGATCAGTTCACCTTCGACCATAAACACCACGTCTTCAGCAATGTTGGTGGCGAGGTCTGCAATCCGTTCGAGGTGTCTAGAGACAGATAGTAGATGAATGGCCCGCTTCACCGTTGTGGGATCTTTTTGCATGGTATCCTGCAAACTGACAAACATCTCTCGGTTGAAATCGTCTACCACATCATCGTTTTTCATGACGCGTTTGGCCAAGGGCAGATCATGTTTGGTGAGCGAGTCGAGACTCTCCCGGACCATGGTGCAGACTTCTTTAGTCATTAATTCAAAATTGAGATGAATCGCCAAAGGTTCATGGGTCGACAGATACGCAGCCCGTTCAGCAATGTTGACCGATAGATCGCCCATGCGTTCAAGATCATTGTTGACCTTCAAAACGACAATGATAAATCGCAGATCCGCAGCAACGGGTTGGTGCAATGCCAAAATTTTGAGGCACTCTTCTTCGACTTGAATTTCTTTTTGATCGATTTCAGCATCACCTGCAAGAACCTCTGCTGCCAATTCCGAATTGCGGTTGATGAGCGCAGAGGCTGCTTTGTAAATCGCTGCTTCGACCATGGAGCTAATATCCACCAGCTGCTTTTTGAGCAATTCAATATCACGCAAGAAATGTTTGGACATGTTTTATTCCTTAACCGAATCGCCCGGTAATATAGTCTTCCGTTCGCTTTTTAGATGGATTTGTAAAAAGAGGAAGTGTCTGATCGTACTCGATTAAGACTCCCTCATAAAAAAAGGCGGTAAAGTCGGAAATCCTAGATGCTTGTTGCATATTGTGGGTCACAATAATGATCGTGTACTTTCCCCTGAGTTCGCTGATCAAATCCTCAATGCGTGCAGTCGCTTTGGGATCAAGTGCCGAGGTTGGCTCGTCCATCAATAAGATGTCAGGCTCAATGGCCAGCGAACGAGCAATACACAGTCGCTGCTGTTGGCCACCTGAAAGGCTCAACGCATTGTTGGGCAAGCGGTCTTTGACTTCATCCCACAGAGCTGCTTGTCGGAGGCTTTTTTCGACGACGAGCTCCAATTCTGGTCGGCGGGTAACGCCATGAAGTCGTGGGCCATAGGCAATGTTATCAAAAATGGATTTGGGAAATGGGTTGGGTTTTTGAAAGACAATTCCCGCTGTTTTTCGCAAGGCGGTGATGTCGATGCGTTTGCCGTAGACATTGGTGCCGTTCAGAGATAGATCGCCTGTTACGGTACAGCCGGGGATCAAATCATTCATTCGGTTGATGGATCGCAGGAAGGTACTTTTTCCGCAACCACTGGGTCCGATGATGGCGGTTACTTTTTTAGCCCAGATATCGAGGTTGATTTTTTTCACGACTTCTTTGCTGCTGTAGTAAATCGAAAAGTCTTTGGCGGTTACATGTGCAATTTTTTGCGACTCTTCAATGTTCGCTGTCGAGGGTATTGAGCTCGCATTGGTAGCAGGGGATTGTGTCATGTCGTTTCGCCTTTTAGTTTTTTGGAAATTCGTGCACGCAAGATGATTGCAAAAAGGTTTAAAAAGAGAACCACAAGGATAATCGTCGCAGTCATGCCGAATAGAACATGTTGGATTTCATTTGCCGCCTCGTGTTCGGTGCAAAGGTTGTAAATATTCCAAGACAAAGCTTGTGTTGGTTGATCCCATACTTGTAAAGGGTTTAGGCTAAGTGTTGCGGCCACGCTTGCCGCGGCAGTAAAGATGATCGGCGCGGTTTCGCCCGCCGCTCGTCCCATGCTGATGACGGTTCCTGTCAGAATTCCAGGCAAAGCTGCTGGAATAACCACCGTGACCACCGTACGCCATCGGCTAGCTCCTAGGCTTAAAGCAGCCTCTCGGTACGTTCGTGGCACCGCCCGAATCGCTTCTTCTGCCGATCGGATAATGGTCGGGAGAATCACCAACGCCAAGGTCAATGAGCCGGCCAAGACTCCCTTTGGCAGATGACATCCATTGAGAAGAAACGCCAGCCCGAACATGCCGAACACAATGCTAGGCACGCCAGCGAGGGTGCTAATACAAATTCTCAGGAAAGAAATAATGATGCCCGGCCGGGCGTATTCTGAGAAATAGATCGCGGCAATGACACCCATGGGGACGGCAAATAAAATCGCGCCCAAGGTTAAGTAGACCGTTCCGAGTAGCTCAGGGAAGATGCCGCCGAAGATATGAATATCCATCGATTTGTCTGTGAGGAATCCCCAGTAAAAAGTGAGCTGAGGTCGAAGCATCGCCTCGGTATTGGTTTCCATGTAGTCAAACAGAGGTTCTATCTCGGTGCCTCGAAAGTGTTCGACGCGAGGCTCAAAGACTTTACGTCCCATGCCTTCGTTGCTGTAGTCCCATTTTTCAATATATAAAACTTCATGGAGTTTGACCTGGGCTCGATCCCAACGTGTTTGCCCATATTGCTTGCGAAGCAGCACGGGACGTGTTTCGCCTGGTGCAGGACCAAGTAGCTCTCTAATGGCTTCTTTGAGTTCAACAAGGTTTTTTGTTTGAGTTTCGATTTTTTGAATGGTGGCATCGAGCTGCTCGATTTCTGCTTGGATGTTGTCTGAATCAACGTGGCCTTTGAGGCGGTCAGTGAGCTTTTGAATCGTTTTTACATTTGTCAGAAAGGGCTTGTTTTTATCGAGACGTTTGAGACGTCGTTTTGTCAGTCGGCCGATTGAGTCGGAGCGTTTTGCGAGCTTGGTTAGTGGCTCATTCAACGCGTCAAGATACTTGCGTTGTCTGTTTTCGAAATGTTCAATCATGTCATACACAGGCTTTTGAGCAGCCTGTATGGCAGTGATTTCCGAAGCCATCTCTTGCTCGTCGCCACGTTCGAATCTTTCGAGTAGGAATCGTCGATGCTCGACGGTTCCGTTAAAAACGATGGCGGTGGAGCCTCGCTTGAAAATTGGGACGAGAATTACCAGGAGTGCCAAGATCATCAGGACAATGGAAAATAAGCCGAAGCTTGAGAATGACCGGTCGAGCATTTTTCGTGTGGTAATTTTCATGTTAATTCTCCCCTCTTAGTTTTTTGCGTTGTCGTGAGACAATCCATTCTGAAACTAAGTTGCAGAGAAAACAAAACATTAGGAGTATCAATCCCATGGCAAACAACACATGGTACCGAGAGGACCCGGTGACTTGGTCGGCTTCTCCCATATCGCCTGCAATGGTTGCGGTGAGTGTTCGTACCGGTTGCAAATAATTAAACCAAGGTGAGGGAATTTGAGCTGCATTGCCGGACGCCATCCAAACGACCATGGTTTCGCCCAAGGCACGCATGATTCCGAGTAACACAGCGATGAAGATGCCTCCGCTGGCTGCGGGCATGATAACTTTGATGAGCGTTTCTGCTCGGGTAGCTCCCAAGGCATAGCTGGCATCTCGCAGTTCTCTGCCGACTGCCTGAAGGGCATCTTGCGAAACACTGACGACGGTTGGCAGGGCCATGATCCCCAGAATAATCGAGACGTTTAGTGCATTGGTCCCTGTTGTAATAGTCAGGTTTCCCAGAGTATTCCCCACAAAAATGAGTAATGCAATGAAGCTTCCTCCAAGCACAAACAACGCAGCCGTGCGAGCTGTTTTGCGAGAACTCTCATGGGTGATTTTAAAGGTCAGCATCTCACTGATGACGATTGTGATAATAAAGAGGAACGGCACCGCCAAGAGATACCATCCGACCATCAACAGACGTCCGCCCTCTTCCTGAAGCAGAGGAGCAAAAATAACCAAAGCAAAAAATCCGTATGCCACAGACGGAATGGCTGCCAAAATTTCAACAATCGGCTTAATGGTCTGGCTGATGGAAAACGGCAAAATGTCGCTAAGACAGACGGCTGCTGCCACACCCAGTGGAACGGTCACCACGATTGCTCCAAGCGTCACAAGTGTGCTGCCAAGCATGATTGCCAGAACACCAAAGGCCGGAGGGTCGCCCGAAGGATACCATTCTGCACTGGTGAAAAATTCGGTTAAGCCTTGAATTTGGAAAAAAGGGATGGCATTTTTTGCGATGTAAAAAATAATAAACAGAACGATCATTGCAGCCGTTGCGGTTACCAAAAAAAGAAAAGACTGGCCGATCCAAGCCAAAATATTTTGGGCCAAATTAGCTCGTGAACTCAGAACTAAATTGTCCGAGGGCGTGTTTAATATCGATGTTTTTTTCAAAACCGTCACGCTCATTCTCCATGGGGGGAAGGGGTTTATACAGAGGCTTGTTTGGAACACTGCTTTAGGTTTAGTGGTCAATCAAACGAGAAGGCAACGAAAGGACCGCAAGTCAGAAGACTGGCGGCCCTTCGTATCTGATTGCAGAAAGATTAATATTTGGTCACGGGAACAAAACCAATGTCTTCAATGATTTCTTGTCCTTTTTCAGATAAATATAGCGTGACGAATGCATGGGTATGGCTACCGAGCTTCGGATAGCCGTTTGTAATCATGAATAAAGGGCGTGAGATAGGGTACTTGCCACTGGTCACGGTTTCACGCGTTGGATAGATGTCGTTGACCTTTAAGGCTTTGACGGTTTTGTCGATAAAGCCAAGGCCCGCATAGCCGATGGCTGCAGGCGTGCTTTGGACGCGTGTACGAATGCCGCCGTTGCTGCCAACGTATTCTGCTTTTTTCGAGATTTTTTCTTTGATCTTTTTACCGTCGACTTTGTGTGTCATGATTAATTTGTGAAAAGTTTCATAGGTGCCACTATTGGTGTCACGACTGATCATGACGATTGCCAGGTTTGGTCCGCCAACTTGATTCCAGTTGGTGATTTTTCCTGAATAGATGTCACGAATCTGCTTGACGGTCAAAGCTTTGACGGGGTTACTTGGGTGTACCAGAACCGGCAGGCCATCCATCGCAACCACATGGGCCACGGGCATCACACCTTTATTGACTGCTGCAATAAATTCTTTTGCTTTCATAAAACGGGACATGCTTGCAATATCGCAGGTTCTGTTGATCAGGCTCTTCGCACCATTGCCGCTGCCGGATTCATTAACGGTTACATTCACGCCGGGATTTTTTGCCATGTAATATTCAGCAAAAGCTTTGGCGATAGGGCCCAAGGTGGTAGAGCCGTCCAAGACAAGTTGATCGGTTTCTTTTGCCCAAGTCGTGGGGGTCACAAGGGCCACTGCGAGTAAAGCGATCGCCCAGAGATTCTTAATTCGTTTTTGATTCAATCGTTTCATTGTGATGTTCTTTCAATAATAGAAAACAATGTTCGCTTTTTCGTTTCATTCAGTTCGTACAATTGCTTGAAGTTTCAATGATTGATCAAGCTTGATTCATGAAGCTAATGGGCTCCTATTTTGAGCGACTCATTGTGTCGCTTTTTTGTAAAGATACGATAAAGATTGTGTGATTTTTCATGCAATTCAACATAAAAATGACGTTACGCACGCCAAATCTGAATACCGTGACATCCCGTAAATCGCCTGAATTGTCATCGCATACAGGTCGCGTTCACCGTGGATGTCACGGTAAAATCATAAAGAAGAGTTGTAAAGTGAAAGTAAAGGGCTGGTGAATTGCCCAAGACAGATGTTTTTTTTGAAATTACTGGAAAAGGTTCGGTGCCAAGGGGAGGAAAACTCGGAAGGTGCTACCGGTACCACGGATGCTACTGACGGTGACGTTGCCTTGATGTTCAAGGGCAATGTGTTTGACGATGGAAAGACCGAGTCCCGTGCCGCCGAGCTCTCGTGAACGGGCTTTGTCCACACGATAGAACCGCTCAAAAATACGTTCCTGGTCAGTTGTTTCAATCCCGATGCCGGTATCTTGGACTTCGATGATGGCATTGTTGTTTTGGCGTTGAATGCGAACCCAGACTTGGCCGTCGCGGTGGGTGTACTTCAGCGCATTGTCGAGCAAGTTGCTGACGACTTGGTTGATTGCATCTTCGTCCCCGATGATCTCAATGGGCGCATCGGGTTCTTCAATGGTGATCGTGATGCCTTGATTTTCTGCGGTGGGGGTGAGATCTTTGACTGCAATAACGACAATGTCTCGCAGATCAAAAGAGACTCGATCTATTTTGCCGCCTTTGGATTCAAAGCGGGAGAGGGCCAGTAAGTCTGTGACCAGTGAAGAGAGTCGTTTGGATTGGTTGAGGATTTTTCCAAGAAAACGCTCTCGCATGGGCGTGGGCAGATTTGTATCGTTGATGATTGTTTCGACGAGGCCTCGGATGGCGGTAATGGGCGTTTTGAGTTCATGTGAAGCATTGGCGACAAAGTCTCGCCGAATGGTTTCAAGTCTTTCAAGCTCAGAAATGTCATGCAGAACCACGACGGCGCCTACGATATAGCCTTGCCCATCGTGCAAAGGTGACGTGTGCATTTCAACGAGTTGATCTTGTGAGACCGTGACCAGCCGTAGGTTTTTTTGTTCAGAAACGCCTTTGTGCAGCGTGGAACTGAGTATTTCGCAGATATCTCGAATCCTGGTAATTTCCCAGATCGGCTTGTTTAAAATCTCTTGAGGTGCTGCGTCAAGCAGTCTTCCAGCAGCCTCGTTCATGTGAATGACGTTTTCGTCTTGATCGACCGCGACCACGCCTTCAACCATGCCAGACAAAATCGCAGACAATTTATGGCGGTCGGTGGTAATGGTTTCCATTCGGTCGCGGCAACTATCTGCCATCCGATTCAAGGCCTGCGCAAGCTTGCCGATTTCATCATGGCGAGTTGCGGGCAATCGCTTGTCATAGTCGCCATGGGCCATGGCTTCAGCCACGGTCATCATCGAGGCGAGGGGTGTGACCATGTGCTTGGCAAGCAGGAATCCCAAAAACAAGGCTGCAATGGCTGCGAAACTAGTTCCCAGCACCACGGCTTCACGTAGGTGGCTGAGTTGCTTATCAATCACTGACAGAGGTAGAGACGTTCGAACATAGCCAAGCACTTGGCTGTCTTTTTGGATCGGCAAAGCCAGATATTCCATGTTCACGCCAAGGGTGTTGCTAAAACGTGTGGCAAGTCCTAGGCCATGGGAATGGGCCGAAAGAATTTCCGGCCGATCTGCATGGTTGTCCATTTGAGAGGGCTGATTTGAAGAGTCCGCAATCACAATGCCATCTGAACGAATGACCGTGAGCCGTGTATTTGTTTTTTGCCCAAGTGTTTGAATGCGTTTTTGAAAGGCATCCCCAGGTACTTGCTGAAGATACCCAGGCATTAATTCCAGAAGAAAACGAGCCCTGGTCTCAAGTGAATGCCTTATTTCTGCCAGAGCGTCCCGCTCAATTTTTTGAGTGGTAAGTACGCTGACAATGAGAGTCGAAAGCAAAATAATGAAGGTGTAGCCCGCATAGAGCTTCCAGAGAAAGCGGGATTGCAGTAGATGTTTCACGAGGGTTCATCCTGAAAGCGGTAGCCGATGCCGCGAATGGTTTCAATTAAATCACGATGCTTGTCCAGCTTTTTTCGGACAGATCGAACGTGAACATCAATGTTGCGATCCACCACAAAGGTATCCTCGCAGCCAATGCGGCTCAACAAATGGTCCCGGGTGAAAACCCTTCCCGGATGCGAGGCCAAGAAATAAAGCAGTTTTAATTCCGTGGCAGTAAAGGACACCGAAACACCTTCCACGCGAACTTCGTGTCGCTCAATATCAATCGTGACTTCGCCTCGTTCAATGCGGGTCTGGTTGGTGAGTTCTGCTTTTAAGGGACTGCGACGCAAAACCGCTTTGACTCTGGCAATCAACTCTTTGGGACTAAAAGGTTTTGTGACATAGTCATCTGCCCCCATGCCAAGACCCAGAACAATGTCACTTTCTTCGCCTTTGGCGGTCACCATAATCACCGGAACAGCCCGCGTTAAAGGATCAGATTTCAAAGCGCGGCAAACTTCAATCCCATCAAGACCAGGTAGCATCAAATCAAGTAAAACCAAATCAGGCACCACTTTTTTAACCAGCTGCAAGCCTTGCTCACCATCAGGCGACGCATGAACTTGGTAGCCTTCGCGGGTGAGATTGTATTCGGTCACCTCTCGAATATCAGCTTCATCTTCAATGACGACAATTTTTTCACGTTCCATGGTTGACACAATCCCATCTTGAAAACTGTAACATAGCTGAAAGCAATGATCCAATTTTTTATGAAGACAAAATAAAGATTGTGTGGCCCAAAACACTCCAAATACGCAAGTTCTTCGATATTCTTTGTAAAGAGCTGGATTGTAAAATCTTATTTTAGAAAACAACAATTTTAGAAAACAACAATCTTTATTATCGCTTAAGCAACTGGAGTTGTCGCACTTCATGCTCATCTAAAGTGATGCGATAAGTTTCCCAACCGCCATCGGTGGTGTGCCCCGTCGCATCAAGGGGCAAGACTCCAAATCGAGTAGGGGCAATTTTTAAATCAAATCGTACGGGATGAGGGTTCAGATTCATGAGCACAATCTGCTTGGCGCAAGGTACAAGGATGACTTTTCGTTACCCCGTTTCGTTACCTTTGCACAAAGGGGGTACCGACGCGTGTACCCATGGGGTAAGGACTGTTTGGGGACGCGTAGACAATTTTGCCGACGACCTCGTGACCGCTGTTGTAACGGCCTGCCGTTTGGACGGGCGCATCACTACGCACCTCGTGCAGTTCGCCGCCACAGAGTGCCGACGCTTTGACTTTCACAATGACCGATTGATCGTCCGGCGTGGGGTCAGGTACATCTTCAATCGCCATTTTGCCTTTGCCGAGAATGCGTACAGTTTTCATCATTTCTCCAAATCAGCTTTTACTGACGTGCCGCAGTGTGGGGCCAGTACATCGCCGCTTCCTCGAACGCACGCCACATCTGGATCGTCAGCTCAACGCACCGCTGCCACTGCGCGATACTTTTGTCGGGATGGCCTTTGATATGTGGTCCTTCAAAGACAATCGGGCCGGGGAAATCGATCTCCCACAGGGCGTGAATAACTTCAACCCAGTTGATCGTACCCAAACCCGGAATCAGGTGCAGATCAAGGCCTCGCACCAAGTCGCTGTGGCTGAATTGTCGATGGTCGCCTCGAAATCCGCGTGACCCAAGGCCGTCCACAAAATGCGTATCCTTCAGCATCACGCCGGCTTCACGGATCGCCGATACCGGGTCGTCGTCGTTCAACCAGGCGTGGCCCGAATCAAGAATAAACCCCAAATGCGGCAGGTTCTGATCGCGGACGAACCGGATAATTTCCAACGGCGTTGCGGCCCAATCGCCAGGCTTGGTGAACCAGATATTTTCCAGATTGATCCATACGTCTTTGTCTGCCGCATAGGCGCACATCTCAGGTAATACCAACATGGCCAGCGCGTCGAGTTGATCGGGTGTAAACGCATCCATTCGGTTGGCGGGCGACCAGTTGCCATCGCTTTCGCCGACGCGCCCTCGCAGCCAGCGACAATGCCACACTGTGCTGCTCGCGCCCCAGCAAGCCGCTTGGTCGATGATCGTCTTGTTGTCCGCAAGGCATCGCTCGACATTGCCTTGCGGATCAATGATTCCAATCGATGCGTGGACGGAGACCGCTTTCATGCCCCTCTTTTCAATGATCGAGGCGTGACGCGCGACCCGGGCCGAATCGTTCCAGCCTGTAAAACCATCGGTCCCCATGTAGCATATACCCAGATGTTCGAGTACAGCCAACTGCTCATCGAAAATAGATGAATTGGGATCGGTGTAAAACGCCAAATCGTATCGGCGAGGTTTATCTGAATCATCATGCGCCGGATTCATCGGCCATACTCCGCATAAACGCTATCTCCTGAGCAAAGAAACGTTGACGTTTCTCCCCGTCACCTGCGTGAGGTTCGAGTACCACGACGCCCGTGTACCTGTCCTGCACAAGTTGCCGAACGATCGCACCGATGTCCAGAGTGCCTTGATCAATCGGTCCCCAACGAATGTAACGGTCTTGCCAGGGCGCGGCGAAACTGACTCCCTTTTCATCCGGTGGATCGGTCCCTTCACGAAATACACAACCGTTTTTCAGATGGACAAAAGCGGTGTGTTCCTTGAGTTCAAAGTAGCCATAGGGGAACCCTTCGTCACAGCCGTTGTAAAGGTTGCACGGGTCGTAGTTGACGCGTAGCGACGGATGGTTCACAACGTCAAGGATTTTCTTGAGGCCCGCAACATTGCGGGAAAGATCGTGAGCCTCGGGTTCGATGGTCAAGGTCAATCCGTTGTCGGCGGCGACATCCAACGCGGGCCGCAGAACCTGGGCGTAATGGTCCAATGTCTGTTCGTCGGTCTGCTTCACAAACGGCCAGAGATAGGTATTCATGATGCGTAAGCCAAGCACCGGTGCGGCCTGAGCGATCCGCCGCAGGTAGTCGCCGTAAAGCGACGCACCGAATTCATGAGGCCAGGTGGACATCGTATCGCCAATCAGGCCGTGATCATCCAAGGCATCACGCAACTGCCGGGCCTCCTCGATGGTAAAATTTTCTTTGTGCGGGAACTGTGTCACATCCAACTGCACATGGGTGCAGCCGGTGTTTTTGACATATTGCAATGCCTCGATTCCCGGTGCCCAGGAGGTGATACATTCGGCCGCCAGAGCGATGTGAAAAGGTAGTGTGTTCATGGGAAGTCCTTGCATCAGAGTCGATAAAGTCGCCGGGCGTTGTCACGAAAGAAGCGTGTGAGGTGTTGCTGTTGCCCGAACTGCGAAAAAATCTTGTCGTACGCTTCGTCGTCGAAACCGAGATTGTCCGTGCCCCAGATGATTTTGTCCCATGGCATCGGGGCGCAAACGCCCTGCATGATTTCGTAATATTTAAAAACCCGTGCGTCCCATCCGGTGCCGTCGGCTTTGCCGCAGACATTGAGGTAAACGTTCTTGTGATAGGCGGCGTGATGGATACCGGTCATAAAATCAGGATTACCTGCATGGGCGTAAAGCCAGTTGATTCCGGGAAACGCGCGGATCAGACCGTCGAGTTCGAGTACCATGGCATACTTGCTGTTCGTGGCCGAGCGCGGTCCCGCGTGACTTACCAGACCGGTATAGCCGGTGTGGTACATGATCGGTAGCTTCCGCGATTCGATTTCCTCATAGAGCGGATAATATTCGGGCCGATCAGGCCAATAGCCGATCGGAGCCCACATTTTTACCGCGACGGCACCGCGGTCGGCGTAGCGTTTAAGTTCATCGAGGGCGTTCGGCTCGCGTGGGTCCAGAAAAAACGCGGCGCTGAATCGGTCCCGATGCGATTGGATCGCATCAAACACCTCCTGGTTTTCCGAAAAGCGTTTGCCGAGAAACTCCAGCGTCGAAACCACCGGCAATAACACCGTATGCGTGACTTCATGCGCGTCCATTTCATCCAACGTTTTTTTTAATTCGCCCGGTCCCTGAAACAGGTGGCGGTGGGCGTCGATCTTCTCCATTACAATGTCCTTTTCATTTGGCCCAACACATAGTCACATACCTCCAGCGCCTGATCGATGTCGCCTGCCTGATGGGAAAAATTGATAAAGTGCATGTGCCAATCAATCATGAACAGGCCACGACGTATCACCTCGCGGAAGAACATATCCTTGACCTTATTCGCTGTTTTTTCGTTTGGGTCCGTAAAGCGTAAATTGGGCATTTGCGGAATAGGCTCGGCGAAGGCTTCTACCGCGATGCCGTGGCTTTGGGCGATCTGGTTAAAGCCGTCGATCAAACGCTGGCCCATGGCCCGAAGATGGGCCGGTGCGTTTTTGGCCTCGAGTTCGCGAAGGGTTTCAATCGCGGCGACCAGGCCGATCGCCTCCACGCTGAAAGTGCCGGCAGAAGGATTGGTCGGCATGACGTCCATCACTTCATGCCTGCCGCAAACCGCGGCAATGGGATAGCCGTTGCCCATCGCCTTGCTGACCGTGGTGATGTCCGGCGTCACGCCCATGACTTCCTGTATGCCGCCGAGCGCATCGCGGAAGCCGGTCTTGACTTCATCGAAAATCACCAGGGTGCCGTGACTTTGCGCGACATCCATGATGTCCTTGAACGTCTGAGGCTCAAAGGGCTTGATGGTGCTGGGGCAAAGGATCACTGCCGCGAATCCATCGCGGTCGGTATCAAGCGTGTCTTTGAGATGTTGCGGCGTGCCGTCCCATGCCACGATCGGCTCGCAACTGCCAGCATAAACACCACTACTCTTAGCCGTCCACCACATATCAAACCATCCGTGGTAGCCGCTGCGTGCGACCTTGTCGCGTTTGGTGATTGATCGCGCCAGCCGCACTGCCGCATGCGTTGCCGTCAACATCCCACACCCGACAACCTTTGGCTCGCTGGAAATAGGTTGGATAATCTTCGTAAGGCGGCAGTCGCGTGGCCTGACCGCCGGCGGGGATGACTTGCATGGCCTGCTCGAAAAGTTGCTTCGATCGATCGAAAGTGTAGGCGGCTACAGCGGGCCTCGCGGTATTGGTTGTCATCGTCAGGCCCCTTCATCTGGCACATCGGGTAAATAGGTCGCGGCCTCCTCGAGCGCTCGCCACATTTGAATATTCAATTCAACGCATCGCTGCCATTGCTTGATATCCTGCGTGTCGGGATGGCCTTTGATGTGTGGCCCTTCAAAGACGATCGGGCCTGGGAAATTGATTTCCCACAAGGCGTGAATCGTATCAATCCAGTTGATCGTTCCCAGGCCGACGATGGCGTGCAGATCGCGTGAGGGTACGTCTTTAAGCCTCCCGGGGTTGTCAAAGTCAAATCCCCGTGGTCCGATGCTGTCGTGAAAATGCGTATCACGCAGCAGCTTGCCGGCCTCACGGATCATCGTGGCAGGGGCTTCGTTATTGATCCAGGCATGGCCTGAGTCGAGAATGAAACCCAGATGGGGCAAATCCATTGCGTTAATGAACTTGAAGATATCGTGGCTATCCCGCGCAAAATCGAACAGCGGCAGATTCTCAAGGTTGATCCATACCCCTTTGGACGCAGCGTATTCACAGGTGGCACCCAGCACCTCGGCGAACATTTTGTCGAGTTGTTCCATGGAATATTGCGCCATGGTTTCGAGCGATGCCCAGTTGCCGTCGCCTTCATCAACGCGCCCACGAAGCCAGCGAAAGTGCCAGACCGTATTGGGCGATCCCCATGCCGCAGCCGTGTCGATAATGGTTTTATTGTCATTGAGGCATCGCTGCAGATCCCCTTGGGCATCGATCAATCCGATCGACGCATGCACGGAGGCTGCCTTCATACCGCTGCGTTCGATGATGCGGGTTTGTTGTTCGATGTATTTCGGATCATCCCATTGGTATAACCCATCGGTGCCGAAATGGGTCATACCCATATCCTTGAGAATGGCCAACTGCTGCTTGAGTATTGGCGAGCCGGCAGTACAGTAAAACGCTAGGTTATAGCGGCGTGGTTCGGTAACGGACATCGTTTAAGACTCCTTGGCCTAAGAAGGTTGTGTGACGTAGTGAAACCAGGTTTTGTCTGGTCTGTCGGTTTTCGTGTTGGTGGGGGATTTATTGGCTGGTAGCGGGCGTACAGGTTCTGGCGGCTTCGTCCGTTCGCATTCTGTGTGTCCGGGGGGGGTCGTTTGACTTATCGGCGTATTCTTGCGACAAAAAGCGGTTCATCGCCAGTGAATTGCACGTGTCCGTCAACGGTTGTCTGGCGATAGCGATAGGTAGCGAAGTTGTAGCATTCGAGCTTTCCCTTGACACCTTGGAGGTCGATGCGTCCAGCTACGCGGTCTACGATGACTGGTGCTGTGCCGCGATCGACCACGCCGTTGATGTGACCTAAGGTAGAGCCTTTGATTTTTTTGGGGTCAAATTTGTATCCGGTGTTTGCCGACGTGCTGACCAGTGTCAGGATCAGGTCGCGTGACTGTGCGATGGGTTTGCCATCGCGGCTGGCGATGCCGAAGAAGGCGAAGTCGCGGTTGATCGGCCCAAGTTTGATGCCATCTTTGAATGTATAGCCGTTGCGGATGAAGCCGACGATGATCTTGCTGTGCGGGGTATCGAGGATGATCCGCTCGTTTTTGGGGTCCCAGGTGATGTCCGGTGACGCATTGAGGGTGGCACGGTCCTCGTCGTTCAGTTCCGTCATGTCCATCAATTCGCCCTTGATGGCAATGGGCGCGTCCTGCTGCGGATCGAACGCAAGGGTCAGTTGTTTTCGTACGGAGGTGTGCATGAACTTGCGGTAGAGGTTGGGCATGTTGTACCACTCGGTTTCACCGCCGGACATTTCGCGGTCGGGTACGGGAGCCGCTGGCCCGCCTGGGCTGTAGTGGCGGTAACGTAGGTTGTCGATGGCGTCGCGTCCGAAGGTGACGTGTGTTTTTTCGCGGTTGGGCGCGATGCCGTTGATAAATGCTTGGGCACTAAGCGCTGTGCTGGCCATGAGTACTTCGTCGTTGCCGTGGTGGAAGCCCGAGGTGTATCCGCGGTGGGTGGTGTCGGCGGGAATGGCCAGCCGCTTGCTGAGAAAACTCAGGTCACTGGTTTGTCCGTCGCAGATGGCCCAGGGTTGACCGAACACGTAGGTATAGAAGCTGTCCCAGCCCAGGCCAGCCCCGAGCAGCATCAGGGCAGGGGTCCACTCGGCGCGGTAGGGATACGGCCTGAAGAAGGAGTGCTCGTACACGGTGAACGGCTTGCCGGCGATGGTCTGAAAGTTGAGGTTGTAGAAGTAAGGCCTCTCCGTGGAGATCGGGCGCCATGGGTAGTGTGGCTTGTCCGTCTGCGTGGTGTACGGCGTCTGGTAGACGGCCACGGAGGCGAAATCGCCCACGGAACTGGCGTACTGGGCGTGCATGTTCAAGTCGGCGTGGGTGTTGGCGGCAATGGGGGCGGCGTTGATGCCCACCCCGGTCGGTGCGCAGCTTCGGGCCATCGCTTCGCGTTGTTGGGTGGCGCTGATGAACAGGTGTTGCACAAACCGGACAAAGTCGCGCCCGCGAGGTTCGGGATAGTCCTTGACCTGTTTGTAGGTCGGTGCCGGCTGCACGGTGTTGCCGGCGGGGTCTTCGTCGTCATTGAGCTGGCCCCATGCTTTGAGCAGGCCGGCGCGGTCGGTGTACTTCTCGGTGAGCCACTGGTTCCATCGCTTTTGCAATATCTGCTGGTATACGGGAGGCCATTTCTCGAAGCGGCCTTCGAGCAGGTAAGCGACGGTGTGGTTTTCGTTGGCCAGTTCCCATGTGGCGAACACGGGCATCTCGGCGTATCGCTGGCCAGTGTAGGGGTTGACGCGATTCAGATACAACCGGATGTGGGTCAGGTCGGCCTCAAGGGTTCCCTCGTGCAGGTAACCCATAATTGGAAAGACGTTGTAGTAGGCGCCGTCGTGGCCCTTTTCTTTTTTCTTGTGCCGAACTTCATCCAGACCGGGCCAATATTCGAGTCGACCGCCCGCGCTGCCAAGTGCGGTATTGTGAATGAACAGGCCCGCTTCCTGGATTTTGTAAACCAGGTAGTCGTAGCGATCAGTGGCCGAGCCGTCACCCTTGGTCGATTCGACCATGCGTCCTTTTGCTGCGGATTCGGGCGTGTAAAACGGTCGCGGGTTACCTGTCGCCCAGAGGCGAACGGCATTGATGTTCATGTTGGCCAGACGATTGACGTAGTTGTCGATCGACTCATAGGTTTTCCATTCTCCAGCGTGGATGTTGATGCCGAGGAACCGGATCGGCTTGCTGTCGTAATAAAAGTCAGAGCCTTTTCGCGTGACATATTTTCCGGTTTGAGGCCCCACGGCAGGACGCAGGTCCAGCTTGGGGTTGTCGGATTCGATCTCGATATCAATACGAGGTCGCAGCGTTGTATTGCGACCTCGCGCGGTGTGGCCGTGGAAGTTGATCTGGATAATGGCGGTCGTTCCCTGACGCTCAAGCAATACCACCACGCCACGCTGTAGGGTGGCAAGGATGTCGCTGCCGCGCGTTGCGGCCGGTAGTGGCAGTTCAATCGCGTCACCGCTGTTAACGTCATCGGGCAAGGCATACGTCATCCAGGGTTCGGCCTTATAGTCCGTTCCCGGCGTGAGGCTCACTTTGGCCCCATCAGCGTAATTGTCAATGGAGCGGATAAGTTTGTGGACACTGAGCCTCGGTGCGACGGCCGCGTCTCGTTTGATGCGACGGACGTACTGGATGCCCAGTCGCAGGGTCGCCTGCCGGACGGTCAGGGGGCCAACTGCGTCGAGTATCCGCGTGTCAAACGCCAGCAAGGCGGCGGGGTAATAGCCTTCGATATCAACAGGGACCAGCTCCTTGCCATCGCGGGCAATTCCCTTGGCAATCCCCATGCATGCACGCACCGGCAGCGTGACTTGTTCCGCCGCTGTGGTGGGCATCGGTGCGGCGAAAAAAAGGATCAGCATAGCAGGAACAGACAATACGTATCTGTTTGAGTGTGTCATTATTCGGTTTCTCCGTGTGATTGTTATTGATCGATCTTGAATATTGTGTTGAAGGTTCCTGCCGTGAGGTAGCCACGTCGATGGGTTTGCATGTGTCCGTCGGCATACCAGAAGTTCGACGCGTCGCTGTGTATGTCGGCGAAGTGGAAAGCATTGATTTCCCATGATCCCAAGACGTTGCTGCCTGTGTGTTTGGTTTCCATCAGGCCGGCGGTTTCTGTGGGGCGGGTCAGTTCGTACTGATAGGTCAGGGCTGTCGCGACACTCCAGTTGTTGCCGCCGATACCTTTGGCGCTGCCTGTCAGGGGCATGGCATAGGAATAAGGGCCTTCGTTACTGGAGCAATAAAGCAGTGCTGCTTCTGCCGCCGGGGCATAGGAGTGGTTGGGGGTGATAGAAACACCCCACGAATTGGAAATGTAACCAGCGTTTTTTAAGTGTGCATCCCAGCGGTAGATGCTCGTGTCCGGTGCAACCTGTTTCTTCGCCATGGGAAACGCTTCCTTGTGGTCTGCAGTGTAGTTGGTGAAGAACAGGCCGATCGACCGCATGTTGGCCGAACAGGTAATCGACCGAGCCGACTCTCGTGCCTTGGACAACGCTGGCAACAAAATGGCGATCAGTATCGAAATAATGCTAATTACCACCAATAATTCTATCAGGGTGAATCCATGTTTAATGATGCGCATTCTCAGGTATCCTTTATGATTACGAGGGATCATAGGTTGGGGCTTTCTGGTCGTGGTTGATTGACGGTGTTTCCGGTAATCAGTTCGCCTTGAAAGACATATGACGACTGAGGCTTCCCATCGGCATCGACTTTGTTGAGGATCATCTCG
>JAJRRC010000111.1 GCA_024279865.1 Planctomycetota bacterium | reverse complement strand
TGCAACTTGGAGAAGCGATGCCCTGGGCGATTATATCAGCGATGGCCTTCAGCTTTCAGCCCTCATGGGGCGCGATGCGGTCTTTGGCGAAATGGCAGGTGGATCTGACACCGACCTTTTTGCCGATGACACCGCATTCGGTCAGACCTTCAAAAAGCAGATTGAATTTCTTGAACAAAAGCAGGTCAAACCAACCAAACGCTGGACCGATGCCTTGCGTGGCGATCATGACCGCGCCTTCGTCGTTGCCGGGGCAACCGACCTTGACATGCTCAAGGACTTTCAAAACTCGCTGGTGAAATCACGCAAAGACGGCACCTTGTTCAAAGATTTCCAAAAGGATTTTGACCGGATTGTTGAAAAATACGGCTGGGAGTTTAACGGTGGTCGCACGTGGCGGGCACGCACGATCTTTGAAACCAACATGCGCACGTCCTATATGGCAGGTCGATTAGCCCAGATGCGTGATCCCGACGTGGTCAAAGCCCGGCCCTTCTGGCAATACCGTCACGGAGTGACCCGTACCCCCAAACGGCCCAGACCCGCCCATCTGGGCTGGCACGGTCTGACCTTGCCCTGGGATGATCCCACGTGGCAAACGATATTCGCGCCCAACGGCTGGAAGTGTTCATGTGCAATCGTGACGCTGTCCGCCCGTGATATGGAGCGCGAAGGTCGAAGCGGCCCGGACAAGCCGCCTGTTTTAGAAACTGAAAGATATTTCGACCGCTCATCTGGTGAATTTGTCGATAAAGTCAAACACATTGATTATGGCTTTGAGTACATGCCCGGCGATCTTTGGGAGCGCGGCCTTGTGCCGTCCGAACTCATACGCGAAGCCGGTGGCATTTCGCGGGCAACTGGACTTATCGTGGAAATTGATCAACCGCGACCAATTGCGGAATTGATAGGAGCTGCTGTTGCTTTCAAGTCGAAGCCCTTGAAAAAAGACAAATCTGACAACACCTATATTGATGCCTTCCTGAAACCGTTCGGGGCAACGCGGCAAAAGGCTGTCCGGTTTGTTGACAAATCCGGTACGTCCATTCCCATTTCAGCTGAACTGTTCAAAGACCGCTCCGGCACGGTCAAGGTTAAAAAGCGTGGCCGGGAAATTTACACGGCAATGATTGCTGAAGCCATCCGCGATCCTGATGAAATCTGGCTGGGCGTGCGCGGTTTGAAATTGCCGGATAGTGAGGCTGTTGAATACATTATCGACCGACGCTACATTCGCGTCGATCCCGATACCGGAATTATCATCGTGTTTCAACTGGGAGAAAACGGCTGGGAAGCTGTCACAGCCTTTCAACCCAATGCCAAGGGCAAGACAAGTTTCGGCACTCTGGATGGGCGGCGCGGTGGCAAGCTGATCTATGAGAGAAAAAAATAAGCGGGTCGAAATGCCCAACCCGCTTGTCATGCTGACTGCCAGGACCGGCAATGGTCATCGTCTCGCACAAGTTCAATATAATAGATAAGAGGTAAAAAAACAATGGCCGGATTGAGTATGAAAGTAACGATCAAGGACAAGGATATTTCCCGCAAGCTAGATCGGGCGCTTGAAAAAATCGAAAACCCGGTGGCATTTTACAAAAACGTCGGCGAACACGTAATCAAAACCACTGTTGAGCGTATTGCCGACGAACAAACACCCGATGGCCAGGCATGGCAACGCCTGTCACCGGTTACGCTGGCCGCGCGTGCCAAACGCGGAACCGGTTCAACCATCTATCGTGAGTATGGCGATTTCATTGGAACGATCAATTATGAAGCCAGCGATGATAATTTGATCTGGGGGTCGCCGGATGTCCGCGCCCGGATTTTCCAACTGGGCGGCAAAGCCGGTCGTGGCAAGTCTGTGACATTGCCATCACGCGAATATCTTGGCCTGTCTCCACAGGATGAAGAAATCATTCTGGAAATGGCAGAAGATCACGTGGGCTTATAAAAAAGTTGTTTTTGACACCAGAAATCTCAATTTAAAAAAATTACGCGAGAAGGCAATTTTAGGGGGTCTCTGGTGTATGGGTAGCCTGAAGGTTGCCCAACCCCCGTTAACCCCCCGTTAGAATCGCATAGAAGCCTATTACAGTGCCCCAACCTGCCCTGGCTGTGCATTCATATCTTGAAATAGCAGCTGAATGCCTGCATCATGGGTTTTTCCAAAAATCAATGAATATGCAATTGAACGGAACTCTTCCGGTCTCATAATGTCCGCCCGTGTGGTTGTGTGCTTTCACAGAAATCAAACTGAGAAAGCACATAGACGGATGGCACGGGAGAAGAAAAATGCTCGGATAGAAGTTTTTCGCGTTGGTACTTTCACGCCCATGGGCGGATCGCCGCTGGCTTTTGCGGCGGCTGATCTGAAAGCAATTGCTGACGCATATGATCCCTTGACTTCGCCCGCTCCTATGGTGGTTGGCCATCCCAAAACAGATGATCCGGCATATGGCTGGGCAGAATGTTTTTCTTTCGATGAGAAAAGCGACATTCTTTCTGCTGATCTCACAGACATAGAACCGAGCTTCGCTGCAGCGGTTCAAAAAGGGCACTATAAGAAAGTGTCTCTGTCGTTTTTCTCCCCCACATCACCCAGTAATCCCAAGCCCGGATCGTACTACCCGAAACATATCGGTTTCTTAGGTGCCGTTCCGCCAGCGGTTGCCGGTCTCAAGCCGGTATCATTTGCCGACAGTAATGATGACGAAATCCTCACATTTGAAGGTGCGATTGATTTTGGCACATTTGATGCCGAAAACGTCGGCAGCATCTTTCGCGGTATCCGCGATTGGCTGATTGAGGAAAAGGGTAAAGAAAAAGCCGATGAAATTATTCCCTCCTGGCGCATCGACTGGGTCAACGATCTCGAACTCAAGACAGATGACCCAGACAGTTTTGCTGCCCCACTCCCAAAACCGAAAAAGGAACTGACCATGTCAGACAAGGATACCGCTGCTTTTGCTGCCCGTGATAAAGAATTGAAGGCGCGCGAAGCTGCACAAGACAAACGTGAGGTCAACGCTGCCCACGCCGACAATGTTTCGTTCGCGGAAAGTCTTGTGACAGCTGAAAAGCTTATTCCTGCCAATCAGGAAAACGTTGTCGCCCTTCTGGATGCTGTCATTGCCAATGACGCAACCGTGTCTTTTGCGGGCACAGAAGAAAAAGTGCCCGTTGGTCAGGCCATCCGCGATCTTCTGACAAGCCAGCCGAAAGTCATTTCATTCGGTGACTTCGATATGGGTGATGACCCTGAAGCGGGCAATGTTGCCAGTTTTGCAACCCCAGAGGGTGCCCGCGTTGATAGTGGCGAAATGGCCCTTCACGCCAAAGCCATCAATTATCAGGCCGCACATCCCGGCACAGACTTTCTCACAGCCGTTCAAGCGGTTGGCGGATAACACACAAGGACACCAACATGTTTAAATCCACCGTTCCCATCCTCACATCCACCATAATTGCTGCAGCCGCCATTGCTGAAGATCAGCTTATCGGTTTTGACAACCAGCCAGCAGCTGCAGACGCGCCAGTTAAAGGTATCGCCCACAATGATGCTGCAACCGGTGAAGCCGTCAGCATCTTGCATATTGGTTTGCGCGACCTTGTGGCGGCGGGTGCCATTTCGAGTGGTGATCTGGTGAAATCTGATGCCAACGGCAATCCGATCACGCACGGTGGTGTCGGCGCATCATTTGCCCGCGCTCTTGACGATGCCGCCCAAGGCGACCGCATCCAACTTCTTATCAACGTCACTTAGCCAGAAGGTTTTTATCTATGACCGGAAAAACAATGAACAGCGGACAAGCTCAAGTCATCAGCCCGATACTGACGACACAAGCGCGCGGTTATACCAATTCTGAATTTGTCGGGCTTAGGCTCTTGCCCTGGGCGGATATTCCAAATCGCTCCATGAAGGTTATCAACTTCGG
>JAJRRC010000110.1 GCA_024279865.1 Planctomycetota bacterium | reverse complement strand
TGAGCAAGGTAACGGCTAAGGAAGTTGCCATGGCCCAATCTTTATTGAATAATCGTCCTCGTAAATGCCTTCATTACCGCACGCCCGTGGAAGTGCTAAACAGACTCCCCGGCGTTGCGCTTCGGAATTGAATCCACCTCATTCACCCTGAAATAATTGAAGAATATCAAACAAATGGTTTTATCCACATCCCCAACATACTCAGCGATGAGCAAGTCGACCGCTACCAGAAGGCTGCTCTGGGAATCCATGAAAACCTCAAAAATCTGGACCACTGCAAAACGGCCATCCTCGACCAATTTGTCAATATGTGGCAAGTAGACCCCATCATGCGAGAACTCACGCTCAATCCAAAAATCGCGGCCATCGCTCAAAAATTAGCCGGGACGACTTTACGATTGTGGCATGACCATCTGTTAATCAAGCGGCCACAAAACAACGCGCCCACAGAATGGCATCAGGATCAACCCTATTGGCCTCATCACAACTCCACGCATCCGGTTTCTGTCTGGATTGCTTTGTGCGATGTGCCTGCTGAAAAAGGCTGCATGAGTTTTATCCCAGGCTCCCAGAAATACACCCAACTCTCCCCTCAAAACTTAGGCGTATCCCGTAGCTTGTTTTCACTGCAACCTAGCCTCGAATGGGACCCCACCATCACCATTCCACTCAAGGCTGGCGATTGCACCTTCCATCATGGACGCACCGCCCATACCGCCAGTGCCAACCAAACCAACGATCCTCGCGTCGCCCATGTCATCATCTACGTCGATGAAGTAACCACCTACGACGGCACGCCACATGTCACCACCGATCCATTGAATTTAACCCCAAACCAAAAACTTCAAGGCAATCTGTTTCCTCCCGTCCAACAATTCGAAGCCCTCAATCAAGCCTGATGATTTTGTACTATTTCTCTTTTTAGAAAGTTTTCCACATGTCTGAGTCCCCCAAAAAAACCATGACCCATCTTCAGCGTTTTAATAATGTCATGGAATATCAAACACCCGATTGCGTTCCCAATTGGGAAGCAGGTCTCTGGGCTCAAACACGAGAACGATGGATCGAAGAAGGGCTCGACGATAGCCGTTTTCATTGGAACTGGTTTGCAGGTGAAGAATCCCTGGGCATGTCGCCCCGTGAATTTATTCCCTTTCACGGCGACATGCTGCCTGGCTTCCCCCAAAAAGTGCTGGAAGAAGATGAACAAACACAAACCATTCAAGACTCCCAAGGACGTATCCGAAAAGCCTTAAAACAAGGCGCTATCGGCAACGCACGAGCTTCAATGGACCAGTTCCTTCGGTTCCCCGTTCAAAACATGGACGATTGGAAACAGGTCAAAAAACGATTTGATCCCACACATGCCAAACGATACGAACCCAACTGGAAAACCCTGCGCACACAAAACTGGAACAACCGAAACCATCCGCTGATCTTCGGGCCAAATACCACCACCATGGGATTCTACTGGGTCGCCCGTGAACTCATGGGAACCGAAGGACTCAGCTTCGCATGGTACGACACCCCATACCTCATGCAGGACATGATGGAATTCTGGTCCAACTTCCTCATTGAAACCATTCGCCCCATTCTTGAAAAAACAACGATTGACTACGTCTGCCTCAGTGAAGACCTCGCAATGAAAACCGGACCACTGCTAAGCCCCGACACCTACAAAACGTTCATCTACCCCCACCTCAAAAAAGTCATCGACTTCTATAAATCCCATGGCGTTAAATATGTCTGTATCGATACCGATGGCAACCCTGAAGTCCTCATCCCCATGATGCTCGATGCAGGGGTCGATGCACTTTGGCCCCTCGAACGAGCTGCTGACCAAGACCCAAACCGCCTGCGAAAAACCTTCGGCCAATCACTGCGACTATGGGGAGCAGTCGACAAACGTGAAATCGCCAAAAACCCCGCTACCATCGACGCACACCTCAATACCTTACGACCCCTCATCCAAGAAGGTGGCTTCATCCCCACCATCGACCACACCGCATCCCCAGACATCAGTTGGCCAAACTTCCAATACTACATGAAAGCCAAAGCCAAGCTCCTTGCCCATGGATAACGCGACAACTTTGTTTTACTGCAACAATTCCAACGCTTCTTCAATCCGTTCCACGGGAATGTATTTGCACTTGCCATTGAACTTTCGCTGAATCTTAGGGCCAATCACATAGGAAAATCCCAGCTTCGCAGCCTCGTGCAATCGCTGAGGTGTTTGCTGAACATGACGAATCTCCCCGCCAAGGCCAACTTCCCCCACCACGCAAACGCTCCCCCCTTCGCCCACCGACAATTGACGATTCAGATGTGCCCCCGCAATGGCCAGCACAATCGCCAAATCCGCAGCAGGCTCTGCTACTTTTAACCCCCCCACCACGCTGGTAAAAATATCTTGGTCCGCAAGACGCACTTCGCCCCGTTTTTCTAAAACCGCAATCAACATCGCCAAACGACTCGCATCCAGACCACTGCTCTTGCGTTTAGCAGAACCTAAAAAACCCGTGGCAGTAAGCGCCTGAATCTCAACCATCAAACAACGTGACCCCTGCAACACCGGACAAACCACACTCCCGCTCCGAGGTTTATATTCTGCTGCCAACAAACCCGATCCATTGGTCACTTCCATCAACCCCTGTTCAGTCATCTCAAACAGCCCCACCTCCAGCGTCGTTCCAAAACGATTTTTGATCCCGCGAATAATCCGATGGCTGTGATAACGATCCCCCTCAAAATACAGCACCGTATCCACCATGTGCTCAAGCAATCGGGGCCCTGCAAGTCTGCCCTCCTTGGTCACATGTCCCACCAGTAGCACACAACACCCTTGAGACTTCGCCAAATAAACCAATTCCAAGCAGCAAGCTCGCAATTGTGAAACCGAGCCAGGCGTCGCAGCAAGGTCAGGTTTATACACCATCTGAACCGAATCAATCACGACCAACACTGGCTTGATTTTTCGTATCTGTTCCGTAATCCGAAGTAAATTGGTATCTGCCAAGACCCACAAATCATCAGCACTATCCACATCCACCCCCAGCCGGTTCGCCCGCAACCGCAGTTGCTGGACCGACTCTTCACTGGTCACATAAAGCACCGTCTCTTTGGCCCCAGCCAAACGACTCGCAGCCTGTAGCATCAGCGTGGACTTGCCGATCCCCGGATCACCCCCCAACAGCACCGCACTACCAGGAACCAACCCAGCCCCCCCGGAAGTTCCCCCGGAAACTCCCCCGGAATCACCCCCCGAAGCCTCCCCGCCTCCCGGCGAGTCTCCATTGCTCAACCCCAGAACCCGGTCCAGTTCGCCAATCCCTGTGGGAATCCGCTTAAAGGGGGAATCTGTATCAGACTCCGCCAGACGGCTCATTGGCAACGCACCAGGCATCGCCCCGCCAAGCCCATCCATAGCCGAGGCATTCTGTCGATGTGGATCATTGGTGCTCACCACTTCTTCGAGGCTATTCCATTCCCCACAATCAGAGCATTTACCAGCCCATTTGGGACTGGCCGACCCACATTGATTACACACAAATTGCCGCACTGTTTTAGCCATAACATTTCCAAAAGTTCTTTGTAAGCAGGGAAATACCCTGCCTTTTCGTGACTCGGTTTCGAGAAAAAAAGGACCACTTCAGTCATAAGAATAGTCTTGTTGGGACGTTCCCACCAGAGCGCGTTGGCTACACTTGAACCCCTTGATGAAGTTGTTATACTCTGGAACACCAATTTGATTCCTCTGTAGCTCAATTGGTAGAGCGAGCGGCTGTTAACCGCTAGGTTGCAGGTTCGAGTCCTGCCGGAGGAGTTTTGACAACTTACGCTGAATCCCTGAGTTAGGGATACCCGCTTCACCGCGGTGCGGTCGTAACCTTAGATTGAAATGATGTCATCTGACACATTTCCTAAAAAGGAGACCGCAACCATGCCTGAGCGAAAAATCCCCCATTACTGCCAACACAAGTCAAAAACCGCAAATCGCGCCTTTGTCGTGCTCAACGGCAAAAGGATCTACCTCGGATCCTATGACACACCCCAAAGCAGAGAAGCCTACCATCGATTGATCGCTGAATGGCTTGCCAATGGCTGCATGCTCCCCGTAGAACCTCAGGACATCACCATTGTCGAAGTGTGTGCTCACTTCTGGAAACACGCCAAAAACTACTACAAGCGACCCGATGGAACGTCCACCAATGAGTTGAACAATTTTCGACAGGCTTTACGCCCGCTCAAAGAACTCTACAGCCAGACTCCCGCAGCACAATTCGGGCCACGGGCATTGAAGGCCGTTCGGCAACGCATGCTCGACAAAGGCTGGGCTCGAACCACCATTAACAAACAAATTGGACGGATCAAACGAGTCTTCAAGTGGGCTGCTGAAAACGAAATCGCCCCCAGTGAAGTCTTTCAGTCGCTCGTTGTGGTTTCGGGATTGAAGTATGGACGAACCGAAGCACCAGAAACCTCAGGCGTCAAACCCGTTTCCGATGCGATGATCGCAGAAACGCTCCCCCATCTAACACCCATGCTACAAGCAATGGTGACTCTAGTACGACAGCGCTATAAGAATTCCAGATTTTTCGCTTTTTCCGTTTTCTTTCTGCTTGCATACGACGCTTCGTTACGTACCTGATAATAGCGGCATTGCCTTTGAAGATGCGTCCATGAATAAGGGTGCTTCTGCCAT
>JAJRRC010000109.1 GCA_024279865.1 Planctomycetota bacterium | reverse complement strand
GGGTTGGGGCGGTCTCCGCTACGGTCTCGGCTGCGCCTCGCCCTCCGCTACGCCCGCCCCAACCCGCAGCGTGACACATGACATTTCTATTGTCATAATAACCGTGACACTTCTATTGAGCGTTCACATTCAAAGAGGACGACTTGACACACGGCTCAGAGTGCCTAAAGTATGTCCTCTGTTCCGGGAGTGTAGCTCAACTGGTTAGAGCACTGGACTGTCGATCCAGAGGTTGCGGGTTCGAATCCCGTCACTCTCGTTTAAAAAAGCAAGCTGACAAATCACATTAGACTGCGACAAACTTTGACACAAGCCCTGGACTTTCAGGGCTTGTGTTGTTTGTATATCTTCCCCATCTGCGACAGGCTGCCGCCAAGTTCAACCATTTGAAATGAGAGCATGATGAATCCAAGTGTCGCGGATTGATCTTGCTGCGTAAGTTATTCAATTGCGACGTTCCAACGCCGAGCCTTAAGGTTTTTCCGGGGAGATTCCCCCCTTCTAAAAAACGCTTCAGATGGTGTTGTAATTGACTAAAGCATTTTGTGTCATTCTTTGCCTCGCCCATACGTGTCCCCGCGCACGCTGTTAGCGTACTGCTACTTTTTAAACGAATAACTCAATCAAAGGCGGCAAGTATTGATACAAAATGCGATAGGCCCGACATCCGTTTACGAAAAACGGAGAGTCTCTTTTAAGATTCCCCCTCGTGGTATCCTCAATCACGTTCAAAGATAGCAGGCGGGGGTTATTCGCAGATGCGGATGAGTAAGATCAAAAAGAGTTCTAGGCTAATGATCACGCTGGCGATGATCCACTGGGTTCGGATTGGGATGTCGATGAACTGGTCTCGCTTGGCCCAGCCGGTGGCGACAATCGGTCCTGCGAGGAAAAAGATGCCACAGGATGCCAGTGTGATGGCGGACTGTTGGAAGAACTCTTGAGGCGAGAAGATCGCTTGGGACACAAAGATGATCGTTAGGATAATTCCAACTGCACCTGCGGCAAGCAGGGTGACGGCTGGGCGAACATCTTGTCGGGCCCGTTGCATGAGACGACTGACAGGGTTGGATCGGTCCGAGCTTCTTTTGATGGACAGTTGATTGTCTATACGGGTCAGAATGAAGACCTCAAAAACTTGTTCATTGACTTCGGTTAATTCGAGATGGCTGTCCGAACGCTTCATCTTTTTGATCAATGCCATCAGTTTGCCGATGAACACAGATGAAATATGATTGACCCGCTTGAAGTTTAAGATCAGATGCAGCTGAGATTGATTGGCGATAAACTGATTTAACTGCACAAAGATAGCATCCAGCTCGTTACGGGCGAACAGATGCTCGGTCAAGAAAGTCACCAAAATGGTTCGACCATCTTGTTGATGGTCGATCAAACGCGGTTGATTCACTGGAAGTCTCTCTTCTTCCCAGGTAACGGCCATCGCTCAATGCAATGACCAGCCAATCTGTATTCTAAGCAATTTATCCTTTTAAGGGAAGTGGAGTTTGCTCCAAGGGGGCGATGGACCGACAATTTGAGGCATGCAAAAGGTGCGACGAAGCAATTGGAAGACGGGTTCGCTGGGTTGGATGACCTTGGTGGTGATTGTGGGGGCGTGCGTGGTGACATTGCCTTGGTCATTGGATCGGTACGATGTCCAAGACTATGAACAGGTTTTTCAATCGCCGGGCCAACTGTACTGGCTTGGCAGTGACGAGCTGGGGCGGTCTTTGGGTTGGCGGTGTTTGCTTGGTGGGGCCATTAGTATGGGAATCGGGCTGGCTGCTGCGGGTATTTCCGTGGGGCTTGGCGTGGTTTGGGGAGCCACGGCCGGGTATCTCGGCGGCCGGGTCGACGCGGTCATGATGCGCATTGTCGATATTTTATATGGCCTACCTTATATCCTGCTGGTCGTCCTTTTAAATTTAGCCTTAACGCCTGCTTTTACCCGTTTGATTGGCATGGTTTTTAGCGAAGACACGGCCCGTCATGTGGCGGGTTTGGTGACGTTGTTGGTCGCGATTGGCGGGGTGAGTTGGTTGACGTTGGCGCGGGTGATTCGCGGTCAGGTTTTAAGTTTGCGTGAGCAGCCGTTTTTAGAAGCTGCGCGTGCGTGTGGGATTGGTCCGGTGCGGACGTTTTGGTTTCATTTGTTGCCGAACCTGGTGGGGCCGACGATTGTGTATGGCACGCTGTCGGTTCCGGGGGCGGTCTTGGCGGAATCTTTTTTGAGTTTTTTAGGCATTGGTGTTCAACCGCCGTTGCCGAGCTGGGGCAATCTTGCTGCCCAGGGGACAGCCCAGCTAGCGAATCTGGGTTTGCCTGGGACGGTGGTTCGTTGGTGGCTGCTATTGTGGCCTTGTGTTTTGTTGGGGGCGACGTTGATGGCCTTGAATTTTTTTGGTGATCGGTTGCGTGACAAGCTCGATCCCAAGACGCGTTAGGTCAGGTCCAGTACAATTGGGCATCTTGTTCTCATCTACATCTGTAAGGAATGTTCATGGACAACCGTTTTGGCTTTAAGGACTTGATTGTTTGTGTGTTGTTGATTGCGATGATCATCAGCTTTTGGCTCGGCCGTGTGCAGTATGACCGTCAATGGGATCAACTGCGTGCGATGAACCAGGTTCTCGTCGAGCAGAAAGATCAACTCCAACAAATTCGCCAATTGCTGGCCAATGGTGTCCAGGCCAAGGTCCAACAAACGGGGTCTGAATCTGTTGATGAGAATGACCCATTTACCCGTTTGCGGGAAGTTCGGGCGAAGCCTGATTTCTCGCAGGGTGACTGGTTTGTGTATCCCTTTGGTTCAACGGTGGGGAAGCTGACGCCGTTGGTTTCGGCTGATGTGTATCAGAGTGTGATTGCCAGTCAGGTTCTCGAAAGCTTGGCAGTCCGTGACCCGGTCACGCTGGCGTGGAAGCCTTGGATCGCCAAGAGCTGGACGGTCAGTGAGGACGGTTTAACCATCACATTTGAACTGCGTGAGGACGTTCATTTTTCTGATGGCGTCTCTTTGACAGCCGAGGATATTGTCTTTTCCTATGACTGGATTATGAATCCCAAAATTGCAGCACCCCGTGACCGAGCCTATTACAGCAAGCTCGCGACCGTCAAAGCTGAGGGCAAATATCGCGTGGTCTTCACACTCAAAGAAGCCTACTTCAAAGGCTTTGATATTTGTGGGGGCTTGAGTGTGATGGCCAAGCATTTTTACAACCAATTTACTGAAGAACAGTTCAATGAATCGCCGGGTCTGCTTTTTGGCAGTGGCCCTTACAAACTATCGGTGAATCCCAAACAGTGGAAGCCAGGCACAGGCAAGGTTGAACTGGTTCGCAATGATCAATACTGGGGCGTGCAGCCGGCGATGGACCGAATCGTCTATCGAGAAATTACCGATGATACAGCTCGGCTGGTTTCTTTCCGCAACGGCGAACTGGATCGGTACAACCCAACACCTGAACAATACTTGGCTTTGAAAAAAGACCCTCAGCTTCGCAAGCAAAAACAGTTTTTTGAATATGAAACCATTACCGGTGGCTACCGTTACTTGGCTTGGAATCAGATGAAAGAGGGCGTGCCCACCCGTTTTGCAGATAAGCGTGTGAGGCGTGCGATGACCTTACTGACCAATCGTCAGCAAATGGCCAAGCGGTTGATGGTTGGCCTGGCAACACCCACGTCGAGTCCTTTTCACAGGCTTGGCCCACAGGCGAACCCGGATGTCCAGCTGTGGCCTTACGATACCAAGCAGGCCAAAGCATTGCTGGCTGAGGCTGGCTTCAAAGATCGTGACGGCGACGGCATCATCGAAAGCGCGACAGGCGAACCCTTTGAATTTAAGTTGATCTACCCCGCATCGAGTAAAAACTATCAACAGATGGCCTTTTATCTCAAAGATGCTTACGCCCGCGCGGGGATTGTCATGGAACCCGACCCGCTGGAATGGACGATCATGTTGCAGCGGATCGGCCAACGAAAATTTGATGCCATGACCCTCGGTTGGAGCGGCAGCGTCGAGGGCGATCCCTTTCAAATCTTCCATTCGGATCAAGTTTCCGACGGCGGCGACAACTATGTCCACTACATCAACAAAGACCTTGACCGTCTGATCGATCAGGCCAGAGTGACCATGGACGAAGATACACGAATGAAAATTTGGCATCAGGTTCATAGCATCTTGCACGAAGATCAACCGTACACTTTTCTGTGGACCTCCCGGGCGGTTATGTTCGTCGACAAACGTTTCAAAAACATTCAACGCGTCAAGACAGGCCTCAACGGCATCGAAGAATGGTACGTCCCGCGAGCACTTCAACATTGGAGTGAATAGCGTCGTTTCCCTGTGTCTTTGTCTTTTGGTGATATTACTTTTTCATGCTGACTTACATCTTTCGCAGATTGGCCTTGATGCTTCCCACGCTTGTCGGCGTGACGGCTGTGGTGTTTTTTATCATGGCCTTGGCCCCGGGGGGCTTTGGTGGGTCGGTTCTCAATGAACAGGGCTCTCAAAACGAAGGCGAAGAATCTCGTCGTATCCGTGAATATTTCAATCGCCGATATGGCCTCGATCAACCTGCAATCATTCAATACGGCCGCTGGTTGAATCAAGTTTCCCCCGTGGGTTTTTTAACATCTTCACAGATCCAATTCACCCACGAACAGTTGGCCGAGGCCCAGACCGCCATTGATGCAGATCCCTTGTTTGGCAGCCTCAAAGGTAGGCCTGGTCACATGCTCGCTTTGGCGGAAATGCTCGCCAAGTATCAGGATATTTCTCCTTTAGAGGCCACGCGTTTACTCAATGATGCTTTGGGCGAGGCCTCGGCAGGTGAAAACTTGCTCAAAGAGATCAATCCTGAGGTGGAGATTAAATCTCCGCTTACAGCCAAGACGACGGCCGCGTTGCTTTTATTGGAATTGGCGGGCCGTCAGCGGATTTTATTTGCTCGTCCTGCGGTGAAGATGCCTGATCTGGGGCAAAGTTTGCGAGGTCGGCGGGTCACGCAGTTGCTTGGTGAGGCGGTGCCGATCACGTTGCTATTGAATCTGATTACGATTCCGATTATTTACAGTATTGCTTTGGTGACGGGGATTCTGGCGGCAAGATATCGCGGCCGCGCGTTTGATATTATCAGTGGTTTTATCATGCTGGGGCTGTGGTGTTTGCCGGTGATCTGGGTGGGTGTGATGCTCATCGGCTATTTTGCCAACACACAATATTGGAAGTTTTTTCCAACCGATGGCCTCCATGCGTTAGAAGCCGATACGATGCGTTTTTTGCCTTCGTTTGGACCTGAAGGTTTTGAGCGGGGCTGGCTTTTGGATGCTGCGTGGCATTTGGCTTTGCCGATTTTGTGTTTGACCTATGGGGGCTTTGCGGTGTTATCCAAACTGACCCGTGGCTCAATTTTAGACAACATCAGTTGCGATTATGTGCGAACCGTTCGAGCCAAAGGCGTGAGCGAGCACACGGTTTTATTCCGTCATGTGTTGCGTAATAGTTTGCTGCCTTTGATTACGGTATCAGCCTCGATTTTGCCTGCGTTGTTTGTGGGTTCGGTGGTGGTGGAAAATATTTTCAGTATCCCAGGCATGGGCAAGCTCGGCGTGGAAGCTGCTTTTATGAAGGACCGTGAAGTGGTCATGGGAACCACTTTGCTAGGTGGCCTGTTGGGGTTGGCCAGTGAATTGCTGCGTGATATTTGTTATGCAGCAGCGGACCCGCGTGTGAGTTACGAATAAAAGATGACAAAAGACCTACAAACAAAATCCGATTCAGCTTTGCCGCGAAGTTACGCTGCCCGTATTTTGCTGGACACGATGGGGCGTTGGGGCGCACGAGCGGGGTTGTTATGGATTGGTATTGTGGCGTTTTGCGCTATTTTTGCTCCGGTGATTGCCTCAAGTCATCCCATTTTATTGCAGACGGCTGATGGTCAATGGACCAGTCCCATGTTGCGTCATCTCTCTGCGGTCGATGTGATTTTACTGGTGATGACCTTTTGGACGGGGCTGCTTTTAATTGTTCGAATGTGGGTGAAGTATCCGTGGTTTAAAATTTGGTGTTTTAGCTTGCTCGTACTGACGGTGTTGAGCTTGTCTTTTGTGAAGCCTCCCAAAGCGATTGTGTATAGCCATTACCGCGAAATTTTAGCTAGTGGGGATGCTCAGTATGCTTTTTTTGCAGTGGTTCCTTATTCGCCGACGGACCGGTTTCGTGAACGTGTTGAAGAGATGCGATTGCTTTCGCCCAGTGGTGAACATTGGATGGGGACGACGGGATCGGGGGAAGACTTGTTAAGCCGCATGATTCACGCTTGCCGCATTGCGTTGGCGATTGGTTTTATTGCCACGGGGATTGCGTTGGTTTTGGGTGTGACGATTGGCGGGTTGATGGGCTATTTTTCAGGTATCGTCGATTTACTTGGGATGCGATTGGTGGAAGTTTTTAGTGCGATTCCCACGATCTTTTTGCTGATCGCGTTTGTGGCGTTCTATGGCAGGAATTTATACCTCATCATGGTGATTCTGGGCCTGACCGGCTGGGTGGGCTATGCGGTTTTTGTGCGGGCTGAATTCTTAAAACTACGTCAACAGGACTTTGTGCAGGCTGCTATTGCGTGTGGCTTACCGTTGCGGTCGGTTTTGTTTCGTCACATGTTGCCCAATGGGATTACCCCTGTGTTGGTCAGTGCGAGCTTTGGGGTCGCAGGGGCGATCCTCAGTGAAAGCACTTTGAGCTTTTTGGGATTGGGACTCGTTGAAGAACCCAGTTGGGGGCAGATGCTCAATGAGACCCGTGGGTTAGGCGGCTCGTTTTTCTGGTGGATGGGGATTTATCCGGGCTTGGCGATTTTTCTGACTGTTTTTGCATACAACCTCGTGGGTGAATCGTTACGCGACGCGATTGATCCCCATTTGAAAAAGGCATCACACCTTTGACCGAACCTCTGTTACGAATTGAAGATCTGGCGGTGAATTTTGATACGCCCAGTGGCGTGGTCAAGGCTGTCAATGGCGTTCATCTATCGATCTATCCGGGCCAAACGCTTGGCGTGGTGGGGGAATCAGGGTGTGGCAAGAGTGTGTCCGCGTTGTCGACATTGCAGTTGGTCCCCACGCCGCCGGGCTGTTATGAACGAGGCAAAATCTGGTGGTCCGCCAAGGGTGAACCGCCCGTGGATCTGCTGACCCAGACTGAAAAACAAATGCAGTCGATCCGTGGCAACGATATTGCCATGATCTTTCAAGAACCCATGACAAGCCTCAACCCCGTTTACACCGTGGGTGAGCAAATTCTCGAAGCGATTCTTTTGCATCAGGCAGTGGGGCGAGCCCAGGCGATTGAAATTGCCGTGACCGCGTTGGAAGATGTCGGCATTGCCGACGCACGTAGTAGACTTAAAACCTATCCCCATCAACTGTCCGGCGGCATGCGCCAACGGGTCATGATCGCGATGGCTTTGGCGTGCCAACCTAAATTATTGCTTGCTGATGAACCGACCACTGCGTTGGACGTGACGATCCAAGCACAAATTTTAGAACTGTTGCGTGAGTTACAAATCAAGCGAGGCATGTCGATCATGCTCATTACACATGACCTGGGTGTGGTGGCTCAGAACGCTGATGTGGTGGCGGTGATGTATGCCGGCCGCGTGGTGGAGTATGGCTCGGTGCATGATGTTTTTGATCGGCCGCAACATCCCTACACGCGAGGCTTGTTCGATTCGATGCCACGGCTAGGTGAAGAAAAACACCGCTTGCGTACCATTGAAGGGAACGTTCCAGACCCGGGCAATTTGCCGTCGGGTTGTCCGTTTCATCCACGCTGTCGAGATTGGCAAGAAGATGTGCAATGCGCCCAAGCGGTTCCACCGTTGCAAGAGGTTTTCCCACGTCATTGGGCAGCCTGCTGGCATGGAACGGGCTGCGATCAAGGGAACGCCTCGCTTGCGGATATCCCGCCTGTCTCGACGACGGCTTAATTTGCCATTTACTGCAAATAAATTACGATGAAGGGATTATGAAAAATTCCTCCTCGCCATCGCGGCCGAATATATTACTGATTACTTCAGACCAACAACACTACAGCACGCTGGGCTTTGCCAATCCACGGATTCAAACGCCCGCGTTGGATCGCCTTGGCCGTGAAGGAACCCACTTCACGCGGGCCTATTGCAACAACCCGGTGTGCAGTCCCTCGCGGGCGACGATGATTACCGGTCAATATCCATCTTGGCATGGTTGTTGGACGATTGGGATGAAGTTGCCAGAGGATGTACCGACGGTGGGGGAATCCTTTTCCAAGCAAGGCTATGCAACATCCTTGGTCGGCAAAGCACATTTTCAACCATTGGTTTCACGCGAAGAAGCCCCTTCGATTGAAAGTCAGCCCACGTTGCGAGACTTGGACTTTTGGCGAGATTTTCATGGCCCTTGGTATGGCTTTGACCATATCGAAACAGCTCGTATGCACACAGATGAAGCCCATGTGGGTGGGCATTACGCTTTGTGGATGGAAGAAAAGGGATTGACCCAGTGGCAGGATTATTTCCAGGACTATCCGCCGAATCCAGAGGCTCCTCAGCGTGAACATCGTTGGGATTTGCCCGAGGAGTATCACTACAACGTCTGGACTGCCGAGAAAACCATTGAATCAATCAAGCAAGCGGCTGACAGCGATCAACCGTTTTTCTGTTGGTCGAGTTTTCACGATCCACACCCGCCTTACTTGGTTCCCTCGCCTTGGTCAGACATGTACGATCCAAAGGAGATGCAAATCGGCCAGCACCAGCTAGGTGAATTTGACGATAAACCCCCGCATTTTGCAATGACCCAAGACCCCAATGCCGACTGGTCTGTCTATCAAGAAACTCCCTTCGCCAATCACGGCCTAAACTATCAGGTCACCGATCCAGACCAGGCTCGTAAAAACATGGCGGTCTACTACGGCATGGTTAGTTTCATGGACCAACAAATCGGCCGTATTCTCGATGCACTAGACGAACAAGGACTCGCCGACAACACCATCGTGGTCTTTACCACAGACCATGGCCACTTCCTCGGCCAACATGGCTTGTGGCAGAAGGCGTGCCATTTGTATGAAGACCTCTTGCGTTTACCGTTTCTTGTTCGTTGGCCTGGCCAAATTCCTGCGGGGGTGACCAATCAAGCCATGCAGGGATTGATCGATTTGCCCTCAACATTTCTTCGTGCTGCGGGAATTAAGATTCCTGGCCAAATGCAAGGCGTGGATCAATTAGATGTGTGGCGTGGTGATTCTGAACAGGCACGCAACAACATAATCTGCGAGCATCGTCATCAGCCCACCGAGTTTCATCTACGAACCTTTATTACCGAGCAATATAAAATGACGGTCTACCGAGATCAGCCCTATGGCGAATTGTACGATCTGAAAAACGATCCGGATGAAATGATCAATCACTGGGATGATCCGGAATTCGCATCAATCAAGGCCACGCTTTTGCATCAGTTTATCAATGCGGAATTATGCCGCGAGCCTACCCGTCAGCCACGCATTGCTCATGCTTAGAGCGTGTGGCTTGTGGTGGTGGGGTGAGATAGTCACCAAATCAGAACGGACAGCGTTCTAGGGCATTTCGCATGAGTCATCTCCACTTGTTGTTTAAAAATAGACGCAAGCTTACAGCTTGCGCGTCCGGTTTTTGAATCGGACAGGAGATTATTTGTGCGAAGTGTTCTAGTAGGCTCATCGCTTTATGAACCAAAGTGAGGGGTCACTGGACAGCCGGTGCGGTGGTAGGAACCGCGGGGGCGCTTTCGGGGGCACTTCCGGGGGTGGGGGTTCCGAGGAGGGATTGGCCGAAGTTTAGAGGGCTTTTCTCGCTGGTGTGAACTTGTTGGAGTTGTGCGATGACTTGTGTGGTGATGTCTACAGCGGGGATGGCCACGAGGATCACTTCACTGCGAATCAGGACCACGGTATAGCCTTGGTCTTGTGCGATTTTTTGTGCGACGGGTTTAATTTTACGTCGGAATTCACCAATGAGATTGACTTGCGTGCGGCCTTGGAGCTCTTGTGCCTGAGCAAGGCCCTGGCGATACTGTTGTTGCAATTGAGTGGACAGATTGATCAATTCTTGACGCTGGGCAGGCGTGGGTTTTTCGCCCAAACTCTTTTGCTTTTCTTGGATTTGTTGATTGAATTGTTGTTTGAGAGCGTCAAGTTGTTTGGTGGTTTGCTCTTGAACTTCTTGCATTTTTTGTTCGAATAGCTTGTTTTGGCCAATGGCTTGGGCGACTTGCTCAAGGTTTACCACGGCGATAGAGCCTGCTGTCGAGGAGGTGCTGGCTTGATTGTTGTTGAACGGATCGCAGGCTCCTAGAAGGCCAATGGAAATGAGCAGGGTACAGTAGAATGCTTTTTGCATGATGTTTCTCACTTGATTCATGGGTTAATCTATTGGTTGTACGCAGATGGCGGGCTAGAAGTTCATTTTGTGTGTGTGGAAAATGGCTCTGGTTTTCAGCATGCGCTTAAGTGGGTATGATTGAATATTCTGATGACACGTTCTGGCATGGTTGATTTTTTGAGGCTGTTTCGGCCTGAGTATGTAATTTCAGCCATCAGCAACAGTTGGCTGGTGGTGGCGTTATCCATTGGGCTTGAGTCGGCAGATCGCCAAAATGAATATTTGATGCAGTGGCCTGTCTGGTTTGCGATGGGGCTGACGATGGTGATCGCAACGGGTTTGTGTGTGTATGGCATTTGCCTCAACGATATATTAGATATGACGCATGACCGGGCGTTTCGTCCCAATCGCCCTTTATCAACGGGGCGAATCGCGGTCCCGACCGCCATCACGCTGGCTTTGGTCAGTGTGCTTGGAGCGATTGGGGCAGCCACCTTCTTAGGAGAACATTCTACTTTTATGTGTGTCTTCACGGCCGGGGCAATTCTTTTTTTTAATGTGTTTGGCAAGTTCCTGCCTGCGACGGGAATTATCAGCATGGCATTGATTCGGGCTATGTTGATGTTTATCGCAGTGCCCAAGCTCGGCTACGCTTGGCCGGTGTGTCTGGCAATGGGGCATGTGATGGTTTGTTCTGCGGTGGCGTATGTGATGGAAGGGCGACGGCCGCGTCTGCATGGGTTTGAATTGGCTCAAGTGGTGGCCGGTTCCTTGTTCTGGACAACCTTGCTGGTGATGTTTATGGGCTGGCGTGGCACGTTGGTGCTTCATGCGTATCCCAAGTTGTGGGTGTGGCCGTTTGCGGCATTGGTGGTTTTTGGCGTGGGAGCCACCGCTTTTTTGTATCAACATGCAGGGAATTTTCGGACTCGCCGCCAGGCAGCCCATCAGTTTTTACGAATTTCGACCCTTTGGCTGATCCTTTACGATGCTGGCTGGATGCTTGGTGCGGGGCAATGGGTGATGGCGGCAGTGCATGTGTTTTTATTCCTCGCTGCGTTTCTCACCATGGCATGGCTGAAGTGGCGGGCGACGGGCTTGATGCGATCTGTGCCCTATCAAATTTAGTGATGGCGGGTGACACAAGACCAAACAGGGAGCAAGAATCGACAAGTCGCTTGTTCTTTGATTGGGATGGGGGTGGTGGTTCAACAAAAAATACTACTTGGAATCATTGCGTAATTGATATTGTGTCGCAATTAAAAGTAAGGTAGGATACCTTGTGTTGAACGTCATTTGGAATATTGAGACAGACTATGGGACAACCTATTGATTGCAATCCTCTGACGGTTCTTCAGGAATCTGACTCAAAAGTTTCGTTGTGCGATCTTCGTCCCGGCCAGGTGGGTGTGATTCTTGATGTTCGTGAAACGGACCCGGTTCAGGCCGACCGCATGAAATCTCTTGGGCTTTGCACTGGCCGTCAGATTGAGTTGATCAAACAAGGTAACCCTTTGATTATTCGTGTGTTCGGGTCTCGTCTGGGACTCGCCAGGCGTCTTGCCAAGCAAATTGTGGTTGATCCTTGTGAGAAGCCCGGTTGTCAGACTGGTGGAGAAGTTTCATGAGTACCTCCACGTCTAGATCGATAGGCTTGCCGGTTCTTCAATCTTCTGATCGTCGGCCAATCATTGCAATGATTGGCAATCCCAATGCAGGCAAAACGACTCTTTTTAACCGTTTGACAGGTTTGCGGGCCAGGACCGCCAATTTTCCTGGCATTACCATTGAACGCACCGAAGGAATCATGTCCTTTGCCGATGGCGAGGAAGTGAATCTGGTAGACTTGCCTGGGTTGTATTCGGTGGCTGGGGCGACCGATGAGGAGCGGGTCAGTCGTGATGTGCTTCTTGGGCAATCCAAGGGTCTTGCCAAGCCTGCTGCGGTGGTGGTGGTGCTGGATGCAACAAACTTACAGCGAAATTTGTTTTTGGTGAGTCAGGTGATTCAGTTGCAGGTTCCTGTGATCGTGGCTTTGAACATGATCGACCTTGCTGAATCCTCTGGCATTCAGATTGATGTGGATGCTTTGGTTCAAGAGCTAGGCTGTCCGGTTGAAGCGGTTTCTGCCCGTACGGGTCGTGGGGTTGAACAACTTCGCCAATTGATTCATCTAACGTTGCATCAGGATGCTGAAGTAACAGCAGAGCCGCCGATGAAATTGCAAGATTCCTGTGCGGGGTGCAGTTGTCCGTTTAAGGGGCGATATGACTGGGCTGAGCAGGTGGCTGATACCTGTCTGGCTTCTTCTCATGCGGTCCAGGCTGGTCGTCAGACTGAAAAGCTGGACCAAATTCTGACCCATCCCATTGCGGGCGTCTTTGGATTTTTCACCATTATGCTAGGCGTGTTTTGGTTGATCTTTTCGCTGTCCAGTGTGCCGATGGACTTGATTGACGCAGGGTTTGGCTATGCACAGGCCTTGGTGAGTCAGTGGTTGCCCGAAGGTGAAGTGAACAGCCTTGTGGTCGATGGCATCATCGGCGGCATCGGCGGGGTACTGGTCTTTTTGCCTCAGATATGCATCTTGTTTTTTGTTCTGTCATTGCTCGAAGATACAGGCTATCTCGCCAGAGCAGCCTTTGTCATGGACCGGCTGATGCAGCACGTCGGCCTGCCAGGCAAAGCGTTTGTTCCCATGCTCTCTGCTCACGCCTGTGCGATCCCAGGCATCATGACCGCCAAAGCCATTGAAGATAAACGCGACCGGTTGATCACCATTTTAACCTTGCCGTTGTTAACCTGCTCAGCCCGTTTGCCTGTCTATGCCATGGTCATCGGCCTCCTGTTTGGCGAGCAACCTCTTGAAGCAGCTCTTCTATTCACCGCAGCTTACTGTATGGGTATCTTTGCAGTTCTCGCTTGTGCGTTTGTTTTTAAACGGACCATTTTGCCAGGCCAACCCAAGCCGCTGATCCTGGAACTGCCAAGTTATAAAATCCCCAGTTTGCGGACCGCTTTACTGACAACGCTTGAACGCGCCAAAATATTTATTCATAAAGCTGGGACCACCATTCTTATGATTTCAGTTCTGCTTTGGGCCATGGCCACCTATCCCAAAAGTTCGCCACCGGCAGAAGTGGTCCAGATGCAGTCCCAAGCAGCGATCCTTGCACAAGCCGGTGATATCGCAGGCTCCAACCAGCTTTTGCATGAAGCAGAATTATTAAGCAATCGTCATGCGTTGGCTTATTCTGTCGCGGGTCGCCTGGGCAAAGCCATTGAACCCGTGGTCAGGCCGTTGGGATTTGATTGGCAGATCGGCATCGGCGTGGTCAGTTCTTTTGCCGCCCGCGAAGTGATCGTGTCCACCTTGGCGATTGTGTATGGCGTGGGCGAGGATGCGATTGAAGAAAACGATGCAGCTCTTTTAGAACGTTTGCGTCAATCCAAGCGTGCCGACGGCTCGGTCGTCTTTACCACCGCGACGTGCTTGAGCTTGCTGACCTTTTATGTTTTGGCGATGCAATGCTTGCCCACACAGGTGGTCACCCGCCGCATCACAGGTAGCTGGAAATGGGCTGCCTTCCAATTTACATACATGACCGTGCTGGCGTACTCCGCTGCATTTACGGTTTATCAAACAGCCGCTTGGCTGGGATATGGATAACAAAAAGATATAAAAGTATTCTTTTTTGATATGATCAGGGGAATACCACTCTTTTTTGAAAGGAACCGACACCACAATGTTGAATTCACTCTTGGCAGGTAAGTGTTGTTCAAACTGTGAAATTCCCGGCTGGAGCTATGACGGCCCAACCGGACCCTCGACTTGGCCTGGCCAGACAGGCCAGAACCAATCTCCTATTGACTTATGTAATGAGCATGCAAAGGGTCAACCTGATGTCATTTCTTTTGACTATCAGCCTGTTGTATTGGACTTGTTCAACAACGGCCGCACGATTCAGGTTAATGCAGGCGGCCACTTTCAACTCAATCACGAGCCGTTCAAACTTCTTCAATTCCACTTTCATACGCCTAGTGAACATGCGATCAAGGGTATTCGTCACCCCTTGGAAATGCACTTGGTACATCAACATGCCGATTGTCGTCTTGCGGTGGTAGGCGTTTTTTTTGTCGAAGGTGAGGCCAATGCCGAGCTGGAAAAAATCTGGAACTGCATTCCCCCCGAAGGGAAGCAGTACCAGACCAAGGACGTTTTAATCAACCCCGCTAGGCTATTGCCAACGAACCTCACACGCTATCAATACTACGGCTCACTGACCATGCCACCCTGTACCGAAGGTGTGTTATGGACCGTTCTTGACGAACCCCTCACGGTTTCATCCGAGCAAATCAAGGCTTTTCAATCCTTGTTTTCTTTTGACAATGCCCGTGATTTACAAAAAACCAACGGCCGCGTGATCCGCCACGGCAGATAAACCAATCCGTTGCTGATTGATGATTGTCAGACCCTTGTGAATTCAGCAATCGCGTTTGTGATGGATGGATAGACAGACAGACTTGTCCTCGGGGGTGAAAGTTTGCTTGTTGTGATCACAATGCCGGATGCTGAAGTCTGCTGAAGCGACGGATTCTTCCCCGGTCCAATGCTTGCGTTCGAACTTGGTTTACGTTCGCATGAATTGCTTTTCAAGATCCGCAAGGCTCAACCTCAGGCTCGTGGGCCGGCCGTGGGGGCAATTGCTCGACCGTTCAATCTCATCTCGCTTGGCGAGCAGGGCTGCAAGCTCCGCCTGGGTCATGGCATCGCCGCCTTTGACCGCTGCCTTGCAGGCCATCATGTCCAGAACCTTGTGAAGCACCGCTTCGTCAAGATTCGGATTGGTCAGATCCACCTTGCCATCTTCAGCTTCATCAAGAAGCTCTTCCATGAAGGTAATCGGGTCTACCTTGCGGTCAAACAACAACGTGGGGAACGCATGAATCGCCAAGCTCTCTTTGCCAATGGGCTGAGCTTCAATCCCAATGCGCTCAAAGAGAGGACCCAGTTGCTCAGCAAGGTCCAGACGACCAGGCGAAGCAGGCATCGTCGCAGGCATTAACAGACGCTGGCTTTCAAGGTTTTTGTTTTGGCCCAGGATGCGATTTCTGAGTTGTTCAAACATGACCCGTTCATGCAGAGCATGTTAGTCGATGATGAGAATCCCTTGGTCGTCTTGGGTAACGAGATAGCTATTGTGCACTTGCAAAATATTGTATTGCTGAAGGATCGGCAGAGCCGGCGCGCCGCCTGGAGAATTTCGCTGTGCCAATTCCCATGCCCCCGGCCCCCCCGGAAGTTCAGAGGGTGGTCCGTTGGAGGCCTCCGGGTTGCTTGGGTCGGTGGTCTGGGCTGCATTTTGTGGGAGAAGCCCTTGGGTAGCTTCCGGGGGGGCCGGGGGAACCGGGGGGAGGGCTTCTTTGATCTGTTGGTAGATGAAGCCTTTTTGAGCGGCATCCATTTCCCGAAAATGTTGTACAAAAGCAGAAGGGCTTGTTCCCGATGAACTTGACGACCCCCCCGACCGTGAGAAGGAAATTTTCCCGGCCCCCCCGGAAGTTCCACTCCCGGCAATGCCTCCGCCGGTCATCGCTCCGGCTCTGTTAAATCCTCCCAAGCTTGCCTGGGGGGTGAGGTCATTGGCAAGTAAACATTGTCGCAGTGAATGGAGGATTAGCCCATGCATGCGTGAAGGTTCACGAAAGCGGACTTGTGATTTGGTGGGATGGACATTGACGTCCACGGTGGTGGGGTCGATTTCGATACAGAGAATGGCCATGGGATGTTTGTCATGAGGGATGAGGCCGCGGTAAGCTTCTTTGATCGCATGGTTGAGACTGCGGTCTTTGATGGGCCTGCCATTGATAAAGACATACTGAAATTTTGTCGTCGCGCGAGCGACCGCAGGCATGCCCGCCAAACCCCACAACCTCGGAGGTGGGGGGCTATTCGGCGACGCGTTTTCGGTGGGTGGGTCGACATGCTCAAACTCGAGCATGGCATCATCAAGCTCTTTACCTAGCAATTGAATACATCGCCTTCGGTGTGAACTATCAGGGCTCACATCCAGCGTCTTGCGGCCGTTGTGGGTCAAGGTGAATCCAACTTGAGGTTGAACCATTGCGATTTGGCTGATGATGCTGGAAATATGCCCAAACTCGGTACTGGCAGCCCGCATGAATTTAAGCCTTGCAGGGGTGTTAAAAAAGATGTCGCGGACTTCAAGCGTGGTCCCCGGCGCACAGGCTGCGGGGGTGATGGGTTGTATCTGTCCGCCATGAACTTCGAGCATGGCCCCGGATTCACAGGCAATGCCGTTGAGCGTTGCTTTGCTGGTGATACGTAAACGGCTGATGCTGGCGATGGACGCAATCGCTTCGCCGCGAAAGCCCATGGTATTGATCGCTTCGAGCTGGTCAACGGTTTGCAATTTGCTGGTGGCATGAGCGTCGATGGCGAGGGGGAGTTCGTCTTCGGGAATGCCTGTGCCGTTGTCGCTGATTCGGATCAGTTGACGGCCGCCTTCTTCGATTTGGATATCGATTTGGGTCCCATGGGCATCGAGACTGTTTTCAACGAGTTCTTTGACGACACTGGCTGGCCGTTCAATCACTTCGCCCGCCGCGATCTGGTTGATTAAAAGTAAGGGGAGTTTACGTATTGGCATCGGAGCCATTGTAACAAAGCGATCAGTTTTAAGTTATCAGTGGTCAGCTATCAGTAAGAGGGGAAGCAGAATAGAGAGGTGGAATCAGCGGGGCCAGTCTTTACGCAGGCCGTTGGCGTTTGACCTTGCAGTCATGATGCCACAGTAGCAGCCAGCCGATTGAGCTGCCGATGGCGACGCTTAGAATGTGAACTTTGATCGTGGCGGTGATGTTGCCTTGGAGCAAAGCCCAGACGGTTTGAATCGGGCTTACCCGCATGGTCCAAGGAATCCCCAAGATGATTTGGAGTAAGGGTTCCCCCAGAAGTACACCCACACACAAGAGTATGGCTGCTGACCGATGACGGCTATAAGACGACCGAGCCCCCGCAGCGGTAAACAAACCCGCCAGCAAGCTCCAGGCAAGAACCGCCCCATTGAGCCAAAGCATCTGCGGAATCGTCCACTCTAAAATAATTTTCAAAGGCCAACAAACCGTCTCAAAGACAAAGGCCAAGCAAACCCAGTCAACCCAAATGCGAGCAGGAGACATGATCGGCTGGCTTAATCGCAACGCAGGCCACAAAAGAATCAATCCTGCCAACAAACACCAGAACATCCAACGCCCCGCCCAAAGCGGATTGTCCAGTTGAAGTGATAGCAACCAAATGCCCAGCAAATACAGGCACCACAAAAGCACGAGAAAACGTGGCGAAGGCGGCTCGTTGGAAGTTGGTTCACTCAAGGATAGATAGTATACCCCCCAGTCACGAAAAGGCCCGCCATCAGGCTAGCGAGCCAGTGCGGTTTGAACCTGCACCGGCTGATGAATGAGGACTGTTTTGCTGAAAACATCTACTTTTTTCCCCCCAGCGTCGATCTGGCCGCATCGTTCAAAAAGGCTTTGTAAGGATTGCAATTTCACCTCATCGGTTGATTCAATCGGATAGCCTCGGCCCGGAGCACGCCCCCAGCGTACTTGGCCACCCCGATGGGTTACCAATTGCATCCGCAATCGCCCGCGACGATCACGTTGGCTCACGTCAATCGCCCGGATCTGATCCGTATAGGGCTGATGATCCACCAAATGCGCCAACGATAAGCCGCTCTGAAGTGAATCGCTACGCCAAATTTCTCCAACCCCAGGAAGCTTCTCCCCAACGCCCTCGATCAATGGCAAACCCACTTGAATCATTTGTTTTTGAGAATATCGTCCCGGAAGCCTTCGGCAATGATTATCAATCAAATGGTAAGCTCCCGCAGACCGAACCATCGCAACGGGTTCACGGTAAGTGGCAGCAACCCAAATTTGGCCATCAGACGTGCGACTAAGACGATGGACCTGCTCGACCCAAGGATTTGCCGCCAACAAATCAACCGTCGACTCCAAACTCGACCCATTCATCGGACTTAAAGCCAATTCCCTGACAATCAATGACTGTAATTGAGCTTGTAGAAGCGGACTCATCCATGTGGGCATGTCGATGAGCTGAACTTGTTGTGAATTGAGTGGCTCGGTGTGCTGTCTGGCAACATAAGCAACCAAAGATTTCTGGGTGAACTGCCAACCCAGCCCCCCCAAAGTCATCAGGCCCAAGCACGCGAGCATGCTCCAACGGGCTTTGATGCTGGGCAATCGACTCGACAGAGGCTTAGACTTTGAACATAAGGCCAACCGAGGAGTGACCTTCTTGCTCGTTGCCCCCCTTTTCGGCTTTTTCAAAAACCAGCCCATGCAGGAGATATCGGCCAATGGGTGGAATTTAATTGACCCTAAAAGCATCCCTGTTTGCAACTCGTCCGATAAACCCAATTGCCTTGCCGATGATAAGTTATAGATTTGTCAAGAGCTGCTCAGAAGCTTTTACCAGAAGATTACCACTGGCGGGGCTTTCAAACAGCGCGTTAGAAGCTTCATAGCCCCCTTCTGCTACCGCTTGTTCGGTGACGATATAGCCTTGCATGTCGCCATTGACGAGCGTGATGATAAAGGTATCAGGGTGGTTGGCCATGATTTGGAGAGCAAATTCAACAAACACTTCACCAGACCAGCCAAGGAATCGCCAATCGCTAACTTGCACAACCTGAACTTCCATCGGCAAATAGGACTGAGCGACCTCCTGCAATCGCCCCGCTTGGGCTGCTTTGGCGAGCGTCCATGTTTCTTCAGCTCCAAAAACATCGCACTCGGCAGTTCGGACTTCCGTTGCCGGAGCATTTGAGGCTTGGAGATTTGTAAATTTTGCTTGTGCAGCATCGAACGCTCTCTTGGCATCTTCAATACTGGGGAAACGACGCAGAGGTATCTCAATGGCGGTGGACTTACTTTTTAGATCAACCTCATTGAGATAATTCATCCCAGGCAACGCCTCTTCCACTGCTTTGCCCAAAGCAATGCCAAGCCGTTCTGCCTCAGCAAAGGTATTGGACTGGGTCACATGTCGGGGGCTTTGGTTGCCTGAAGCTCCCATGTGATAAACAATCGGGCAAGACGCGCCAACGACTTCTTCCTGTAAATACCTTCGCATCAAGCCCGGCCAATCGCCACTGATCAATGTCGAGTCTTCGTGCAGCACCGTCGGGTGCATACTCGCAATCACCATCAGGCTAACCAATGATCCCGATTCCACGTCCCGCACCGCCATGACAGGTGTTTGCGGAATACTCATATCCTCGGGCGAACGACGGTTGGTTCCCACCATCGAGCCATCCACGCAAGCGAGCCCCACTTCTGCGGGCTTGGCATTGCGGTACGCCAGCACCGCAGCTTCGACAATCTTGTCTTCGAGCATCTGTAGGTATGAAAGGTCTGGCTTGGGAACAACCGGGTCTGCCTCATTGCTGAGCACCGAAACGGTAATCGGTCCCGAATGGGTGTGAGACGCGGTAATCATGATCTCTGTGGCCGTGACCGGGACTTCTTGCACAATCCTTTGACGTGCCCGCTCAGAAACATCTCGTGGAACCCAAATTAAATCATGGGCGATGAACAAAATGCCTGACGAACCGTTGTGCAAATACAACGCTGAGCTTAAAAGTGGATCGTGAACCCCCGTACTCATCCGCTGCACATGGGGATAGCCAAACAGAAACATGGATTTGTCAGGCGTAATATCAACCTCTGATGCCCCCGCAATCAAGGTTTGTTTCACAGAATCAGCCATTTTCACGATTCCTTCTCAAAAGAGTTGACAAAAGCCTGCGTGTTCAATATAAACATATATTAACATGAATGAACAGCCTCTTGCAACCCTCAGTCCTGCCTCGCGTCGAGCGAAAATGGTCCAATGGCTCGATGCCAATGGCGAATGTTCCGTCGATCTGCTTGCAGACCACTTCGGGGTCAGCGGGATGACCATTCGCCGAGACCTCCAAGACCTCACCGATGACGGCCAAGTGATTCGCACCCACGGCGGCGCAACCGCCGCCACCCGTGTCAGCTTTGAATTTCGATTCCTTGAACGAGCTCGACAGCAAGCTGAAGAAAAAAAACAAATCGCCAAGACCGCCCTAAGCCTAATCTCCCATGGCAATACCGTCATGCTTGATTCAAGTACGACGACTCTGGCCATTGCCCGCCAACTCAAAACTCTAAACAATATCACCGTTATTACCGGCTCACTCCCCATTGCATCAGAACTGTTTGGCCAGGAAAATGTCACCGTCCTACTACTCGGCGGGGTACTGCGACAAAACACCCCCGACCTCATGGGCGCAATTACCGATAGCAACCTTGAAAACTTGCGAGCAGACGTGGCCTTCATCGGGGCGGATGCCATTGATGCCCAGGGCAATCTTTACAATGTCAGTGCCGAAATCGGGTGTATGCTCGCACGCATGGCCAATGCCGCCACCCGCGTTTACGCCACCGCAGACCATACCAAGCTCGATCGCCATGAGCTTTACCGATACGCCAATCTCAAGGATTGGGACGGCCTGATTTGTGATGAAAAAATCAGCTCGCTATTCAAACAAAAATTAGAAACCCACAAAATCCCAATCATGCTTTCGTCTACCAAAAAGGCACAGCATGCTGGAGGTCGCTGTTCATGAGTCACTTTGATTATGATCCATCCCCTTGCGTTCCTTTTCGTGACAAAGCGGAAATTGCGCGTTGCCGAGCAATCAAACGCTCTGAAATAGAGAATCATCCCAACCCCGATTTTCAAATCCGCGTGGTCCCAGATGAAGACTTTGTGCATATCTGGCTCGGCGATATGTTCTGGCGCATGAAAGAAGCACGCGATGCGGGTAAGCCTTGCGTGATGCTGATGCCAAACCCTTGGCCTGGCTATTGCAATTTGGCACGCATGATTAATCGAGCCAAACTGTCATGTAAGCATGTGTGGTGGTTTGCCATGGACGAGTATGCCGACCAAGACGGCCGCGTGGCGCCAGAAGATTGGCCTCGCGGGTTTACCTATGCCATGCTTCGGTTTTTGTGGAGTGAAGTGGACGAAGAACTGCGCCCGCCACGAAGCCAGGTTTTCGGCCTTAACAATGACAACCTCGATCATTATTACGACCTCATGCAAGAGGCTGGCGGACTGGACATCAGCTACACCGGGCCGGGTTGGACGGGACATTTGGCCTTTGTCGATCCTGACGCGCCTGAATTTGACGCACCGCTCGAAGAGTGGAAAACCATGGGCGCTCGGATTTCCACGCTCAGCCCTTTTACCATTGCACAAAATTCACTCCATGGCAGCATGGGATTCAGCGGTGACCTTGCTGCGGTCCCGCCCAAGGCGGCCACCATCGGACCCAAAGAAGTCATCGCGGCCAGACACCGAATTGAAGTCGCCCCTATTGGGGTCGCTGGAACCGACGTCAGTTGGGAACGCATGATCGCACGACTCTGCTACCACGGCCCAGTCACCCCCAAACTCCCCTCTAGCATTCACCAAATACTTCGTACAGACTGTTATATTACCGAGAATATCGCTGCTGATATTCAAGACACATGGGATAAAGGATATTAAACCATGAGCACTGCTACTTTTTCCACACTTGACTGGGGCTCTGTGGACCTCGACCAAGTTCCAAACATGATGACCTCTGTGCCAGGCGAGAAATCTCGTAGTTATCACAAACGTTGCACTAAATACTTCAAAGGTCTCTCCGGCCAGGTCAAACTGTTCCCCGTGGCCTTTGAAAGTGGCGAAGGCTGCGTCTTGACCGATGTCGATGGCAATCGCTATATCGACTTCAGCTCAGGGATCTACGTTACCACCCTGGGCCATTGCCATCCAAAGATCAGTGAAGCAATCGCCAAGCATGCCAGCCAACTGATGAACGCTCATGACTTCACCACCCCGATCAAGACTGCCCTGGTCGAAAAACTCGCTGAAGTTTTGCCAGGCGACCTCAACGGCTTTCAGTTCTATGATTCAGGCACCACGGCCGTCGAAGCTGGACTCCGCGTTTTGCGGGCTGCCACGGGTAAAAACGAAATGATCAGTTGTTTCTACGACTATCATGGCAAAACCTATGGCGGCGTGTCACTGGGACACATTCGCTCTCCTGTCTACGGTGCAGTTCGCGCCCCCGGCGCACACATGGTCCCACGTCCAGACACCTATCGTCCAGTCTGGTCCAAAGAAGATGGCACCATTGATACCGACAAATACATTACTTTTTACGATGAATACATCAACAAGGGAACCGTCGGAAACGTCGCTGGTTTTGTCCTTGAACCCATTCAGGGCTGGGGCGGTTCGGTCATGCCTCCCGATGACTTCTTCCCCAAGCTGCGTCAGTATTGCGACGACAAAGGTCTTCTGATGATGATCGACGAAGTGCTTTGCAGTTGGGGTCGTACTGGCAAATGGCTCTGCATGGAACACTGGGATGTGGTTCCGGACATCGTGACTTTGGGTAAAGGTTTTGGTAACGGTTTCCCTGTGACCTGTGTGGCAGTGCGTGACCAATACAAAGAAAGCTTTGAATCCATCAGCGCTTCAAGCAGCTATGGCGGTAATCCCATGGCTTGTGCAGCAGCACTGGCATCCACCGAAGTCATCGAAGAAGAAAACCTCTTGGATCATGCTGTTCATCTCGGTGAAGTCGCACTTAAGCGTATGGAACAGATGAAAGCTGAACACAAGATCATCGGCGACGTTCGTGCCAAGGGTTGCCTCATGGGCATCGAATTGGTCAAGGATCGCATCACCAAAGAGCCGTTCGACAAAGCTGGCACTTTGATCTATCAGAAAGCTTTCGCCAAGGGCTTGGCCTGGATTCCTGCGGGCCATATTTTGCGTATGAGTCCTCCAATTGTGATGGATGAAAAAACACTTCTCAAGGGCCTAGATATGATCGATGAAGCCATCGGTGAAACTGCCCGTGAATTGGGAATGGCATAACCCCCGGAAGTGGAGCATCCCCCCAGGGCCTTTGGAGGATATGGGGGGTGGACACTCTTTTCTTCTGCACTTTTTCTTTTTTTGCTTTGAGTTTATTTGAATTTTGTACTTGAATTGATGTGAATATCACTATGAAAACCATTCGCTTTGGAATTATTGGTTGCGGCCTGATGGGTCGCGAATTTGCCTCGTCAGCAGCACGCTGGTGTCATCTCAATGACATGCCTGCACGACCTGAAATCGTCGCGATCTGCAATCGTTCGGACAAACCCTTTGCGTGGTTCACGTCCAACTTTCCTTCAATCAAGCAGACCACCAACGATTACCGTGAATTGCTCGCCAATGAAGAAGTGGATGCGGTTTACATTGCTGTGCCTCACGATCAGCATGAAGCGATCTACACCGATGCCATCAAAGCGGGCAAGCATCTGATGGGTGAAAAGCCTTTTGGCATCGACAAGGCTGCCAACGAAGCAATCACCGCTTGTGCCGCAGAACACCCTGACGTGTTTGTGCGTTGTTGTTCACAGATGCCGTTTTTCCCAGGCGTTCAGAAGATCGGCCAGATCATTGAGTCCGGCGAACTGGGACAGATCATTGAAGTCGAAACCGGCTTCCTGCATTCAAGTGACATGAACACCGACAAAGCGATCAACTGGAAACGGATGATTGAATTTAATGGTGAATATGGTGTGCTGGGCGATCTGGGCATGCACGCATGTCATGTGCCGTTCCGTGCAGGATGGAAGCCTAAAAACGTTCGCGCGATTTTAAGTAACCTCGTGCCAACAAGACCTGATGGCCAAGGCAACACCGTCCCTTGTGAAACATGGGACAACGGAACCCTCTTGTGTGATATGCACGACCCCGCGACCGATGCCACGTTCCCTTGGACGTTTAAGAGCTTCCGCATCGCCCCCGGAGAAAAAAATACCTGGTACGTCAGAATTCTGGGAACGAAAACTTCCGTGCGATTCTCCACCAAAAACCCCAAATTGCTCGAAGTCATGAAATACGACGGCAGCGAACAAACCTGGGGCCAAATCGACATGGGAATCGACACTGCTTACCCCAGTATCACCGGCGGCATCTTTGAATTTGGATTCTCAGATGCCATCCAGCAAATGTGGGCTGCCTTTTTATACGAACTCGAACATGGCAAACCCATCACCAAATTCGGCGGTTGTGTGACCCTTGATGAAGTGGCTTTAAGCCATCGCCTGTTTACCGCAGCATTGGAATCCCAAGCACAGCAATCAACCGTTACGGTTTAATTTCAAGGCTCGTGCATTTAGAGCATTTTTAATCCAAGCGTAGCGTCTGAAAAAAAACAGACTCTTCGGTAAATCTCCGATTTCTGCGTTGTGATCGCAGCAAACAAAAAAAATTAATTCTCTGAAAACATCTGGTTAATCGCTTTGATTTCTTCTTCAACGATTATTTGACCACCTTCAGGCCCAACCGGGCAACTCGCGACAAAAGCGCTATAATCACCGCCTTGTTTGGCTCGCTCGGTTGGTAAATAGGTTCCACTGCCAGCGAGTTCGACGACGAAAGTTTGCAACGCTTTGCTGCGAGCCATGATGCGTGCCGCAAAGTCGATATAAAACTCAAATGGATTGGTACACATCGCAATGTCCCCAATCCGCAAACAATGCAGTTCAACAGGTCTGGAAAGTTGCTTGCCTTGCTGTTGATCCTGATACCAATCGACCGTCAGTTGGTTAAAATTACCACGGCGGAAGGTTCCCGAATATTCAACGGAGTAAGGGTCCATGTCCTTTATTTCTTCTAGCTTCTGATTCACCGAAGCAATTTCAGCTTGAGCCGCGAGGAGTTCTTCTTCACTGACAAGGCGACGCGGCACGCTGATTTGGATGACTTCATGACCAAAAGCCACCTCATCGTGAATTTCCTTGGACGCCAGTGGCAGAATTTCATCCACCGCTCCAGCAAGTTTATCTGCAATATGTTGGCGGTATGCCATGTCATTTTTTTCGCTATAGCCTTTTAAGTCCAACATACGGCGAGCCGCGCGGGAGCCAATCATAGGCCGAGGCACAAGGTCACCAGCCGCAGCGCATTGGGGCAAGATGTGGATATGTTCACCATGACGTTGGCGAATCAATTGGCAGGTTTCATGCCAATAGTCTGAAGAGATGAAGTTTCGTCCCTCAGAACACTGAGCGGTACAGGGCACATTGATCAAAATTCCCGTCAGACGATGTTCGGTGTCATAGGTAAAAAGCATGTCGAGGCCGTGGTTTTCGTGGCCTTCAATATGAGAAAAATCAGGCGTGTCAGTTTGGCCATACATCTTCGATGTGCCGTCAAAATAGGTAATTCGCCGGTTGAACCCAACCACCGCATGACCACACCCCCAGCTCAAAGCACCCAACTGACGGCTATTCCAAGCATTGATTGCTGCGAGACTGATCTTCTCAATCAGCAATTTGCCATACGCTTGATCCGTCATTACATCATCGTCTAGGGGAAGGCCTTTCCCTAGCATTTCAGGAACGGCATATTCCGGTGCGGTGTGTGGATGTGTCGTGCTGATCAACAATTTTTCAGGGTTAAAACCCTCGAGTTTTTCAGCTAGAATTTCTCGACAGCCAGCCAAGATGTAATCGCTCACCGCAATCGCTGCGAGTGAAACAACAATGGCCTGCTCGCTGGCATCTTCAGATTCCATCGCCATGGCGGTGGTCGTCAACGGATCATTAATTTCATCGGTGATCCTGATATAAAATTGCCCCCGCAAAGAGACCTTCCCTTGAGGTGTGATATCTTGCGTGTTCCAACCAATTTTCAGGCGTTTCTTATCCATGGTCTAATTCTTTCTAAGGGGGAAAAGTTTGAGAAACAAATCGTCTTAAAGCGGCTTGCGGTTCGATTGTTTTTAATACCGCATCATGACTTTAACATACGCGGGCCACGCATCAGATCAATAGGAATCTGTGGTCGGCGGCAAGGGATCAATGGTCCCTGCCATGCGTTGACATAATAGTTGTAACATCTGAGCCCGTTCGGTAGCTCTTGTTGGATCATGCCAAAGGTTTTGGATCATGCCCGGATCTTTTTTCAGATCGTACAACTCGCCATCATCAAAGTTATGAACACAACTCAGTGCATAATTTTCATTGCGAACGCCGGTGATATACGCGCCCCCTGTTTTTTGATGGCATACCACAGGAGGGATGGCCTGATGGTATTCATGGTAGACCGAATCACGGTGTGTTTGGAGATCTGCGTCGCCCGTCATTAATGGCCAAAAACTTTTCCCCTGCATTCCCTCGTAAACATCAAGGCCAGCCGCTTGCATCAGGGTCGGCGAGATATCGGTCAGCTCAACCATGGCAGAACTATCGAGCCCCGCTTTAATTTTGTCCGGGTAGTGCATAATCAGTGGGACATGGACCATTTCATCGTAAAAATAGGGGCCTTGCATGTACATGCCATGATCGCCCAGCATGTCGCCGTGGTCGGACATAAAAAGGATCAATGTGTTGTCCAATTGGCCACTTTGTTCGAGTGCTTCGATCATGCGTCCAACTTGATAGTCCACATGGTCAATCATCGCCCAATAGGCTGCACGAATAAGACGGTGTTCTTGGTCGGTCATATCCGCTGCTGCAAAATGTCCACCACCGCTGCCGTAAACCCCGTGCCGATCAGTCATCTGGAATGGAGGTTTGTTCTCTAGTTCGCCATCGGTGTAATGAGGCAACTCAATCTCATCAAGCTTATCAAGATAGGGCTGAAGAAATTCTTGCGGCGGATCATAAGGCGCATGCGGGTCTTCAATGTCACACGTAAAAAACCACGGGCGATCCAATGGCTCATTGCACTTCATAAAATTAATCGCACGCTGCGCAATCCATGTCGTGTTGTTGGTTTCTTTGGGCATCCCAAAAGTAATATGCTTGCTATCACCCACAGGCGTTCGCTTAAACTCAATATCATGCTCCATCAGCCAGGCGGTATAGGCACAAATCGGCACATCCGGGGGATGCATCGACCAGTCAAACACACTGTATCCATCATCAATTCGTTTTTCGGACCATTGAACACTATTGGGTGAACTGGCGGACAGATGCATTTTCCCTGCATGGCCACAGATATAATCATTATCCGCGAGTAAACGGGAAATGAGCCGTTCGCTGGAGGGAATCGTTTGCCCGTTTCGGTTGAGCCTGGTGGTGCTGGGATAGCGTCCAGTTAAAAAAGAGGCTCGGCTGGGACTGCACACCGGGCATTGAGAAAAGGCATTACGAAAAAGAATGCCGTTGGCTGCCAAGCGATCCAGGTTCGGCGTCTTGACGTGGGGATTGCCCATACAGCCAAGGGTGTCCCAGCGTTGTCGGTCAGTGCAAATCCATAAAATATTCGGTGCCATTTGAAAAAACTTTCTTTGTAAAAAGATGATGGTGAAAAAATTAAGAACGCCCCGGGATCATTGAACCATACGGCCGCCCGGCAATCAAAGACTTTCCATCGGTAAAACCTTCTGGTCGATCTGCTAATGCATTGATCATTCGTTCACGCCACAACGTCACGCGATCGGCATAATTTGAATCAGCCACCAAATTCTTGCATTCATTGGGGTCGATGGTTAAATCAAAAAATTGCTCACGGCCGTCGGCAGGCATCCAAATGAATTTTTCACGACCATCAGTCAACGCCTGTTGCTCTGGTGAGTGTTCAATATGTAAATACTCCCGACATTGCGTTTGTTCGCCATGAATCAACGGCATCAAACTTTGGCCATCCAAATGATCCGGAATATCAATGCCCACCATATCCAACAACGTCGGCATAATGTCCGCATGGGTCGCCACCGCATCAATGGTGGACGTCCGCTTAATGCCGAACCGCTCAGGAGCATACATGATAAACGGCACACGCGCAGAGGCTTCATAGGCTAAACTTTTACGCCAGCGATAATGATCGCCAAGCATTTCGCCATGATCACTGGTGAAGATCACAATGGTATTTTTACGTGTCTCTTGATCCATGCCCAAAACAGGGTTAAACAATCGTCGCAACTGATTGTCCACATGATTGATCAACCCATAGTAAGCTGCCCGAGCGCTGAGCAAGGCTTCACCTTTGAGATCCATACAGCTTGCCGACACAACGTCTATCGCACTGCCAAACTCCGGCGGAGAAGCCCAATCACCAAGAAACCGCTCAGGTACACCGGTGCGGATATAACGTTCAAAATAAAATTCCGGTGGCTGAAGTGGCGGATGGGGTGCAATAAAACTAACGTTGAGAAAGAACGGCTTGCTTCGATCTCGTTCTTGGAGCCATTGCAGGGATCGCGTCATGGTCCAATTGGTCATGTGCAGGTGTTCTTCTAGAGGCCATGGCCGGGCGGTGTGGTCATTGTGCATCACCCCGCCGCCGAACCAACCACCATTGCCTTGGGGACCTGTTTTTTCGAGCCAACTGTTGTAGTCATCTCCTGGGATGGTCGCGTATTGATTACTGGTCATGTCTCCAAAGCCAAAATGTTTTTCAGGCGGATATTGGTGCATCGAACGCCCCACAAGGCCGGTCTGATAGCCGTGATCAGCAAGGATGCCAGGCAGGGTGGTAGGCGGATGCCATTCAACGTTGCCGTTGTACCCAACCATGCCGTTGCGTTGAGGTGACATGCCTGAGAGGATCGCGCGTCGGGTGGCAATACAGCTAGGACAAGCAGAATAAAACTTGGTAAACCGCACGCCACGAGCAGCCATATCATCCATCACAGGCGTCATCAGAACTGGGTGGTTTTCCACGCCGAGACAGTCACCTCGTTGTTGGTCGGTCATCACAAATAAAATATTAGGTTGCTTCATGGTTTATTTTTGATCCTTTGTTCATTAAAAAATAACCAGCAGGCTCTACGTTTTCATCCCTCGTTTTCTTGTTGCATCTGGAACAACAAGCGAGATGATTCATCAACCATTTGATAGCCTGTTTCAGGCGTAAAACGAGTCCAATAGATCGGCTCTCCAGAATAGCCCCCTCCAACAATTGCATCGTAGGTGGGACAATATCCCGCATACCCATCACAGAGACTGAAGACACTGGTAATGGCAAATGGACTACGACGTTTTATTTCAAGGCCGAAATAACAAAAAAGTTCTGTGGGTTGAGTAATGATTGCTGCAGGTCCAATTTGAATCGCATGAATTGGAAGAGAGTCCATTGGGTGATCACCAAAACGCTTTTGAAGTAAGCTGGCACCATGGGAAAAAATTTGATCAAAAGGAGGAAGCGATTCTCCCGCATCTATTTTGGCGATGGTTTCTTCTGCCCATGCCAGTTTTTGTGGTGTTGGCAATCGGACAGCCACCTCTAAATCCTGACAGATGTGTTGAAGGCGATTGTTTGCTGTGGGTGGATTTTCATGAATCAAACGCAGTGTTTCTCCCGCCAACGACAGTGCGCATCGCCTGATCATCATTTCTTTGTCAGTTCCCCCAAATGAGTTTTCATTTGTTAGACTTTGCCCGATATCGCCAAGAGCACCGTTAAAGAAGAGAACGGGGATATCGCCCAGTGCTTCCCGAAGGTAAGTTCGTGCGAGTCCGGGATAGTCTGCTGAGTAAAAATCAGCACCAAAAAAAGTACATGGGTGGGATGTATTTTGATGCAACACTGCTAAAATCTGATTGTTTTCATCCACCGCATACAAGACAAATTGCTGGGGGTCTTCGGGCCCTTCGTTGCCGGTGAACGTTATTTTTCCCTGTGCCTTGCCGTACATTTGATGGCTTGTATTACTCCAGCAGGTCCTTCGGTTGTAACCAATTTTCGCATGACCTTGAGACACACTTAACGTGGCGGGGACCATGGATTGCACACTTTTTTTCGCCAAGTCCGTGAGTATGTTTTTTAGTTTTTCAAGGTATATTAGATCGACCGGTTTTTGACGGTTAGAGGGAAGGACCGAAGGGCCTCCTGTGTGTGTACCACCAATAATGATGGACCGTGGATTGATCCCAGAGGCTTCAGCCATGGCATTTCGTGTGGCAACGGTGATGTCAGATTCCAATCCTCCCAAGTCACAACTAACGAACATGACTTCGGTATCTCCCTGCTTGATATACATCACGCTAGCTTCTAATTCGTCTCGAATGTAGGCAGCTTTCCCGCCGCATCCTGCGCCCTGGATATCGGTACCTAATTCATTTGTAATAATTCCAGAAGCGCTTCCTACGGTAATCATCTTTATCTATCTCTTTTGAAAAGAGCCCCTTATTTCATCAATAAGTATGGGCATGTCTATTGTAATTCAACCCAAGCGCCATCTTTATTTCACCACAGGCGTCGCGGTTGTCAGTTCTTCATTTATCCGACGTAGATATTCGGTTGCTTTGCGAACGCCTTCGGTGGGATTGTATTTTCTGCCACAGTATTCAATGTTGATATAGCGATCATAACCCGCATCAGCCAGAGCCTTGAGACAGGCTTTGGTATCAATGGCTCCCTCACCGATCAGAGCGGGGGCCATGGTGCGACCGTCGAGCATTTTTGTGCCTTGGCCTTCTTCGACGATATCCCAATCTTTGAAATGGGCATGCACCGTATGCTCAGCGACATCTTTAAATGACTGGGCTGGCTCTTCGCCAGAGAAGGCGTTGCCGTTGTCATAGGTTATTTTCATGCTTGGCACTTCTCGTACCGCTTGGAGCAAATCAGTGGCGATGACGAAGGGGCTCCCCTCGCCGGGGAAATTTTCCACGGTTAAAGCGACTCCCACGTCATTGGCATAGGGAATCAGTTCCTGTAAACCGGCAATCCAGTTTCTGCGAGATAGATCACGATCCACACCTGCTTTGGGAAGCGTGGGAATCATCACCGTCGGAGCGCCCAGCGTGACGGCTGCGTCAAGACTTTTACGAGCAAGGTCCACAGCGGGCTGTCGTTCCGCGGCAGTGGGAAAATTTAAGTCCGCCCGAAAAGTGTGGCACACAATGGGAATGCCACGATCATCCGCCATTTTCCGCAATTCGCTTGCGGGGGTTTCGTGAAGCGTGACCAGATCAATGCCGTCGAGTTTCAGTTCGGACGTTAGGTCAAACATCTGCGTCAGATCAAAAAACTCCGGCTGCAAACTCATCGTAAACGACATCATGGACAATTTCATGAGCTAAAACTTTCTTGTTTGACTTTAAAGTCAGACCGATGTCGCGGTTAATTCTGCATAGGCGTTTCGAAGATATTCGGTTGCTTTGCGAACGCCTTCGGTGGGATTGTATTTGTTGCCTTCGTATTCAAGGTTGATGCAGAAATCATAGTTGGCATCAGTCAGAGCTTTGAGACAACCTTTGGTATCTATATCGCCTTCGCCGATCAAGGCGGAGGCCATGGTTGTGCCGTTAAGCATGGCCATGCCCTGGCCTTCTTCGACGATATCCCAATCCTTGAAATGGACATGCACGGTATGCTCCGCCACATCCTTGAAGGACTGGATTGGTTCTTCGCCGGAGAAGGCGTTGCCGTTGTCATAGGTTATTTTCATGCCTGGCACTTCTCGCACCGCTTGGAGCAGATCGGTGGCGATGACGAAGGGGCTACCCGCACCGGGAAAATTTTCCACCGTTAAGATGATGTCTGCCTCATTGGCGTAAGGGATCACCTCCTGTAAACCGGCGATCCAGTTTTTGCGAGAGACATCACGGTCCACGCCTGCTTTGGCGGGGGTGGGGATCATGACCGTCGGAGCGCCCAGTTCCACTGCCGCATCAATCCCACGGCGAGCGTCATCCACAGTTTTACTTCGCTCGGCAGTCGTGGGAAAGTTCAGGTCCGCTATAAAAGTGTGACAGACCACGGGAATGGCGCGATCGTCGGCCATTTTCCGCAATTCTTTGGCAGTGCTGCCGTGCAGGGTCACCATGTCAATGCCATCAAGTTTCAGCTCTGCGGTCAGATCAAACATCTGGGCCAAATCAAAAAACTTGGGCTGGCGGCTCATCGTGTAGGACATCATGGATAGTTTCATGGGTTAAAAACCTTTCGGGGTTGTTTATTTTATTTCTTTGTTGACTGATTTTACCAAAGTTGGCGTAACATACGAGAAGCCACATCCACAAGCAGGTAGCCCGCTTCGGGAGCGAGGCGACACCATTGGTAAGACTCACCGGAATACCCACCGCCCAAAATGCCATACATCGTCGGGCAATAGCCTCCGTAGCCATCGGTCAGGGATGAAACACTGGTAATCGGAGCGGGACTGCGACGCTTGATATCCAAGCCAAACTGACAATAAAGCTCGCACGGCTGAGTCACCAAAGCCACATCACCGAGACGAACCACATGCAAACGCAGCGTGTCAACCGGATTCTCGCCAAACTCATCTTGCAGTAACGCGATGCCCCATGCTGCAATATAATTTTCAGGCTTGCTCGCTTTGCCCGACTGAGCCAAAGCGACCACCTCTCTCGCCCAAGCGAGCCGTTTGGGATCAGGCAATCGCACGTCCACCGTCAGGTCTTCATACACATGACCAAAGGCCACATCATCGTGCAATGGGGCCTGGTGAAATAACCGCAGTGTTTCACCTGCGAGAAGATGCCCATTGCGTTTGAGAACCTGTTCGGAGGTTTCAGATTGACCTATCCCCATGGTTTCCTGCCTGCAAATGTCGCCTAGAGCGCCATTAAAAAACAACACGGGAATATCGCCAAAAGAGTCTCTGAGGTGGCTTCGCGCAGCGCCTGGAAAATCACTGGAGAAGCAATCTCCTGCATAAAAACAAGTCGGATGAGCCGTATTCTGATGAATCACCGCCAGAAGTTTTCCCTCCATATCACAGGCAAAAAACGCAACATGAGCAGAGTCTTCTGGCCCTTCAAATCCAGTAAAATCAGTCCGACCCGTGGGGTTGTACATGCTATGTGAGCCGTCAGACCAACAGCACCTTCGGTTGTAGCCAAGTTGAGTGTGCCCCAACCCCCATCCGATTTTCGACACCACCGCAGACTGCTTTGCCTGACAAGCGACGGCCATCAACTGATCGCGGAGATTTTTGAGGAAATCCTCCGCCACCGGCTTGACCCAATTGGTCCTTGATACCGAAGGAGCCGAATGGGTGTGCGTGGCACTGATGATCACGTTCGACTCAGCCAGCCCCATCGCCTCGCCTATCGCCGCTCGCGTAGCAATCACAAAATCCGTCGGCAACATCCCTACATCACAACTGACCAACAGAACAGCCTCATCGTCGCTGCAAAAATAAACCGCATTGGCTTCAAGCTCATCACGAATGACTTTGGCGGGCTGATCGGGAACACCCGCCCCTTGAATCTGAGTTCCCAAAGGCGGGGTAATGACGACCGAAGCCGCACCCGTGTGAATAATCATGGCACTTCCTTCTTTTATTTTTTTCTGTTGGAACTTATTTTTCGTCGAGAATCTGGTCGGGATCAATTTTCTCAATATTCTCAAAAACCTTGCGGATGCCTTGGCCCATCACCTGAGCAACTTCAGGACCATTGGGGGCACGCAACGGCATAATGATCGCAAAGTGCGTATCAGAGTGATGCTGGGACACAGGAAAATTCGCAGGGTTATAATCCACATCCAACGCATCATGCTCAGCCCAAGGACTGCCCTTGCCATAAGCGTTCTTCGCTTGAAACACCGTCATGCTAGGCAAAATAAATCGCTGCCAAACAACAGGGTGAGCACCTTCAGCGGCCATTGCTTTAAGCAATGCGTCTCGCATACGCGTGGGCTCACCCGTCCAGCCAATCGCGTCCATATCAATACGAATACTAAAGTTGTAATAAGTATGTAAATGGTTTTCAGGCTCCGTCGGCATGATCAGGCCATGTGTACCTTCAAGTACGGCACGCAACGCATCTGCATTTGAACGTTCGGTTTCAATGTAGCCAGTGAGCTTTTTGAGCTGTGCTCGGCCGAAGGCGGCCGTCAGATCGTTCGCGCGGTACATCCAACCCAATGCATACGCATGGAAATCGCGGTCTTCTGAAGGCGTGCGAGTTTCGCCGAAGGACCAAAGGCTCGAAGCGCCTGCGAGAATTTCTTCATCATTGGTCAGGAACATCCCGCCTTCACCCGCACAAAGACTTTTGTTTTGGTTAAAGCTCAACGCACCGCAGTGACCCATCGTGCCAACTTTTTTACCTTTGTATTCAGCACCATGACTTTGGCAAGCATCTTCAATCACTTTGAGATTGTGTTTGTTTGCTATTTCCATCAATTTTTCCATATTGATCGCCAGGCCATGCAAGTGGACCGCGACGATGGCTTTGGTTTTGGGGGTGATGGCTGCTTCAATTTTGTCTACGTCGATGTTGATGGTATCGAAGTCAATATCGACAAAAATGGGGATGGCATTGTGATGGATAATGCAGGTTGCACTTGAAGACCAAGAGTAGCCGGTGACGATCACGTGATCGCCCGCACCCACGCCACAACCGACGAGTCCCATGTGCAAGGCTGCCGTCCCACTGTTGGTGAAGATGGCATGCTTGTTACCGTTCCACTCAGCCATTTCTTTTGAAAAGGCTTGGCAGTTGGGGCCGAAGGCGTGATTGGTTCCGTTGAGTGAATCAAGCACCATCTGGCGATCTGTATCGTCAATCGGAGGCCAGGGTTTCACGATATCCTGAGGGGCCGCTGGTGAGCCGCCAAGAATTGCCAGAGTTGATTCTGTGGATGTTAAAGACATATTGATTGACTCCTTGAGATGGTTCTATACTAAGGGCCTGCACACTGGTAGGCCAACTGTAAGAATTATCCCGGAAGAGGGTCAGATTTCAAGAGGAATAAATTGCTATTTCGGGTAATCTGTTGCGATTGCTCCCTTTAGCAGTCTCTAGATATTCTTTTAGACCCATCGGGCATTAAAATTCCCGCGGTATGAAGTCGTTTGAACGCGATGCTTAAAAAAAACAAGATGCCAAAGACGTAAAAAACCGGGGGAAAATGGAAATAATCAATGGTGACTGGTTATAGACGGAATCTCCTCACAATTGGCTCAAAAATTTAGGGCAAGCCACCAGTACGATCATAATTCGAATACCTATTTAGATGCCCCAAAACCCGTTTCCTTATCGGGCTTTGGCTATAAGTATGGCGAATCCGGGGGTCCATTACCGATAAATCGTTTAACTAGGAACTCTAAAACCGCCAGGAGTTATTCGATTGTCTCATTGTGAATCTGACATGCTTCAAGAGCCGACACCGCTTACGCATCTTACTAAGCCCTTGGCCAGTGACCGAGCGGGACTTGGCGTTGCGACCCGCAATGTGCGAATGATGCACTTTCTGCGACGGCTTGCTCTGCAATTCAACGAGGCGGGGATTGACCTGATGCTCCTCAAAGGTGGAGCGTTGCTCTTGACCACCTATGACGATCCCGCGGCCCGTTCGATGAGCGATCTAGATTTACTGATTCGCCCAGCGGACATGGATCGTGCGTTTGAAATCATTGAATCGATGGGTGGGTATCGCAGCCAAATTTTGATGCGGGAAGATTTCTTTCCTCGGTTTTATTACGAAGCAGAATACACCGTGGGCGATGTGATGCCTGTGGTGATGGATGTGCATGTGCGGCCGCTGCGTCCTTTGCGGTATGCCCAATTCATGCCTACCGAAGCACTGTGGACCGATGCTCGAAAAGTCTTTATGAATGATGCGTTTGTCTGGGTTCCAGAACCCGCGCGAATGTTAATCCATCTCACCGCCCACCTGGCGGTGCATGGCAACAGCAGTCAAAAATGGCGTGACGATATTCAAAGCTGGACCAAGCAATTTTCCCGTGAAATGAACTGGGATTTGTTCTTACAACTAGCCCGCCAGTGGCGATTGAGTTTGCCCGTGCTGAGCGGACTCGATGCAGCAGCCCAAGGCAAGCAACTGATTCCTCCCCAAGTGCGAGAGGCTCTCAAAACAATCCCTGTTAATTGGCGGGACCGACTTTGCCTTCGCCAAGCACCGCGAGACAACGCGCATCCGTTGGCCCATGTTTTAGCCAATGTGTTAACCACGCCTGGCATCGGCTTTGTACTGGGCTATCTCTACGCGGCAACCGTGCCAGACCAGAAGCACATGCGTGAATGGTACGCCCATGAACATTGGGGTTGGTTGCCGACGGCCCATGTGTGTCGCCTGACCCGCCCAATCACCAAATATTTCAAGCCTTTATGGGCCTTTTTATCCAAAACCGAAGTCCTGCGTCAGGAAGACGGGAGCCTCTGTCTGACTGCCCGTCGCACCATTCACGCAGGTCAAACCATCGGCAAATATGCAGTGCGAGCATGGGACGGCTCCAGCCGCTTCTCGGTCACCCGCCAATACAACGACGGCCAAACCGAGCGATTTACCATGCGAGGCAAGATGCGATTTGTCAGCACCTCCGTCAGGCCCAACGCCCGATTTGACGGCTATCAGCTCATTGCCATCAAGCGAATCTGCTCTGAAGAGGCTATTTGCGTGAATCTTGAACGCTCAACGGACGTTACCGGACTCAAAAAGCAGGGCCAAACAACTTTGATCTCACAAAAAGCTGCCTAAAACCGATAAGTTTTACTGAGGACCCTTGGTCCAAATGTCGATAGATCCAATGGGATGGAAAATGCTATGAATCAATCCAACACGCCTTCACGTAAACCACACAAGCCACGGCCAACCGATGATTCGGGGGAACCGGGGGAACCGGGGGAGCCGGGGGGTCTTGCGGGGGAGAAATTTCCGGTGGACAACGCGGCAACGCGGCGACAGTTTGTGCGTAGCATGGCCAAGAAAGCTGCTTATGTCGCTCCTGTGGTCATTGCATTAACGGCCAACAAGACTGCTTTTGCCAGTGTGTCGGGGGCTCCGTCCTAAATTATTTGCCGCTTGTCTTCGTTTGATTGATGTTTACAGAGAAGCCCCCATGCCTCAGTTATCTACCGATTCTTATCCGTTGACCTCGCCGTGGGTATTGGAGGAGGCTTTGTTGCCTTGTCCATCCCAGCGTAGTGATGTGAGTTTACAAATTTTAGATGACGAAGCGTTGCTTTTTGATTCAGCCACGGGCGGAACATTTCGATTAAATCGTACTGCCTTGATTGTTTGGGAAGGATGTCAGCCCACCCGAACGTATTCTGATCTTGTCGATGATGTTTGCAATGAGTATGAAATTGACCGGGCCACTGCTTCGGACCATGTTCAGCAAATGGTGGCAATGCTAGCGAACAATGGGCTTTTGAATCCATGAAGCAATCTGCCTCTGAACCTGATTTTTATACGCATTTCCAGATTGGCCCGATGCGTGTGGCCGTCCGAAGCATCATGCCTCAGGCCACGGAAGACTTAAGTCATTTGTATCAGGATTTTCGCATGCCTGATTTGGCAGCGGACGAGATTGATCCCCAAACCACGATCCGTGTGGATGCGTTGCCTTGGAAATCCAAGTTACCTTGGCGCAAGCGTTTTGCCGTGCATGGTGATGGCAAAGAGTTGTTCACTTGTTTGCGATCCAACGAAATTTTGCCTTACATGGAATGGGCGGTGAATTGGCGGATCATTGCTCGAGGCGAGTCTTTTTTACAATTGCATGCTGCAACGCTTGAGAAAAACGGCGCGGGATTGATTCTTGCGGGCGGATCAGGCTCTGGCAAATCGACCTTGGCGTGTGGATTGATGTCTCGAGATTGGCGATATCTTTGCGATGAGTTTGCATTGATTGATCCGTTGACCCATCAGCTGCGTGCGTTTCCCAAAGCGTTGTGTGTTAAAGAAGGGTCTTTCCCCGTTGTAAAGAAAATGGGTTTGCCCTTGTGGCAACGCCAACACTACGCCAAAGCGTTCAAAGGGCGGGTTGCTTATGTTCGTCCCAATGTGCGTAGTCGTGAGGTAATGGATCAGCCTTGCACGATTCGCCGCATTATTTTCCCACGTTATGTTGCAGCGAGCCGTCCGTTGCTCACGCCGATGGCTCGCAGTGAAGCCGCGATTGAATTGGCCCGTATGTCATTTAACCGCCAATCTTTTGGTCGCCGTGCGATCAATATTCTTTCTGAAATTTGTCGCCATGCTGATTGCTATCGTTTGGAGTCGGGGGACTTGGGAGCGAGTTGCGAATTGATTGAATCGATCATGCCCCGTCAGGCGAGTGTGGCTGCGTGATGGTTGATTCCAGACAATCGCCACGAAAAACACCATTAAAGACACTAAAAACAAGAGATAGAGATTGGGCGATATGGGTTGTCAAGTCTGGTTTTGTAAATGGATTCGGATTTTAGCCGCAAGCAAACTTGCTTGCGTGTCTGACTTGAGATGGACAAAATTTATCACCAATCAAAAATGTGAATTCTTACTGCCCTACCGGACGCGCACGCTGTAAGCGTGCGGCTATTTTTAAACGATTCATTCGAACATAAATGGAAATGATTGATGCTGCACACTCGAGTGTGCAGCTATTTTGACAACTATTTCCACCTTCTGATTTTCGTGTTTTTTTTGTATTTTTTGTGACTATTGTTTTTCCGTATCTGCATACTTGCAGCAACGGGGTTCATGCTTCACGTTTTACTGAGGCACCGCCTGCTCAAGGTCAATCCAGGTACCATTTTCAGCGACGATTGCATCAGGGCGACGATGCTCTCTGAGCTTGCGGACGAGGGTTGCCATCGGTTCGTGCAAGGGTGCAGTGAAACGCATGGGTTCTTGGGTGTCTGGATGGGCAAATCCAAGTAGAGCTGCGTGCAATGAAGGATGGGCGATAATCATATCTTCACGGGCGGCAGAGGTTGCTTCGAGGAGTTTGCCTTCATCTTTTTTGCGAGCGTAATTGAGAAAACGTCTTGCGCCCGCAGCCATGGGTGGGTTTAGGATTTCGGGTTCGCCGACGGGCTCGCCGCCGTACATGATGTCGCCGACGATGGGGTGACCGCAATAGGACAAATGCACGCGGATTTGGTGGGTTCGACCGGTGCGGAGTTCGACCTCGACCAAACTATACCCTTCGTATTGTTCCCGCACGCGGTAAATGGAAACCGCGTCTTTGCTTAGATGGCCTTGGCGAACGCAGTAGGCTTCATGGACGGTGGGATGCTTGCCGATGGGCTGCTCGACGACACTGCCTGGCTCATCAAAATTGCCATGAACAACGGCCAAATAGGCTTTGATGGTTTTGCGATGTTCAAACTGCTTGGCAATGGCCCAGTGTGAGGCTTCTTGTTTGGCGACGACGAGGACACCTGTGGTATTTTTATCGAGTCGGTGAATGATTCCCGGTCGGAATTCAGCCGCTCCGACATCACTGAGTCCTTCGACTTCGCCGCGTTTGTTTTTCTTGAAGCCTCGGGTTTGGTGAGGCACAAAGGTGAGCCCTTCTGCTTGGACTTTTTGTTGAAAGCGGTACGCCAAGCCGTTGATCAGTGTGCCTGAGAGATGGTTGCGGGCGGGATGGACGAGGATGCCTGCTTGTTTGTTGAGAACAAGAAACCCATCTTCCTCATAGAGAACTTGAATCGGCACGGGTTCGGGTTCAATGGTCCGCACAGCCGGTGCGGGCAGTGAGATTTCAAGCACGTCACCCCGACGAATCATGGTGCTGGGCTTGGGTTTTTTATCATTGACCTTGACCATGTCCGCCTCGATCATTTTTTTGACGCGGCTACGGCTAATTCCCTTGAGCCGTTGTTGCAGATAGCTGTCAAGGCGTGTGTGAACATCACGCTTAATCAGAATGCGTTCGGGCGTTGGATCGGCCGGGGGCGATGTTTCTGGAGAATCTCCGGAGGGATTTTCAGAAACATCTTGGGAGTCCGGAGAAACTTCCGGGGGCTGGGAGTCGGTCATGGCGCAACTGCGGGCTGTGGGAGGGGGTTGGACAGGTCCAACTTGGTTTCAATTTCTGCCATCGGCATGTCAGGCAAAATCACCTTGGGAGCCACGGGAGCTTTGGCAAAACGCACCGGGGTTTTAAGGCGTTCAATGCGTGCTTGACGATCCGTGGCATTGAGGGCAACCTGAACATAGACATCGCCCGCTTCATCAGTAACTTGCTGATAGAGGGTGTGAGCTTGATCCCACTGTTTTTTTGCCTCGGCAATAGCGCCAAGCCCAAGTTTGGCATTGAGTCGAATGATCTGTGGTGCCGTTTTATCGTCGACGATTGCCTGGTACATCAACTTAGCATCGTCGAGCATGATCGCGGGGTCCTGCTCTCTCTGAGCGGCCAAAGCAACCTGGACAGGAGCATCGGCTGTATCAGCGGTATCTGTGGTTGGGGTTGCTGGCTGGGCCTGGGAGGTGGACTCGGTTGCATCGACGGTCTTGCCTGGTTCGGCTGTCACTTCCTGGGGTTTGGGGGGTGCCGGGGGTGCCGGGGGTGCCGGGGGTGCGGGAATAGCTGCTTTTTGCAACAGCAAATCTGCACCGCGTAGATAGGCCAAAGCCCGCACGGGGTTTTCATTGGACTGAGCCACTGATCGGTAGACTTCAGGGCTGGTGCTTGAGGCAAGGCCGCCCCATGCTGTTTCACGAGCGGTATCAACCCGCACATTGTAAAAACGTACCGCGGTAAAGGCTGCCACCACCAGCAAGACGGAGAGCAAAGTCACATGTCCCCATTTAGCCCACCATTCGCCAAAATGGCCGATGAAGGTTGCCAAGTCGTTCTGTTCCAGTTCGTGTCTGTGTTTCGAGTCCATAAGTACTGTTGCTCTTGCAAAAAAGATCAGGGGTTCTTGTGAGGTCAATCAATTATTTTGTATTAGCCCACGCCACCGAGTTCAAGAATTGGCTTCGGTGAGTTTGCTGCTGGGGCTGGAGGATAATGAATTGGGCCGATCATGATCACCACAGTCACGCGATCTCCATCGGTATAAAACAGCAATCGCAGCCGTTCCACCCCTTTGGTGTTGTTCACGACGAAGCCATTTGCCTGATGTTCCTGACTGACTGTTTTCCAGTTAAATCGTGTGAGGTTGCGACGGTAAAAATCGATAACATCCTGCAAACGCGCCCGTCCTTGATAGACGTGCTTCACCTTGCGGGCTGAGCCATCGACGGTGGCATGGGATTGCTTGACCAATGCTTTGAATCCAATGGGTTGTCCCACATCCGGAATCAGGGGGCGAGCCAATCCCACCACGCCTGGTGCAGGCTGTGGATAGAGGTATCGCCATTCATCTGAAAAAGGGAACGGATAGGCAGTTTTATGCCCCTGGCAACCGAATAACCCTCCCGCCAGAATTACTCCGCAAAGGCACCACCGAGCCACGTTGAAACGTTTGGTTCTCATCGTAATGTCCAAGTTTACCCCCCCCGCCAGACAGTCGCAACCACTTGGTCCTTAATGACCCAAGTTTTTATGCATCTGAAACATATATAAACACTCAGCGTATGAAGTTTGATCGCGCCTTTGTGTTTGCGAAACTTCGCCCATGGGAATAAGGCAAGGCACAGATTGATCGTGGCCGAGTCGAAGGCGTAAGCGGTTTGCTTTAACGTGACGCCAAACTCGTCTTGAGCCACTGCAATCTTAATACTTTTCAGGATTGCATAGAGGCAGGGTCTGGATAAAGGCTTCGATTTCATCGCGCACACGTCGGTAGTGATCCAGTGCTTCTTGTTCGTGGGAGGCGGTGACGGCCAGCTTGGGTGGGTCATCAAAGCCGTGATGAATGATGGTGGCTTTGGCGGGGAAGACGGGGCAGGTTTCATGGGCGTGGCCACAGACGGTGATCACGTAGTCGAACTGGATATGTTTGAGTTCATCAAGGGTTTTGGAGTGGTGCTCGCGGATGCAGATGCCGACCTCTTCCATCACGCTGACGGCATGGGGATTAAGCCCATGCGTTTCAATCCCCGCAGAATAGGCTTCAATGGTGTCACTTTTGAGCTCTTTGGCCCAGCCTTCCGCCATTTGGCTGCGGCAAGAATTGCCAGTACAGAGAAAAAGAATACGGGTTCGACAAGTCATGGCTAAATCTCTAAAAGTCCAAAGGGTATCTCACATAACCACTTATTCTAGCAAAGATGCCCACTTTATTCACAGACATGCGCTTGCCAAAGGATGTTTGAGAGAGATTGACCTGATACCTGCACTGAAGCAAGCTCTTGAGGGTTGCCCAGAGCAGCGGTTAAATGGACTTCCAAACGCCAGCGTCCTTGAGCCCAAAGCAAGGGCGTGAGCCACCCTTGAGCCACACGCACCACCGTGCCTCGATTGCCACTAATACTCCCCTGATAGTCTAAATAGATCATCCGATGTGGCGGCAATGGAATCAAAGGCCATGCTTGTTGAGCCTGCCAATGTGTGGCAGAAATTGGCATGCGAAATCCGGTTAACTGGTCCTGATGGTTCGGATTCACCCAAAGCCAGTCGTAGTGGCTGTCTTTCAGCGTCTGGTGGTGTAGAATAACCGTCTGTAAACATTGCATCGTGTTTATACCCATCGGGTATGAGAATTCCTGCGATGAAAACCGTTTGGACGCGATGCTTGAAAAAACATGATGCGCACACAAGCAAACGGAAAATTCAATCGCGATTGGCATACCATTGAAAGAATAAGGATCAACCGAATGTATCATAACCGAACAAGTTTGTGGGTAGTGATCGCCGTTTTTCTGGGGCTGTCGATTCTGACAGGCTGTCAACCGACCAATGCGATTTTGCGATCCAGAGCGGTGGATGCGTTGCGTCGTTCGGACCAACCCGCAGCGGTGGCTTTGTACCAACAGGCCTTGAAGCAAAACCCCACCGACTGGCGAGCCTTGGCGTACATGGCCAAATATTACACGAAGCAGCAGCAATGGATTGATGCTCAACATGCCTATGAACGGGTTTTGAGTATTCAGCCGGACCATGCGTTGCGTTCAACGTGGCTTGACAGTCTTGCTCAATGTTTGTTTGAGCAGCATCGTTCACTTGCCTTGCGGACCATGCTCCAAGACGCAACTCAAACTTATGGCCAGAGCAGTGACTTCCTAAGGCAAGCCAATTACCTCGTCAAACTAGGTGAAATTGATCAAGCCCACATTGCGTATCTCAAAGCAGCTCAGTTTGCAGACGATCATGATGCAGAACCCTATATCGCGATGGTGGCTTTTTACGAACAGATTGGTGACAAGGCCAAGGTCATTGATGCACTGCGACGGGCTCATTGGATCAACCCTGACAATCAAGAAATTGCCAGCCGTCTACGCCACTATGGCATTGTCCCCGGGCCGGCTGCGGGTATGGTTCCACAAAAATTGAAATAAAAATCACCGCAATGCTGTTGGTGAGGGTGTTCTGTGGTTTGATTCCAAGAAAGGACGCTTAGCTCATGGGCACTCATCTTGATAGAGCATGATGATTTTATCTGTAGCGGTTAAATGAATCCGACTTTGCCACAGCCGCACGCTTACAGCGTGCGCGTCCGGGGGAAGTCGGGGGAAGCCGGGGGTGGGGGTGGGGGTGGGGGTTAATCGTAAACTTGTAGGCCGCGTTTTTCTCGGCGGCCGTCACGCCATGCCTCACAACCATAATTATGCTGTCGAGCTTGTTTGACCTTGAGTCCTGTGTGTTGGTCTGATTCGTATTGGCTGTACCACTGGGTCAATTGCGCATCGAGTTGTTGTTGTGCGTTTGCTTCATGGTCCCAGCCTGCGCGGTTGAGCATTTCGTTTGGATCTTCTTGTAGGTTGAATAAGTCGTAGGGGCCTTGGGGATATCGCTTGACGTATTTGTATTGTGGCGTGCGGATCATCCGCAAGTCGCCGTACTCGCCGTACTTGGTCTGGTCCCATTGGAAGGTGTTGTCTGGGTTGTTTTGAATCAAGGGTAAGTAGTGATTGCCCGGATAAGCTCGGTCTGCATATTCGGGGGTCGATAGATCCACGCCAGCCCATTGACAGATACTTTGGAAAGTATCGTAATGATCGACGGCCCGGTCTTCGACGTGGCCTGGGGCAATGCTTTTTGGATATCGGATGATCAGGGGAACTTTGAGGGAGACTTCGTACATGTTCAAAGGGCGTGTGGAATTGCCTTTGCCCCAGAATCCTTGATGGCCCAACGCGCAGCCATGATCGCTGGTATAGATGATGATGGTGTTGTCCAGTTGGCCTGTTTGTTCGAGGTAGTCTGTGATGCGTTGAATGTTTCGATCAATTTCAGTGACGGCTGCATAGTACCCTTGGTATCGAGACCGCAGATCCTTGGGGTCTGCATGGCGTCCGCCTGAGAGTCCTTCATTTTGATGCCAAGGGTGCGGATGGTAAGGCGGAATATCTGAAAAGGTTGCCTCCTCATAGAGGTGGGTCAGTTGAGGATCGTGTGCTTTGGCTTCATAGGGTGAATGGGTCGCAATGTAGCCGACGTTCAGGAAAAAGGGTTTGTCTTTGGGAGCCTGTTCCAGGAAGTCGATGGCATGATCGGTGATGTGCTGGCTTTTATTGCCATCTGCTTGTAGGGGTTGATTGTTCAGGACATAGGTATTGGGCGTGTTGTGCGATCCCTGAGCGCCAGGCAATCCAAACGTATCATCAAAGCCCGGGGGTGTTTGATGCGAACCGCCCAGATGCCACTTGCCGCTTAATGCACAATAGTAGCCAGCTTTGCCAAGGATCTGAGGCAAGGTGATTTCATCGGCAAGCCAGTTATGGTTGGCGATTTCTTCGTGTGATTCCTGGAGCCAGTCATGAATTCCAACTTGGGAGGGCGTTCGGCCCGTCAGCAGACAAGCTCTTGCAGGCGAGCAGACGGGGCTTGGGGTTAAAGCATTGGTAAATCGGGTGCCTTCAGCAGCCAAGCGGTCCATGGCCGGGGTTTGCAGTTCGGTGTTGCCGTAGCATCCAGAGGCCCAGGCGCCATGGTCATCGGTCAAAAACAATAAAATATTGGGTTGCGTACTCATAACCCATTATTATACATGTTAAATAGACGTGTGTGGGGCATGGAGCAATGATAAAAATCATGGTTCAGTGTTTAATTTGGTAGGGGGGTGCTTTGCGGTTATCGTGGCAAGGTGCGGTCGAGTTCTTCATCTTGGCGAAGGACTTGGGCTCGACTTTTGAAGGCTTGGTTTTGGGCTTTGCGTTGTGCCCGATCAAAGACTCTTTTGGTCCATGCTGGCAGCGGGGTGTGGCGGGCGGCAAACCTCGTTCGCAGGGCTGCTGAAAGTTTGCCTGAAAATTTGATGAGTAGTTCATCTTCAAGGCTGACAATATTGCGAGCGGAGCCTGGGTCTCCCTGACGACCGGAGCGGCCGTAGAGTTGGCGGTCGACCCGTCGAGCGGTGTGGCGTTCGGTGAGGATCACATGGAGTCCACCGATATCGGTGACACCTTTGCCGAGCTTGATGTCGGTTCCGCGTCCAGCCATATTCGTAGCGACGGTAATCGCGCCAAGTTGCCCAGCCTTGGCGACGATGGGAGCTTCTTCTTCATGGTGGACTGCATTGAGGATTTGATGTTCGAGTCCTTGCTTGGTGAGTAGTTCACTGAGTTGTTCAGAGGACTCAATGGACCGGGTTCCGATGAGGACGGGCCGTCCTTGCTGGTGCATTTGTCGCACTTCTTGGGCGACAGCAGTCCAGCGATCTTCAGAACGCGCGAAAATCAAATCAGGTAACATTTTTCGTTGCATCGGCCGATTGGTCGGAATCACCCGGACAGGCAAACTATAAGTCGCTTCCAATTCGGCAATGGCCTCGGCGGCAGTGCCTGTCATGCCACAAAGATGAGGGTATTGCTTGAAAAACCGCTGAAAACTCAGGCTCGCCAGTGTGTCACGGTCTTCGGTGACTTCCAAAGCATGCTTGGCTTCGACTGCCTGATGCAGCCCGTGTTGCCACTGACGGTCTTCCATGAAGCGACCCGTGTATTCATCGACAATCACAATTTCGTCTTCGACTACCTGATACTGGTCGCCAATCAAATAACAATGCTCCGCCACCAACGCCTGCTCCAACATCTCCTCACGTCGGCGGGGAGAACGTTTGAAAATATCATCCTGCTCGCCGAGCAAATCTTCTGCCTGATAGCGACCTTCTTCAGTCAGCTTCACACGTCGCTTCCGCAAGTCCACCACAAAGTGCTCATTGGGGACAAGCTGCATCGCTAACTCACGGGCACGCAGGTACAACTCGCCTTGACTGTCAGCACCCCGGGCCTGAGCGATAATCAACGGCGTGACCGCTTCGTCAATCAACACCGCATCGAGTTCATCCACCAAGGCCACAAACAAGCCCGGGATCATCACGCCCTGCGAAGCCTTTGAACCGCCCGCCATGGCATACGAACGCCAACGTGCAGAAACCGGGTCCACAATTCGACCCAGCTTCAGTTGATCCTTGAGCCAATCAGCGACCAATTCCTTCTGTGTCAAATACACAATCGGCAAACGATACAACGATTGACGTTCCTCAGGCGGGGTATCACTGACAATCCCCTGAGCTGCCAACCCACAACGGCGATAAATCGGCTTGCGGGTGTCCGCATCACGCTGAGCCAAATAATCATTCACCGTCACCACATGGATCGGCCGTCGTAGCCACGCCAGCAAACTCGCGCCCAAGGCGGCTGTCAACGTCTTACCCTCACCGGTGACCATTTCCACAATTTGGCCATGAAACAAACCCATCGCCCCCATGACCTGAACCTTGTACGGATATTCCCCAAGCTCTCGGCGAGCCACTTCCCGAATGGCCGCCATCGCCACCACCACATGCGCGTCGGTATAGTCGCGGCGAGCAAAAATCTGACGAATATCCATCACCCGTTCATCAAGCTGATCTTCAGTGTAATCTTTCCATTGATCCCCCAAAGCCAAAACATGATCCGCCTGCTCATTGAGAAAAGACATCCCCTTACGCGAATGCTTCGTCCGCGTGATCCAACGACCCGCCATCGCGTCAATCCCACGCAACTGCTCCACATGACGACGACGCGTGCGAAGCGTCGTCCAAAGAGCCAAATCAGATTGTACCGGCGTGGTGGTCATGGGCATGAGCCCCAAGGGTGGAAGGAAAATCAAGAGGAAGAACATGAAGTACAACAAGGAACGACATCACCGGAGGGCTCAAATGATGCGGACCTTCACGTTCTTGATTGTCTTTATGGTAACAAGGTGGCCTTGGGGATGCACCTGTTGAAACAGGCTTGGGGGTTTGGTTGAGGCGTAAACAGCTCGCGCGTGGCTGTTTTTCAAACGGGCAACCCACGTCAATGCGTCATCAATCCAACGGTCGCGTTGGGTAGGAATCCGACTCTTCGGCGTTGTGATTGCGTCTTTTGCACGATTATTTGCCGCGTCTTATTTTTGTGAAAGGCTATTACGTTAGAGCATTTTGCATCATTTCTTACGGCCTCTGACTAGGTGGGCCGTTTGAAAAGTAGCCGCACGCATACTACGTGCGCGTCTAAGAGGGGGCAAAAAATGAGGCAACACGCTTTAGCTGGCATCGCTGAGTGTATCGCCTGTCATGTGAACGAAAACGTCTTCAAGGGTCGGGCGACCGACGGTGATGCGTTGGATTTCCTTTCCAAAAAGAGCGCCTAGTTGAGCCACCATAGCTGGCCCATCAGGATGTTCAACAAGGATGTGGTCTTCGCGGACTTTTAGTTCATCACTGTCAGGCTGCATCTTGAATTGCTCTGCAATTTGAGTGACCAATTCGCTTGGGTGGGTCGTGTGGATGGTGATCACGTCGCCGCCGATATGGCTTTTGAGATTGTCGGGGGTATCCAATGCGACAAGTTGCCCTTTGTTGACGATGGCGAGGCGGTCACATTTCTGAGCTTCTTCCATCAGATGGGTGGTCATGAGGACCGTCACGCCGAAATCATTTCGCAGTGTTTTGAGGTGTTGCCACAGGTCTCGCCTGGCAGAAGGGTCCAGCCCGGTGTCTGGTTCATCAAGGAGCAGGACTCTGGGTTGATGGAGCATGGCCTTGGCGATTTCGACCCGTCGTCTCATGCCGCCACTGAAGGTTTCAACAAAGTCATGGGCTCGGTCGGTGAGGCCCACGCGGTCGAGTGCGTGGGCTTGTCGATCTTGAAGGTCTTTGCCGGTGATGCCATAGAGATGGCCGTGGTGCATGAGGTTTTCAGATGCGGTGAGTTTGAGGTCTAGGCTTGGGGACTGAAAGACCACGCCTAGATGTTGGCGGACGAGTCTGGGGTCTTTGATGGCATCATGTCCACTGACGGTGACGGTTCCTTCGGTGGGTCGCAATAGGGTGGCAATGATTTTGAAGAGGGTGGTTTTCCCTCCGCCGTTGGGTCCGAGGATGCCGAAGATTTCACCGGTGTTGACGGTGAAGGATAGGTTTTTCAGTGCGGGCCGATCCGCTTGGGGCGCATTTTCCCCGCGTCGTTTGGGATAGTGATGCGTCAGGTCTGTTACGCGAAGTGCTTCAGTGGCTGACTGTGGGGTCGTCTGTTTTTCGAGCGTGGCTGTGTCCATTGGGTGGAGTCCAATCTTTGAGGCCGATGACATGGTTTTGTGATTTTCCAACGTTATGCAAACGAACTGCATCCCAAAGGGTTGGCAAGACACAAATGAAAACCAGGATCATCGGGAAGATCGCTAAAGCGATCACAAATTGTTTCTCAAATTTTAAGTGCATAAAGTAGATCATGACAACTGCAGCCTTGGGAAGTGTCAAGACCAGGAGCATTAGAACCATGACATATTTGGGGACAAACGCTGTTTGTGACCAGATTTCAAACAAGGCCACTTCCCCTGCCGTCAAGGCCAGAAGAATGATAAAACAGTTTTTTATATTAATTGGATGATGATTTTTGGCGGATTGATTCATGGGCTTATCCTACATGAGGTAGACGATGGCGAAGAGAATGATCCAGACGAGGTCGACAAAATGCCAGTACAGGCCGACCAGTTCGACCGCAGCGTGCTGGTGGTATTCGGGTCCGAATTTTCCTTTGAAGCTCATGACGGTCAAGACCGCCAAGGCCACAACGCCGAGGAAAACGTGCAGGCCATGGAAGCTGGTCATCAGATAGAAGCAGCTTCCGAAGATGTTCACATCGGGGGTCAAGCCCGTGGCATAGAGTTCGACATATTCATAAATTTGGACACCGACGAACATCGCTCCCAGAAGCGTGGTCAGGAGTAACCCCCAACTGCCTTTGCTGCGATTGCCCAGTTGGATATTTTGCAATCCCCAGACGAGGGTCACGCTGGAGCAAATCAACAGGAAGGTGTTCGCTGCGGTGAGCGGAACATTGAGGGCTTGGGCGGGGTCTGGCCAGTTATCAACACCTTGGCCGAAGCGTTCGACGATGTACGCACCGATGAGGCCGGTGAAGAACATGATTTCTGATCCGAGGAACAGCCACATGGCCATTTTGCCGTTATGGATACCTGTTTGCAGAACCGTCCCGTGAGCAATGATATCTTCTTCAGGAGCAGCGGGCGGATCGTTATGCGAATGAGAGGCGGTTTGGGACATAGATCAAATTCCTATTGATTAGACGATTTGGTCTGCGAGCATAAAACAAAAAACGGCAGGCAAATAGATCAACGATGCGAAAAAAGAGATTCGGGCACTTTGCCGATTTTGTTTGAAGGCCATCCATAAATTACTGATTAAAAACCCAACACCCAAGGCCAATGCGCCAAAAAAGCAGGTCGTGCCGGTGATCCCCATCATGGTCGGAAGCAAGCCCAGTGGCAGTAAGACGGCTGATCCGAGGACGGCTTGTCGGAAGGTGCTTTGGCCATCACGGTCTTCGACGGGTAAAACCTGAATCCCCGCACGGGCGTAGTCTTCACGGTATAGCCAGGCAATGGCTAAAAAGTGAGGCAACTGCCAGAGGAACATGATGGCAAACAGGAGTATGGCTTCAGTTCCGATGCGTCCGGAGATGGCCGCAGCCCCCATGACTGGAGGAAGTGCGCCAGGGACAGCCCCGACGAGGGTGGACAAGCTGCTGTGCCGTTTCATTGGCGTATAGATGAAACTGTAGCTAAGAATGGTGGCAGCCGAGAGCAGAGCGGTGAGCCCGTTGGCGACGAACCACAAGGTTCCGACTCCCATGATGGATAAGAGACCGCCGATCCACATGGCCGAGGCTGGATGCAGACGGCCCATGGGAAGGGGGCGGTTTTCCGTGCGGTGCATGAGGCTGTCGGTGTGGCGTTCGATGACCTGATTGATTGCACAAGCGCCCATGCAGGACAGTCCAATTCCCAAGAGGGTTCCGATCAAGGTCCACAATGGCCAATTGGCAGAAAAGGCAATGCCCGATTCAGCATAGCCCCCCATGAAAAAACCAATCGCGCCAGTGACCATGACCAACACGGTGATGCGAGGCTTGGTCAGGATTTGAAAGTCCGCCAAGCTAGGCAAACGGGGTATATCTTGTATTTGGGTTGATGCCATCAAATTGTCCGGGGCCAGTTGGGTCATGCTGTCACCCCTCTTGTCGGTATCGTATCCATCATCGGCTGGACACGGGTTAATCGTCCAATGCGAATCGCTAGTTGGGTGGCCACCGCCAGCATGATCGCACCGATCATCTGATGGGCGGTGGCGATTTCTGGATGGCGTTGGGACCAGATGATACTCACACCCAGTCCAAGCTGAACGATCAGCAATCCCGCCAGCGTTAAGCTCGGGGCAATCAGTGAACGATTGTCCGCCAGAACATTTTTTAAGCTACCGAGCAAGATGACCAACGCCACCACCACACTCAGCGCCCAAAAGCGATGGGCCATGTGCAGGTGGACCTGCCAGAGCTGAACGTGTTCAGTTTGTTCATGGATTTCGTCGTAGGGGATTTCGTGGAGTCGTTCTTCAAGGGCTTCATGGGTCATTGGGGGATACCATTGGCCATAGAAGGTTGGGAAGTCTGGAATCGCCAAGCCTGCTTCGCCGTGCCGCATGGCAGAGCCTAGGCTTAATTGAATGAGCATGACCACCAGTAGCACTTTGATCCATCGACGTGGTCCCGCCAATTGGGCCAGATCAAGCTGATGGGCATCGCGATGCCAAACCCGACCTGTCGCAGCGGCAATGATGACGATGCCACAGAGATACATTTGAGCAAAAATGCCATGAAAGATTCCCAGTCGCCAGTCAATTTCAGTGACGCGTAAACCGCCTAGAATTCCCTGTCCAATGACCATCGCGAGCATGCCCACGCCGAACCAGCGTAGCCAAGGTCGTTTTTTTTCTGAAACCCACAACCAGACCGCCAGCACAATGGTCATCATGCCAACCCCACTGGCCCAGAGCCGATGGGTATGCTCCCAGAAAATTCCACCTTTCCACATGGAAACGGGGAACAAGAACATGTTATAGCCATAGCTTGTCGGCCAATCCGGAACCGCCAATCCCGCGTCACGGCTCGTGACCGTTCCGCCAAGCAGTAGCAAAACCAATGTCATGGCTAAAAGAACCAAGACAAACCTGTGTAGCAGGATGCTTGAGGGTGTTTTGTCCGGAGAAGATGGGGAAGTTGATTGGTTCATTTTAAGAAGTTTTCAGTGACTGGTTTTCAGTGATCAATCAGACGAAGGCCGCTTTAAACGGGAATCCGAATCATGATAGCTTATAACCAATTGTCGATTCTGGAATCTTTTAAAGCCCAGCCTGACCTCTCCTTTTTACAGGTGACGGACAATCAATACTTGGACCGTTGAAACTAATGACCCTTGGGTTCAACAACGCCTGGCGGCAATTCCGTGACCTGGGTCAGGTAATCTTCATCCGAAGCGGGACTGCTGAATTCATAAGGGCCACGGTAGACCGTTGGGATTTCTTCAAAGTTAATGAACGGAGGTGGTGACGTAATCGTCCATTCCAGGCTGTTGGCCTTCCATGGGTTGTCCCCTGGTTCATAACCAAATTGGTCGGCAGGTCGTTTGATCAGCCAGTAAAACAAGCCAGGCAAACACAGTAAACCCAAAATCAGACAACGCAGGTCCAGCATCTGTGTCATGCCACGCATGATCCACAGGTCAGGCTTGAGAACCAGCGGTGACAAGAACATCGGCAACATGAAGATGTGCAACGCGATATTCAAAACACGCACCATCTTCAAACGACCGCCAATGGCCCAAATGAGATACACCAACGCCACACCCAAGGCCATGAACACAAACGCAAAGCCCATGCTGATGCAAAGATCACTCGTCGCAGCCAAGGCTTGCGTGACAATATCAGTGATATCAGGGTCCGCAAGCTTGCCTGTGATCCGCTTGTTCATCAAGTAAAGGGTTCCCGCCAAGGTGAGACCACCACAGATGACCGTGGCAATTTTTCCGCCTGGGACCAGGCCTTTAACCATGCTGGCAAAGATCCAAAGCATGACAATCAAAAGAATGAGGTAGCCAACCCATGCCTGGGTATTGCTAAATCCGGTGTCGGTTCCATAGCCGACAAGGCCGTAGGCCAGTTTGCCGAGTACGGACTGGGCTTCGGAGAATTTATTCCAGTAGGTCAGCCCGGCAAAGGTGGTTCCGCCGAGCATGGCCACAAAGACAGAGGCCACCGCACGACCGCCACGCCGAGGCATCGATGCAAAGAGGTTAAAAAAGAAGGGTAATTGTGCAATGCCCAACGCAATCGCCCAGATCGTCATGATGACGTTCATCGGTTGCAAATGTTCAAGCGTGGGGTATTCCATGATCGAGGCATAACGACGGGGATGACCCGCAACGCCTAGAACGTGCATCAGGAAGAAGGTTCCGTTAAGGCCGATGAGAGTCATCCAGAAGTGAGCTTTGACCCATTTCTGGTTGAGCTGTGTGCCGAACATTTTGGGGAACCAGTAGTAAACGCCCGCAAAGGTCGCCATGATCGTTCCACCAAAGAAGACGTAATGGATATGGCCAACGATGAAGTACGTATCGTGAATGTGGATGTCCACAGGGGCTGATGCCATGAAGATGCCAGACAAACCGCCGATGACGAACATGCTGACAAAGCCAAGAGCCCAAAGCATGGGTCCTTCGAATTTCACGTTGCCGCCCCAGATGGTTCCGAGCCAGTTAAAAGTTTTAATGGCTGATGGGACTGCGATCATGGTCGTGGCAGCCATGAAGGTGGTTCCCAACAAGGGGTTCATGCCTGACTGGAACATGTGATGTCCCCAGACGATAAAGCCCAGACCCGCAATCGCGCTCATGGCGAAGACCATCGGCTTGTAACCAAAGATCGGCTTGCGGCAAAACGTGGCCAAAATGTCACTGGTGATTCCCATCGGAGGCAAAATCAAAATGTACACTTCAGGATGACCAAAAAACCAGAACAGATGTTGCCACAGCAACGGTTGGCCACCTTTTTCAGCAATGAAAAACATCGTTCCCATCGTGCGGTCCATGAGAAGCATGATGCCCGCAGCCGTTAACACAGGCGTGGCAAACAAGGCCAGCACCGAGGTGACCAGTAAGGACCAGACGGTCAATGGCAAGCGGAACATGTCCAAGCCCGGGGCTCGCATGTTGATAATGGTGGTGATGTAATTGAGGGTGCCGACAATCGTGGTAAAGCCCACCAATGCAATGGAGACAAGCCACAAGGTCGTTCCCAGTTCAGGCTTGATAAAACCGAGTCCTGACAACGGCGGATACATTGTCCAGCCACCACCAGCAGGGCCATGCAGCACCCAGAAGCTCAGTAGCATGATCAGACTCGCAGGAACAGAAATCCAAAAGCTAAGCATGTTCAGTTTGGGGAACGCCATGTCCCGAGCGCCAATCATCAAAGGAATTAAGAAGTTCCCAAACCCACCCAACAGCACAGGCATCAATACGAAGAACACCATGATCGTGGCGTGCATGGTGAACAGTTGCAGATAGGCATCGGTGGTCAAGGCCTCTTTGAGGACGGTGACTTCGGTGGCTTTGACGGCGAGGTTACTTTGACCTTGAACGGCTTGAGATTCACCGTCGTCATTGACGACCTCTTGATCGAGAACTTCAATGCTCACGACGGTGTCAGCCGCTCGGACGGGAAGACGAACAGGTTCTTTTTTCAAGGTGATCTGTTCGCTGTTGATTCCAGTTGCGACATGAATTTCATGGCCGAGGATGGTCCATGTTTCACCATCAGCAAGTGTGACCTGTTGACCGAGGCCGACGAGGGCGTTTTGCTGGGCATATTGGTAGCCGCCCATGATGCGTGAGATCGGCACGGTGGCGTGGGTGTCTTCACGGACGACTTTGACTAGGCCGGCGGCAGTTTGCACATGTGTACCGATTGGCACGGTGACGGCAACGCCTTGAGGGAAGTCGGTGATGGTGGCGACCGTTCCAATGGGCAACCCTTGGACCGAGGCGGTGAAGTGAACTTCATCGCCAATATGCCAGTGGGCCACGTTGGCTTCAGGCGCTTCACTGGTCATATCCCCAGGGAGTATCTGATAGTAAGGCACATGCTGGCTAGGCCAGGCAAGTTGATATCGAACCGCAATGGCCATCGATCCGCCCAGCAGGACGAACAGGATCGCTGCAAACAAAAATTGCAGGCCGATGACTTTGTGGTCAGTGCTAAAGACCCACTTCTGCCAGAAGTTGGTCGGTTCTTGATGGTGTCCAGCGTCGCTCATAGAGAAATATCCTTTTTTAAAAAGCGATTCGCTTTTTAAGCTGTTAGTTGTCAGTCAGAGTAAAAGAGCAAGGGCCCGAAGCCGTTTTTTCTTTTCTTACTGATTGCTTTTAATAACTGTCTTCTTCTGAATTGAGGTCTAGGTCTTCTTCCTGTTCAGCGAGGAAGGCTTTGTATTGATCGTCGGTGACGACAAAAAGTTGGCCTCGCATTTTGAAATGTCCTTGGCCACAGAGTTCAGCACAAACAATGTCAAAAGGTTTTGCATAGCCCAGCGTGGGGGATTGGTCTGCTGAGCGGCCGACGTATTCGCCGCTGGTGGCGGTGGCTTCAAACCATGCTGTGGTCAGCAGGCCAGGCACGAGGTCTTGCTTGACGCGAAACTGTGGCAAGTAAAAACTATGGATCACGTCGATGCTGTTAAGCGTGCAAAGGATTTTTTTCCCTTGGGGGACCACCATTTGGCCAATGACAATATCATCCTTGGCAGCGGGGTCTGTTTCGAGCAGGTGTTTGCGAGCGGGGTCTGCTGCAATGGCTGCGTATTGTTCTTCAGAGAAGATATCCTCAGCATCGCCACGCATGAGGCCGACTTCCCGGTCAGGTTCGCCTGTATTTTGTCGCCATTGGGGATGGGTCTTTCCAAACTTGCCGTCTCGGCCGGGGTAGTGGAAGAACCATTGGAACTGTCTGCCTGTGACATTGATGCGGATCACTTCATCGCCAGAGGGTAGTGATTCAGTGTATTTCATCATCGACCAGGTAGACTGGCCATAGGCGGCAATGACGGCCAAAATCACCGTGGGAATTAAGGTCCAGACGGCTTCGAGTTTTAAGTTGCCATGAACAAATTTGGCCTGTCTTCCTGCTCGGTAGCGGTAGAGAAACAAAAAGACGACTAGGCAGAGCATGACCGCTAGTCCAACTACGCTGGTTAGATAAAAGATGATGTTGAAGAGTTCATCAATTCGGTGACCTTCGGTTGAAAAGTCCGCTGGAAGCCACCAGCCCGGATCAGCCTGGGATTCAGTGATAGGTGATTGTTGTGCTAAAACGGGTGAAGTGACCAGTCCAAGGCCGCCAGCCATCATCATGAGATAAGAAATCAATTTGCTTTGCACATGTTGCTCCTATGACAAAAAACCAGGCCGCAGTCAATGGACTGCGGCCTGGGTATCATGATCCATGCCAAGTGTAGGAAGCTACCAAAGAATTGATGCTTCCCTGCTCAAGTCCAATAAAACGGAATTATGACTTGCTTGGCGTTGTTTGTCTAATTTTATATCTACTGATCTTAAAAAGACTTAATCATCTTTTACTTCTTTTTCTTCTTCTTGGGACTGTAGGTGAAAGATGCGTCGCTTGCTTTACCTGCTTCGACGGTGACTTTGATCGTTTTGGCTGTGGGAGCAAATCGTTTGAACTCATGCCACACGCTTACTTCATACTCGCCAGCAGGCAAGCCACGGATTTCAAAGGTGCCATCCTGTTGGGTGACAGCAAAGAAGGGATGGTCCACCACATGTATAAAAGCGCTCATCCACGCATGGACATCACATTTAAAGTGCACGCCCATTTCAGCTTTGGTGAAGGTTTTTTTCAGCGTCATTCCCTTGACAGGCATCCCTTCGTTGAAGGGTTTGTTCAATTTGGGATTAACTTTCACGTTATGCAGGGTTTCATCATTGTTGAGGATGGTAAATTCTTGGCCTGTCACGACGCCACTGACGTGAGGGACATACATGCAGCCGGTTTGATCGAGCAGGGGTTTGGTGTGAATGGGAGGATAGTCACCTTTGGCAATGCCACCACTGACCCAGACGAAGACGTTTTGGAGGGTGTTGTGGTCGCCAAAGACAAATTTTTCATTTAGAGAAATATTGCTCGCGTGAGATTTGGCGCAATAAGGGTCTGCCGACATTTTGATCTTGCGGCGCTTGACCTGTTTGCCTTCAAATTTGACGGAGCCTTTGATCGAGCCACCTGCAAGGGTGGAGCCGCCGATGTTGATTCCTTCGTTCGCGGTTGCTTGCTGGGCTGACAGGCCGATGAGGGCTGTGGCCACGACGAGAGCCAGCGTGAGGGTCATTATTTTTCTTGACATCAGATGTAGTCCTTTCAGGAACTAAAAAGAGAGAGTTTTGTATTTGTGTTTATTGATCCCTACACCCCAAAGAGGTTCTAGGCTGCATGGTTGGGTTATCAATGGTCAATTTTTATCGTGTGAGAGTGATATCTGCCCGGATTGAGGTTTGTGGCTTGACGGTCACATCAAATGTAACTGGTGCGATTCGTTTGTTTTCATGCACTGCTTTGAGGGTGTATTGGCCAGGTGGTAGGCCACGGATTTCAAAGCGTCCTTGCACGTCACTTACCGCAAAGTAGGGGGTGTCCACCACATGGATGGTTCCGCCCATCCAGGCATGAACATCGCATTTGAGCTTCATGCTCATTTCAGGCTTACTGAACACTTTGTTGATGACCATGCCTTTGACGGGCATGCCTTCATTGAACTTGCCATTTTTCTTGCTGGTGAACTTTACATTGTGCAAGGTCGGGTCACTATTGAGAATTTTTACGGGTTGGCCAGCGACGACACCCATCACATGAGGATGGTAGACGCAGCCGACTTGGTCCAAGACAGCGGGCTTGGTGGGAACCGTTGGTGAACCGACAGGGCCTTTGATCACATGAATGAAGACATTGGTGAAGGAGCCATCTTTGTTCACGATGAAATCTTCACGCAAGGGAATGATGCCAGTTGTTTTGTGATATTTCGCACAAATGGGGTCGGCAGACATACGGATTTTCTTGCGTCGCGATTTTTTACCTTCATAACTCACCACACCCACGATACGGGTTTGGGTATCGGTGGCGATTGAACCGTCGTGTAGTTCAATGGCAGATTTGAGCACCACTGGCTTGGGAGCCACGGGGGCGACTGCTTGAGGTTTTGCAATCACAGCCGCTTTGGGTTCTTCTGGAGCAGGCTGATTTGCCGCGGGGGCATCGGATGTGGGTGCTGTCACTTTCAAGGCTTCAAGTTTGATATTCGAAGCATTGCTTTTACCCGGGCCCAGTCGTGAGCCATCGGTGCTGTAGGTGATCCGCTTGGGGCCAGCAGAATAAAGGAACTGAAGCATCAGGTCTTTTTGTTGCTGCCCGGTCTGGCCGAAGATCGCTTCTTTGGGCTGGCGCATGTCCGCGGGGAAAGGCTTGAAGAAGGAGTCGCCGTGAGGCCAGAACTCCTGCATTCGGGTGCCAGGCTGAATGGCGGCGGCATGCTCAAGCCACTGACGGACCCATTGATGCTGAAGTCGACCTGCGACATGCATCAAGTTGGGAGCGCCCTCTGGGGCTTTTTGTGGAGCGATGCTGACCATGGCAAAATTGTCATCGCCGTCTTCATCATCATCGCCGTAGCCGTCGTCATCGCCTTCATCGTCGTCGCCGTAGCCGTCATCATCGCCTTCGTCGTCGTCAGCAGAAGCCACGGGTTGACCGACGAGCAGACCCGCGTCGCCGAGGATTTGTTCGTCGCCCATGCGATGACAGGCACCAGCCATGCAGCCCATCTGGGTGAAGAGCCGTTCACCACGAACCAGTTCCATTTCATTGCTCTTAGGCCAGTAGTGACCGGTGTAGGGATAGGAAGTCTGATACACATTTGTCAAGGTACGAACCTTGGCTAAAATGGCATTCCAATTTTCCTTGAGCGTGTCGGCATCGGTGGTGCGTGGGTCAAGACTGGCCTGTGTGGTCAAGTCCGCTGTGACGGCAAAGTCTCGTAGTTTAGAGACAGGGCTTGTGAGTGAAAGAACTTCGTACCAAGGCGCCTGGGGTGCATTGGCTCGGAACTTGTCAATGGGTTTAAGAATTTGCGCGAGGTCTTCACCGAGCAACTGCGTGGACCCGGAAAAGTAATCGACCACGGCAGAAGCGTCATGCCCATCAAGTGGGAAGCTGGGCATACGAATTTCCAGCCAAGGTCGAATCGGTTGAACATTCTGCATAAAGCTAAACAACCAGTCAGGCTGGGTTTTAGAGCCTTGGCCAATGAGGCGAGGCGGAGCCCAGTTGAGGTTGTCCTGTTTGAATGAACCATCTGGATTATGCGTGTCAAAGAATTGGCCAACGGTGGTGTCATTGCCTTCGATGTTGTGGCAGCCGTAGCAGTTGTAGACCGTGGCGATTTGCCGTCCTTCTGCCGCACGTTTGGCGGCAGGGGAGTAGGTGGCATCGAGCATTCGCTGGCTGACCAGTGGCTGGCGGATACTGGTAACATAGGTCACCAAGGCATCAGCCTCTCTATCTTTGAGGAAGAACTTCGGCATTTTCAGCTTGTCGTAAGGGCGGCCGACATCGAGCTTGCCTTGCTCGTCTTGCTTGCCATCGTAGGAGGTGCGGCCACGATCAAACAAACGCGGGTTGTGCAATTTCTGGTACAGCCAAGGTCGACGTGCGGCAGGCAAATGTTCCCATTGCACAAGTATTTCATGGATTTTGTCGCTGTTGGCGGTGATCTGCGGCGCATCGGCCTGGAGTCCTTCGTGGTCAACTTTTTGAATGCTGAGGGGCTTGGTTCGCTGTTTGTCAAAGGCGTGATCGAAGTAGCCAAAGTCAATTTTATGCGGATCTTTGACACCCCAGCCATCGAGATTGGCACAGGCTGAAGGGGCATCTTCAAAGCCGTTGATTGCATGGCAGCCGTTACAGCCGTAGTGGGTGATCATCTTGCCGCCGAGGTAGGCAAGTTGTTCTTGTTCGTTCATGGACCCGCTGACGAGCGTTTCTGAAGCATCAATGGTCATTTGCCCGACCTTGAGGCTTGAGACGAGCTTGAGCAGCATTTGTTTGGAGGGGTCATCGAGTTTCATGAAGTCCTGGGTTTTGTAGCCCGGACGTTCAAGGGTTAACAAGTAAGCAGCCAGATCATTGGCCTCAGCATCGTCGAGTCGGAAGCTAGGCATGATGGTGTAGCTGGAGTAGTGATTGGGATGGCGTAACCAGTCGAACAGCCAGGCGCGGGCTTCTTCGGGGGTGCGGTCGGCTTTGAGCTTGGTTCCTACGCCGGACAGTTCGGGGCCCACCAAGGAGAACTTGTCTTCTAGATGCTCCATGGCATACCAGTGCTTCTGGTTGTAGGACATGGCTTGGTGGCGTTCTTTGGCCTGCGGGGTGGAGAGTCCTTGATTGGTGGCGAGGTCTTCGAGGATCCATTGATCGCCGAATTCGGTCATGTTGGCATGACAGGACATGCAACCCACGGTTTTGAACAGTTGACGGCCCGCTTCGACATCGCCGGTTTGCTCGGGAGCTTGCTGGGGCGTGTACGGAGCAGCATCCTTGGCGGTCGGGGTGGACTGAAGGTAATGGGTGATCGCGGCCACTTCCACGCGAGTCCGCAGGATGTCGATGGAGGAGGCATTGTTTTCAAGCATGAAGTAGTGAGGCATGCGGGTGGTGGGTCGGAAGGCTTTGGGAGCCCATATCCAACTGGCCATCATTTCAGAGCTGAGTTTGTTTTTGACATGAACGAGGCTTGGGCCTACTTGCTTGGTGTCTTTGGCTTCTTTGAGATCTTCAACGCCATGACAATTGGCACAGCCAAGTTGGGCGAAGAGCTTGCGACCTTCAAAGAGTTTGGGGGCTGCGTCTTGAATATCAAAAATCTTGGTGTGACAACGGGCGCAGCCAGACTCGACATAGTCCAGTGAGTGCATGGGTTTTTCCCAGTGCATGTAGGTGACTTCATGCCAGTTGTGCTTTTTGCCCCAGAAGTCTGCCTGTTTCACCGCAGGACGAAGTTCGCCTGAAGTGGGGTCTCGGTAGGCTGCGGTGTTGCCATGGGGGTCATGGACTGGGCTAAAGGGAGCTGGGTTTTCGGGGTTGTTGAGGTTCAAGTCCGCATGGGTGTATTGGCCATGACTTTTATCATGATCGCCTTCTGACGCATGGGATTGAGCTTCTCCACCGGCGCGGATCATTTTGGCGATGGTGTGGGCTGTTCCGATACGGTCGCCGACGAGCAGGTCTGGGATCGGGGTGCCTGTCGCTTGATCGACCCACATGTTGCGTGGGGTATGGGTGGCATGGGTAAAGTCAGTTTCCTGTCCAGCCCCTTCATGACAGACGGTACAGCCCATGGTGTTGATGGGATGCTTGGACTGAACTTCCACAAACAAGTCCATGCGGGGATGGCCCATCAGGACCGGGTCTGCGCTGACTTGGGAGAGGCCTTGTTCGCTGCGAGCAGCATTGTATTGGGCGATGGCGGTTTGGCGGTACAGATCTTTGAGCTTGCCAAATTCTGTTTTTCCAAGCACCTTTTCAATGGCACCCTGGAGATCGTCTAGGTAGTAGCGGGTCTGGGCGTATTGCTTGGAATCAACCGTGCTGGTGATTCCCTTTTTCAACTGGGCCAATACTTGCTCAGCAGACTCAAGGGTTTCAAGCCCAGCTTCTTCACGCAAGGTGTTGAGTCGACCCATGGCCTGTTTGGCGACGGCATCGGTCGCGTTGCTGAGCTGGAGGGAGCCATGCTCGGCAGCTTGTAACCAGAAATCCAAGAGAACCACAGGCTTGACATTGCCTAGCTGATCAATGTCTTGTCCCTCGGTGACGGCAATCTGGCGTTCGACAAAGCTCAACAGAGCCGTTGGCTCAAAGGCGGGGTCAGCAATGTTGACGTGACAGGTATTACACCGGTCAATGGTTTCCATTTGCACAAAGTGATAATCGCTGAGCACATCAGGAATCACAACTTGTTGTACTTTTTCAGAGGGGTTGAGCCAGTCCAAAAGAGGTAAGTTCCGTGCGATTTCGTCGATCTTGTGCAGACCTTGAGGATCGGACTTGCCTAGTTTTTCGACGAGGACTGCTTTGAGGTCCGTCAGCTCAGAAAGTTTCTTTTGGGTATTGGTGACGGCGAGTTGTTTGTCACGTAGTGTTTTGCTCAGCTCACCAACCTGAATTGTGAGGGTCGACATGGCAGCAAACTTTTGATCATAGTTTGCTTGAATGGCTGCCAGCTCGACTTGGACTTTGACCGTGTCCGGATGATCTTTGCCCAAGCTTAAAACAGATCGTTCGAGAATCTGAATCTTGGGGCCGATTTCGCCTTTGACCACCGCCATTTTGAGAGCCCGCTTGTTTTGCTCACTGACAGCTTCATCAATTTGACGTTGTAGCTCTGCGAGTTCTTGCTGAGGCAACTCTTTTTGCAGTTTTTCAATTTGGGCTTGGACCTCGGCAATCTTGCGATGCATCGTGGGTGTGTCCACGAGGAGCATGGCTTCATGCGTCATGGCTGTTTTCCAGACACGGGCTTGGCGTTGGTAGGTACGCCAGTTACGCCAATAGTCTTTGACCACAAACATTTGCGTGCCGAGGAACAGCAATGCCGCAGTGAGCAAAAAAGCAATGTTAAGTTTCTTGATATTCCAAAAATTTTCCGTCGATACGGGCATAAGACGCTCTACTTTTTTATTTCAGTGGAAGCCAAAAAAACTGACTGGCCTTCCGTCATCCATGACGGCACATGACTTGGTCATGCAGCGGGAAAGAGGCACAGACAGACCCTCCAAATCACAGTCTGGAGGCACATAGTTTTACCGTTTTTAGCCTTTGGTTGCAAAACCTTGCTTGCTGCGCGGTTGCCAAACGATACAATAGGCCGCTATGACAACTGCCCTTAACGCGATTGCTGCGATTCATTGGATTATGATTTCACCGCCAAAGCGGTAGGGATGGCGTTGTCAGTTAAGACCGATCAAGCCAAACCCTGCCAAGAGGCAGGGTTTTTTTTATGGGAAAAAAGAATGACCCCACAGACAGAAAAACGACACATAGAAATCTACGACACGACCCTCCGAGACGGCACGCAGGGGCAGGGAGTTTCCCTGTCTTTGGTCGATAAACTCAAAATTACCCGTCGTCTTGATGCTCTGGGCGTGGATTTTATCGAAGGAGGCTACCCTCTTTCGAATCCCAAGGATCAAGCCTATTTTGAACAGGTGCGTGACTTGGACCTTCAGCACGCCAAGGTCTGTGCCTTTGGCATGACCCGACGACGTGGGATTCATGCCCGTGAAGACGCGGGTATGCAAGCTCTGGTTGGGTCCCAGGCTCCGGTGATCACCATTGTCGGCAAAACATGGGATTTGCACGTTGACGAGGTCCTGCGGGTCGAACGCGATGAAAACTTGGCGATGATTCGTGACTCGGTGGGCTTTTGCGCAGAATCCGGGCCAGAAGTATTCTACGATGCAGAACATTTCTTTGATGGCTATCGGGCGAACCCCCAATATGCGATTCAAACCCTTGAAGCTGCCATTGGAGGCGGGGCCACCCGGCTGATCCTTTGTGATACCAACGGGGGTTCTTTGCCTTCATGGGTCTTACGCGTGACCAAAACAATCCAACAAAAACTCGGGGAAGCAGTCCAACTAGGCGTTCATACGCATAATGACGCAGGCTTGGCCGTGGCGAATACGCTCGCGGCTGTGGAAGCGGGCTGTGCCCAGGTCCAAGGAACCATCAACGGCATCGGTGAACGTTGCGGCAACGCGGACCTGACCACCATCGCAGCCAACCTGCAATTGAAAATGGGTGATCGCTATACCTGTCTCCAAGATGGATCATTGGCCCGATTGACTGAAATCAGCCGGTACGTCTATGAATTGGCCAATCAATCCATCCCCTCAGGCCAACCTTATGTGGGGACGGCCGCTTTTGCTCACAAAGGCGGAATGCACGTTCACGCAGTTCAGCGGATTTCCCATAGCTATGAACATGTGACGCCTGACTCGGTGGGCAATACCCGTCGCATCCTAGTCAGCGAGCTTTCAGGCGCGAGTAACATCGTGGCGACGTTGGGTGAGAAATTTAACATTGCTGACGACAAAGAATTGCAACGAAAAGTCCTCGCCCGCGTGGTGAAGATGGAACATCAGGGCTTTGAATTTGAAGCGGCTGAGGCCAGCTTTGAATTGTTATTGCACGAAGCAATGAACACCCGCAAGCAATTTTGGGAGCTGGTACATTATCGTTGTGTAATTTTTCGTCGAAATGGTGAGCCCCCGATCACCGAAGCAATCGTCAAGCTCAATGTCAACGGCCAGATCGAGCATTGTGTCGCAGAAGGTGACGGCCCAGTCAATGCCCTAGACGGCGCATTACGCCAATGCTTGCTCAAACATTATCCTGCCATTGAGCATGTTCATTTGCGTGACTACAAAGTTCGCGTGGTGAATCCCACTGCCGAATCGGCCGCCAAGGTGCGGGTATTGGCTCAGTTTTCCGACCGAGGCAACGAAAAGCCCAAATACTTCAGCACCGTGGGCGTGAATGAAAATATCGTGGATGCTTCCTGGCAAGCCATCACCGATGCCCTGACGTATTACTTGCTTGAAGTGTGCTGAGTACACCTGTTTGAGGAATCGTCGTAAACTATACCAATCGCAATCGAGTTTTCCCGTTTCCCTTTGTACGTGGCGGTTTGTTTTAAGCGTTCAAACGACTTTCATCGCGGGAATTATCATACCCGATGGGTCTATCAGGCTCGGCCATTGAAGCCATGATTTTATGAGAAGTTGGTATTTGAGATGCATATTGAACCTGCGAATCGTTTACTCCGTTTGCCCCCTTATGTCCTTGGTCAGCTCAAGCAGTTGATTTACGAACGACGTCAGGCAGGCGGTGATGTCATAGACCTGAACATGGGTAATCCCAAGGATGCTGCGCCGGACGCGGTGATTGAGAAAATTCGTGAAGCGGTGCTTGATCCACGAAACAGTCGCTACTCTGCCTCGGCAGGGATTAGCAATCTGCGTCGGGACATGGCTGACAAATACAAGCGTAAATGGGGCGTTGAACTGGACCCTCAGACCGAGGTGATTGCCACCATTGGTTCCAAGGAAGGGTTTAGCCATATGTGTTTGGCCTTGCTTGGGCCTGGGGATATTGCCATTGTCGCAGACCCTGCTTTTCAGATTCATACCTATGCGGTGATTCTTGCAGGGGCGAGTACTGTGTCGGTGCCTTTGGGCAATGACGATGCGTTTCTCAAACGAGTTGAGGATGTGCTGAGGCATCTGACTCCCAAGCCCAAGGTGGTGATCCTGAATTACCCCCACAACCCAACGACCATGACGGTGGACGCTGCTTTTTTTGAAAAGGTCGTGGCCTTGGCTCAAGAACATCAAGTCATGATCATGCACGATTTTGCTTATGGCGAAACGTGTTTTGATGGCTACAAAGCCCCCAGCTATCTCCAAGTGGCTGGAGCCAAAGAGTATGGCGTGGAATTTACCACACTGAGCAAGCCTTACAACATGGCTGGCTGGCGTATCGGATTTTGTTGTGGCAATGCCGAGATGGTCAACGCACTGGGTACGCTCAAGGGCTATTACGACTATGGCATTTTTCAAGCGGTCCAGATCGCAGCCATCCTCGCCATGCGCGAAGGGGACAAGCACGTCGAGAAACAAGCCTTGATCTATCAAGAGCGTCGCGATGTCATGGTCCGAGGCTTGCGACGATTGGGCTGGGATGTCGGTTCCCCCAATGGAACCATGTTCGTCTGGGCTAAAGTTGCCCCAAGGCATTTGGCCCGATACAACCATAGCTCACAGGATTTCTGCATGGCGATGGTGGAAGAGGCAGAAGTCGCCATGACCCCCGGTGCTGCTTTTGGCGCATTGGGCGAAGGCTATGTACGCATGGCATTGGTGGAAAATGAACACCGCATCCGCCAGGCAATCCGCCAACTGGGTCGGGCGCTGAAATAGGTTTCAAGTCATCAGTTGTCAGTGATCAGCTATCAGTCAGAGCAGAAATTTGCGTTGCGATTTTTATCAAGCCTTATCTCATTCAGTCTCGGCGAATCTCCATTCGCACGAGTTTTTAAGTGGGATGTATATGATGGCGTGGTTGCGTTTTCTTTAACGCCGAGCCCTGAAGTCTGCTGAAGGGCCGGATTCTGAATATCACCCACGACCGAAGGCAAGGAGCATCTCAAAAAAGTTGCCAGACGACTTGAGGAAAACCCAATAAAAACTTCCAGGGAGGGAATTTTCAGGGGGAACTTCCGGGGGGTGGGTGATTCTTACGAGACGCGATAGATAAATAAACCACGAGAAAAGCAACGTTCGTGCTTCGTTACACAATCGTCGTCGTTGCCGCGGGCAAGTGAACCAGCGTGCCTGTTTCGGTGCGAAGGATGAGTCCTTCGTCAAGGTCTAGGTCGACGACTTGGCCTTCATAGAGTTGGCCGTTGTTTTGGAGTCGGACTTCTTGGCCAATGAGTTGGCTTCGTTGTCGCCATTCATCTAGCACGGTTGATAAGTCGGTTGCCTGGTAAATCACGTTCATTTGTTGCAAAACGGAGTCAAGCACTTGTAACCGGTCCACCGATTGGCCGCACATAAACAGGCTGGTCAGCTGGTCTGCCACGTCTGATGGAATGTCTAAGGTGAGGTCTTCTGGCCTGATGTTAATATTGATGCCGACCCCGATCATCGCGGCCAATTGACCTTGTCCAAGGTTGACCGTTTCCACGAGAATGCCCGCGAGCTTGCGGCCGTCGATGAGTAGATCATTAGGCCATTTGATATTGATGTGAAGGTTCGGCCCCGTGACCTGTTCAATGCCCACCGCCACCGCCACGGCCGTGCTGAAAGTCAAACGGTTAATCGTGCTCGCAATATCCGAAGCCCGACCCACCCACGCCCGACTAAACAAAAGACAACTTCCGGGGGGAGCAATCCAGCTACGACCAAGCCTGCCTCGGCCAGCCGTTTGAATATCCGCGATGGTCACCGCGCCATCAGCCTGTATGCCTACGGATTCAATCAGTCGTCGCAGCGCGTCTTGGGTACTACCGATTTGTTGATAGACTTCCAGTAGGGGGGTGTGGCGTTGAAGATAATCGGACCAGACACCTAGCCCGGCGTGGTCAAGCTGCAAGCCCAATGCAGGCTGCTGTTCAATTTCACAACCTGCTTGACGCAGACGGTCAAGGCTTTGCAGGATCATTGAGGTCGGTTGCGTGAGCATCTGCCCCAACGCAGTCAACGTCAACGGCGATCTGGCACACAGCAGGTGCTCCAATACCAGTATGTCCAACGGCAAAGTTACGATGGGTCGATATCCAATCCAATGTCAAGGGCCGGGGCAGAGTGGGTAATCGCGCCAATGGCAATGCGGTCTACGCCTGTGCGGGAAATTTGAGCGACGGTGGTCATGTCCACCCCGCCGGACGCTTCAAGCTCGACTGTCGGAGCTTGTTCATTGCGAATCGCCACCGCCAGGCAAAGCGTGTCCGTATCCATGTTGTCCAGCAAGACCAGATCAGGGCCACAAGGCAAGACCTGTTTTAATTGTTCAAGCGTATCCACTTCAACTTCGATAAATTGAAGGGTCGCATTGTTCGCTTGACGCACCTGGGCAATCACCTTGGCCAAGTGATCGTCAGGCAAGTGGGCCAAGTGATTGTCTTTGACCAAGATCGCGTCATACAAGCCAATGCGATGATTTTTTCCATTGCCACAGGCGACGGCATACTTGGCCAAGCCTCGCAAACCGGGAATGGTTTTACGCGTGTCGTAAATGATCGGTCGACCCGCAGCCTGAACAAACTGATCCGTGAACGTGGCGATGCCTGAGAGATGGGTCAGGAAATTCAACGCCACCCGTTCAAAAGCAAGAATACTTCGCATGCAACCCGTCACCCGCGCAATGGGATCGTTTGGCGGCAATGTGGCACCATCAGGCAACATCTGATCCAAACGCAAGGAAGGATCATACACTTCTGCAATTTTGGGGAGAAGCGCGTTGCCACACAACCGACCCCCCCGGCGAACGCGAAAGACGGCTTCACCTTGACGGGACGCACCAATAAACATCTCGCTGGTGACATCCCGACTAGGCTCACCCATGTCCTCACGCTTGGCGCATCGGACAAGTGTCTCTAAGTCGGCATCGGTGATATAACTTTTTAAATCAATCATAAAATCGTCGCAACCTGTTTGTGAAAGTGAACACGATACCGTTCTGAACCCAAAGGCTCAAAACGCACCTCGTCGCCAAGGGATAAATCCTGGCTTTGGAAATAACCCCGCCAGCCTCGCCAACGCATCAATCCCAACGGGGTGATCTCGGTTTGGACCGTGGTTTGATCGGGCAATAGCAGGGTCATCGGCTTCTTTCGATGGCTCAGAAGTCGCACATAGTGATTACGCATCGCACCGGCGGTCAGCTTATAAGTCAATGGCAAGGGGAGCCCTTTTTGATTGGGCATCACGAACCAGGCAGCACCTTGAGAAGGTTTCATTTTTGGTCCCACCGCTGAGGGTCGCACTTGTTCAAGTGTGATAAAGGTCGCATGACGAGCGGTACGTTTTCGATCCCAATACTCAGGCTCGCCGCACACGCGATCATTGAATTGGCGATACAACTGTTTGACTGCTTGGGGATAGAGCTTGTTAAAAAATTCAATTTTCTGAGCGATTGCGGTGGCCATGAAGTGGCCGCCCGAGGCTTTGAAGAAAATTCGCTCGCCTAGCTTGATCTGGCCGTAAGGCGGACACGCATTAATCGTGAGGCGACTTTCAATAGTCTTGCGGCCCCCAAGAATCATCTCAATATACGGACGATAAAGAATGGCAACATGAATAGCCATGGTTAGCTTTGCTCCACTTGCGTTTGAAGTGGACATTGTAGTTGAGCATTCGAATGAATCGTACGGAGTTGAATTCGTCCCAGATGCGGATAGGACTGGTCGCTTCGCGTTTCCGTTTTAAATTCAGAAGGCAAGTTCATCGCTTCACACAAATGAGTCCCCAATGACAAACGATCCATAAACGTATCACTCACCAAATGCACAAGACCTGTCTGAGAAGAATCCGACAACCCTAATAGCTGCATCGCCACCTCATCGGCCCGAACCAGTGTTCGTGCTTCATCAGCAATCAAACTCACCGGCAACTGACGGCCAAGGCGATAACGCAGCCAATCCAAATGCCCCGTTTTCCCCTGATGGGACGGCCCCAATGCCAGACCTGCCCGTACGACCAGACTGTTGTGATTACGGGTCAAGACCAACTGCTCCGCTGCCACACGCGAATGCCCATAAACGCTAATGGGGCAGGGGGGGGACGTTTCATCGTAAACCCCATCATGTCCAAAAACATGATCGCTCGAAAGATAGATCAGCCTCGTTGTCTGAGGAATCAGATCAATAACCCGCTGAAGGTTTTGAACGTTGACCTGGTGGGTCCATTGGGGGGAGGCTTCACATTTGGACACGTTGCAAACCGCATGAGCATAAATCACCGTGGAGGGTGAGGTCTCATGGAGCAACTGTTTGATGGCAGCATCGGATTCAAGGTCCACCGCTCGCCAGGTAGGCGGGATGGACCCCCGGCCCCCCCGGCCCCCCCGGCCCCCCCGGTTCCCCCGGTTCCCCCGGCCCCCCCGGCCCACCGCTGGACAAACAGCCGTCATTCGCTGCGGGGAGACGCAGCGGGTCATCGCAAAGCCCACAATCGAAGTTGCACCAATTAACAGCATGGCTAGATATCATAGCCAATCACAGTAAAATGATTCAAAATGCACGTAATGGATCAGGCCCCAAGCTCGCTGATGTTTAATCCATCGTCCAGCTTTGAAGGACCTGCATGTAGTTGGCGCGTTCATAGGCGCTGGGGTCTGGGCATCGTTGGAGGTTCATGCTGCCTTGCATTTGGTGGAGGGATTCATACTCATGTTCTTCAAGCCAAAGGGTGACCTCTTTGAGCAGGTTGGTGACATGGCTTGGACCACACTGCAAGAGGCAGGAAACCAATTGGGTCACATGAGCGCCGCACATAATGGACTTTACAACGTCCAGTGAAGTATGCACGCCGCCGGTCACGGCCAATGACGCATTGATTTGGCCTGAAAGAATGGCGAGCCATCGCAGACGTAGTAAAAGATCGCTCGAGGTGCTGAGCATCGCATAAGGGATGGCCTGGAGTTCTTCGGTGTCAATGTCCGCTTGGTAAAAGCGATTGAAAATGACCAATCCTTCTGCACCGGCTCCGACGAGTTGTTGGGCTAGGTGTGCGGGTGATGCGTAAAACGGCGACAGCTTGACGGTCACGGGGATGTCCACCTTGTCACAAACCTGTTCTACCATTTTAATGGTGCGTTGTTCAATTTCCTGGCCACTGATCGTCGGGTCGGTCGGCAAATCGTAGACGTTTAATTCCAAAGCATCCGCGCCGGCTTCTTCAATGAGTTTGGCAAATCGCAACCATCCACCGGGAGAATAGCCGTTGAGTGAAGCGGCCACAGGCACATTGACAGCATCCTTGATATCCGCGATTTTCTGAAGGTATTCTTCGGGTCCTGTCCGGAAATCTTCGGGGGCAGGCATGTACGTTAAAGCCTCGGCAAACGATTCAGCAGGTTCTTCATAGGCGAAATGCGTTTGCATTTGATCACGAAGAATCTGTTCTTCAAACAGCGAAGGCATACAGATCATGGCGATGCCAGCGTCTTCGAGTTGCTTGGCATTGTCCACACTGTCGGTGAGGGGCGAAGCACCAGCAATCAGTGGATGAGGTAGGTCAATGCCCATGTATTGTGTTTTAAGATTCATAGCGGGGACTCCGGTTTTTTTTTAGTCATTTCATTCATGCAATGCGTTCGTATCAGTTTTGTTGGCTGTTGCTTTTGGAGGACAAGGTGAGTTGGGCCAATTGCTGGTACATGCTGACGCGTTGGGTAGTCTGTTTTTGCGCCTGTTTGGCTAGACGATCAAAGCGTGCAGGGTCCATTTTTTGCACCATACGGAAACGGGTTTCATTTTGCATGTAGTCCATGACGGGAATACTTGCAGGTTTGGAATCCAATTGCAACGGCGGCTTGCCTTCTTCGATCAAGCGAGGGTCATAGCGATACAACGGCCAGATGCCTGCATCCACCGCTCGTTTTTGTTGGTCTAGCCCGTTGATCATATCGTAGCCGTGGGCGATGCAATGGCTGTAGGCAATGATGATCGAAGGTCCAGGATAGCTTTCTGCTTCGCGGAAGACCCGGACGGTGTGGTTGTCCTTAGCGCCCATGGCAATCGAGGCAACATACGCATGGTTGTAGCTCATGGCCATCAAGCCAAGGTCTTTTTTATGGACTTCTTTGCCTGCTGCCTGGAATTTGGCTGCTGCGCCCAGTGGAGTTGCTTTGGAAGCTTGTCCGCCGGTGTTGGAGTAGACTTCGGTGTCCATGACAAGGATGTTGACATCATGGGTGGTGGAGAGAACATGATCCAGTCCGCCGTAGCCGATGTCATATGCCCAGCCGTCGCCGCCGAGGATCCAAACACTTTTCTTGACGAGGTAGTCAGCGAGTTGTTCGAGATGTCGAGCTTCAGACGTGGTCATGGTTTTGAGTTTGTCTTTGAGGATGACAATTCGTTCACGTTGTGAATCAATACCAGATTCGATGGTCTGGTCTGCTTCGAGAATGTCGCTCGCCAGTTGCTCGCCTAGTTGGGGGGCTAGTTGTTTGATCAATCGGGTTGCGATGGCTTGATGAGAGTCGACTGCCAGTCGCATGCCCAGACCGAATTCTGCGTTGTCTTCGAACAGTGAGTTGGACCATGCAGGGCCTCGGCCGTCACTGTTGGTGCAGTAGGGGGTTGTGGGCAAGTTGCCGCCATAGATTGAGGAGCAGCCCGTGGCATTGGCGATGATTTGTCGGTCGCCAAAGAGCTGGGTCATGAGTTTGACGTAAGGCGTTTCGCCGCAGCCGGCACAAGCGCCCGAGTATTCAAACAAAGGTTCAAGAAGCTGTGACCCCTTGACATCCAGACGCGCCACTTTGGCGCGATCCATTTCAGGTAGGTTCAGGAAGAAGTCATAGTTTTCGCGCTCAACATCACGATGTTCTCGTTGGGGTTGCATGTTGATGGCTTTGAGTTTGGGCTCTGCTTTGTTCTTGGCCGGGCAAGCCATGACACAAACGCCGCAGCCTGTGCAGTCTTCAGGGGCAACTTGCACGGTGTACTTCATGCCACGGAAATCCTTGGCCTTGTAGTCCATGGTCTGGTAAGCGTCCGGTGCGTCCGCCAAGTCTGTTTCTTCAGAAACCTTGGTACGAATGGCAGCATGGGGGCAGACCAACGCGCATTTGTTGCATTGGATACAGACCTTGGGGTCCCAGATGGGAATGGTGTCCGCAATGTTCCGTTTTTCATATTGACAGGTGGACAGGGGCCACGTGCCATCGGGTGGGAAGACGCTGACGGGCAGTTGATCGCCCTTGCCAGCCATCATCAGGGCGGTGACTTCCTTGACAAAGCTCGGTGCAGAATCAGAGACTGATAGATGCACTGATTCTGTGGCGGTGACTTCTGTGGGGATGGGAATTTCGTGCATATGGACAATGGCTTCGTCCACGGCCGCGAAGTTGCGACGGACGATTTCTTCGCCCTTTTTGCTATAGGTTTTCTTAATGGCGTTTTTGATTTGCTCAAGGGCTTCGTCCCGAGGCAGCACACCTGAGAGGGCAAAGAAGCATGCCTGCATCACCGTGTTGATGCGGCTACCCATGCCTGTGGCTTTGGCGACGGAGTTGGCGTCAATGACAAAGCATTTGAGTTTTTTATCAATGATTTGTTGCTGGGCTTCGCGGGGAAGGTGGTCCCAGATTTCATCAACAGAATACGGTGCGTTGAGCAGAAAGGTCGCGCCGGGGGCGGCCATATCCAGCACATCGGTTTTTTCCATAAACGTGAATTGGTGGCAAGCTACGAAATCCGCTTTGGTAATCAGATAGGACGAACGGATGGGGCGAGGTCCAAATCGCAGATGGGAGATGGTCATGGCTCCAGATTTTTTGGAGTCATACACAAAATAGCCCTGTGCGTAGTTGTTGGTACTTTCGCCGATGATTTTAATGGAGTTTTTATTGGCTCCGACGGTCCCGTCAGCACCGAGGCCAAAGAAGACCGCTTTGACGATGTCATCGGATTCAACATTAAAGTTTTCATCATAGGCCAGTGACGTATTGGTTAAATCGTCGTGAATGCCGATGGTGAAATGGTTTTTGGGTTTGTCTTTTTTCAGTTCTTCATAAATGCCATGGATCATGGCAGGGGTGAATTCTTTGGAAGATAAGCCGTAACGTCCGCCCACGACGACAGGGTCGTTTTTGAAAGGCAAGATGCCTTGATCCTGAGCTTCTCGCAACGCACTGACCACGTCCAGATACAAAGGTTCGCCCACGGAACCTGGGTCTTTGGTGCGATCGAGAACCGCGATTTTTTCAGTGGTGGCAGGCAATATCCGAACAAAGTCTTTGATCGAAAACGGTCGCACGAGGCGGATCTTCAACACGCCGACTTTTTCGCCCGAACGTTCCCACATACGCTGGGCTGTCTGGTCTGCCGTTTGTGTGCCTGACCCCATCAGAATCAACACGCGTTCAGCTTCAGGATGTCCCACATAATCAAACAGGTGATATTGACGGCCGGTCAGCTCTTCAAAACGAACCATCAACCGTTGCACAATGTTTGGCGTGGCCAGGTGATAGGGATTGCAAGCTTCACGGGCTTGGAAAAAAGTGTCAGGGTTCTGAGCAGTGCCTCGAAGCATCGGCCGATCAGGCGTGAGTGCTCGAGCGCGATGGGCTGCCACCAGATCATCATCCATCATCTGACGCAAGACAGCATCAGAGAGCATGTGAATCTTGGCTACTTCGTGAGACGTACGAAAACCATCGAAAAAGTGCATGAACGGCACACGTGATTCAAGCGTCGCCGCCTGAGCAATGCACGCCATGTCATGAGCTTCCTGAACACTTGCCGAGCAAAGCATCGCAAAGCCCGTCCCACGACAAGCCATCACGTCTGAATGATCTCCGAAAATCGACAACGCATGGGTCGCCAAAGATCTTGCTGCCACATGCATGCAAAAAGGTGTCAATTCGCCCGCAATCTTGTACATATTAGGAATCATCAGGAGCAAGCCCTGAGAAGCTGTAAAAGTTGTCGTCAAAGCTCCCGCCTGCAAAGCTCCGTGAGCAGCGCCAATGGCCCCGCCTTCAGACTGCATCTGCTCGATTCGCGGAATGCCACCCCAAAGATTGGTCTTGCCACGCATGGCCCATTCATCAATGAACTCACCCATCGGCGAAGAAGGGGTAATTGGATACAACGCAACGACTTCGTTGGTGCGGTGGGCAACGTAAGCAACAGCTTCATTGGCATCAAGAGTGCTGGTATCAGTGTGAGACATGGCAGGTAACCTTTACTTAAAGAGGTGCGGGAGTACAACAAAAGATACTATAATCTTTTGATTGACTTGGCAATCCCAACCCCTCATTATTTTTTGCTTTTTGTCCCAGACAGCATTTGAGGCTATCCTAACGGCCACTATGAGCATACTTATCAACAAAAACACAAAAGTTATCTGCCAAGGCATTACCGGCTCGGCAGGTGCATTCCATACCAAAGGCTGCCTCGAATACGGCACACAGATGGTCGGAGGCGTCACGCCCGGCAAAGGTGGACAAACCGATGCCAACGGCTTGCCGATCTTTAACACCGTCGCAGAAGCCGTCGAAGCCACCGGTGCCTCAGCATCGATGATCTTCGTCCCGCCGCCGTTTGCAGCCGACGCAATACTCGAAGCGGCCGACGCAGGTATCAAAGTCGTCGTCGCGATCACCGAAGGCGTTCCCGTCTTGGACATGACCCGTGTGCGTCGCGCTCTCGATAGCAGCCGCTATGCAGATGTCAGCCTCATCGGGCCAAACTGTCCAGGCATCATCACCCCAGGAGGTTGCAAGATCGGCATCATGCCTGGCTACATCCACATGCCAGCCTCAGAAGCTTCCACAGGCAAAGCCGTCGGCATTATCAGCCGCTCAGGTACCCTGACCTACGAAGCAGTCTGGCAGTGCAGTGAACGCAACATCGGCCAGACCACTTGTGTGGGCATCGGCGGCGATCCCGTGCGAGGTCTCAACTTCATCGACTGCTTGGACCTGTTCAACGCAGATTCCGAAACTGATGGCATTGTCATGATCGGCGAAATCGGTGGCACAGACGAAGAAGCAGCAGCAGCCCACATCAAAGCCAATATCAACAAACCGGTCACAGCCTTCATTGCCGGCCGTACCGCGCCTCCAGGCCGACGTATGGGACATGCTGGGGCAATCATCTCAGGTGGCGAAGGTGGAGCAGAATCCAAAATCGAAGCTCTGCGTGAAGCAGGATGCCACATCGCTGAAAGTCCCGCAGACCTCGGCTCAGTCATGGCCAAAGCACTCGGACTGTAAAATTTCTCAAACTGGAAAGCGATACTCTATGACACCAACGCGAGCTACGATGAGTCCGGGTTATCTTGCTCGTGTGATCGTGGTCGCTGTCATCACGCTTATCGGCAGCGCATGGTTTAGCTATGACGGCTTTGTCAGTTACCCCCGACAACGTCATATTGCCCTGGCTTACCAGGTTTTTCAACAGGAAAACCGTGTCGATCAATGGCCCGACCATGCTTTGGCTCAGGGTTGGCCGGTAACGCCTGAAGCTCCCAAATCTCAATCGGATATTTTGCTTCAGCGAATCTTAGGCTTAGCTGCCTTGCCGTTGGGTCTGTTGTTTTCGTTGATTTCTTTTCGCTCAGTCGGCCGATGGACCGCCTGTGACGACACGGGGATTCAAACCAGCACTGGGTTGAATATTCCGTATGCCTCGATCACTCGGATCGACAAAAAACGTTGGCAAAAAAAGGGCATTGTGGTCGTGCATTACAAACACGAAGATAAAACCGGATGTCTGGTTTTAGATGACTGGAAATACAATGCCCAGGCCACCGAAACCATCCTCCGCACCCTCGAAGAAAAGACCGAACTAGCGGAGTAGTCACGCGAGGGTCAACACAACACCAAACCCTGGACAAAGTGACGTGCTAAATTTTTTTCTCGAATTTCATGTGTGAATAGCAGGTGCTTTTCGAAGGCGTTGTGATGAATTCAATTAGCGTTATCAATTGTGATGACGCTTTTGAACGGCCAAAGTCAAGAAAAAAAGAGGAATGTTTATTTTTTTTCTTGTATGCAGTGTCTCGGCAACGCATCGGGGTATTTTTCGAGTGCTTTTTCGATTACATTATCCTTGCCTGCATCCGGCTGTCGATCCATGTTAAACTGCGGGCATGAACGAACAATGGCATACCCATACCGTGAATCTTGCGGATGATGAACTTGAACACCTCGGCCGTGAATGGTTATTGACCAACGGCACAGGGGCCTATGCGATGGGAACCCTGCCCGCAATCAACACCCGTCGATACCATGGCCTGTTCGTCGCAGCCGTCCAGCCTCCGGTGGGACGCATGGTGGCTTTGAACCAAATGTTTGAACAGTTGGTATTGACCAGCCCCGCGGGTACACAAACCATCGAATGGAGCAGTTGCCACTTTCAACAAGACGATGGACAACTGATCCAAGCACCGCAAGGCAATTTGCTGCTGCGACGGTTTGATCGGGGCTTGACCATTCGCTGGGTCTATGTTTTTAAACATATCCAGTTCATCCGAGAATTAATCTTGCATCAAAATGAACAGGCTGCCACCGTGCAATATCAAGTGTCCGGGCTGATGGCTGATGAGTCAGCTGTGTTGCGCGTGCAGCCGATGCTGACACTGCGAGATTTTCATAGCCTGTATCAACGGGCGGATGATTTTGGAATTGATGCGGGAGTCGATCAGATACAGATCGACCGTCATGGCGTGGACTTTCCAGGGGTACAGATCAAATGTCTAGGCAGTACCTTTGCGTATGATCCGGATTGGTGGTTTGGCGTGAGCTATCCTGCGGATGCTGAGCGGGGGCAGGATCACAAAGAAGATTACTTTTTGCCTGGCTATTTTGAAACGGCGATCAACCCCGGTCAATCCGCGATGGTAGAGGTCCAGGTCCAAGTCCGGGTGAAAGAAGACCAATCGCCACGGCCTGTGGAGCGGGCGACCCATTTGCAACCGATGTGCGACGCATTAGAAAAATTTGCGGGAGATGACGCAGAGCTACTCGCCATTGCAGCCGACGATTTTGTCGTGAAGCGAACGGTGGGGGATCGCACATTAAGCACCATTTTGGCGGGCTATCCCTGGTTTGCTGATTGGGGGCGCGATACGTTTATTGCGTTGCCTGGGTTGCTACTTTGCACGGGTCGTCATGATGAAGCAAGAGATACCCTAGCTGCTTTTGCTTCGGTGATTCGTCATGGGTTGGTTCCCAATCGTTTTGATGACTATGACAAAAATGCTGACGCTGCTCACTACAACAGCGTGGATGCGAGCTTGTGGTTTGTGCGGGCTGCCCATGCGTACATGGACGCAACGGGGGACCAGGACGCTTGGCGTGACTGGCTCGAAGCGGCAGTTCGCCAGATTATTGAAGGTTACATTCGTGGCGCGGGCCATGATGTGCGGATGGCTGGTGATGGGATGATCTATGCGGGCAATGATCGCACACAACTGACTTGGATGGATGCCAAGTGTGATGACGTGGTTTTTACCCCCCGTCAGGGCAAGGCCGTGGAGATCAATGCGTTGTGGTATTGTGCGTTGGCTCAGACGGCCGAGCGTTTGAAGGATTCAGACAAGCAGGCTGCGAACCATTTTACCAAATTGACCCAGCGAATTAAGCGTGCGTTTGTGAAAACATTCTGGGATGACGAACGTCGTTGTTTGCGGGATCATGTGTGGCAGACGGATGACGGCGACCAGGAACATGCAGATCGCGCGATTCGTCCCAATCAGATTTTTACGGTGAGTTTGCCGTTTTCGCCGTTGCCTCAGACCAAACAACGCCATGTGCTTAAAACCGTGAAAGATCAACTCTTGACGGATTATGGGTTGCGAACGTTGCCTGAGTCGGACCCGCATTACCATCCATTTTATTCGGGCAACGGTTTTGATCGTGACAAAGCTTACCATCAAGGGACGGTTTGGCCTTGGCTTATTGGTCCTTATGCTGAAGGTGTTTTGCGTGCAGGTAAATTCAGCGAGGAGTCAAAAACGGAGGCTCTTGGCGTGATGATGCCGCTCTTAAATGAGATGCGAGATCGTGGGCTCGGTCAGTTGCATGAAATCCATGAAGCCGCTTACCCGCACCGTGCGGTGGGGTGCATGGCACAGGCGTGGAGCGTGGCTGAGGTGATTCGCGTTTTGGATTTGATTCACAGCAAATAGACAATGCGTACACTGATTTTAATTCCAACACAGTCAGAACGTGCCAAGCTCATTGACGCTGGTTACGATGGTGATCTGCACGTCTGCGGGCTAGGTCCCGTGGATGCGGCCGTGGGCGCGATGGCATGTTTGACAGCCCATGCGTACGACCGCTGTTTGCTCGTGGGCTTGTGTGGCAGTTTTAGCACGGAGCAGCTTCCCATTGGTGAAGCGTTTGTGGGAACAACGTTTGAATTGCCAGGCCTCAACGCGAACTTGGCAACCATGCTCAATCGTCCGCTCACGTTAAAACCCACATGGAAGCTGGACTTGCCTCAGACTTGTTCAGGGGGCATGTTGACCGTCCACGCAGCATCTGAAAACCTAGCCATGGCCAAGCAACGTCACAACGATTTTTCGCATTGCTTGGCAGAGGACATGGAAACGTTTGCGGTGGCATTGGCTGCCCGGCAAGTGGGTGTTCCGTTTGCTTGTGTGCGGGGGGCTTGCAATGTGGTGGGGGACCGGGATCATGCCCATTGGCAAATGGACCTTGCGATGCAGGCCTTGTGTCAGGCCATGAAAGTAGCGGTGGGGGCATGACCAATGAACCTTTACGCGTGGGGATTTCCACCTGTCCCAATGACACGTTTACCTTTGCAGCGTTGTTAGAGGGTTTGGTTCCTGATGTATTGGGAATGTCCTTTGAGCTAGAGGATATTCAGACGCTTAATGACCAGGCTGCTGCGGGGTATTATGACGTGGCAAAAGTCAGCTTTCATGCGGCGTTGCATTTGGCGGAGGCGTATTGTGTGTTGCCTGTGGGGGCTGCGTTGGGGTTTGGCGTGGGGCCGTTGTTGTTGGCTTCGGATGAATCGTTGGCCAAGCGGCAGCCACGGGAGGGGGACACGGTCTGGTGTCCGGGGCGTTGGACGACTGCATCGCTTTTGTACCGCTTGTATTGCCCGCAGGGGCCGATTGCTCAGCAGACAGTCTTTAGTGACATCATGCCCAGGCTCAAAGAGTCGCCTGGTTATGGCGTGGTGATTCATGAGGGGCGTTTTACTTATGAACAGGCAGGGTTGCATCTTGCCAAGGATCTCGGTCAGTGCTGGGAACAGGACACCAATGAGCCGTTGCCGTTGGGTGGCCTGATTGCCAAGCGATCCCTAGGCCCTCAAAAACTTGCCTCGATCACGGATGCGGTCGCGCAATCATTGCAGATGGCCCAAGCAACCCCGCAGATGGCTTTGCCGGTCATGTCTCGTTATGCCCAGGAGTTTACCGAGGAAGTGTTATGGGAGCATGTGCAGTTGTATGTGAATCAAACGACCGCTCATCTGGGTGAACAAGGCGAAGCAGCTCTTCAAACACTGGTTCGCAAAGCACGCGAAGCGTCATTGATCAAAGCAGAGGTCGATTTGTTTTAAGAAGCTATCAGTTATCAGTAAGAACAGAAAATTGCAATTGCAATGCCTGTGAGACGTATCGCATCTATGAGGTACGCGTTGCGATTTTTATCAAGCCTTATCTCATTCAGTCTCGGCGAATCTCCATTCGCACGAGTTTTTAAGTGGGATGGGTATGATGGCGTGGTTGCGTTTTCTTTAACGCCGAGCCCTGAAGTCTGCTGAAGGGCCGGATTCGCTTCTGAATTTTCAAGAGGCATTTTGAGGGTGTTGCCGGGAGCTTCTGGGGGGGGAGTGAAAACTTCCGGGGGCCGGGGGGAACTTCCGGGGGGGCTTAGGGTTTTTCTAGATCGTCTAGTGGGGGTTGGCTCGTTTGATCTGTGGGTTCAATCGAATCCTCGCCCAATTGCACCGCCAAGGATTGTTTGACGATGCGGCGAAGCAGACGCTGCTCCATGGGGACATCGTGGCCGATGGCTTGCCAATAGGAACCGGCGATGCCACGCTGGGTCAATTGGGTGGGGGTCTTGGTAAAGGATGCCAGAATACGATGCCCTGAGGTGGACCCCGTTAGTTGGCGGCGGGGGCTGTGCTGCTGTTCAAGAACAACCTGAACATGAAGCAAATAGGTCTGGGGATTCACCGCAGGCTCATTTTTATCAGGGACCATTTCGATGGTAATGATCCGTCGTTGTTTGTTGAGGGTGCTGCCCCAGGCTTGGCGGGCAGAGGAATGTTGTTTTCGCCAGACTTCGGGGATCGAAGGTGCGATCAAAGGCTTCGAAGCCAGTGTCCCGCCACGATAGTCTTCATGGCTGATCGCAAAGCCCTGTTCCTGGAGAACTGCGACGGCTGTTTTGAAAATGCTGTCATATTCACTGACATCAATTTCAACAGGGTTGGGCGAAAGCCTCGCCCCCCCGGAAGCCCCCCCGGAAGCCCCCCCGGAAACTCCCCCCAAAGAAGCCTTTGTGGCGGTTGCATCGGCAGCGCATCCCCCGATTCCGCAGGCGGTGAAAATGATCAAACCCAATATGCTGACCGATAACCGTTGTTTCATAAACATTAGTGTACCGTGAGGGCCAAGGGCTCATCAAGCTGGCCTTCAAAGTGGCCGATTATCTGATCAGAGGTCGGCCGAGGTTGACTCAGGAGAGATCATGGTGAAGTGGACGTTTTCTAGGCGTTTGATGGTGTGGGCAGTGGTTATTATCGCGGTCCCCACTTTTTTATGCGCAGGCTGGATGGGTCGTTTGACCCAGCAGGCATTAAGTGAAAATCATGCACGCAACGTCGGCATGCTGGGCCAAACGCTTTGTGCGGCCTTGGTGGCTCGTGGCGATGCGAGTTTGTCAGAAGCATCAGGCCGCTTGCTCGATGTGCTCAATGCGGACCCGCGTTTGGCGTTTGTGGTGGTGATGGACGAAAACCATCAGTTGCTGCATCGACGAACCGCAGACCCCGATGCTTGGGTAGAACATCGAACATGGCTGGAAAATCAGGTCCGCAGCGGACAATTAGACGTGAATCGGCCGGTCTATCATGGTCACCTCGATGAACTGGTTGTTTATAAACTGCCGATTTTGAATCCACCTTTGTACCAAGATAATCCCAATACCAAAGCCACCGCTCCGGTCAATCGTACGCTTGAAGGCTATTTGGTTTTGGCCATGCGAGATCATCAGATGGGACAATTGCTTGGGGGCGTTCGAACAACGCAGCTCGCTGGCACGGGCTTGGTCGTTTTCGTAGCAGGGCTGTTATCGATCTGGGGCGTGAGGCGATGGACCCGACCGATGCGTCACCTTGTCATGGCAACTGAGCGTTTGGGGCGAGGCGAACCGCCGCTGCCCGTGGTGGTGTCTCAAGGCGACGAACTGGGCTTGCTTGCCGATTCGTTCAACCGGATGGCCCGGAGACTGATTACCACCAAACAACGACTCATGCGATCCAACGATGAATTGATGCACGCCAATGCCAATCTCGAAGAAAAAGTAGAACAAAGAACCCATGAATTGGCCCAAGTGGTGAAACAGTTGCGAACCGTCGCAGCCACGGACCCACTGACAGGTTTGGCCAATCGGCGAGCCTTTGACCAATCACTCAATAGACGTTTTGCCAATGCCCAACGCAAAGGGGAGAACCTTGCTTGTGTGATGATTGACCTAGATGGCTTTAAGCAATTCAATGACTCCATGGGGCATCCCAAAGGTGACGAATTGCTTGTCCGTTGCGCGAAGGTCTTGGCCTCGGCTTGTCGAGCAGGGGACTTGGCGGGACGGCTCGGCGGTGATGAGTTTATTTTGCTATTGCCTGATGCTTCTTGGGAGACGGCCGCGGGTGTGGCAAGGCGTGTGCAACAGGCCTTTGCAATGCAAGCTCGGCAAATACTTCCCGGAATCGGCTCAGGACCTGCGCCGGTGACGATGAGTCTAGGCTTGGCGTGCTTGACCCAGTCTGCCGCAGCCACGCCAGCGGATCTACTCTCACTTGCTGACCAAGCCTTGTACCGCGCCAAAGCTCAAGGCAAAAATCGCATGGTGGTCTACCATCGCTCTCTGCGACAGGCTGCCTGAAAAAAAATGACCCCCAAATGAGAATTCCTTGACCCAGACTCTTATTTGAGACGGCTCTACAAGATAAACTTATTTTTCAATTTCACCGGTTCAGGATACAGTACGGCCTTGATACGCTTTGTTCTCACTTACAAAAGGATCATCCCATGCCCGTTACCCCAGCAGTCACCCCCGACCAAGCGACCCAAGGTGTCCAAAAAATATATGACCGTATCGCTCAAACCATCGGCAACGGTGAAGTGCCCATGGCGTATCAAATGATGGGACACGTTGAATCTTATCTGCAAGATAGCTACATGAACGCCCGTAAGTTTATTTACGATGGAGCAGGCAAACTCACCGCCAAAAATCGCTTTGCGGTCGTCCTCGCTACGTCCAGTGCGATGAACTGTGCCCATTGTGTGCGATCCCATGCAAAAAAAATCGTTGCCAATGAACATCTCACAGAACAGGAAATGGTGGAAGTTCTCGCGGTCACCGCCACCTGTGCCATGTACAACACCTACTACAAATTCAAAGACCTTGCCGGTGATAGCCATTTTGAAGGCATGACCCCTGGCCTGCGAGCCCATGCCTTTCAAAAAACCAGTCTTGACGATACCACCGTGGAATTGATCAATATCGTCGTTTCCAATATCAACGGCTGCCTCAAATGCACCGGCGGACACGTCAAAAAAGCCCTGGCTCTGGGATTGACCCATGAAGACATTGATGAAGCCATCAAAGTCAGTGCTGCAGTGTCATCATTCAATACCTACCACCGAACCCAATAACCCCCCCCGGAAGTTCCCCCCGGCCCCCGGAAGTTTTTATTGGGTTTTTCCCAATCCGTCTGGCAACTTTTTTGGGATGCTCCTTGCCCTTGGTCGTGGATGATATTCGGAATTAAGCCCTTCAGTAGACTCCAGGGCTCGGCGTTAAAGAAAACGCAACCACGCTATCACAGGCATTGCGATTGCAATCTTCTTTTCTTACTGACAACTGACAACTGATAGCTTGATCTATGCGTCTTCGATGGAGGCCAGCAACTCTCGTAGTTCGCTGGAAGCTTTGGCTTCGCCGAGTCGGTCGGCCGTGGTGATGCCTGTTTGAAGGATTTGGATGGCCTGTTGGTCTTCCCCCAGTTCACAGAGCATTTTGCCTTTTTGGAAATAGCTATAGCAGTCGTCTGCATTGAGACTGAGTGTTTTGTCTAGCCATTGGATGGCTTCTTCAATGTCGTCGGTTTTGGCGTATTCCAGCGCAATGCCGTAGGTCAAAAAAGAGTCGTTGGGGTCGGTTTGATAGAGTTTTTTGAGTTGATTAAGACGATCAGTCATTTCGGTGAGAAACCATATGGTTGAGCAATGCAAGCTTGCGGTTGAAGTAAACCAGATAGGCAACCAGTCCAATGGTGATGATACTTGAGATGATACCCATCCAAAGCTGCATTGAATCGCCGGTCAGGTTAAATTGCCGAATGGCATAGAAGGTAAATAGGAAATCGAAAAGAATGGCCGCTCCGATAAGCACTCGATGAAAATGATATAACGCCATAACGCGACTCCTTGGTTGATATTCGTATTATAGCAGTGAAGTCTTAGAGGTGCTGGGTTTTCATTGCATTTAAGATGGGACGAGGGGGAAGATTGTTGATAACGCAATACGCCAGAAGGTTTTGGCGAATCGAGTAAAAACGATTGACCGCATCCTTCTGGCGTACAACATGTGTTTGGGTTGAGGGTTGTTTAGCTGTCATCGTCGCTGTCGTCATCGGAATCGTCGTCTGAGTGGTCGTCATCGCTGTCGTCATCGGAATCATCGTCTGAGTGATCGTCGTCGCTGTCGTCATCGGAATCATCGTCTGAGTGATCGTCGTCGCTGTCGTCATCGGAATCATCGTCTGAGTGATCGTCATCGCTGTCGTCATCGGAATCATCGTCTGAGTGGTCGTCATCGCTGTCGTCATCGGAGTCATCGTCTGAGTGATCGTCGTCGCTGTCGTCATCGGAGTCATCGTCTGAGTGATCGTCATCGCTGTCGTCATCGGAATCATCGTCTGAGTGATCGTCATCGCTGTCGTCATCGGAATCGTCGTCTGAGTGATCGTCATCGCTGTCGTCATCGGAATCATCG
>JAJRRC010000108.1 GCA_024279865.1 Planctomycetota bacterium | reverse complement strand
GGTTAAACCGCTTTAGACGGCTGGCAAGGGACTATGAAAGGCTCGCGACCACGCTCGCGGGAATGCATGTCTTGGTGTTCACAATCCTCATGCTGCAGAGGCTCGTGAGCATACTGGAGAAAAGTGCATAACACGCTCTAAACCGCTTCTTTGGCAAAGAGGCCTGAGGCTTCGTTGATGTCCCGGACGCTGGCCTGGAGTTGTTCAATGGCACTGGCAATGGCGAGCATGTTTGGATGAATACTCAAAGCTTGACGGTATGAATGCAGGGCTTTGCTTAACTCGCCGAGTTGGGCGTAGCAGTGACCCATCCCTGAGATAGCGCCAAAGTGCATCGGCACTTGCTTCAACGTTTTTTTGCAAGATTGCAATGAGAGTTCCCATTCGCCTCGAAAATAGTGAGCGATCCCTTGCTGGTTGTGAGCCTCGGCAAAGTTCGGGTCGATCACCGAGGCTTGGCGAAAACAATCGATCGCATTGCGATAAGATTTGGCTTCGAGGCGATCCACCCCTCGCTTGAACGGACCGGCCGCGGCAGGGGTGCTCTGGCGAAACCAGACCGACCACAGACCATGCTCTGCCATCTGGGTCACTTCCCGGTCCGGATCCTTCAACGCACGCAACAAACAAGCTTCAACCTGTCGATCCCCTAAAAACCCCAAGCCCACCGCAGCGACGCGGCGAGCATTGACATTTGCCTGCTCAAGCATTTCACATAATTGGACAAGTCCCCAGTTTTTTTCAATCTTTTTAACAAATTCTGCGGTATCACCTGCTTCAAGAGCCGGCCTGACATCTGCAATAAATCGTGCTGCATCTGCCTGCATAGAAGTTCCACCCTTCGGATAAAAACGAACCACTTGACCGAAAAATTCGGCAATGTGGCGGTGTTGGCTTACTTTATAGTGTCATTTTGTCCTGACCGGACAGCAGACATTCATCTCGTTTAACCATAGGCGGTTAAACGGTCAATGTAAACTAAAACAGGGGTATTTTACCTAAAATGTGTTATTAGGTCTTTTGATGAGGCCCTTAATGAACCCTCCGTGAGGGTTCTTCTTTCATTTATACCTACAGTATTTTGACCTGACCGGTTACAATCGGGGAACACTATGAGTAATCACACGCTTTTCTCTCAAACCATTGGACATTATCTGTCACCCATTCGTTCTTATCTGGATGATCCGGAAGTAACGGAAGTAATGATTAATCGGTTTGATGAAATTTACATCGAATCCCAAGGCAAGCTGCATCGCACTGCCAGTCGTTTTGTCGATGAAGAACAATATCAAGCTGCGGTGAATAACATTCTTCAATTTACAGGTAAAAGTCTCTCCGACGAGCAGCCGTTGGTCGATACACGATTACCCGATGGCTCGCGTGTTCATGTGGCCAAGTCGCCTTGTGCCCGATTTGGAACGGCCGTGACCATTCGTAAATTTAACAAAGCCAATCTGGACATGGCCCGCCTGCTGGACATCGGCACACTCACCGCCGAGGCAAGGGAATACCTCAACATCGCCATCAAAGCCGAACGCAACATTCTCGTAGCAGGGGGGACAAGCTCAGGCAAAACCTCACTGCTCAATGCACTGTCCGCTGATATCCCAGACGGCGCGAGAATCGTCGTGATCGAAGACTCCGCAGAACTACAACTCCAACAAGATCATGTCATTTCCCTTGAAGCTCGCCAGCCCGACCCCCACGGCCGCGGTGAAGTGACCATCGGCAACCTGTTCCGATCCAGCCTGCGATTAAGACCCGACCGAATTATCATCGGCGAAGTCCGTGGAGGTGAAGCTCTAGACATGATCCAAGCCATGACCTCAGGCCACGGCGGATCAATGGGCACGCTTCACGCCAACAATCCCGCCGATGCGCTCAACCGCCTAGAAACCATGGCTTTGATGAGTAAAGTTGAATTGCCGCTGCATGCGTTGCGAGCCCAGGTCTCTTCTGCCATTGATGTGGTCGTACAAATGAGCAGGCATATCGGCGGACGGCGGTTGGTGACCCAGATTACTGAAATTGACCCCGTCGGCGACGATGGCCGCTATCAATTGCGTGACATTTTCACCCTTCGCCCGATTCAATACAAAAAAAGTCAAAAAGGAATGCAATTAAAACCCACAGGTGTGCGTTCTGCCATGGCGGGGACTTTACGTGGCGAGCCACACAAGGTGATGACCTCTTTGACGGAAAAACTTTTTGCATAACACGTTGCTGCATGGGATAATAAAAAAACACTTGATGTTCCAAAAATTACAAAAGCTCGCCAGCGATGTTCGCGGCGGCGTGACCCTTGAATGGGCCTTGCTGCTGGGCGTGATGCTTTACCCCGCCTATTGGATCATCACCAAGCTTTTGGCGACTTTGACTGCTTACTATGGCATGATGGTGACCATGAACTCACTGGCTTTGCCATGATCACGAATATTTTTATTTTGTTTTGAAAAGGAGCATTGAGATGGCACAGATACGGGGCATTGCCCGAAAGATCAGTACCGGGGCGCAACGACTTTATCGTTGTGATCGGGGTGCTGAAGGTTTGGAGAAACTATTGATCATCGGCGCGATTGTGTTGCCGTTGCTTGCGGTTTTGTTTTTCTATCGAAAAGAAATTACCGACATGGTCAGAGGTAACTGGGATACCGTCGAAAGCGATTCCAGCGATCTGCCCACGGATGACGGCACCTTTGATACGGGTGGTTAATGAGTCTGACGGATTGTGCCAGTCATCACTGAGCGTTAAGCTCCCAATGACTTTCATGATGGAGAAATAGTTAACCCACAAGAGGGTCCGGGCGCCTGTCCTTGGGCGTTTTCATGCTTATGCCGATATTGTACGAATACGTCCGTTTTGGTTTGCTGTGCGTGGTTCTCATCGTCGCAGCGGTTTATGATTGGCGGACAGGTCGCATTCCCAACAGCCTCACACTTGTGGGAATACTGCTGGGTCTGATATGGGCAAGTGTCGGCGTTTTTTTGAAAGTGGATTTGAATCTGTTGGCCAGGGACTTGGTCAAAGTGGGCTGGGATTGCTTTGTGGTTTTGTTCCCATGGCCGTGGTTTTTTTTGCTGGTGGCATGGGTGGAGGCGATGTCAAACTCGCCGCCGCGGTTGGCGCCATTATGGCCAGTTGGGAAGGTGCGCTTGGGACGTTGGTTTATGCGTTTGCGGTGGCTTTGGTTATGGCGTTGGGCCTGATGATTCGCCATCGCATTTTTGTTCGGACTTTGATGCGTGTATTCAGTGCAATGCTGAGCTTTCGCGCCAAGGTGGCTCCTGTCATGCCTCGAGATAGTCCGCCGGTTCCGTTCGCGGTGGCCTTGTGTATTGGCGGTATCATAAGCGGCATGGAATTTATCTTGCATATACCCATGCCATGGGGGTGATCTGTATGTTAACCATCCCAATGAATCCCACACCGCTACTGCCCTGGTGGCAGTCAGCTTTGATCGCACCCGCCATGTGGTGGCTCATGGCAGTGGGTCTGCTTTGCTTTTTGGGGCTGGGCTTGTGTTTTGTGGCCTTGTCTCGTTTGCCGAAGCTCTCTTTGAGGTCTTCCTTTACACGTTCAACATCGGGTTCAGCCACGATGGAATTTATGTTGATTATCCCGATTCTGTTGTTTTGTACGTTGACATTAACGCAAACAACCTTGGTGATGGGGGGGCGTTTGTTTGTGCATTATGCAGCTTTTGCCGCTGTGCGAAGTGCAGTGGTCACGCTGGGTCAAAATGTGCCAGACACAGGCGAAGAGCGGAATCGGATTGCCTTGATCGATGGTTGGAAACTTGAACACATTCGTCAAGCTGCGGTGATGGCGTTGTTGCCTGCGGCGGGTCGTCTTGACGACACGCCCACAGAGCAGAGTGATGCGTTGGTCGAAGGGTTTGGGTTGTATTACGAATCTTTTGGCCGCGAGGCTCCCCCTTGGATCGACAATCTTTTAGCCCAGCGTTTTGCCTATGCGGACCGTCATACATCCGTCACGTTGGTTCGCGTCACCACGAACCCTGATGCGGATTTACAATGGCAGGAACTGACTGACGATGAAACGTATCTGTTTGGTCCACGCGAACCGATCACCGTTCGAGTGAAGCATCAACTGAACCTATCGGTGGCTTATGTGTGGCGTCTTTTTGCCGATCATGGCGATGCACGTCAAACTGAAGTTCACGCCCATTACACCTTGATGAATCATGGTATTTCAACGGAGCTGCCCGCGCGTCCGACGCAGCCGCCGGACTTTTACAACCCCTTGGAGCGATTATGACCGGTGGATCTGACAACCCTGTTACCTTTGGTGGCCTGACGCCTGGCGATAGTCTTGGTGGCAAATATCGCATTGAGAAACAGATCGGTGCTGGCGGTACAGCCGTGGTCTGGAAAGCTCTCGATTCGCTACTGGGACGTACCGTCGCGATCAAACAACTACGCCCCGATACCATCGACCTCGACGACGAACCATTGCGAAAGCGATTTGTGGCGGAATCTAAAATTCAACGCCAAATTTCAGATAGTAGCGATCACCTTGTCGCCATTCATGAACTCATTGACAACGAGCAAGGCCTATTCATCGTGATGGAATATATTTCAGGCCACAGTCTTGAATCACTGTTACGCAATCAGACGGAGCCGTTTGAACCCCGTCGCGTGTTGGGCATTTTAGGGGCGACCGCTTTGGCATTGGATGCCTTGCATCAACAAGGGGTGATTCATCGGGATTTGAAGCCTTCAAATATTTTATTGCCTTCCGAAGGCGGCTTGAAAGTTTGTGATTTTGGGTTGGCCACTTTGCTGGCTGATCAAGATGCGTTGGCGATGGGATCGGTTCGGTACATGGCCCCTGAGCTAGCGGGTGGTCAAACGGTCGATGGCCGGGCCGATTTGTATTCGCTTGGCATGATCGCATATGAACTTTTGGCTGGACGTGAAGCCTTTGAACAAGCCTTTCGTTTTGTCCTCAAAGACCAACGCAATCAAGCGTTGCGATGGATGAAGTGGCATGCCAATCGGCGAGCCGTCGCACCTCGTTTATCGACCCTGAACAATCAAGTTTCCGCATCCTTAAACGATCTGGTCGACCGCTTGATGCAAAAAGATCCGGACCAACGGATCGCCAGTGGCCAGGAACTTTTTGAAGCCATTCGCCGTCATTTTTCAGGCTCAGAGCCAACCGTCACGCCGACACCCAGCTCTGAAGTGGTTGCGGTCGATCCCAATTTGCCCGCCCAGAACGAACCCACCGCAGCGTTGCCTCGCGTCAGTCGCTTGCCTTATATCTTGGTCGGCATCCTCTTGCTTCAGCTCGCGGGGTTCTTTGCCTTTCTAGGCTGGCAAAACCACCGTGAACAGGTTGCTCGTGAAGCCATGGAGCAGCAGGCCAAACTTGTTTTTTCAGAGGCGGTCAAAAACTTTGATATTGATTTGTATGGCGAAGCTTTGGCGAGTTTTTCACAGTTGTCTAAACAATGGCCAGATCATCCGATGCTCGGTCGGTATAGCCGTGGCTGGGAACTGCTTTGTCAAGGTCATCAGTTTTTACAGAAGAAAGATTACCAAGAAGCTGCAGACGCTTTTATAGCAGCGGATGCTTCAGATGTGTTCAAGCCTCAACGTCGTGCAGAATTGCAAACTCTGATCCGTGAATCCCAGCGAAGGGCTTCATTTTTCGGTGAAATTCGTCAAATTGAACAAATGCTCACTGAGAAAAAGTTTGATTTAGCACGCCAACGTTTGGCTGATCAGGCCAGCTACACCCCCAACAAAGCCGAACAGTTGATCCTCGAAGAATTAGGCATTCGCCTTGAAGGCCAAGTTGCCAGTAAAAAGGTGGGCGACCTTCTAGCTCACGCCAAAGGCTTGGTGGCGGCCGGTCAACGCACCGAAGCCATCACCTATTTGCAGGAGCAGGGTGCGCGTCATCCGAGCCGTTTGATTACCAAAGAACTTCAGCAATTAAAACAAAATCAACAGTATGACGAATGGATTGCCGATGCGGATTTGGCTGAGCGTCAAAGCCGTCTTAATGATGCGGTCACGTCTCTCGCCAAAGCCCAGTTGATTCGCGCCGATGCCAAGGTCGCAACGCGGATTAATACCCTCAAGGGCCAGAGTTATTACGAGCAGGGGGTTGTGTATCAACAGGCTGGTAATTTATCTGCTGCAAGAGGGGCTTATACCAAGGCCTTGAGTTTTTCGAACAACCGTTTGGCCAAGGCTGCCTTACAGGAAATTAAAACCGCCGATCAGAAAACAGCTTTTTTAGAGGCTGCCAGCGATGCTATTTCAGCGGGGAATTTTGATGCAGCAATCAAGCAATATGAAAATGCGCTGGCGTTGGAACCCGATTCAGACGTGCGTCAGAAAATGACCCGTGCGCGGGTTGAAAAAGGACTTGCCTTTGGTAACCGAAATATCCGTGCAGGCCATGTAGAGGCTGCCCGTCAAGCACTCGAAGAAGCCAAGTCATTAGCACCCGATGATTCACGCATTGCCTTGGCGATGAAAAATCTCAAGATGCTCAGCCGCTATCAAGACTATTTGGCCCAAGGTGATGAACTGCGTCAGGCCAGTCGGTTCGGGCCAGCCAAGGTCGCCTATGGGCGCGCGAAAAAAATTATCAACAACACTGAAATCAAACAGCGACTTGAAGATGCGGAATACGATCATTTACTGGCTCAAGCCCAGCACCGAATGAAGAACAAACAGTGGACCGAAGCCCGAATCCTCTTGAAACTTGCCTACAGAATCAACCCCTCCAAAGAGGTGCTTGAACTTCTTGACTCCATTGGAACATCCACTGCCAATGACGGATAAAACCATGGCAAACGAAGTCTCGACAATCCGACTCGTTGCCCACCGGAAGCATCAAGCTAGAGCGTGTGAGGCCCTTTTTCGTCTTGCCAGATGCTGTTTTTTCCGTGTTTTGCGGCCGTGTGAATCGACGCAGGCGAAGTATCGCATCGTCGAGCACGAAACACCAAGGCAAACCGGGGGAAAACACGGTAAAACAAGTGTGCTGACGCAAAAGAGCCTCGCACGCTCTAGACCCGCAAAAGGGATCGTGTTGATTCTGATGCTGCTGGCGATTGTTTTAATTGCCGCATTACTCTTTTATGTCTTGAATCTTGGGAAGCACGTCAATGGTCGGATCGTGACCCAACACAGTGCTGATGCAGCCGCCATGGGCGGAGCAACCTGGACTGCTCGCACGCTTAATGCCGTGGCAATGAATAATATCACCACTGCCCGATACCTTGCAGCGGTCAATGTTTTGGATTCATTGCCCACGGTGACCCAGGCAACGCTCAATGAGCAGTCCGCTTATTTGGAGGGCATTGAACCAAGCCTCGGCCAGGCAAGTTTTAGCAATACACGACTGAACAGCATTATTGAATCTGAACTGGCTTTGTTGCGTGATGAATTGCTTGAAGAGGTGGCCTTGCTTGAGCCGGTGGATGCGATGTTTGATCGTGAGGATATCACGCAGACAACGCACTATCCCGGTTCACTTTGGGAGGCGATGGCTGCCACGACCCAAATCAGTGTCTCGATGATGCAGGCTTTACCTGATTTGCCTCAACAGCATGGCCAGGAAGTCGGCCTCGCGAATCTGGTTGCCGATGGAGCTAGGGGGCCTTTTGTCGCATTGCTGCCGTTACAGGTTTCACTTCCTTTTCGTTATGGACAGCATCCGAACACGGCTTTGCGAACCCATTTGGATGATTTTGAAAACCCGGTAAAAACAGGACGCTTGCCCGATTGGCAAGACCACCCCGTTGTGAATCGCGGTCCTTTTGACACGGTATTCGGTTGGCGTTCGTTGGCTTCGTTGCGTGATCCCAGCGGCACCGGCAGTATCCCAGGCCAAAGTGCCACCGATGGCATCAACTCAAACGTGACGGGGTCTTTTGGCGGCAGACCGAGTAATGACCCCACCCAACGCACCTCCCCAGGCTCGCCCGATTCCTATCCCATTGCCTATCGAACTTGGGGAACGCTCAGCGGCGTGATCGGGATCATCAGCGAATTTGCAGAACGCTCCCGACGTACCTCTGATGGCCAACGCCGAGGCAACCTACGCAGCAATCTCACCCGCTATGTCACGTGGCTTTCAGCGACCGCATACGCCAAGTTAAATTATCTCTGGCCAGAGCTGGGGGAAACACAACCCAACCAATTTTCCATGCCTCAATGGAACACGACCTATCCCACCGGTGTCGAAGAACGCGAAGACCCGATCCCGGAGACGGCCTATTTTCGAATGGATATCAAAAGTCGATACCACTGGGATGATGCTCTTTTTATGGCAAGCGAAGATTCATGGAATTTTGAAAACAGAGTGCTTTGGGATTCGGATGAAGACCCTCTGCAAACTCATTTTGTGTTGAGAAGACCTCCCCGCTGGTGGGCGATGGCTGGCCCGGTTGCGGTGGATTACCCCCATCAACTCAGCGAACCGGGAATCGACATTCGCAATATCGACGGCAACCGCAATCGTATGTGGCTATACGCCTATCCGTACACCGTCTTGTCAGATACAAGCATTGGCATTGAACCAACGTTTGATGCCGATGGAAACGCGATCCCTCAAGATGTCTATTTTGTACAGATTCTGGTCTTTGCCGCCATCAATGAAAACCCTGTTGCAGCAGGCCCCTTTAGCTCTGCTTACGAAACAGACGCGGATCATCCCCAGACCGTGGCCGTCGCGATTACCAACCCTTATGAATTGCTTAACGATCAAAATCGCGAGGACTTGCCTGCCCCGGTGTTGTTGGACACGGGGGACTTCAATCGTCTGGATCTCATTGGCGAAACCCTTGAAATCCGTGAGCAAATACGCCAATTTACCAAGGATCGCTTGACGGTTTTAGCGTGCGCCCGTCGGTCGAGCCGTGCGATGCTCTGGCCTACACAGTTTGATCGAACGCGGCCGGGGAATCGCACCTATGCCACCGCTCAAGCCATTGTGTTTAACCGTCATTCGTTTGATCTATGGACCCCGATGTGGCAGGCCCAACTTGAACATGTCGACCCACTGGACGGATGGGTCAACGTGGCGGCAGATGCGTCTGAGGGAGATCCCGGGCCGCATGTTGATTCAGAAGACCTTGCAGATTTGGCAGCTTACTTGGCGGCCATTGAACCCTTGGCGGAAATAAGTTTGTCTCATTAGATTTTGTGTAGGAACGGGTATGATACCCATCATGTTTTAAATTCGGGTGTTTTGTGATTAGCGGAGACGGAATTGACAAGACTTGATAAAACTCTCAACGCGCTACAAAAAGACGCAATGCGTATGACAACGATTCGACGACTCAAAACATGTCGTAATCGAGCGACCGCTATGACGGAGATGGTGCTTGCTTTGCCATTGATTTTTGTGGCCTTGTCACTGTTGTTTTTCGTCGGTAGAGGGGTGGTCCGTGTGCAGCATACATTGGTCATGGATCGTTATGAAGCTTGGCGAGAGGCTTCGCGTGTACACACCGGAACCGCAACGGAGGTCGGCCAAATTCTCTATGGCACAGATTACGTGCCAATGGGCCCCACCTTTGCAGCCGACCAGTTAAACGCTGCGTTTCTTGGCAACAAAGCTGAACAACTGGTGGAGATTGATTCTCGGGTCACGGTCGCCCAGGCCGCTGAGCAAACCCTCGTTGAAGACGCGGATCTTTCAGACGCTGCCCGCGATATTCTCCAATCGCTCTTTGACCAAACCCGTCAATCCTCAGGCATCTCGATACGCACCACGTTTGAACCAGACACCATCCCTTTATGGACACAAATGGGACGCAGCGTTTCACATGGCCATCGTCGTGATCACTCCCCATGGTCTTATTCATGGGGATACAACCAAACCCAAGTCGACCTGTCACAACTTCAGAGCCAAGGTTTTTTTGTGATGGAATTGTTAGATCAAAACCGCATGCTTTATCTGGTCAATGGATCAGGAGCAGAATATTATGCCCGCATCTCAGACCCCGTAGACCGAGGCGAGATGCTTGATCTATGGCAATTACCCAGTAATCCCGTGGCGGACATGACACCCAATTTGCGAGATTATTTTTTGTCCGCGCTCGACAATCAATTGCGAGAGCTTGACCCGTACGCGGAGGCGGACGGGCGTGATCGATCAAATCAAAATCTGGCAGGCGCGATCATTGGTATCTATCTGGAATCAGACGGATACAATCGACATGAGTTATTGAACTATTCAGGTCCAACGCCGTATTGGTTTGACGGATATCGATGGCGTTCGCATTGAATAAAGCGAGAAGGAAAAAAGGCAATGGGTAAAACAAATGAGACAACGTCCCCGTTACCGCCTGGCAATACACGCTTGGTGGTGGTGGCCTTGGTGTTGGCGGTTTTGTCGGTGGTTTTGACTAATTTTTATATCAGCAGTGTTCGCAAGCAGAATCAACTGGATAGTTTTCGTGTTTATATTTTGCAAATTCCGCGTGCTGCGGGTGATAAGATTCGTCGCAAGGATGTCCGAGCGGTGCGTGTGCCTGACACGCCGACGTTTCGTGAAGCATTCGATCAAATTGGCGCGATTGACCAGACGGGCCTAGATATTCGAATGACCCAGAAGGAGCCTCTCAAACGCAATGCCAGTTCAGGTCAAATTTTAATGTTCCGTCACTTTACATCTGAAGATCGACAAGCGATTGACCAGAAAATTGCCCGTGGCAAACGTTTGAAAGTTTTATCGATCAATAGCCGCACGGTCCCCGGAGCGTTGCGGGTGGGGATGTTTGTGGATTTGGAAGCAGCCTTTGGTTCTCAACGCGGATTGGTGGTCTTGCCTGTGATGGAGCGGGTCAAGGTCATTGCTCTTGGCAACACCACTGCTTATGACACCGCAGGGCGATCCCGTCGCCAATCTCGCTACAACAGCATTACCATTGAGGTGACACCTAGGCAGGCTACCCAGTTGAATCAAATTGAACGCACCATGACAGGCGATTTCGATCTGGCTGTCCGCAACCCAGGCGACACCGCTTTGATCAAAATCCCTTCGGGCGGAATCAATTCTAAAGTTTTAGACTTAATTGATTTGCGGATGAGAAAGTAATTTTTGGCTTGTTTTAAGCGGTGTTTTTTGATCATGAAAAACATGAAGGATGAAAAATACATAAAACGTGAATGCCCTGATTGTAGGGCTGCTTTGGATATTCCTGATATTTATGAAGGCCGGGAAGTCATTTGCCCCAAATGCAAAACACATTTCGCTGTGATGAAAAATATTCCGAACGAAAAAAAAACGGTAGATTTAGGTCCTCAAGCAGGAATGGGTATTCTACGGTTTGAGATACAAGGCAAGGGTGAAAATACTGGACGCAAAAGAAAGCGTGTTTATTTCGCTTTAAATGAAGTTCAAGCACGGCAGCTTGCTGAAAATGATGGTACGTCAATCGATAAAATCGTTAAATTGCCACCCGAACCGCCGACTGATCGACAGCTCGAATATGCAAAAATATTAGGCCTTTCTATACCGTTAAATGCAACGAAAAAAGATTTAACCGATCTTATTTCTCTAAAAGTAGAGAGAGATCGGCCGTCTACCAAAAGGCACAGGGCGTTTGCAAAAAAATATGGCATACACACGACCGATTTTATTGGAAAAAAATCCCTGTTTGATAGAATTCAAGAAGCCTTGCGTGTTCCAGGCCGTGAAAAGGAACTTCTGGCATGGTTTACTTTTCGGGTTTATCGTAGCTTAGTAAACGGTGCTTCTAACGCCCCCGTAGAACATCCAGATGATCCCATTATTGAAGAAATTGTAAAACAACTTGTAACTGACAAGAAAACCGTAGCATCGGTTCGTCGTTATGAAGGACGTGAGTTAATTTGGTTTGGGGAATGGACGTCCCCTGATGGTTGCATCCATGCAGGCGCGAGTAATCATACTATCGCATATAAACAAATTTCGTTAATGCTTAAAGAACGAGTAGGAATCCCGATAAAATCCCCCCAAAAACCCTACTCCTCAGGTTTAAAAAGAAATTTGAATAAGAGAGTTGCAAGTGATCCAAAAGGATGTTTATCTGTAATTGTTGTTGCATTTATAATACTCGTATGCATTATGAATATTCATAGCATAAATTGAAACCTAAAAATATTTTTAAAACCATTTCAAACAATCTTCTCTGACTGAAAACTGATAGCTGACAACTGAAAACTTAAAAAATGGAATTATGGCTTTTTAATCACAGTACCAATGAACAGCAGACTGTTCATACCGATGCAGACCCGGTGGTGGTCGGACGGGGCGATGAGTGTCACATTCAACTCAAAAGTCCGTTCATCTCCCGCAAACATGTCCGCATTGTTCGCAAAGGCAACCAGTTTTTTGCTGAAAGCCTTTGCCGAGGTGCAACCCGCATCGCCAACCGTGATCTGGAATATGGCAAGTCCGCCAAATTGGATTTTGGCGATGAAATTCAACTGGGTCAATTTTCCTTGACCCTCGTGCGACCGCAGGAAGAGGGCGACCTCGCCACGGCTTCCAAAGCTGAACAACAACAACGTAACCAACAAAAACTGACGGCCTTTGAACAAACCATTCATACCCGATTGCTCGAACGGCTAAACCTTCGCGTGACCGCCAATCTAGACAAAACCGATGCTGCCTACATCGAACAAATGATGTGGCAATTGGCAGCCATTCTCGACGAACACATCGAAGAACTTGATGATGCCATCATCAGTCACACTGTTTTTTCATACCTGCATCGCTTGGTACTCGCTGAAGTCGTACGCCAGAGTCAAGGACGCATGCAAACAGACTTTAAGCTGGTCGATGACCCTCGAATCAATCCAGCTCACGATCAAGCCATTGCACAAGTCGTCGCTGACGCGGTGGATGCGATGCCGCTGCTTTTTGATCCCATTAGTGTGGGTGAAGATTTGGCGATTGCTGAAGAAATCCTTGAAGATCAATTTGAAGAGTTGCTTGGCAAGTTGCCTCGGGAATTGGCCCATTACATTGTGCGTCGGATCGTGACCAAAGATTTGTCGGACATCATGCTGGGACTTGGCCCATTGCAAGATTTATTGGAGATGGCCAACGTCACCGAGATCATGGTGGTCGGCCCGAACCGAATTTATGTTGAAAAAAACGGGGTCATTCAACGTACCACCCGCCATTTCTTTTCAGATGAAATTTTACAGTCTGTGATCGAACGCATTCTAACACCCATTGGACGACGGGTGGATCATGCCAACCCGATGGTGGATGCGAGGTTGGCTGATGGTAGCCGCGTGAATGTAATCATTCCGCCGTTGTCATTGGTGGGGCCTTGCTTGACGATTCGCAAGTTCAGTTGGATTCCTTTTACCATGGACGATCTGGTTGAACGAGGGTCGATCAGTCCTCATGCAGCGAGGTTTCTTCAGGGCTGTATCCACGGCAGACTCAACACGATCATTAGCGGCGGCACCGGCTCTGGCAAAACCACACTTCTCAATACGCTGTGTTCTTTTGCCTCTCACACCGAACGCATTGTCAGCATTGAAGAATCCGCAGAACTTCAATTGCCTCAACCCCACGTGGTAAGCCTCGAAGCTAGGCCCGCCAATGTTGAAGGAAGCGGCGCGTTTACCATTCGAGATCTTTTACGCAATGCGTTACGAATGCGGCCCGACCGAATCATCGTCGGCGAAGTGCGAGGCCCCGAAGCCCTAGACATGCTCCAAGCCATGAACACCGGACACGATGGGTCACTCTCTACCTTGCACGCCAACACCCCCGTGGATGCGATCAAACGCCTTGAAACACTGGTTCTCATGGCAGTGGACATGCCTGTGCGGGCCATTCGAGAACAAATTGCATCAGCCGCTCATCTGGTCGTTCAGGTGACTCGTTTTGCATCAGGCCAACGCCGCGTGACCCGAATCGCAGAAGTCCTAGGCATTGATCGAGACAGTGATGATGTTCAGCTTGAAGACATTTTTGTCCTGCGTGATGCAGATCAAAAATCATTGAGACACACAGGCTACATTCCCACCTTTACCCAAAAATTAATTGACAAGGGCTATCTTTCCATTGAAACGTTTCTTTGAAAATAAAAGGATTACGACCTTCGCGCGGTGCGGTGACATCTCGCTGATCAAGCAATCATGAATCATTTGTCCTGGCATCTTACGCTCAGTTTGTTGAGCTTCGTCACCGTCTGGCTACTGGTCTATCACGGCTACGCAGTGGCACGCTATCGGCTACATCAGCGCCGAGAAGATTTTGACCGGGTACTCAATCAGCAACTGCTCTTAAATATTTCGCCGACTCTGGCGGTTGGCTGTTCGTTGATCCTTATCGCTGTTGGCATGTTGGTGGGCTATGGCGTGACAGAAAACAGCATCGGCCTTTGCTTGGGTGCCGTCGCGGGGGGGTATTTTCCACCCCTGATTCTCAAGTACCTACAGGAAAAACGAATCGCCCGCCTTGAAGAACAACTCGTTGATGGAATTGTGACCTTGTCCAGTGGCGTTCGGGCGGGTTTGAATTTTGGCCAAGCTTTTGAATTGCTCGTCAAAAACAGTGTTGGCCCTATCCGCCAGGAATTTGGCCAACTGATTCGAGAATATCAGATGGGGTTGGATTTTAACCATGCCATGCGCAATACGGCGGACCGCATTGGCCTTCGTAACTATCGCTTGCTTTTTACAGCATTGGAAATGCACCGTCAGCGGGGCGGCAACGCAGCAGACAGCCTCGACCGAATTGCTGAAAGTATTCGAGAAATCCAACGCCTTGAAGGCAAGCTCGATGCGTTGACTTCTCAGGGACGAACCCAGGCATGGATGATGGCGGTGATGCCAGTGGTTTTCCTTTTCATGATGCTGGGCATTGACCCCGAAAGTACGCGGATGTTGTTTGTTGAACCAATGGGCCGCATGCTGTTGCTGTTTGCACTGGGTTTGATTGTGGTTGCGTTTTTCTGGATTCAAAAAATCATGGCGATTGATATATGAGGAAGTTATCAGCTATCAGTAAGAATAGGAGCCGAGAAAACAGATTTACAGGCAAGACCCATGGATTATTTCTGGAATTTCCCCCCTCTTACTGATAGCTGATAGCTTGAAAAAAATGGATAGTTTATTACTTCAATTTTCTGTGACGGGTTTGATGGGCGGGTCTTTTTTCCTGCTGATCTGGTCTGTGTTTCGTACGCCTGTGTCCGACGCGGTGCCTGTGCATCGCCAATTTACCTCTGCGTTGGGAGCGGAACAGAGGCAAACTTTTTTTGAAAAACCACTGCTCGGCCGCGTCATGAAAATCACGTTGCTGTGGGCGAGACGGCTGGGGTTACCTGGCCTAAGACGTTATATCCGCCAACATCTTGACGCATCGGGGAATCCAAACAACTACAGTGTGGATGAATATTTATCCATTTGTCTGGTTTGCAGCATTGTCATGGGATTGTCTGCATTGGCTTTGAGTCTCTTGGTTTTGGGTACGTTGGATCTGGTGGTTATTTGTGTCTTGGGAGCGATGGGGTTTGGGATTCCAATCTGGCTACTCAAAGGAGCCTCTGCCACAAGGTTGATGCGGATCAGCAAGCAGTTGCCTTATACGCTGGACTTGATTGCTCTGATGATGGGAGCTGGCAGTACCTTTAATGAAGCGGTGGGAACGATCATTCGTGATCAGCCTGAAGATGAACTTAATCAGGAACTCAAAATGGTGTTGGCCCAAATTGATTTAGGGACCAGTCGTTCTGAAGCACTCGCTCTACTGGGTGTTCGCATTCCCCTCGATGCGTTGCGGTCGGTGATTGGGGCTGCCAATCAGGCTCAGGTTTTAGGCACGCCTCTTTCAACTATTTTCAAAAGCCAATCGGACATGATGCGTATGTACCGAAGCGTTCGAGCTGAAAAACTCAGCGCCTCAGCGAGCCTTCGACTGATGTTTCCCAATGTTCTGATTCTCGTGGCAGTGGTTATTTTCCTTTTTGGTCCGATGATGATCAAATACATGCAAGGCAGTTTGTTTTAATCTTAACAGTGGTTAAAAACTCTCTTGGACGGATAACTTGAAAAGGAATTTATTTGGTGGCGAGTCTTGAAGTTTTAATATTGTCCGGTCCCAGGCAAGATCAACGTTTTGATCTGCAAGGGCCTTCGATTTATTTTGGGCGGCATGAAGACAATGCTCTGACGGTGACGGGACGGTATGTTTCGCGTCAGCACGGAGAAATGTTATTTGCCAATGACAACTGGTCGATCATCAATCAAAGTGACAACGGCACCGAAGTCAACGGCAAACGCATTGGGAAAAAACCATTGCGCCTGAAAAACCAAGACATTATTTCCGTCGGCGGAGAATCTCTCTTTCAGATTACCATCCCATTGACGCAACCTTTGACCAGTGAGCATTCCATTGGACAAAGCATTGCGGAGGAATCTGCGTCGGAAAACCCGTCCGCCCGCCGCAAAAAAATATGGATCGGCATTTCGGTCTACATGGCCTTGGTCTTGATCTTTTTCATTTACCTTGGCACCATCACCCGTACAAGCAAACAAGCCATTGAATCGCCCTTAGAACTTACCACAACCCAGATCGCCACAGCCATCGCCAAGCCTCCCACCGTCGCGGTCCTTGATGCACGCACGGGAGAAATGAGCCTTCGCCAAGCCAATGAATTGTTCTTACGGCAAGAGATTTCCATTGATGGCCCTTATCGTGCTTATCGTGCCTATCAAATGGCCTTGGCGCACAGCGGTCGCACCTACTTTAAGCAAGGTTTGGATCAACGACGTTTTGATACCTTGCAGGAAACACTGACCCAGACAGTCCATCATCGTTATACAGAGGCCTACGAACGCCTGCGAAGCCGTGAATATCGTGCAGCGGAGCGTCAATTTCGACGTTTGAACGATTATTATCCAGACTCTACCAGTTCGGTATTCCGCAATATCGAAGCTCAGCGAAAGTTTATTCTTGCCAAAATTCGCAAGTACAAACGCTGATCACAAGGGTGATCTTAATGGGGTTTATGGGGCGTAGGCTTATTTCATCATTCTATTTGACCGATAGGCTTTGAAGAAGGGGTCTTCGACCGTTCGACTGGTCGTACGGGTGTTATCAGTACTTGGAGCAACCATGCCAGAGCAGATCACCATTTTGCTTGTTGATGATGATCCCATGACTCGAAAAATTGTCCCTGCCCATCTTAAACAGATGGACGTAAAATTTCTCATTGCAGAGGACGGCGAATCGGGTTTAGCAATGGCGCTTTATGATCAGCCAGATTTAATTTTACTGGATGTGAGGATGCCTAGCCTTGATGGATTTGAAGTTTGTGAAATTCTCAAGCAGAATCCAACCACCTCTCATATCCCAATTATCTTTTTAACGAGCGCGACAGACCCAAGTGAAAAAATCAGAGCCTACGAACTAGGGGCTTCTGATTATGTGACCAAGCCGTTTAACGGCCGTGAACTCTCTGCCCGCGTGGCGGCAAGTTTGCGAATGCAAGATTTGGTAAGACGTCTTGCGGTTCAGGCCAATACCGATGAATTGACCGGACTTTCGAATCGCACAGCCATTGCGGACCATTTAAGTCGCCTGATTCTCCGAGAACAACAGGAAAATGATTATACTTTTGCGGTTCTGTTCTTGGATTTTGATCGATTTAAGATTATCAATGACAGCCTCGGCCATGCAGCAGGTGACGAACTACTCATCGCCATCACCCGTTCGATGTCTCAAATGCTAGATGAGCACTACGGCCACCATCACTACAAAGCTGCAAGGCTCGGTGGCGATGAATTTTTAGTTGTTCTATCCAATCCCACCAACGAACAAGCAGTTGATGAATTAGCGCATGAACTACAGCGAAAACTCACCGGGCCTTACATGCTTGGCGAGCATGAAATTATTGCATCCGCCAGTATGGGAATTGTTATCAGTGAAGGTCGATACACCGATCCGCAAGAGATCATCCGCGATGCTGATACCGCGATGTACCACGCCAAAGCCGATGGCAAAGCGAGGCATTCATTCTTTAATCAGGAAATGCACGTTGCTGCGTTGGACCTGTTAATGCTTGAAAATGATCTCAGGAGCGCCCTTGAACGCAATGAATTTGAGCTTCTCTATCAGCCCATTCATAACATGGAAACAGGCCGACTCAAGGGATTTGAAGCCCTGATTCGCTGGCATCATCCCTTTCGTGGGACCGTGCCTCCACTACAGTTTATTCCCGTAGCTGAAGAAACAGGCCTCATTGTTCCAATCGGCTGGTGGATTCTCCATCAGGCAGCAGGCCAATTGCAACGTTGGCATGAAGATTTTCCTCAGTGGTCGGAATTGACGATGAATATCAACATTTCCAAGCGACAACTGATTCACCCTGATTTTGTCAGCCGGGTCAAAAAGGGACTGGATCAGACCAAAGTCAAGCGTCAATGTCTCACTTTGGAAATTACCGAAAGCACCATCATGGGCAATTTGTCCACCTTAAAGCCCGTGCTTCAAGGATTGCGTGATCTGGGCCCCACACTGGCGATGGATGATTTTGGGACGGGGCATTCTTCTTTGGGTTGTCTGCATAAATTCCCGATTGATTCGCTGAAGGTCGACCGCAGCTTTATCTGCAATGTCGAAAAAGATCCCAGTTTTGCGTCAGTCTTGTTTGCCATTGTGACCTTGGCACACAATTTGGACTTGACCGTGGTGGCTGAGGGCCTTGAAACAGCAGAGCAAGTGGCCCACCTCCAAGGCCTCGAATGTGACTATGGACAAGGCTATTATTTTGCCAAGCCCATGAGCGCTAAAGACGCTGAAGCACTTCTCTGCAAAGATTGTGACTTAGCGCAAAGTGCCTAATGGGCACTTTGAATTATTCCCTTTCACAAGTTCTTGAGACCTTACGAAGTGTCATAAAATGCTTGCCCTGAATAAGCGGACCTGCCTTGTTGTGATTGCAGCCTACTACGACAGCGCTATAAGAATTCCAGATTTTTCGCTTTTTCCGTTTTCTTTCTGCTTGCATACGACGCTTCGTTATGTACCTGATAATAGCGGCATTGCCTTTGAAGATGCGTCCATGAATAAGGGTGCTTCTGCCATATTTTCCATGCCAACATATTCGCAACGTCGGCGACCTGCTCTAAGGTGATCTTCGGATTTTTCCCCCCTGAGCCGATGC
>JAJRRC010000107.1 GCA_024279865.1 Planctomycetota bacterium | reverse complement strand
TGGGCTGACAGTGCGTATCGTAGTCAGAAAATTCTCCAATGACTGGCTGATCTGGGGTATCGCGCACACCTTCAACGAAAGGGAACGCAAGGCCATCCGCTGTCGGCATGGGAGAAACAAGGCAACCATACCCGTTCAACGATTCGTAGTCGTGTTGAGCATGTTTTTGGCGTGCAGTCTATGAAGATGGGCGATACGATTTTGCGATGTATTGGGCAGACGAGGGCACGGTGCAAAATGGGTCTTAGAAACTTGTCTTATAATATTGATCGCTACGCCATGCTTGTGGTTGCCATGGGATAAATTGTGTCCATGCGTGGTTCACAAGCCACTCAACATAGAAAACACCTGCTTCAAAAGTCTCTACTGAGGCTGCAATCACAACAAGGCCGGTTCGCTTATTCAGGACAAGCATTTTGTGACCCTTCGTAAGGTCTCAAGAACTTGTGAAAGGGAATAATTCAAAGTGCCCTTAAGATTGATCAGGCCAGATCAGAGAATTTCAAAAATGGTCTGCGTTCGCAAGACCAAGCCATTGCCACCGGTGAGATGATAGCTCTGAAGATGAAACTCCTGATTGTATTTCTGGATATCAATCAAAGAAAGACAAGGAACCTGATCCTCATCGACCCATTCATGGGCAATAGAGGAAGACTCTTGAGAAAGACTCACAAGCTCTCGCAAAGTCGTCATATAAAGGTTCTCATTCAGAGATTCTGTCTGAACCGTGGTCACATAGCCCAAGGGCTGATCATCAGCTTCAGCGGAAAGCTCATAATCTTTTTCGCCCAAACATGGCAATGCGTGCACCACACCCAATTCAGGGAGATGATTGCACTGATTCATGACCACTTCGGTCAAGCAATAGTCCCCAACTTGGAAGCGAAGCAAATGACCTGTAGAAATCATCCACAACTCCGCCTCGTAGCCACCATGCTGAAAAGAGTGGCGAGACTTGAGCTCGAAGAGTTCAGGGTGAAGTGCCCGACGATACAAAATCATTCGGAACATCTGCGTATTACTAGACTTAGAACTAACACTCATGACTATTCTCATTGACTCCAAAAAGAGGACAGAACCACATTATAGCAATTCCAAACCAAATGAAAAGACTTTTTAACGTCTTTTTCCAATAGATTTTTCACAATTCGGTTCCAGCCATCGTGTCCTATTGCCCGATAACCACTATGGCGTGTGGATGGTCCCACGCTGAGTGATATATCCCTCGGATATGAGAATTCCCGCGATGAAAGCTGTTTGAACGCTTAAAACAAGTTGCCACATACACAAGAGCACGGAAAAACGCAATCACGATTGGTCTACCCGCGCGAACCCTTGGAGGTTTCAGTCTCATGGCTGGCCAGGCAAATATTTTTCAAATACTCACGTCCATTGACGACGCAACCATTGATGCTGCGCTGGCGGAATCACTGCCCACCGCAGATGATCAAATAATCCCACGCATTGTCGATACCCTGATCCAACGAGGCACACTCACAGGTGCTTTGGGACTGGTCCGCCACTATCACCACCTGCCTGAATCGATTCAAGCCTCACTGGCAGCACAAACGGACCATCTCTATCGGGCGATTCGGGAAGTTGGCAGCCGAGGCAACACACGTCACCGCCTCAATGTGATTGATCTGGTCCGTCATAGCCGCGACACTAGGCTAGCCTATCTTCTCACGGATCTTTTACGTCATGGTCCGTTGGCCATTGCCGAGGATGCCGCCAGTGCTTTGCATGAGCTGGCTCATTGGAGCATCTCCCCTGCTCATACGGATCGTCAAGAATCTCTGGTGACCTCGCGGGCATCGAAGGGTCTTGCCCAAGGAGCTAACGAGCCTGATGGCAAAAAACCGGCCAAAGAAGCTTCCGGGGGAGCTTCCGGGGGCGGGGGAACTTCCGGGGGGGGAACGGCTATTGAAATTTTGCAATTGCAAGAGTCGATTGAGAATGCGTTGGCATTTTATGCGACCCATCAGCAGCCAGCGGTCCTTGAAGCGATTTTAATTCTGGGGCCTCGCCCTTTGGGTCGCGCCTCTAAAATCCTCAATGACCCAAGCCATCCAGCCACAGCCATGTTGATGCAGTTGGTCAAAACGCCGAACAATCCCATTGTGCAAAAGATGATGCTGCCTCTGCTGAACATTCCCACACTCACCGAGGCAGTTGTCCAGGGCATACGTTTCATGGCCAAGCAGCATTCACTACACCTATTGTTGGACAATGGGCATTTGTTACGATTGCCTTCGATCCGTCAAAAATTAGCGACGCTGGACCACACCAAGGAGTTGATCCCCTCCACCACCACGCTCAAGGCCATTACGCCTCATCAATTCAAACATCTGCCCCATTGGCTTGCCTGCATTTGCCACACCGATGCCAAACTGATTCAAGAACTCGCCAACCTCAGGCCCGTGGCTCCGCCGCAAGCTCAATTGGCAATCTTGGGAACCATGCTGACCGCCTGTGACCGTCACCCTGTTCAAGAAGTAGGCCACTTCATTGCTGATTACTGCATCGATTCAAACGAAACCCTGACCCGGATTGCATTGAGGTATTTGATTCGTCGTCAATGGGACGAGCTTTCCCCGCTGCTGATGACACAGATCAACTCCAACTATGCATCGGTTTGCAAACTGGCTGGCGACCACCTTGGCCCTGTTGGGTTTGAAAATCTCTGGAACTCTTGGAGCCAACTAAGCTTCAACCAGCAAATCACCGCAGGCACCGCTCTGATCAAGATCGATCCCTCGTTTCATGTTCACCTTGAACACAAACTGCTTTCTCACGAAAACGCATCCACGCAACTGCGTGCTCTATCCATGATTCGAACGTTGAATCAGGGGCAATTTTTCGAGCAAGCCATTACCCAACTCACGCAGAACCCCAATGATCGCATTGCCTCAGCAGCAGTTGGGGCCTTGGGAACTTCTGTCTCCAATCACGCGGTTCATCTCCTCGAAGCCTCGCTGCACCACAGCGATGCCCGTGTGCGTGCCAACACCATTGAAGCGTTGGACCAGATGCAATACAACCACCACGTCGATCGCCTCACCGAAATTGCCAGCGAAGACGACAACCGCCCGCGTGCCAATGCCATCGGCGCGTTAATGGGCATGCGGTTTGATGAAGCCTTGGCCTCTCTGACCAACATGCTCAATGACGAACAAGCAGACCACCGCACCAGTGCGTTGTGGCTTGTGGAACATTTGTCTTTAATGGAAATGGCCAGTCAGATTGCAGAACTTGCCGTCTCGGACAAGAACCCCACGGTTCGCACGCGAGCCAGTCAAGTCATCGACCACTTCATCCAGGCCATGCAGGTTTCTCATGAGGAATCCATCTCGGATGATGTTTTGGAGAAAACACAATGATGCCAATCAAAGCCTTAACTTTGCTTGGGGAGATTTTTGTGCTTCGCCGTCCACGTGATCCTGTGACGCCGCCTTCGAAGCAGTGGATTCACGAAAACTTTCATTGGCCCACGTCCTCTGAATCGCTGATGTCCAGCGGCTGGGCCTTGGCTATCTTTGCTATTTTAATTGGATTTTTGATTGCGTTAAAACTTTTTCTCTGGTATCGCAAGAAGGATCGTCCCACGGGACCGATGATTATTTTTTATCAGATTTGCAAACAGGTTGGCCTGAGCTTGCAGTCCCAGTGGCTCTTGATTCGCATTGCCAAGCAGCAATCTCTTTCCACGCCCCTGACCCTGTTGGTCTGCCACGCCACACTGAGCAGTCATGCTCAAGCGTACGCCCAGAGCTTGCCTGTCACTCGCCGCGGTGATGTCTTGATGCAGGTGGTCGGGATTCAGTACAAGCTGTTTGGGAAGTAGGCCATCCCAAGAGCCAGAAAACCCCACGGACATCGCGGGGAGATTACAATTCTCTTGAGGGCACTTTGAATAATTCCATTTTGAAACCCCCACATCAAATCTGATGGACACTGGAGCATCTGTCATGCGACTATTTTTTAAAGTACCCTTGAGTCATTTTCAACACGCCAAAATAACGTACTAGCCAGATCGGAACTTAGATTTCAAAAGTGGACTCATCGTAGGGATCTTCGATCTCACCAAGATGCCTCATTGCCTCGGCCGTTACATCCACGCTGCGTTGAAGACTCTCTAATGTTTCGGTACTCACGGTTTGCCCATCTTCCATATCCAGATGAATCAAACCCAAACTATTGGCTAAATTATTCACATGATGATGGACCACATACATCACTTGCTTAATCGATTTTATTTTTGCATCTTTCAACTCAATGGCCAAGGATTGCTCTCGCAATGCCAACATTTTGTTGGTCGTCAAAAGAGCCACGATCAATGATACGCTGGTTGTAAAAACAATCGTCATCCAGTGCGATTGCCACGGCTTTAAGGACCCATGAAAAAAATATTCTTTCAGAGCTTCGAAAAGGAGCATTACCACAAAGGTTAACATCACCGGATAAACAACAAAAGGCATCTTTTTCATCCTATTTCGCGCCTATATCTATTCCAAGAAAAACTCAGCCCCCTCCAAGTGATTTTTCTTGTTACCTAAAACAATGCCTAGCTTACAAACTCAAAGCCAAAAGCATGATGCCCTCATTAATATTCTTCGGCATCTCTATCGGCATTACTTAACCTAAAAACATCCTAAATCAAAGACTTCAAAGGCTTCAAACAAAATACAAAATTGTTTTATTTTTCAACCCCGTTGCATACGGTTCAGAAGTATGCTGTAGAGTTGCTGAGCAACCGGTCCGCCCTGGCCATCGCCGATGGTATGTTCATCGATCTTGACGACGCTGGCGACCAACGTCGTTGTTCCTGTGAGGATCACTTCATCAGCTTCAAGCAATGTGCTGCAATCAAACGGCTTCTCAATACATTGCATTCCCACAGCCTTGGCAGCCTCAATTAAAACATTGCGTGTGATGCCGCCGAGAATCCAACCATCGGCCGGATGGGTCAACAGACGACCCTTGTGAACAATAAACAAGCTCGTAGAGGACCCTTCGGTCACAATGCCATCACGATGGAAAATCGCTTCAAAGGCAGATTCATCATGAGCCTGCATCTTGGCGAGCACATTGGGCAACAACATCAACGATTTAATGTCACATCGAGACCAGCGAATATCAGGCTTTAAAATAGCCTCGACCGCTTTGGGCTCACCCGTCGAAGCCAACGGCTCAGCCGCTTGCGCCATCGCCAAAACCGTCGGCACCAACGGTCCATCCACCGCATGACTCCGCAAAGCACAACCACGCGTAATCTGCCAATAACAACTGGCATCGGTCAACTTGTTGCGTTTAAGAAGCTCTTGACTCACGGCGAGCCAATCCACCTCTGGAAAAGAAATGCGGACGGCCTCAAGGCTCGCCCGCAAACGAGCAAGGTGCTGCTCAGCTTCAAAGGGATGCCCCCCCAAAAAACGCAACACCTCATACACGCCATCGGCAAACAT
>JAJRRC010000012.1 GCA_024279865.1 Planctomycetota bacterium | reverse complement strand
GCCATGACGCAAATTCTGAGACTCCATCTATTCGAGAAAATGCCTGTTTTATCGCTGTTTTTCGACCATTTTGAGAACAACAAAACAGGCCCATATTGCAACCAATTGACATTGTTCGACTTATAACCGGACAGCAGTGATCAGCCTTTATTCTTTTTACATAATTCGCAATCAACGACCGTTTCTCTTCAACGGTCGCAGATGCTAATACCACTTCCAAATTGCCAAAAGCATCGGCAAGACGCTGGCGAATAATCTTCGCTGATGGCAACGAGGGCATATCAGAATGACATGCGGCAATCTGGGCTTCCAGAGCTTTACGCTCTTCGTTAGCTTCCTGAGCTTGATCGTAAAATCCCAACGATTGAGCAGTTTCTGAATCCAAGGCTAACAGATGGTCCCGTAGCTTGGCTAGCTTCTGATCCAGTTCCGCAATCCGCCGCTGCAATTGATCTTGAGCATCGGTCTTGCCACCAAATACCTTTTCCAGTTCCTTCTGAACCAACTCGGCCAATTTTGTGTCACCCTTGAGTTTTTCGAGATCAGCACGGATCAGCTTCACCACATGATCTTCCACCACCTTTGCAGGCACGCTATACCGTTTGGGACACTCATGCGTATGCCCCGCAGAATGACGGCTACAGGTGTAATACCGTGTCTTGTACCCCTTACCGCTTTTGGTGGTATTACCCGATAGCTTGCCGCCGCAGATGCCACAGAACATCAGCCCGGACAAGAGGTATTCACTTCGCATGGCGTTGCCGCGGTAATGCGCGTTTTTTGTCTTGGAGTCAGCGCGACGGTCTTGCACCTGCTTGAAAATCGCTTCATCCACCAACGCTTCCCAAGCATCTTTGATCACAATCCAATCGGATTCGGGGCGTTTTTCCAAGCCTTCGTCCATGCGTTCAACGCTTTGGCCATTGTGATGCCGATGCCACTTGCTTTCGGTTCGTTTGTTGTAAACGAGTTGGCCAATGTAGGCATGGTTTTCAAGAATGGGCAAGAGCGTTTGCACCGTGAAGTAACTGCCCCGAGAGGTACGCAAACCTGCTTCGTTTAATTCATCACGACAGACCCGCGTCGGCTTACCCGCTGCATAATCCGCAAACAGTTTTTGCAAGGCTCGAACTCTTGGGGGTTCAGACGGGATCAGCGTACAGGTTTCATGGTCTTGTTTTTTGAATCGCCGTCCTTTGGGGATTGTCTCAAGCGTGTTGCCTGATCCGGGGGCAAGAATCACTTGCGAAGCATCAGCTAAATCTCGCACGATTCGCTTGGACGTAGTGCCATCCATAAGCAAGCGGTCATAGCCAAAGGGGATTGGACCGCCTGGCCACAAGCCCCGCTGCACCCTTGCCACCAAACCCCGCATCGTGTCACGCGAGAGTTTGCGAAGGTAATCGCCATTTTGATGATGTTCGATGTATCCCATCAGGCCGGACGTAAACGATTGATCTGTTTCTTGGCCTGTCACGGCATAGACCATCCGCTTGCCAGCTTTCATAATCTGTCGTTCAAGCATCATGCCTTCGACCGCGTCTTTGGGGCGAGCAAGGCGATTGCGGTCCCATGCAAGCACAACTTCGACATCTGGATCATCGCTGGCCGCCGCCATGAGTTGCATCAAGCCGGGCCGTTGCATATCACTGCCACTGATCGCGTCGTCTTCATAAATCGCGGTTAGCGTCCAGCCTTTGAGCTTGGCATAGGCATTGAGCTTGGCCCGCTGTTGATCGAGGGATTCTTCCTGGCGATCCGTAGAACGTCGAACATAGCCAATGGCGTTAATCATGATGGTGGGTCTCCCAGAACCGGGGGCGGGGCGTTGTGTTGCTTTAAGCATATCCCCAAGGCCGCTCGAAGACGAGTGGCCTTGGCAAATTTTTCTTCACAACGCATTCGCTTGGCTTGTTTTTCCTTGACCTTCTGTGTGAATTTATCATCATCCCATTCAGAGGAACAGACACGCTGTAAAGTCATCGCCACATGGGAATGCAGGTCTAACACTTCACCCACAGCAAGCAAATCCCCTTGGCGATAGAGGGCTGTCAGAGAGGCAACGGAACCCAAAATGAGTTTATGCAGGTGCGTTGCTTCTTCACTAATAGCCCTGGCGCGTACCAATGGATAAGCCTGCTGGGAACCGGGCAAACCTGCCTGCACAATTTTCCACCAGGGAAGCAATTTTTGCCTGCTCGAATGCTTGGCGTTGTCATCCACCAACTTGAGCCATTCTTTGGAGCATCGACTCCACAAATGCGGTAGTCCCGCTTCTAGCTGACAGTATTCATCCAGACCTAACTCCCGCAAAGCCTCCCGCCGAAGCTGAAACTCGACACGAATGACCTTGCAATCCTCTGGCACTGAATCCAAGCCCCAAATATCAAACATCCAAAACTTTCTAGACTTTTCAGCAATCTCCAATGGTTTGTCATACAGCCTTGCGGAAATCGCACCACGGCCAATGCTAAAACCCGTCAGTTGCCCTCTGCTTAAATGCGGGTCAATCTTACTGGCCCTCGTGTTAAAACGGGTCAGCAAATCCATCGACCATAACAAATCCGCCAACAACACATCCACGCAAACATCTACGCGACTCAGCTTCACCGATTCAATCTCTCCCCCCATCGCCTTGAGCATGCCCAGTATCCGACTAACCGACTCCTCCACCCCATGCGTCCAAAGTGTCTCGGAACGAAGCTCAACCATCACGCTGGGACGTTGCTGAGGAATCAGCCAATTGCCGATTCTCATATCACAACCTTGAAAGCTTACAAGCCACTGGTAGCCATCTCGGCCAAAGGGAGCCACCAAAAACAAACAATCCGCCTGATCAATCAGCCCCATAATCTTTCCCGTGGCCGGTTGCTTGGCTTCCTCCGCATCCATTTTCAGTTCGGATAATTTCTCAAAAAAATAATTTTCCAGCCACCGAACATTCACCGCAAGAACAAGCGTATCCACCCCATGAGCAAGTACCCGACAGGGTATGTTTTGGGGTACTTCTTGGGGCAAGCGCACGTTTGAGGGGGGGCTGATAGTCACTTGCCCCCCCTTTTGCAGTTATCCCGTTGCAGAAGTGGAGAGCCAAGCAGCCCCGCCTTGACGCCGGCGGGGCCTGCTTGGCTCTCCACGTCTACAACTCCCACAACTTGTTGAAGAGCAGATTTTTTTCTTCCCCCAGGAACCCCCGGGGGGGCTTGGGCCAGATGACCCGCGAGTAACGACGCCAGCAGGCGACGCACGCGATCCTCGTTTTTACCATCCGAACTTGATGCCTCGGTTGAATATTCCGCATGAACACGCCAGACCGAATCCACCGAGCCATTGCCCGCGGGAAACCGCTTGTGGCAATGGCCTTGGCCTGATTCGATTAACTTGTCACTGCGTTTGGTCATGATGCAGGACATTGAACCTGCGATCCATGATCCTGGGGTGGATCAAAGTCACCCCGAGTTCCATCCACCCCCGCCGCGAATAATATGATCCCACTGCTTACGGTACGGCCTGATCGCACTGCGCCAAGATTCAGGCGATAAATCCTCTAAATCTTCGTCTCGAACATAAAGACGTGACGAGCCTCGTTTGGGGGAACAATCCTGAGCCCATGCGTGAAACAAATCTAAAATCTCACCAGAAGCCAAAGGTCCTGCCGTCCCACACTTGATCGGCCGAGGCAACAAAACATTGCCAAACCGGTTCGCCATGGCCCGGATGTATCCACCAAACCAAAACTTGACCATTCTGGCTGTGAGCTGGCGCCCTGTATCAAGACCTTCGCTTGTCCATTGATTCACCAACTTGCGACGTGCAAGAGTTGTCTCGCCTCCCGGCTGATTCACCCATGCCTTGATCTTTGGATCGTAAGAAGCCATCGGATCAAGCCGCAGAAGATTCTCGATCCATTGAGGATCCCCCCGCTGTGCCAAACGCAAAACCGTCAAGGGAAATTTTCGGTAAACACACATGCAAGGCAATGCTACCCGCAGATAGAAATGCAATCCAGGCGAGGCTGTTGTAGCTCTTCAAGATTTCACATAAACCCATGCTAAAGCAAGCTGGTTATTGCCTTATTGGAACAAGCGAATCACACGACTTTCCCAAGGCTTCATCTCCACTTTCAGTCGCCATGCCCCCTGCTCCCATGAGGCCTTCTCAATGGGCTGGTTTGAGAGCACATCCGTCGCTTGCCAGCTTCCTGAGATTAAGGGAATTTGGATTTCACCGCTGCCAGCGCCGCCTTGGTTCATGCAAAAAATGAATTTTTCAGTTTCAGATTTCACACGTACCACCACTTCAACCACGGGAACACCTATGCCGAGATGGCCACTTCCATCACCAATCTGATCATTGACAAAACGGCCGACGTGTTGAAGCTTGGCGAGCTTGATGAGCTGCTGGGTCCACTGTGTCATAGAAACAGGAAGATGTGGGCTTTGGTTGTACCGAACGGGAAAGAGGTCATAGGCGATCAGCGTTCCCTTGCCCCATGATTGTTTCGAGCCTAGGGTTCGTCCCTTGGGGTCGGCGATCTTGGTGCCGTCAAGCGTGCTCTTAAAACCTGATCCCCAAAATTCAGTGGTACTGTCGTAAGCGGGCATCGGCCGAGGCTTGGCATGCACTGCAGACCACTTCAATGTAGACCATGCTGGGCCGCCCACGTTGGCGTAGGGCTTGAGCCAAGGGTCAACCTGACCGCTGACACCTGCGAGGACGAGCGTGCCGCCTTGGCGCGTAAAGTTCGCCAACCGCTTGGCCGCCTCTTGACTTAACACATGAGACGCTGGCACGATGATGGTCTGGTATTGACCTGGCGCATTAGGCAACGTTAGCACGACAGCGCTATATTTGCTCAAGCATTCTGTCTTGATTGTCCGATAAACTCTTCAAGAGCCTGTCATCTTGGAGGATTTTGCCATGAACAACGAACAATTGTCTTCGTTTGAACCTGCGTTGGCCCACTTTCTGG
>JAJRRC010000011.1 GCA_024279865.1 Planctomycetota bacterium | reverse complement strand
CAACGTTTGATGGACGGACCCCCGATGAAGTGTATAATGGCTTAGAGATTCAGGTTGCTCAGCCTACAGCAGCATAAATATGAAACATCAAATCCACCTTAAGTAGGTCGACCGACTGTCCAAGATTTGGGGACCACCTCTCTCACAGGCACCAATCGTGAGAACAGCACCTGGGTTGGGCAGCCTGAAATGTATTTTAAAACGCCCGCACGTTTTGGTCAGTTGCGCTTCGATTATCTTGCATTGACCGAAGCATCGATGCCCAACGCGCATTTTGGCATTTTGGAAACCACGCTGGCGTTTTTCAATCGCAGTTCGCAGGCCATGGCATTAAAGCTCGTGCCGATGAGTACTTCCTCGCAGAACACAGGGGTCGTTCAATTGGTGACGATCCCGGCCGGGGCACGCAAACAGGTGGTGGTCCCCATGTCGATTGGTGCAGAGGGGGTTCACCTCAATGGCATTGCGGTGTACCGTGGCAGCGATTTGATGGCCGTGGTGCGTCGAAACTATCACATTCCGTTATTGACCACCGAGGTGCAGGATCGACTGGCTTATGCTCAGATGTTGTCTAGGGCCCAGTCCCAAAGCGAATCATTTCGCCGGAATATGGTCACGCAAATTGAGGTCCTAGAGACGCTCTTGCATGATGTGGTTCAAGTGAAAAAACAATATCGCCAAAGCGATTCTTCTCGCCTCGCGGCGGGGGAACCTTGGTCTGAACTGCTTACCAGATTTGAGAATGTTAACGTTCCCAAGCCTCCAAAGAGGCCTCGCAAGTCCGTTTGGAAGTAGATTTCTTTGAATTGAAATGCGTGTTTTTAATGCTTTGAAGGCGTTTTTGTGCTCAATTTGAGTTTTTTTGAATCTATTTTGACAATTTAAGACCTTTTTGTCTTTATTAGTCTGTTTCGGACGCTATACTTGGGGCAGGATTGCATTTGGGAACGAATGAAGTTTTTACGAAATTCCTGAAACCTCTAAGGAATTTCGGGTATGAAAAGGCCCTGCTAGCCTGTGTAAAGGAAGCGAACTATGCGTCGGCTGATGCCCGCCATTGGACCTCTGGAACATCGAAGCATGCTGATACAAGGTCAGGTGCAAGGCGTGGGGTTTCGTCCTTTTGTGTATAAGCTAGCGACCCAGCTCAATCTCGCGGGCTTTGTCTGCAATGATTCCCAAGGCGTCGTGATTCACCTTCAGGGGCCAGCTTCAACCATTCAAAAAATGACGCATGCACTGGTGACAAATCGACCTCCCCTGGCGGTTTTTCATCATGTGGAACACAAAAAATTGCCTGTGGATTTGGAGATGACCTCCTTTTATATCGCACCGAGTCAGGCCCAGGGCCAGCCCTCGGCCGTGACGGTGGATGTGGCGGTTTGCCCGGACTGCTTAACGGAAATGCGACAGGATGCAGACCAAAGGCATCGTTATGGCCTGATTAACTGCACCAACTGTGGCCCGCGTTACACCATTACCCATGCAGTCCCTTATGACCGTCCCAGCACCACAATGGCGGGTTTTGAAATGTGTCCTGCTTGCCAGAGTCAATATGACGACCCGGCAGATAGACGCTTTCATGCTCAGCCTATTGCGTGTGCGGCATGTGGCCCGGTGGTGCAATGTGTGGACCCTCAAGGGGCTGTCTTAACAGGTGACCCTTACCAACAGGCTGCGGCTCTTTTGCTCGCGGGTAAAGTTTTGGCGATCAAAGGACTCGGCGGATTTCACTTGGCGGTTTGTGCTCATGACGCGGCAGGCGTCGAGCGGTTACGTACACGCAAGCAGCGAGATGGCAAGCCTTTTGCTCTGATGTGCTGTGACTTGGCGACTGCGGAGTCTTTGGTGCAATTGACCAAAGAGGCCAAGAGAGAACTTCTTTCACCCCCAAGCCCCATTGTGTTGGCTCGTGCCAAATCGGAGGTCGTCTTGCCCGCCGGGATTGCACGGGGAATGCAACGTTTGGGCGTGATGTTGCCTTACACGCCGATGCAGCATTTGTTGTTTGATGCGTTGGGAAATGTACAGGGAAAACTTCCGGGGGGGGGGAGACTTTCGGGGGTGGGGGTTTTGGTGATGACCAGTGCCAATGTGTCTGATGAACCATTGGTCATTGACAATGATGAAGCACTAACACGTTTAAGCGGCATCTGTGATGGCCTACTTTGGCATGACCGACCGATTGTTCGTTGTGTGGATGATTCGGTCTTGCTGGCAATGAAAGATCATTTGCTACCTGTTCGTCGATCACGCGGCTATGCACCGGGTTCGGTGAAGATGCCCGTGGCGGCAGCAAAGCCTGGCCTGTGTGTGGGGGGGGAACTTAAAAATACCGTGGCGTTGGTGCGTGAAGATCAGGTGATTCTCAGTCAACATCTCGGTGATCTGACACATGTGCTGGCCTACGAACATTTTTGCAAAGCAATCACCGATTTGTGTGATCTTTATGAAGTAAAGCCTCAGTGGATTGCCTGTGATCAACACCCCGTTTATCTCAGCACACAGTACGCCAAGACGTTGGCCAAGCAGTGGGGCGTTCCTTTGCTCAAGGTGCAGCATCACCATGCCCATGCCGCGGCCGTACTGGCTGAACATGGTTGTACTTCCTCCGCGTTGGCGATGATCTGCGATGGCGTGGGTTATGGCGAAGACGGTCAAAGTTGGGGCGGCGAGTTGCTCATGGCGAACATGGCAGAGTTTCATCGTCTTGCCCATCTGCGACCCTTGGATTTGCCCGGCGGCGACGCGGCTGCCAAAGACATTCGACGCAGTGGCTTGGCCTTTTTACACCAAGCTTTTGGCGATGATTTTCTTTCACATCCCGCAGCCCAACAGCTCATCCCCCAAGACGACGAACGCGCCATGCTAGGCCATATGATTCAACGAAAAATGAATTGCGCCACCAGCACCGCCGTCGGCCGTCTGTTTGACGCAGCCGCAGCTTTGATCGGCATCTGTGATCACAATCAGTTTGAAGGTCATGCCCCCATGCTACTTGAATCACAGGCAGACCAATGGACCGAACCACTGACCAATCAGCCTCTATTTCGAATTCATCAACGTGTTTTGGATATGTCCCCACTGGTGAAACACCTTTTGAGTGATACTTCGCCTGCCTGCCGCGCCGCTCTGTTTCACGACCAGTTGGCCTGGGGTTTGTCCCAGTTAATCATTGACGAATCCCAACGGATGCAGCTTGGCGTGGTAGCTCTCAGCGGCGGCGTTTTCTGCAATGAACGGTTGGTCACACGGATGAGCAACCAACTCACACACGCAGGCCTAAAGGTCCTGCTCCATCAAAAAATTCCCGCCAATGATGGAGGCCTAGCATACGGCCAGGCAGCCGTCGCGGCAGCCAGATTGGAGGCAAATACATGTGTCTAGCTGTCCCCGCCAGACTGGATCAATGCAGCCCCGCTGACCAGACCGCCATCGCTGATTTGCATGGCAATCGCGTCGAAATCAGCACCGCGCTGATCGCCGACGCAGCCGTCGGTGACTGGGTGTTAATTCACGCAGGTTTTGCCATTGCACGATTGACCGAGCAGGAAACTGCCGAGGTCTGGTCCGTGTTAAAGGATGTGATCAACCATGGCTGAACACCTCAAACAAGCTCAGATATGGCTCGAGCGGTTACGTACCGCTGCCGCCAAGCTCGACAAACCCGCCGTCTTTATGGAAGTTTGTGGCACACATACCATGAGCGCCTTTCGTTGCGGCCTTCACAGTCTGACCCCCGATAACGTGAAGCTGCTCAGTGGGCCGGGCTGTCCGGTTTGCGTGACCGCTCAAAGTGATATCGATCAGATGATTGCATTGACCCAAGAACGCGATGCGATCATTTGTACTTATGGGGACATGCTTCGCGTGCCTGGGAAACATGGCAGCCTCGAAAAAGCGCGCAGCCAAGGTGCGAACGTACAAGTGATCTATAGCACGCTCGACGCGGTGAAGCTCGCAGCCAAAACGCCTGATCGCCAGGTGGTTCTCGCAGCAGTCGGTTTTGAAACCACCGCACCCGCCACGGCCGCGGCAGTCAAACAGGCCAAAGCGTTGGGCCTGACCAATTTCAGTGCCATGACCAGCCACAAACTCGTGATCCCCGCCATGCTCGGCTTACTTGCTGGCGCTTCCGGGGGCGCTTCCGGGGGCGGGGGGGCGAAGATTGATGGATTTCTTTGTCCCGGTCATGTGTCGGTGATCATTGGGTCTGATGCGTATCAGCCGATTTTGGATCAGTACAACATGCCTTGCGTGATCAGTGGGTTTGAAGATTGGCAGATGACCCGTGGTCTGGCTCGACTCACCGAACAGATAGGCAAGGAAAAAGCCTGCTTGGTCAATGATTATCCTCAAGTGGTTACGCCCGCGGGCAACACCCATGCGTGGGCCTTGCTCACTGAAGTTTTCGAGACCGCGACCGTGCGATGGCGAGGCATGGGTGAGATTCCTGATAGTGGTCTGATCTTGCAAGATGCGTATGCGGATTATTGTGCCATGCGAAAATTTAATTTGACGCCGATGCCAGACCGCGAACTGGGTCAGTGCTTATGCGGCCAAGTCATTACCGGCAACGTTACGCCCGCAGAGTGTGAATTGTTTGGCACGGCTTGTACGCCAATCAATCCCATCGGCCCGTGCATGGTCAGTGCTGAAGGAACCTGCCAAGCATGGTTCAAATACAAACGCCCCCCCGGAACAACCCCCGGAACAACCCCCGGAACAACCCCCTTGACCCATGACAAGGTGGAGGTGTCCGCATGATGAACACCCAAACCAAAACAGATTCCTTAAACCTTGGCCGTATTGTTTTAGCCCACGGCGGGGGCGGACAACTTACCGATGAACTGATCCAGAATTTGATCCTGCCACGCTTGGGCAATAGCACCTTGGACCCGCTGGATGATGCGGCAATTCTTAACGGCAATCTGGCAATGACCATTGATAGCTATGTCGTTGAACCATGGAAATTCCCCGGCGGCGATATCGGTCGCCTCGCGGTATGTGGCACGGTCAATGACCTTGCCGTCAGTGGGGCGAAGCCCTTGGGCATTGCATTGAGTTTGATTTTGACCGAAGGCTTTGGCCGTGTTGATCTGCAAACGGTGTTGGACTCGATCCAGACGGCTGCCGGTGAAGCGGGGATTGATATCGTCACAGGCGATACCAAAGTCGTTAGTGGTGAAGGCTTGTACATCACCACCGCAGGGGTGGGTTTGATCGATCCGAACCGAAAACTAGGTGTCACCAACGTCAAGCCCGGCGACAAGATTCTCATCAACGGCCCCATCGGCGAACACGGCCTCACCGTCATGCTCGCACGGGAAATGCCCGAAGTACAAAGCGTTTTAAAAACCGATGCAGCGCCCTTAAATCATCTCATCGAAAAACTCATGGCAGCCGTGCCTGGCGTGTGTTTCATGCGAGATGCCACCCGAAGCGGCCTTGCCGGCGTGGCGACGGACTTGGCCAAGGATTCGGGGTTGCATGTGGTGCTTGATGAAGCGGGAATTCCCGTGGACTCGGCTGTGCAACATGCAGCGGACATGCTGGGACTTGATCCGCTGGAAGTTGCCAATGAAGGAAAAGTTGTTGTCGTGGTTCGTCCTGATGCAGCCGACGCTGCCCTCGCTCAAATGCGTGAGCATCCATTGGGCCAACAGGCCAGTATCGTCGGTGAAGTGACGGGTCAGGCAGATGGTATTTGTGAGTTGGCCACGTTGATTGGTGGCCGTCGGATTGTTCAGAAACCCTATGGCGAGCAGTTGCCTCGCATTTGTTGAAAAGGAGAGTTACGATCATGTTTTTACTTGCTCATTTCGTATTGGACCCGGTTGCGTCTATCGGAATTTTTGCCGCTGGCGTGGTGCTGGGGGTGGTGGGAATTTTAGGACTTCGTTACAAAAAAGGTCGTTAGTCATGATTATGCAGGCAGAAAAAATAAGCCCGCCCTCTGATGACAAACGCTGGAAGGTAGTCGAAACCACAATTCGTCGCAATGGCGCGTCAGCCGACGCGTTGATTGAAACGCTGCACAGTGTGCAGGAATGGTTTGGCTATCTGGACGACGATGCACTGCGTTATGTGGCTGCTCGTCTGACCTTGCCTTTGTCCAAAGTGTATGGCGTGGCCACGTTCTATCACTTCTTTACCCTCAAACCTCAAGGCAAACATACCTGCGTGGTATGCAACGGAACCGCGTGCTACATCAAAGGAGCTAAAAAACTCATTGATGACATTCACGACCGTTTTGATGTCAAGCTCGGAGAGACCACCCAAGATGGCCAATTATCCGTTTTGGGCGCTCGATGCTTGGGGGCTTGTGGCTTAGCACCGGCCGTGGTGGTTGATGGTGAAGTGCAAGCCAATGTGGATTCGCAAACCCTTATTTCTCAACTGGAAGGTTTGGAAAACGATGACGCCTGAAGAACTCCATGACGTTGGGCAAAAGCATCGCGAGCAAGACGCCAAGACGCCTCATCATGTGCGTGTCTGCATGGCTGCTGGCTGTATGTCCCAAAAAAGCGACGAGATAAAAAAAACACTTGAAAAAGCGATCAAAGAAAAAGGAGCCTCCGACCCATGCAAAGTAAAGTGCGTGGGTTGCATGGGGCTTTGTTCGGCCGGGCCGTTGGTTCGTGTGGATACGGAAGGTCAAGATTCGGTCATGTATCAAAATGTGACCGTTGATGATTCTTCGGAGATTGTGCAATCGATTAGCGATGGCAAACCTGTCGAACGATTGGTTTGTGACACGAATGTGCCGTTCTTCGCCAAGCAGCAAAAGATTGTGCTGGAAAATGTGGGTGAAATCGATCCAGATTCGCTCGAAGATTATATTTCAGTTGGCGGTTACAGCGCATTGGGCAAGGCGCTCGCTGAAATGTCACCGGCTGAAGTTCGCTCTGAAGTTGAAGCTTCAGGGTTACGCGGTCGCGGTGGGGCGGGATTCCCCACAGGCCTCAAGTGGGGCATGATGGCTCGCAACGAATCGGAAACCAAGTACATCATTTGCAATGCTGATGAAGGGGACCCCGGCGCGTTTATGGATCGGGCGGTGCTTGAAAGCGATCCCCATCGCATTCTTGAAGGGATGGCGTTGGCGGCTTATGCGACCGGTGCGAATCATGGCTATGTTTATATTCGTGCAGAATATCCGCTGGCGATCAAACGGCTAAAAAATGCCATCCGATTGGCCGCGCGAGCAGGATTGCTCGGCCATCACATCTCAGGCACGCGATTCAGCTTTCAAATCGAAATCCGATTGGGCGCGGGCGCGTTTGTCTGTGGAGAGGAAACCGCATTGATTGCCTCCATTGAAGGTAAACGAGGCCAACCCAAACCCAGGCCACCTTTCCCCGCCCAAAGTGGACTATGGGGGAAACCCACCTGTATCAACAACGTGGAAACCCTGGCGAACATTGCTCCCATCGTCAACAAAGGTGGAGCGTGGTTTGCCAGCATAGGCACAGAAAAAAGCAAAGGGACCAAGGTCTTTGCCCTTGCAGGTAAGATCAATAACACCGGCCTAATTGAAGTGCCCATGGGAATCACGCTACGGGAAATCGTTTTTGATATCGGCGGCGGAATTCCCGACGGCCTGTCCTTTAAGGCAGTTCAAACCGGGGGCCCCAGTGGCGGTTGCTTGCCTGATCGACATCTGGATATGGCTGTGGACTATGACAACCTGCGCGATGCGGGATCGATCATGGGGTCCGGCGGAATGATCATCATGGACGAAGAATCCAACATGGTTGACGTTGCACGGTTCTTCATGGAATTCTGCATGAGTGAATCCTGTGGCAAATGTATTCCCTGTCGTGTGGGAACGTATCAGATGCACAACCTGCTCGACCGAATTGCCGAGGGGCAAGGAACCCATGAAGATCTTGCTTTGCTCGAAGAATTATGTATCACCGTCGCGTGTACCAGTTTGTGTGGCCTGGGCCAAACAGCACCCAATCCGGTACTTAGCACGCTGCGTTATTTCCGAAATGAATACCTTGACCTTATTGGCGAACAGCATATACCTGCCTTCGTCGGTCAGGAGGCCTCCCAATGAGTACCCAACCACATATCATTACACTGACGATTGATGGACGGGAGCTTTCAGCGACCGTGGATGACAGCATCCTGACCATTGCGCGTCAGCATAAAATTGACATTCCGACACTTTGTTTTCTCGAAGGACTGTCTACTTGGGGGGCTTGTCGACTTTGTTTAGTCGAGATTGAAGGCACCCCCAAACTGCTCTCTGCCTGTACCACCAAGTGTGTGGAAAACATGGTCGTCAAGACCGATACCGAACGCTTGAAACAGCATCGTAAGATGATTATTGAGCTTCTTTTTGCAGAGCGAAATCATATTTGTTCTGTGTGTGTCAGCAACGGTGCGTGTGAATTGCAAAGCCTCGCTCAAGAATGTGGCGTGGATCATGTGTCGGTGCCTTACCGGTATCCAAGTTTGCAATTGGATTCATCGCATGACTTGTTTCGGCTGGACAACAACCGGTGCATTCTCTGCACGCGTTGCGTTCGGGTTTGCGATGAAATCGAAGGAGCCCATACCTGGGACGTGGCAGGGCGAGGTATTGATGCCCATGTGCTGACCGATCTGAATACGCTTTGGGGTGATTCAGAATCTTGTACCAGTTGCGGAAAATGTGTGCAGGTCTGTCCCACTGGCGCATTGGTGCAAAAGGGAACGGCCGTGGCTGAGATGCACAAACAACGCGAATTTTTGCCCTATCTGACCAAAATGAGGAGAAATCACCCATGAGTACGACGACACCTCAAAAGATCAAAGTAGCGACCATTTGGATCGACGGCTGTTCGGGTTGTCACATGTCCTTTTTGGATATTGACGAACGGCTCATCGACCTCGTTCAGCATATTGATCTTCTTTACAGTCCACTGGTAGACATGAAAGAAATTCCAGCAGAGCTGGATTTAACCCTTGTCGAAGGGGCCGTCAGCAATGAACATGACCTTGAACGAGTGGTTGCACTTCGCAAGGCCAGTAAATTCATGATTGCTTTGGGGGATTGTGCGGTGACGGGCAATGTGCCTTCGATGCGCAATCCCATTGGTCTAAAGCCTTGCTTTGACCGGGCGTATCAGGAGATGGCAGACATTGTCGTGAACGATCCGGCTGATGGGGATCCTGGTATCCCTGCTTTACTGGAGATGGCCAAGCCTGTTCATGAAGTGGTCACCGTTGATTTGTTTGTTCAGGGATGCCCACCACCGGCGGACGCTATTTTTTATGTTTTGTCTGAGTTGATTGCCGGCCGTGTGCCGGACCCGACACTGCTTACGCGCTTTGGCGCTTAGGAGAATTCACGTGCCACGTACCATTACCATTGACCCAGTGACACGCATCGAAGGCCACGCACGCATCACCATCAAACTTGATGATGCAGGCAAAGTGGACGATGCGTTGTTTCATGTGACGCAATTCCGAGGCTTCGAAAAGTTCTGCGAAGGTAGACCTTTCCCGGAAATGCCATCCTTAACCGCTCGCACCTGTGGCATCTGCCCGGTGAGCCATCTCATGGCCGCGAGCAAAGCTTGTGATTCGCTCATGGCAGTGGAGATTCCACCCGTGGGCGCCAAACTTCGCAAGGTGATGAACTATGCGCAGATGACCCAGTCCCATGCGCTGAGCTTCTTTCACCTGTCCAGCCCGGACATGCTTTTGGGTTGGGACGCTGAACCCGCCAAACGCAACGTGCTAGGCGTCATGGTCGAGTTCCCCGAATTGGCCCGCGACGGCATTCGCTTACGCCAAATCGGACAAACCATCATTGCTATACTCGGCAAAAAAAAGATCCACCCCGCATGGATGGTCCCCGGAGGCGTGAACTCGTCACTCACCGCAGACAAACGGGACGATATCTTACGCATGGCTGAGGAAGGACTCGACATTGCTCAACGTACCTTGACTTGGTTTGAAACACAGCTTCCAGCATTCAGCGAAGAAGCAGATCATTTTGGAAATTTCCCGTCTCTATTCCTTGGCCTTGTCAGTGCAGAGGGTAAGCTCGAACACTATGACGGCTTCCTCAGAGTCAAAGACCACACAGGCAAAATTATCGAAGACATGGTTCCTACTGATAACTACCAGGACATCGTGGGAGAAGCTGTCGAATCTTTTTCCTATATGAAATTCCCCTACTACAAACCCATGGGCTACCCCAAGGGCATGTATCGCGTGGGACCCTTGGCACGTTTGAACCTTTGCGATTCTTGTGGCACGCCTTTGGCGGATGAAGCGTTGCTCCGATTCCGTCAGATTCAACAGGGGCCTGTACTCAGTAGTTTCCATTACCACTACGCCAGGCTCATTGAAATCGTCCATGCCCTTGAACGCATCAATGAACTGCTTCGTGAATCAGATATTCTCAGCGAGCACGTCCGCGCCCGAGCGCGTGGCAATCGCCGTCGCGGCATCGGCATCGCTGAAGCGCCCCGTGGCACACTCATTCACGATTATCACATTGATGAACATTGCTTGATGACCAAGGCCAATTTAATTATCGCTACAGGCCACAACAATTTGGCGATGAATCAGGGGGTCAAACAGGTGGCCCAGCATTGGGTTGATGGCAACAAGCTCCAAGAGCACATGCTCAACCGTGTGGAAGCGGTGATTCGTTGTTATGACCCTTGTCTAAGTTGTGCGACCCATGCGTTGGGCAAGATGCCGTTGCATATCCAGTTGTTGGATACCCAAGGCAAGGTGATGGATGAATTAACGCGTAGTTAAATTTTGGCATACAGAGATGCTTCGGGGAGCAAGTTTGTTTGCAGCGATTGAGAAAGAGTAATGCGTACTATAAAAACAACAACCGCAGAGATGGAAAATACAGACACGCATGCCACGTGCGCGAGTCCGAATCTTCCGGAGGGAGCGTTAATCATTGGTTTTGGTAGTGGGATTCGTGGGGATGATGCTTTTGGCCCGCGTGTGGCGGAGGTGTTAGAGCTGCGGGTTCCTCAGAGTGTGAAGGTTCAGACGTGTCAGGGGTTGACCCCGGATTTGGCATTGGATATTGCCGAGACGGACATGGTTGTTTTCATTGATTGTGCGTTGGGGGAGAAGCCTGGCGAGATTCGTCATGAAGTGATCAAAGCCCTCAATGATATGAGTTTGTCCATGGTCCATTTTCTTTCGCCAGCGGCGTGGATGACCTGGTGTGAGACGCTTTACGATAAAAGGCCCGTAGGCCATATTTTTTCGGTGACTGGTGAGTCTTACGAGATCAGTGATACGTTGAGGCCTTGCGTTGAAGAAGCTGTTGATGTGGTGGCCCGGTCAGTTCTGCGATTGCTTTCTGAGCAGGGCTTGCTTGCCAAGGAGTCTTGCGGTGCATGAATTTTCAATAGCCACGGCGTTGGTTGATCTGGTAAAACAGCATTGCCCACCTGGAGAAAAAGTAGAGCGGGTGAGCGTGTCCGCTGGCCCGATGCGTGGGATTGAACCCTCGGCCATGCAATGGGCCTGGGAAGCCGCCATTGATGAGACCTTTTTAGAAGGTTCGGAATTGGACTTGAAAATTGAACTTTGGCAGATGCGATGTCCTGCCTGCAAAAAAATATTTGCAGCCAAAAACATGTTCGAGCCTTGCGAATGTGGTTGTGAAACCACCAGCCCAGTTGAAGGCAACGAACTGAAATTGATATCATTAACCCTAGCGGACCCTCCCGGTCCACCGGAGAACACCTCATGGACATCCCCATTGTCGAAAACGTGTTGAAACTCAACGATGAAGTAGCCCAGATCAATCGCGCTAAAATCCGTGATGCAGGTGTCTTCTGTATTGACATGATCGGCTCACCGGGCTGTGGCAAAACCGCGCTGCTCGAAACCACCCTCAAACACCTCGCAGGCCAACTCCGCATCGGCGTGCTGGTGGGCGATTTAACCACCACCCGCGATGCCCAGCGGATTGCCCAATGGTGCTCAGATGTGGTCCAGATTAATACAGGCAAAGGTTGTCACCTTGATGCCAATCAGGTCCGCCAAGGTCTTGAGCAGATTGATCTTGCCAATCTGGATATTCTGGTCATTGAAAATGTGGGAAACCTGATTTGCCCCGTGGGCTTTGACCTTGGCCAGAATGTCAAGGTCGGCGTCTTCAGTATTGCCGAGGGCGATGACAAGGCCGCCAAGCACCCCTATATTGTGCAAGAGGCCGAACTGTTGCTGCTGAACAAGATGGACCTCAAGCCTTATGTTTCATTTGATTTGAGGCAATTTCGTGAAGACATTGATCGGATTAACAGTGACGTGCAACTCATGGAAATTTCTGCCACCGAAGGTTGGATCGCAGATTGGGTACAATGGCTTTCCCGCCAGGTCGTTTCGAAGGTGTCTTAACAGGAAGTCTCCATGCAAAGTGTAATTATTGCGGGCATTCTCAGTGCTTTGGCGACTGGGCTGGGGGTTCTTCCTTTTGTTTTTTTACGTAAAACGTCTGAGACGTGGAGCGGTATTTGCTCGGCGGCAGCGGGGGGGATGATGATCGGGGCCTCGGTCTTTAGCCTCATTCATGAAGCAATGGATGTCAGCCCTGCTTGGCAGACCATTGGGGGATTGATCGCGGGCATCGTTTTTCTCTGGCTCACCGCCCGGTTTTTGCATGATCGGCTTGATCATAATCACGACCATGACCATAATCACGACCATGACCATGGTCACGACCATGACCATGGTCACGCCAAAAACAAGAAGCTTTCAACTCAGAGTTTGTTGATGGTCTTGACTATGTTTGTCCACAGTGCTGCTGAGGGGATTGCCATTGGCGTGGGGTTTGCGACGGGTGAATACGCGCTTGGCATTCTCATCGCACTGGTCATCAGTGTGCATAACATTCCTGAAGGCATCGCTATTACCTTGCCGCTGCACAGTCAGGGAATTTCGCTGTGGCGATGCGCAGGCTATAGCATTTTCAGCAGCCTGCCTCAGCCATTGCTGGCGATTCCCGCCTTTTTGCTGGTCAACACGTTTAAGGATCTGATCGGAGTCAGTCTGGGATTCGCTGCTGGGGCGATGTTGTATCTGGTGGCGGCAGAATTATTGCCCGACAGTTACGAACGATGCACCCGACATCAGACTGCCTGGGCGTTGATGGTTGGGTTGGTAGGCATGTTGATCTTTGTCACAGCGGTCGGGAGTTAATCTGAAGCCACTGCCTATCGTCGCCCATTTTTTAGAGTGTTACAAAACCACCTGTCGCGTTTTCTGTATTTGAGCAGACGCGCAAGCTGTTAGCCTGCGGCTTTGACCATGCCGAATTCAAAGGTGGATCATCCGGTTATGGCGTGCGCACTTTGAAATGCTTGATTTTCGGGGTTTAGAGCGTTTAACGGTCATGCGTAGCGGTCCTGTCACTGGGGGAAACTGCATAAACGAGGTTGCCAAGGCGATTACGGATCATCAAGCCGCGATACTTGAGTGTTAGGTGCTCTAAACACAGTAAATAATTTAACAAAAAGGCTTTACAGGAATTTTTTTCGTCCTTCTGGCCATCGTCCGACCGCTGGGGTCGGCAGGACGAAAAAGAGAGCCACCCAAGGAATCTGCCCCGGCGCACGTAAAACCCGGAAGAACCTTAATCTTAAGGGTACTTTGAAAAAGAGTTTTTGAACTTGACCGATTATAAAAATAGTCGCATGACAGATGCTCCAGTGGCCATCAGATTTGATGTGGGGTTTTCAAAATGGAATTAATTCAGTCTTCGCGAATCACAAAACGCACGAGTTTAAAACATGGTTGGTGTGGATATGGAGCATTCTGGCCTTTTTTTGTAACTTAAACTCAATGGAAAGATGAGCTTTTGAAAAAAAGAATAAAATATCCGAAAAAGTACTTGACTTGAGAATGATTATCAGTAGCATGTGTAAGGATGGAATTGATAATCATTCTCAATTAAGGATGCAGTTATGTTTGGCACGCCTCATCTGACCCGAACGTTTGTTCGCACGAAAGCTTTTACCCTCATTGAGCTCTTGGTGGTCATTAGCATTATTGCACTTTTGATTGGAATCTTGATGCCTGCGTTGGCTGCGGCCCGCGCCACGGCCCGGGCGAGCCTGGGCCTCAGTAACCTTCGACAAATCGGCATCGCAACCGCCTCATACCTCACCGAACGACGGCAATACTATCCCTACATGTCTTCAAATGTGGTCAAACAGAACGGAACCAAACCACGCTGGGCAGACTACCTCTACCCCTATCTGCGAAATGAACAGGTCTATCTCAGCCCCAATATCGATGACGTACAAAAAACACGCATGAGCAAACTCTTTTGGCATCAGGCCAGTGGTACCTCCGCGGAAGGTTATGTGATGGGCGACCCACACGTGGCTCTTGCAGTCGTCGGGACCAAGACCCATGGCGGCTATGGATGGAACTATCAAACACTGGGCAATGCTCGCAACGGCTACAACGGTCGCAATGAAATCAATGTCCAATCGCCCAGCATGACCATTATGGTGGGGGATACCCATGGCTCAAAAAATGGCGTGGCTGACGGCTGGACAGATCTAAACAATGCCGAGGGTGTCTATGTGTTAGATGCCCCCGTCGGATCGTTGAACCTAGGGTCCAAAGGTAACGGCAAGTCACCTGCAGGTCACTACTATAACAATGGGCATGGCAGCAATACCGGGGCCGGCGAAAACGGCGGAATCGGGAGCGGTGCGGTGGTCACCGAAGACGATTGGTTGCATCGTGCGACACCCGCATTACGCAACCAAGGGGCTGCGAACATGGTCTTTGCCGACGGACACTGCCAAGCCATGAAGCTCAACGAAATTGATGACTCCAACGGCGATGGATTATTAGACAACGGCCATTTCAACGGCACAGCGAACGCAAACCAACGCTAAAACATTTGATGACTCACACAACACAGGGCAAGTCCTCTTATTAAAAAGAGACTTGCCCCTTTCCCATTAAAAAAAAGGTCCAGGCGATAGGTTGTCACTTGGAAAGCCACCCCCAATCGCATGAAATAGTTGTCAGCCGTATCATATCGCTCATGGCCCAACTTCCGTTCAATGAATTTTCAGGCTCGCCGGTCGATTGCTCACAAAAGCCTGCCTCTAGGCCACCTTTGTCTGTGGGACAAGTTGCGTCCTTGATCAAGCGGGTGCTTGGGGACAACATCCCCTCACGGATTCGAGTGGTGGGGGAGATTAGTAACTTCGGCGACCGAGTGCATTGGTTTTTTAGCCTCAAGGATGAAAACGCGTCCTTGCGTTGTGCTTGCTTTGCCTCCTCAGCCAAGCGAATGGGGTTTACCCCAACCGACGGCATGCAGGTCGTGGCCACCGGTCGGTTGGATTTTTACGATGCCCAAGGCTCATTGCAATTTTACGTCGATCATATCGAACCCGTGGGCCAAGGGGCGCTCGAACTTCAACTGCGAGCGATGATGGAACAACTGCGAGGCCAAGGCTATTTTGATCCGCAGCATAAAAAACCAATCCCCCGCATGGCGGACCGTATTGCGGTGGTGACCAGTCGCAATGCTGCGGCCTTGGCGGATGTCAAAAGCACCGCTGCCAGTCGTTGGCCCGGCTGTGAACTGTTGCTCTACGATGTACGGGTGCAGGGGGAATTTGCAGCAGGTGAAATTGCCGCTGCCATCAATGATCTATCTCAACGGGGAGAATCGCTGGGCATTGATGCCATTTTGGTCACCCGTGGCGGAGGTTCCATTGAAGACCTCTGGGCGTTTAATGAACGTGTGGTCGCTGATGCGTTGTTTGCGTGTCGTTTGCCTGTGGTGGCAGCCATTGGACATGAAACCGATATCACCGTGGCAGAATTGGTCGCAGACCAGCGATGTGCCACGCCCACGGGGGCGGCCATGGTCCTGGTGCCTGACCGTGAAGCTTTAGAGCACCAGCTCGTTCAGTTGAGTCAACGGCTACGGTTGGTTTTGCGTCGTCGTCATCAATTGGCCCAGCAACGCATCAAATCCATCCGAACCCATCCGATTTTTCGAAGGCCCGACTATCTCCTTGAAGCTTCCGCCCAAAGGCTCACCCACATCCAAGACCGATTCAAAACATTGATCCCTCAACGCTTGGCCATGGCCCAACAACAGATCACCGCTCTCCAACGCCACCTCCAATCCGTCGGCCCACAAAGTGTCCTCCAACGTGGATTCAGTTACACCACCGACGCAAAAGGAAACATCATTCGTAGCGTCAAACAACTCAAAAATGATGACATGATGCAAACCGTCTTGGCCGACGGGAAAATTACCAGTCAAGTCACCAACGCCCCCAAACGCGCCAAGCAACCCTTACGCACCAAGCGTCCCGCCAAGAGCGAACTCACGTCACCGGGTTTGTTTGATGTCGTGGAATAAGCCTCTTTGGAGGCTCAATGGGGTGTCATAACTTAGAGATCAAACTTTGACGTTATGCTGAGGGGCTTGGTGACTGAGAAAGTTTTTTTTACCACGAAGCTCCCTTGTTTTCCAAACACCGACCCAGCGGGTAAAATCGGCCAGCTATGGCAACCAAACGTAAGTTCGAAGAAGCCGTCGCTCAACTCGAAGAGATCATCGATCAAATTGAGTCCGGCGATATCGGTCTAGAAGAATCCATCGGACAGTACGAAAAAGGAACCAAGCTCATCGAGCATTGCCAAACCATTCTCAACCGTGCCCAAAAACGTATCTCCCAATTATCCCCCCCCCCGGCCCCCGGACCGGAAGCCCCCCCGGAATCATCCTCGAATCTTCCTGGCGGCTCCGGCGAATCTTCACAAGAGAGTGACTCCTATTGACCGATTGGCCCTGGATTATCTTGGTTGGCCTGTATGGCGCATGCGTCGGCAGTTTTCTAAACGTCGTGGTCTATCGACTGCCCATTGGGAAAAGTTTGATCCATCCGCCCTCGCATTGCCCCAGTTGTAACAACCAACTGGCCTTGTGGGAAAACATCCCCGTGCTGGCGTGGTTTTTCCTCGGCGGCAAGTGTTCGCATTGCAAATCAAAAATCAGCTTTCAATATCCTGCCATCGAAGCGCTCACCGCTTTTTTGTTTTTGGTGGTGGCGTTGGTCTATTACCACACCACGTTGCATGATCCGTTTGCCGCGATTGGCCTAGAGGCCAGTTGGCCCGTGCTTGCGGTGCATTTGATTATGGTGGGGGGCTTGCTGGCAGCCACGTTGATTGATGCAGAGCATTACATCATTCCGTTGGGGATTCCGTATGTCGTGATTATGGTGGCCTTGGTGGTGTATCCGGGCTTTGCGTACTTGCGGCCGGAGGTGGCCATTGAAACGGTTACGATGCCTCTCGGCGGCGGCGTGCGAATTGCCGCGGGCGGTTTGGCGGGTTTGATCTTGGCCAATGTGTTGTTACGTTTTGGGTTGATCCCTTTGAGCTTTGCCGATGAAGAGCAATGGCTTCGTGAACAAGAGCAGCTTCAAGCAACGGAAGAAAAAGATTCCGATTCAGAGCTGGAAAAAAACCAAGAAAAAGAACTTGAACAAGGCACGCCGATTGATGCTTATTTGCGATATCCTTTTGCGCGTCGAGAAATGTTCAAGGAAGCTCTTTTTCTGGCGATCCCTTTTGTGGGCATGATCTTGGGATATTTGTTTATTCCATGGGAAGGCGATGGCGGGCCGTTGGTATTACGAGCCGTCGCTGGGGTGGTGTTGGGTTATCTGGTGGGCGGGGGAGCGATTTGGTTGACCCGAATTTTGGGTACTTTTTCGTTTAACAAAGAGGCGATGGGTCTGGGCGATGTGCATTTGTTGGCTGCGGTGGGCGCGGTGCTTGGCCCGATGGACCCGTTGTTTGTCTTTTTTATCGCACCATTTTTTGGTCTCGCTGCTGCATTGATTTGCTTTGGGTTGAGCCGCATTTATCGAGGGCGTGCCAAGGTCATTCCGTATGGTCCGTATCTCGCGGGTGCGACGTTGGTGGTCATGCTCTTTCGTGACCCGATTGTCGAAGCGTTGTTTTAGACGAATGCCAATCTCGGCAGAGTTTGAACACAGCCGCTTCATGGCAAGAAGTATTTAATCATGTTTTTTTGTGTTTTTCGTGGCAAAATCCCATCTCTTTTCCGATCACCGATTTTCATTCCCCACTCAATGGTTTTGCGATTGGCTTAATGCCTTGGCCTTGATTGTGGCTTGTTTCGCCAAACCAGTTTTTCCCATGCGGGTTGCCAACGCTGCTAGTCGTTTCCAGTGGATGGCTCGGTCGGGCTCTAGCATCGTTAACGATTCAATGGCAAACAAAGCTTGTTGGGGTTGACCGCTTTGGAGGGCAATGGCGGCCGCGAGTTCTCGGTAGGTTCCGTTGTAAGGTTCTCGTTGCAAGGCTCGGTTGATCGCACGCGTAGCCGGGGCCCACTGTTTATCGCGGCGATAGAGTTTGGCCAGTTGCCACGCCCATTGACCGGTGCTTTGTTCGTTGTCGTCGATGTATTCCAAAGATCCGATGGCTTCATTCATGCGGCCCGAGGCCACACCCAGTCGCGCCAATTCATGATGAGGCCACGGGTCCGTCGGCCTTGCATTGGCATAACGCAAGACTGCTTCACGAGCAGCCTGGGGTTCATCTCTGCTTAACGCAAGATGAGCCTCCTTGAGCAGTGCTTTGTAACTTTTGTCACCCAATCCCCACTGATGTACCTGATCCGTCGCCCACTGTTTAAACCCGGCCATGAACGTTTTAGTATCCTGTCCCACAGCTACTTGAATCACCTCAGCCGAATCACGCGTCTGGGCAAACTGATCGAGCATCTTCAAAATCGCTTGATGGCCAAATGTAACCGTGATGTATTCGTACATCCATGAAGCCTGGGCATACGCCAACGGACGATCTGTCGGTGTTTTGGGACGCACAAAAGCCCAATTGATATTTTGCAAATTAAAAAGCTTGTCCTTTTGCAAGGCAGACGCCAACAGTTGGCACGTCTGATCATCCCGCCTTCCCGGTTCCATGGCCACCGCACATGCTTCAGTAAACCAATGAGCCAAGCGGTTTTGAGTCTTGCTCAATGTCACCGTATGCACAAATTCATGGCGAATCACCCGTGCCCAATCAAACGGCCCACGCTGACGGGTACCCCGTTTCGGAGGCGTCAACGCAATCACCGAACCGGTACTGGCTGCAATGGTCCAAATCTCAGGAATCCCCGTGATCCGAACGCCAAACCAACGTTCATTGGGCATGATTTGAATCTGGGTCGGCTTCGTGGGCTCATGCTCAAAAACTTCAGTAATGTCCCGATAAATTCGCTCTAACTCCTCAGGCATGTCCCGCGCTAAAACTTCGTGCATCCCCTTGGGATAGCGAATAATAAAGTGCGGCGTGCGAATCACCTCAAACCTCAAAAGATGCTCTGCAAGCTCCAGTTGGTTTTGAACCCGTTTGTTAAATGGATCTAAACGAGAGGCTTCACGCAACGCTTGGGCGGCTGCAGCTTCATCGCCAGCCTGCATCAAAAGCAATCCCAACTCCGAATGAGGCTCGGGCCAATTGGGGGTCAACGCAATGGCCTGACGCAAAAGAGCTTCGCCGCGATCATATTGGCGGGCCAATGACAAAAAACGGCCCACTGTTGCCAAGGCCAATGGATTGCCAGGCGACAATTTTTCAAACCTTGCCAAGGCATTTTGCATCGGTTCTTCATGAAACCCAATCGCAGCGGCAGCCGCCTCAAGGGCCACGATTTGTCGGTGTTCGCCGAAGCGGGTCGTGGCCTGATCTAAAACTTTCTGGGCAGCAGGTAAGTCATGTTGCACCAATAGCAATTCAATTTGTAACAGATCCGCCCAGAGATGTTTGGGGTTGATCGCCCGAAGTTTTTGCTCACATTCCTGAGCTTTGTCAAAGGCAAAACCGCCCATGGCCATGCGCCCCAGTTCGTACCATGCTCGGCTGGATTGGGGGTTGAGGCTCAGCACATCCATCAGTGCCTTGGCAGCTTCAGGGCGATTGTCCTTCTCAAGAAGCAACTGGCCTTGGGCCAAGTAGGCGGGCCAATAGAGTCGGTCTAGTTCGTGGGTTGCCTTGGAGAACCACTTCATCGCACGGGTGTAATCCTGAGCAGGGCGGCCCTGCAATGTTGCCAATTTGACCAGCAAATTCCCCGCATGGGTCAAGGCCTCGGCCGTGGAAGGTTGCTTGGCTTTGACCATTTCATGCCAAGGAATCAATACGTCTATGGCCTTGCCCGTTTGACCAAGTTGTTCCCATGCAGCAGCTTTGAGCAGAGCAATATGAAGCGTGTCCTGATCTTTTAAAATGTCCAAGGCTTTTTGAGGTTGGCCACGATGGAGTGCCACTTGGGCTTTGAGTGAGGCAGGCACATCAGGGAGTTCGAAAATAGAGCTTTGTAGTTCTAACTTTGCCAAGGCAAGTTTCGCTTGCTGGAGAAGTGATAGATTCGTTAAATCGTCCCATTGGCCATGAAAAAGTGCGAGGTCCTGTTTTTGCTTTGGGGTATTGAGCGGGTCTTTAAGTAGCCGCGTCACAATCGGAGCCAGTGGAATGTCTTGGGAGGCCGGGGGGCCGGGGGAGCCGGGGGAGCCGGGGGAGTCGGGGGAGTCGGGGGAACCGGGGGTGGGGTTTTCTGCCAAGACGTTCGCTTGGGGGAATAGAAGGCTTGTGGCAAGGAAGATGACAGAAACGATTTTGACTTGTGGTGTAAGATGGAAACTCATTGATCGTATTTTACCGTTCGGAGCTGTTTTCCCAAAGCCTCCTTCAAAAGGAATCTCCATGGACTGGTCATCTGAATTTCCCATTCTCAATGAACTTGTTTTTATGAACCATGCAGGTGTCGCTCCGATTAGCGGGCGGGCTGCCAGTGCCATGAAAATCTATGCCAATGAAGCGGCCAATTTTGCCTATACCCAAGGCCACTGGTATCGACGCATCCGTGAAATTAAAACAGCAGCAGCTCAATTGATTAACGCACGAGGACCACAGGAAATTGCCTTCATCCCCAACACCTCCACCGGCATCAGCTCCATCGCCAACGGCATCACCGATTGGTGTGAAGGGGATAACGTCATCATCTCAGATGTGGAATACCCTGCTAACCGATACCCCTGGGAAGACCTCAAACGCCACGGCGTCGAACTCATCGAAGTCCGACAACAAGCCGACGGCCACATCGACGTAGACCAAGTCTGTAACGCCATCACCAACAGCACACGCATCGTCTCACTATCCCACGTCCAATACGCATCGGGCTTTCGCATTAATCTCAAACCCATTAGCGAGATGGTTCACCATGCAGGCGGCTATCTCTGTGTCGATGGGATTCAAAGCGTGGGCTTGTTACCCGTGGACGTGCAAGCGATGGGGATCGACTTCCTCTCTGCCGACGGCCACAAGTGGATGCTAGGCCCCGAAGGATTTGGCATTCTCTATATCAACGAAGACCTCATCCCCATGCTCCATCCCCATGTCGTTGGCTGGATGAACATGGTCCAAGCGATGGACTTTGGGAATTACCGATTTGAATTTCAACCTGATGCCAGGCGGTTCGAGCCCGGCAGCTACAACATCCCAGGAATGCTCGCACTGGGCGCGAGCTTGGACATGATCCTTGAAGTTGGCATTGATGAAATCTGGAAACGCACCGATGCACTGACCACCCAACTCTGCGATGGCTTACCCCAAGCGGGCTACCGCGTGCTGAGCCCCCGCGAACCCAACGCCTGCAGCGGCATCGTAGTCTTTGAACCCCCCCCCCCCGGAAGTACCCCCGCCCTCGCCCCCGGAAGTGTCCCCCAAAGCGATGCTGACCTCAACGTCAAACGGATTGTGAGCGAATTGGAAAAACAAAACATCCACATCGTTACCCGCAATGGCCGATTGCGTGCAAGCCCCCATTTCTACAATCAACCCGAACAGATCGAGCAATTGCTCGATGCACTCAAAGGTTGTGGTGAATAAAGCCAATGTGCATGATTCGCAGGTGTTTGAGTCTTTGTTGGATGCGGAGAATAGCAGTGCGGATGTTTGGGCTGACAGTGCGTATCGTAGTCAGAAAATTCTCCAATGACTGGCTGATCTGGGGTATCGCGCACACCTTCAACGAAAGGGAACGCAAGGCCATCCGCTGTCGGCATGGGAGAAACAAGGCAACCATACCCGTTCGAAAATCCGTAGTCGGATTGAACATGTCTTCGGCGTGCAGTCTATGAAGATGGGCGATACGATTCTGCGATGTATTGGGCAGACGCGGGCACGGTGCAAAATT
>JAJRRC010000010.1 GCA_024279865.1 Planctomycetota bacterium | reverse complement strand
TGTCGGACAGAGAACGATGGGTCCGTTCAAGTTTGGCTATTTCTTTCGGTGGCAATCTGTAATCTCTCATAGATATCATTATCGGACATAGATCAGCCCAAAGTTTAAAATTAGGGAATTTTCAAATGGCATCAGTATATTATACCGGCCTTGTGGCGGTCAGTTTCAGTGAAAGCAATATATTTTTCTTACGGCCAGTCCGTGACGATTCATGCTCTAGTCGCCATTGACCGCTTTGATCCGATTGATCGCAGCGAGATAAGCTTTCGCACCCGCTTCAATCACATCCGTGGACAAGCCTCGACCACGCACGATGCGGTCGTTGTGACGAACCTGCACACAGACTTCACCTTGAGCGTCTTTGCCTTTGGTGATGCCACGCGTTTGATAGTCTTCAAGCGTGACACTGACGCCGGTGGCCTTTTGAATCGCAGAATAAATCGCGTCAATCGGCCCATCACCCGTGGCCGCTTCCATTTGTTGAACGCCAGCGGAGTCGCGTAAGACCACCGTGGCCATGGCGATCACGCCACTACCGCTGGTAATCTGAAAACGTTCGAGTTCCCAGAGCTTGCGCGTTTGGCCAAGCTGTTCATCGAGAATCGCTTCGAGGTCTTCGTCGTAGACTTCTTTTTTCTTATCCGCCAAAGTTTTGAAGGCTTCAAATGCCTGCTGAAGTATTTTGTTTTCGGGGTGATAGCCCAAGTCCGCCAGTCGCTCCCGAAACGCATGACGACCGGAGTGTTTGCCCAAGACCAGTTTGCTTTTGGGAATGCCTACTTCCGTGGGGTCCATGATTTCATAGGTTGAACGTTCCTTGAGCATGCCGTCTTGATGAATGCCCGCTTCATGAGCAAAGGCATTTTCGCCGACGATGGCTTTGTTACGCTGCACGTTCAAACCGGTGAATTTGGAAACCATGCGTGAAAGTGGGAAAAGCTTAACAGGCTTGATGCCCGTCTGATATTGACTGTAATAATCTTTGCGTGTGCGCATGGCCATGATGACTTCTTCAAGAGAAGCATTGCCCGCGCGTTCGCCGATGCCGTTGATGGTGCATTCGATTTGCCGACAGCCGTTTTGCACCGCTGCAAGGCTATTGGCGACCGCCAAGCCCAAGTCATTGTGACAGTGAGAGGAGAGGTAAATCCCTTTTTCATCGAGCATGGGGAGCTGTTCGCGGACGTGGGCGAAAATGTGGCCATATTCCTCAGGCACCGCATAACCCACGGTGTCTGGAATGTTCACCGTCGTGGCGCCTGCTTCGACCACGGCCTGGGTGATTTGAACCAATACATCCAGCTCCGTGCGAGAGCCATCTTCTGGGCTAAACTCCACATCATCGGTGTATTGACGTGCTTGTTTGACCGACTCGACGGAGATGCGAATGATCTCGTCGACGGCTTTTTTGAGCTTGTGTTCGCGGTGAATTTTGCTCGTGGCACAAAAAATATGGATGCGCGTGTTCGCGCCGCCTTGGAGTGCTTCGCCCGCCCGGTCGATATCGCGTGGCACACAGCGAGACAGCCCGCAAATCGTGGCAGTCTGCAATTCCTGACTGATCGCGCGGACCGAATCAAAGTCTCCCTGACTGGTGATCGGAAAGCCGGCCTCAATAATGTCCACGCCCATGGCCTCAAGGCTGCGTGCGATTTCAATCTTCTCCTGAAGGTTCAACGTCGCACCCGGGGATTGTTCACCATCACGAAGGGTGGTGTCAAAAATACGAATGGGCGTGACAGATGAATGTGGTGGGTTTGTTTCGCGGGTCATGATGAACTCTTTCTTTAAGTCTCAAGGCAATCTTACTCGTCGTGTTGGAGTCGTGCGTTAAGGGGGCTAATATACAAAAAAAAAGCCTCGTCCGTTCATTGGGACAAGGCGTCAATAGGTCTTTAATAAAAGAATATGGCGTCTGTCCATTACAGCGAGCATAAGCTGCTCTGCAGTTCTAGTGCTAGAGTGTTGCCTGCTAGGATGGACAAGTTTTGTGCCATAAGCAATCAATCCTATCAATTCTGCCTCATCGAGTCAATCAAATTTTTCATGGTGGGTGCAGATCACGGGATGGACGTTTGAAAGTAATTGTCCGTTTCTTAGTTTTTGGATTGGCTGGTGGGTTCTGCTGAGGCGCAGTACAAGAGCCGTGAGAAATAAATCTCATGGCTCTTGGTGTTGAAGTAAATTTTGCTTCTAAGGGGTTGCCGACAAAACTTCCGGGGGCCGGGGGGCCGGGGGGCCGGGGGGGGGCTATGTCAGCAGGGCTTGGAGTTCTTTGCACTTGGCTTGGAGCAGGGCTGAATCATAAAAAGAGGTTTGGGGTTCTTGGTGATAGCCCAGCCGAGCATCTGCGTTGGTGAGTTCAAGGCTTTGGCGTACGTTGGCCAGTTCATCTTTGATGATGGCAGCGCCCTCGTCATCGAGGCTGACGGTGCAGGGTGCTTGGAGGCCCGCAGTTTGGATGGCTTGTTTACGCCAACGGTGAAAACGAAAGACGTTTTGGGCACTGTGCAGTTGTTTGCCGATCATTTTGGCGCAGCTGAGTTCTTCAAAGCGATGACGGGCTTGATCTTCAGTGGCCGGTGCATCATCGGTCAATGCTTTTTCATAGGCGGGGAGACTTTTTTCCCATAGGTCATCCATGATCTGAAGGTCATGGATGACTGTGTCGATGTCCAGTTGATTGGTCCCCTCACCTGGGAGGTCTAGGCACCCTTCAAGCCGATCACCCCAAGGTTCTTCTAGCCAGGACCCGCCCATCGCAGCATCCTGATAAGACAGGCTCAATGGATACGAGGGTGCATTGTTGACGGGGCTTAAGTAGAGAAATTTCATTGAAAAAGGGTAGTGGTTAAAAGAATCGCAGAATCCGTTCCAAGCTTCGAGGATGGCCGCGGCATCGACCGAGCCAAAGTAAGATATCGCTAGTTTTTCCATGAACCATGTGGGGTCGGTGCTTTGGGTTGGCTGTTCTGTAAACACTTTCAACGCATAGGTATTGAGAGTCAGTGAACATCCAAAGTTCCAGCAAGCCATGATCCCTTGAATATTTTTCTGTGACAGACGGACCATTTTGCCATGGAGGTTTGGGATCAACGGCAAGTTGGGAACGGTGGCCATTTCATGCGTCGTGCCGATCTGTAATTTCGCATGAACAGGCCTGCCTTGGGCTTGTGCAATTTTGTTGGCATGCTTAAAGCGTTCGCTTGGCCCGGTATAGCCCAGTGAATATTCATCGACCGTGATCGTGCGGCCGGGCTGTTCCCAAGTCCCCCCACGCTCAAAGCCAAGCAACAATTCAACACCCGCAGGCAAGGTGTCAAGAATCTCGGATTGAGGTTCTTCATACCACATCGACCAAGACCAGTTCCACGCCAAAACTTTCGGCCTAGGTGTGACCGCGTCAGCAGCTTGCGTCCAGGTCGTCAATAAATCACAGACCAAGTCCGCCGGCTCACGCTCAACACAACGCTTGCAGGTCATGGGTTTGAGTTCATAATCCGTCAAGCCATCATCCATCGGTTGGAAGCGGTGGTAGTGCGACCAGCAGTGGCTGTGGTATTCACTGGCCGTAATCAGTGCAACGCCACCAAGACCCACGAGGTTCCCCAGTAGTTGCGTGACAGCTTCATTGAAAAAACGTTGTGTCAATTCATGAGAGGTACACAACGCATGGGTGGTGATTTTCGTTAAGGGGTGCATCCATGATTCACCTTTTAACTGGGGATATTTGTCCCAGAAAGAATCGTTCTCTTTCACCGCCAAGGGTTCATTAAAATAGAGGTAGATGTCAATCCCACAACGCTTGCCTCGGGCGATGAGCTGTTGCAAGTTTTTAATCCGTTGGGCTGCGTCTGGCCGATTCAGTTCAGGCAAAACCGAGCTATTCATGAGGTCGTAAAGGCGGCCTCTGAGCCAAATGGCGTTAAAGCCATGGGAGGCAATTTCGCGTAGGGATTCTTCTGGATAGACCTTTAGTGAATCCATGATTTCGTCACCCCGAAAATTACTGTCAGGCGAACGCCAGATACGAGGCTGGTCTTGGGTTGTCCAGTTAGACATGTTTATATCCTATAGCTGTTAGCCGTGAGCGATCAGCCATCAGTAAGAAAAAGTTGTTTGAATGATGCGAGACATGGGTTGCTTAGAACCCTTGCCCCATGACGGTGTAGTAGGCAAGATTTGGCTGTTGCACATCCATGCGTCCAATTTGGCCGATGACCGGCTCGGAGGCTTCGACCTTTAAGGCGTATTGTCCAAAAGGCACTTGAAAATCGCCGAAGGGTTCGTTCATGCGGTAGCATCGAACCCGTTGAGCGCCCACGACACCTGCGTCGATGAGGGTGGGTTCCTGATCTTCGTAGTAAATGGTAAAGGTCAGTTGAGCGTCTATTTTGCCCGGGTTCAAAATGACCAGGGATTCGTGGCCATGAGGATCTGTGTCGCCTGCTGCGGGCAGATCGCCATCGGGGAAGAACCAGGTTTTGTGGCCATAGGTTTGTTCTTGCATGGTGAGCTCTTTTTTCGTTTGTGTTTCTAGGTGAAAGGGTTGATGGGGAGGGGATGTTTTTACCATGAAGGACATGAAGAGCACGAAGAGTGAAAGAATGACATTTTGGATCAAACTGACGAATAGCCTAGTTGATAGTCATTTTTTTATCTTTACTTCGTGTCCTTTGTGGTTCATTGTTTTGTTTTTTAATAGGTGTTTTTATAACGGATTGTTTGGAGTGACGCAGCTAATTCAGCCTAAAATTTTTCGCATTCGTTGGTGGATCATGTCCCGTGCTTTGTCGCCAAAGGCTTGGGTCGACCGGGCAGCGGATTCGAGATACCACTTCTCAGTTGAGAGCTGATCCATCTTCACCGCCTGAGGCATGAGAGACATCAACAGCGATGTTTCGCCAAGGCCCGCATGGTCGAACTCAAAGTTTTCGATGATGTGGTCATCCATGAGCGGGTGGACTTGAATCCAGTTAAATGGATTGTCTCCTTCGTCATGTTTGGCGTAGTAATCTTTCATTTTGTTGTCACCCCACCAGCCTTCGCCTCGGTCTTTTTCTAAGAAGGCAAAGGTTGCCTGACGGCCGCCCATTTTGAAGGCCAGATCCGTGGGCATCCCCGCCACAAAGTTTTCGGTTTGGTGATGAATAAACCCATGAATATTGCGGAACCCGATTCGAAGCAGTGAACTAAACAGCTCTTTGGCAAAAGGTTGTAATGCTTCAGATGGAACGTGTACAGTTCCGTTGCCTTCGGGCGGTTCGACAAAGTAGCTACCTGCTCCGTAGTAGAACGCTGGCAGGATCACCATGTTCATCTCTTTTTCAAGAAGCTCTGCACTGCGAATCACCACGAGGGTATCGAGACCCACCGGCAAATGTTCGCCATGATATTCCAAGACACCTAGGGGCAACACCACAGGCCAATTTTCATCAATGGCAGTGCGGATTTGTGAAGGCAGCATTAATTCGTAACGCATGGTTTGATCCCTGTCCTAAAAAAATATATTGGGAGGTTGAGGACGTGACTTGGTTTTATTCCAGTTCAAAGATACGACGGTATTTGCCGCTGAATAGATCAAAGGCACCCTTGGTGACGCGTCCGCCGTTTTCCCAGCGGAGGCCGTAGTGGGGGCCTTGGAGGAAGGTGTCAACTTGGAAGGTCATGTTCGGTTGAAGGTTGTAGGTGGAGGTTTCTTCCATCCAGGGTTGTTCGACTTCCATGAGTCCTAGGCCGTGACATGGGCCGTAGAGGAAGTTGTCTTTGAAGCCACGGTCGACAAAGAGCTGGTGATAGTCTTCGGAGATTTTGCTGGCAGGGGTTCCGCCTTGGAGCCACTTGATGGTCTGTTCGTGCGCTTCGAGTCCAAACTCCACGAGTTGTCGCATGTCGTCGGTCATTTTTCCAAGACAGATGGGCAGCCCCACGCTCGAGGAATAGCCTGACACGCGGGCACCGATGTTCAGTTGGACCAGTTCACCTTTTTCCATGACCTTGGGGGTGGGTCGAGAGATGGCATGGGATGAGCTTCTGCCTGAGAGGATGTAAGTGGGGTGTCCTTCGTATTCTGCGCCGTTGGCGTAGAGAGCTTCCTGGACAATGCCGACGGCCTGTTGCTCGGTCATGCCTGGCTGAATTTGTCCCAAGATCGTTTCAACTGCGATATCGGAGATGTGACAAGCTTTTTCGAGGCAGGCCAATTCTGCGGGGGATTTGATGGATCGCAATTGAAGCATTAGTGGGTCCGCGTTGCCGATGGCGGTATTGGGGAATGCGTTTCGCAGGCAATCCATGACGGTAATGGTGGTAACGAGATAGCCGCCGATGCCGATGCGTTTGGGTTCTTTGATGCCCAGTGCTTCAAACACGGATTCGAAGGTGGAGACAGGGACGCCTGGGTATTGGGGGTCTGCTGATTCGCGGTATTCGACGAGTTTGTAGATGTCTGGAATTTCACTGCGGTCGCGGGCGTACTCCCCACTTTCAGGGCCGATGAGCAGGGCTGCCCCCTGTTGAGAGATGGCGACACCAGCCATTTCAAAAAGTGTCCAATAGTCTGAAAAATAGCGTACGTTGGCGGCATCGGCTTCGTTGCTGTTGACGAGCAGGATGTCGATATCCTGTTCACGCATCAGTTGCTGGGCGCGTTCGATACGCTTTTTGAATTCTTCGGTGCTGATTTTCGGGGGTGCTGCGAGGGTGGCTGTGGTCATGATGATTCCTTCGGTTTTTTTAGATAGGAATGGGTTCTTTTTTAAAGTGATTGTCGACGGATCAGGTTCGGAGCCAATTGGCAATGGGCCAGCGGTTTGTCTTGGTTTGTGATTTTGTTGAGGAGATATTCAAAGGCTTTGTGAGCCAATTGTTCGATGGGTTGAGCAATGACACTGATCCCTGGGCAGACGAGTCGGGCTGCGGGAAAATCATCAATGCCGCCGACACCGATGTCATCGGGAATGGTCAAGCCATGGGATCGCAGGGCTTCATAGATCCGGAATGTGGTGTCTTCGGTGAGCCCGACAATGGCGGTGCGTGATTGTGCTTTTGCAAAAGCGACAATTTCGTTTAATTGAGCTTGGGCAAAGTTGCGGGGAAGATCGACCGTTTGCATGGCAACCCCATGTTTGGCAAGTCCTTTGGCAAGTCCTTCAGACCGCAACGGCAAGGTCGGGTCATTGGGAGATAAAGGAGCCACCGCCATGACATGTTCATAGCCTTGCTCAAGGAGGTATTGGCCCATCATTTCGCCTGCCGCCACATTGTCCAAGCCGACGTGAGGCACATGGGTTCCCAACAGCGGTCGGTCAACACTGACCAGCGGAATGCCCGCGGTAATCACCTGTTGACAACTTTGTGTATCGCTGGGCGCGACGATCAATCCTTCGATGCCGCGGGAGAGCAGATCGCTGATGTATTCTTTTTCTTGCTCGGCGTTTTCATTGCTACAGCAAATCAGCAGGCGATAGCCAGTTTCCCAGACATGTTTTTCCAGACACTTCACAAAGTGACTAAAGAAGACACTGGTGATATCGGGGATCAGCACGCCGACTTGCATGGTCTTGCCGGTCCGCAGTGAGCGTCCTGCCTGGGACGGGCGATAGCCCAGTTCCTTGGCGACGGCCATGACCTTGGCGATGGTTTTTGGCGCGTATTGATGATTCTCAAAGTTCTGATTGAGAATTCTCGAGACAGTCGAGGGGTGGACCTTGGCTTTGCGTCCAACTTCGGTAATAGAGGGCTTGGTGGCTGACATTGAGGTAATCGTACAAACGTTTGCATCAGAGTCAACTATTTTTCAAATTTTTCCAGTTTTTTTCAAAACAAGAGGGTTTTATATGGCTTTAGAGGCCGATTAAGGGGGCCTTGGCTCTGCTTTGGAGGAGGTTGCCAGAGTGGCATTTCCCGGGATGCTTGCGAGGGAAACTTCCGGGGGGCTTCCGGGGGGCTTTGCGATTATCATGTCGTTCATGCAAGTTGCGATTCTTTCTATTGGCGATGAACTGGTGCTGGGGCAGACCTTGGACACCAACAGTGCGTTTCTCAGTCAGCAATTGGCAGAGCGTGGCATCATGACGCTGTTCCACCAAACCGTGGCAGATGATCTGCCCGTCATGGTTCGCATGATTCAACAAGCAACTGAACAAGTGGACGTGATTATTATCACAGGTGGGCTTGGTCCCACGGATGATGATTTAACCCGTCAAGCCCTCGCCCAAGCGATGAATGTTGAACTGGTCCTTGATGAAGACAGCCTCCATGCCATTGACAATATGTTTGCTAGGCGAGGCAAGCCCACGCCCGACATGAACCGGGTCCAAGCCTATCACCCCGTTGGCTCTGAGATGTTGCCCAATGATTGTGGCACTGCTCCGGGAATTGTGGCAACGCTGGGGCGGGCGACGATTTATGTCGTGCCTGGCGTCCCTTCGGAAATGAAACGGATGTGGGAAACAAGTATTGAACCTCAGATGCGCAAGCTCGCGGCAACGGGTCGGTTTCTTTTTACGCGAAAGATTAATACATTTGGGCGCGGTGAAAGTGCGGTGGCAGAGCAGCTCGGATCGCTGTGTGATCGTGACCGCAACCCCATGATCGGGACCACCGTGGCGGATGGCATTGTTTCAATTCGCGTGCGTAGCGAGTTTGACGCAGCAGAGCTAGCGCAATTGCATTTGGATCAGGCTACCGAGCAAATCGAACAATTGCTGGGAGATATTGTTTTTGGCCATGACGACCAAACGATTCAACAATCGCTCGTTGAACTTTTAATGCAGCAGAAACGAACCCTCGCAGTCGCGGAGAGTTGTACGGGCGGATTGATAGGTCAAATGCTCACCGAGGTTCCCGGTGCGAGCAGCGTGATCCTTGGCGGTTGGATTACCTATGCCAATGAAATGAAAATTCAGCAATTGGGCGTGCCTGCCGAGGCGATTGCTGAGTATGGCGCGGTCAGTGAGGAAGTGGTCAGGGCGATGGTTCAGGGCGCTCAAAAGCGATCAGGTTCCGACTTGGCCATCGCCATCACCGGGATCGCCGGTCCCGACGGCGGCACAGATGACAAACCCGTGGGAACCGTCTGGGTCGGCCTGGCGGATGGCTCTGACGTGATCACTTCTCATTTTATCTTTAATGGTAACCGAGAGGTGGTTCGGGACCGGGCCGCCAAAACAGCCTGTCAGATGTTGCGTTTAAGATTACTAGGCAAGGATGGCCTATTATGAATCACGACGTAGACAAACCGGGAGGCTTAGGCATGGAACAGACCAATTTCCCCAAAGGCTCAGAAACGCCCCATCCGAAACTTCCGGGGGAATTTCCGGGGGCGGAGGTTCCGGGGGTGGGTCGGATTGATATACACAGCCATTTACTTCCGGGGGTGGACGATGGCTGCGAAAATGTGGAGGAGTCGATTGCTTGTATTAAGAAGCTGCAAGCGATTGGTTATACCGCGACGATCTGTACGCCTCACATTATCCCAGACACCTTTCCCAACAACACGGTTGCCAACATTGCCCGTTGGGTGGAGCAGTTACGCGATGAGCTTGCTCGTCGTGATATTGATTACACGATCTGGACGGGCGGGGAAATCAACCTCAGCAAAACGATTACCGATTGGCTTAGCGAGCATGGCGTTCCCACGCTAGCCGATTCACGTTGCGTGTTGATGGACTACTGGGATGAAACCTGGCCGGCATGGATTGATGGCGTGTTTCAATGGTTTTTGGATCAAGGTTATCAACCCATTTTGGCACACCCTGAGCGGATGCGATGTGTTTGGAATCAGCCCGAAAAGTTAGACCATTTACGAGAGATGGGAGTCTGGTTGCAAGGCAATTTTTTACCCATCACCGGCGAAGACGGCTACGAAGCCGACCAACTCATTCACCGCTTAATTGAAGAACAACGTTACCAATTGCTAGGCTTGGATATGCACCGCTTGGATAGCCTCGATAGCCGCGTCGATGGCATGCAAATGATGCTCAATCAGTTTGGCCAACGGTTCTTGGATTACTTTACGGTGGATGCGCCAAGGCAACTGATTTTCCCGGAGACGTAGACTTGACGGGTCTATTTTTTGATATGCCAAAGCTCTAAATTGGGGTGTCAAATAAATCTGGTTTTAGACGTTGTCAGTCTGGCGGTGTGAACGTGAGTATGTTTTGATATTTAGCGTTTTTCTGTTTGTATTTATCTATTAAGGTTTATAGAAATGAATGGCTGCTTGATTTTTAGCAGCTTAAAAAACAGTGGCAAGACGGCTTCTGATCTCATAGAATACGAGAACCGGATCGCATTTCATAGAACAAGTTATAAGGAATCACCTGATGCCAACAACTACCACTATTGGCCCTACACAACTTTTAATCGATGGCCAATGGGTCGATAGTCTTGAGGGTGAAACCTTTGCCACGTTTAATCCTGCCACGGAAGAAAAAATTACAGACGTTGCCTGTGGTGGCAAAGCCGATATTGACCGTGCGGTGCAGGCGGCTCGCAAGGCTTTTGAGACCGGGGCGTGGCCTGAAATGGATGCCCGTGACCGTGGCCACCTGCTCTATAAACTTGCAGACCTGATCGAAGAAAATGCAGACGAACTCGCTGCCCTCGAAACGCTCGACAACGGAAAACCCCTGAGCATGGCCAAAGCAGCGGACCTTCCTTTGGTCATCGATTGCTTTCGCTACTATGCTGGCTGGGCAGATAAAATCGAAGGCAAAACCATTCCCATTCGTGGCAACTATCACTGCTACACCCGCCATGAACCGGTGGGCGTGTGTGGCCAAATTATTCCTTGGAACTTCCCGTTACTCATGGCAGCCTGGAAGCTCGGCCCAGCCCTGGCGACCGGCTGCACCGTGGTCCTCAAACCCGCAGAACAAACGCCACTTACCGCACTACGCCTCGGTGAAATGATCGTTGAAGCAGGCTTCCCCGCAGGTGTCGTGAACATTGTCAATGGCTTCGGCGAAGTGACCGGTGCTGCGTTGGTGGATCATCCCCAAGTCGACAAAATCGCCTTCACAGGCCATTACGAAACCGCTCAAATTATCATGCGTAATGCCGCCCAAACCCTCAAGCGATTGACCTTTGAACTTGGCGGCAAAAGTCCGAACATCGTCTTTGCCGACGCTGATATCGACGCAGCCATCGAAGGGGCACACTTCGGCCTATTCTTTAATCAAGGTCAATGCTGCTGCGCGGGCTCCCGCTTGTTCGTCGAAGAAAGCATCCACGACGAGTTCGTGGCCCGGTTGGTAGAAAAAACCAACGCCCAGATTTTAGGCGATCCCTTTGAAGCAGCAACCCAGCAAGGTCCGCAAGTGGATCAAGATCAGTACGACAAAATTCTAAGCTATACTGCTTCCAGTTGATTTTTCCCGTTTTTACGATGCCTGAATATGAAAGTTTTCCGTCATCAGGCTCTGCAATTCCCGCAAGTATTTTTTGCGTTTTCGAAAAAAACTTTTACAAGCTTTTTTGAATTCTGCAAACG
>JAJRRC010000106.1 GCA_024279865.1 Planctomycetota bacterium | reverse complement strand
GACGGCGACGTGGTGCCTCAGGAGGCGACAAGTGGCTCGAGGCCTGGGATGAATTGGAAGTTGATTCGGTCATAATGGATTCCTTTCTGCCGGGCATTATCCCGGTTCGGTTTGGAATCCGCTATTCGTGGGCTACCGCATAAATGTCAATAAAAGTCAATAGACAGCAATATTTGTCTATTGCCATCGAGGTTTTCATGCCTATAGTAATTATAGATTATTTTTGAAATTAGAGTTCGAAAATATAGTACACAGGCCTTGTTTTACAATAGCAACAATAAGCAATTTTTTGCAAGGCCAATGATTGATTGCCACTCTGCGGGCGAATGTTTGTCTGCACTTGGTTTAGATGGGTTGTCATTCCGTTCTTAGCGAGGAGAACAGGCGTTCGGTTTCCACGAAACAAACATAAAATTGCATGATCTTTCCAAGTACGATGAAACATGGAATTATGCGTCTCTTTTTAATCTGTGGCCGATGAGGTCACGCGTGCAATGTGTTGTTGAAAGGAAGTTTTGGATTGGCCTGGCCTGGCTTGAATGCAGAATGGCTCCCGATGGTTTTATTTTTCTCTTTTATGAGGAGCTTTTCTATGAAGAAGCATGCGTTTACTTTGATTGAATTATTGGTTGTAATCTCGATTATCGCCTTGTTAATCGGGATTTTGCTACCTGCGTTGGGTGCGGCTCGCCGTACCGCCCGCCAGATGCAGAATTCCACACAGGTTCGCGGCATCCACACCGGCCTGGTCCTGTTCTCCCAAGGCAATAACACCTACTATCCCGGTCGTAGCACCACCGGGCAGTTGGTCGCTCTGACGGGATATACCACAACGGGTGGCTTTGCCAGTGGTTGTATGGTAGAAGGTCGTTACCAAGAGTTGCTTGATGACAACTACTTTACCGGTTCTTATGCCATTAGCCCTTCAGAAACAAAGGACCCTTGGACAGTGGGCACGATCTCTTCGGCAAATTACTCTTATTCGTTATTGAAAATGACCAATGCTGGAACCAATGCCAGTGAACGTCATACCGAATGGCGTGATACTTCTAACAGTGAAGCAGTCGTACTGGCTGATCGTCCCCTCCATAATGGAGGAGCCATTAACGTAACGACTTCCGTGGGAACGGGTTCGCAGTATATCAAGTCTGTTCACACCAATCCCACCTCTGTTGGCAGCAATGAATGGCGTGGCAGTGTTGGCTTTAATGATAATCATGTCTCTTTTGAATCCACACATAACCAGTTAGACACCCGATACGGAACGACCCGAACGACCAACGACAATCTGTTTGACCAAGTTGGCCCCAATGACGCATCGCTGATCGTCCAGAACCGTAATATGGTTCAAATCGACTGATGTTTGCCAGGGCAAGCGTCAAAAGCACAACAAGCTTTGGGGCTTGAAAACAAAAATGAAGCTGGCTGTCCCAATCGGGGCAGCCATCTTTTTTGAGGGCGGTTGCGGTCACGGCGTATGGTTGCAATGTGAATTGGACGTGTGCGTCGTGCGTCAGCTCTGTTGGGTTTGGACAGGGTTGTGTTTGAGCCAGCGAGAGAAGGCGGTCGGGGAGGAAAAGCCCAGTTGCTCGGAAATGCTCTTTTTGGTGTAACCTTTTTCCAGCGACTCTTTGACGAGCTTTGAGCGGCACAGATCAATGTACTGATGAATGGTGCATCCCACTTTTGCCTGGAAAAGGCGTGATAAATAAAACTTGTTGTAGCCCGCAGTTTGTGCCAGCAGGTCCAGTGAGATGCCGCAGCCAGCGGTGGCAGAGATATGATGGCAGATTCCGCTGATGACTTGTTCTTGGATGGCCCGGTCTCGTCGCTTGGGCTTGGCGGGCAATTCTATTTTGACGATATTGCTGACGAGGATGCCTAGTGTTGAGATGAGCTTGAGCCGTGTCAGTGTCTCAGGCCATTGGGAGTGGTTGCGGCATTTGGTCCATTCTTTTTCAACCAAGGGTCCGGTTTCATTGAGGCCATGCAACAGGGGGGAGCCTGGGATTTGTTTGTATTTGCCTTGGTGAACTTCGATGGTACTGGCGATCACATGTTTGCCAAGCATCCGAACCCATAGGTGAAGTAGGTTGTTGGTATTGGGTGCATAGTCACAATCGTGCGTCTCATTGATGTCGAATAAGAAAATAGTGCCTGGGCGGCAAGGGTATGTCTGTCCACGAAAGTTGTAAGTGCATGTGCCTGACAACGCAATGAGGACTTCTCGATATGCGTGGTAATGGGTATGGCGTCGGCTCCATTGCTGGTGTTGGGGGTTTGAAACGGGCTGGACTTCCGTTGGGATCAGGGAACTGACCACACGCCATTTTTGTGGATGCAGCAAAATATTATGCAGCGAATCTGAAATAGCTCGATGGTTCATCGATGGGAAGCTGGGCATTTTTTGCGTATCTCCATTGCGTAAAGCGAATTGTCAGGGCTGGTGGTATTGGCTGGGTTTTAGTGCGAAAAGGGGACTTGGGAAAAGTTAAAAACACAATAAGTGGTAATTTTATTATAAAGTCAAAAAAAGATCAGGAAATCTATTTTGCATATAAAAAACAGGAAATCAAGCGTGTTTTTGTTAAGTTGGATAACGTTTGTTGTTTTTATAAAAACATTTAATGTTTATGTTGTTATTTGAAGGGCGGGGGGCGGTCGTTGGGCCTTGTTTCCCCCTCTTTTTGCGAGGTATTCGGGCAATGGGCCATAAAAGCAATAAATGGTAATAGCCGACATGCTTATCAAGCCTTGAAATAAGAGGGGGGTTCTATCAATGGCAGAAAAACCAAGTTGTTTTCAAGAATAAAACGAGAATCTTCTGTGATCTGGAAGATGGTGAATGAATGTGTCAAAAAGGTAATAGTCGTATTTGGAGACCTTGTGTGAAAAAATAATGTGAGAACGGTTAAAAATAGGGTCTATAATTCGTTGAGTTTCTCGTTCTTTTTGTACAAAGGAAAAACCAATGTTTAGAAGAGCAACAACAAACAAGAGCGAGCGAGGCTTTACACTCATTGAGCTTCTGGTCGTGATATCAATTATCAGTCTGCTGGTTGCCATTTTGCTTCCTGCTTTGGCACAAGCTCGAAAATCAGCGAACAAGATTGCCTGTGGCTCGAACATGCATCAACTGGGTCTGGCCTATGCGATGTATGGCACGGACAATGACGGCTATATTCCCTATTGGACAAGGGGGGCTGGCCATCCTTACGCGACTTGGTACACCGCTTTTTGGGATGCCAATTACATTCCCGCACCTCCCATCGCCTCATTCGCTCGGCCATGGGACAATGGTGGAGACACCAGTGCAAGCCCTTTGAAATGCCCGCAAAATCTGATTGATGAAACGATCTTCAGTATTACTGCCTGGTGGAACTACAATGCGTCCTATGCGGGCAATCGGCGGTGGCATGGGACCAAAAACAGATTCGGTTTTGCATGGATGGATGCGAAAATCTTCCAGGTGGACAAGCTGATTAAGCCTTCGGACAACATGAATCTGGTTGACAACAATGGTACTTTTGTTGGTGCTCATAAGGGAGCCAATCATTCATCGATCCAGCTCTATGCTGGCTGGGGGATCGAGAATTTTGTGGATTTTCGGCATTTGGGCGTTGCCAATTGGCTCGCCTTTGACGGCCATGTGGGTGTTGCCACTTTGACAGAGATGTCCAGCGATGGCAGCGACTTTTCAAAAAGACATGTCCAGAAATATTGATCCTAATAACCCCCATTATTTTACAGAATGCGTTGGAGGCCAATCGGGTTCGGTCGCAAAGAGTAGGGGCGAGGGTGGCTCTCGATACAAAAATTTTAACAAAGGTTTTTCAGCAATGAAGTTTTATTTTTCTAGTTTTTCAAAAGTCTATTTGGCTTTGATCACGGCCGTGTTGTGGGTGGTTTTGGCTTCCTGTGCCGAGGCAAAGTCGTTCGTTGCTTCGCCCTTTGAAGTGCGTGCTTTCCATTTGTCATTTCGGGATTTCAAGGACCTTGCGTTTTATAAATCACAGGTCGATAACGTGGCAACGTACGGCTACAACACACTAATTTTAAACCCAGGTGGGATGAGTACGGCAGGTTATAGCGTTGAAAAAATAGGCGAACTTACTTTTTCAGGCAAATGGGAAAAAGGACAGTTTGCAGAACTGCTGGCTTATGGACGCGAAAAAGGCCTGGAAGTCATTGTTGAAGTCAAGGGGATTGGCAAACATGGCGCGATTATTGGCAAGGGCTTGCAAGCGAAGTATCCAGGCTTGGTCATTAGGCATAAAGCCAATGGTATTTTGAATCCTGTGTTTCGTTTCCCCGATGGGCGAGATGCGTATGACACGGTGGCGTGGCCGATGATTGATAATTTCATTGCCGAATATGGCGACGTACCACCTCGCTATATGCTCATTGGGATTGATGAAGTGCCCGTGCCAGATTTGGCCGCCTGCGCGGAGAAGCTGGATACGACGGTGGATCGTTTGTTTGCCGACTTGATTAATCGCTATACGGACTACTTACTCGCCAAAGGGATCACGCCCATCCTCTGGGGTGATATGTTTCTTTCATTAAAGCTCGGCAAGCCAGGGCACGGCATCCATGGCTTTAAACACGATCCACGAATCAATACCAAACTCAACGCTTTCGTGGCGCATGCCAGTTACAAGGTGAAGCGGGGGCAAACATGGAGTGTGGTTACTTCCATGAACTATATTAAAAACCGCGACAAAATCATCATGGGTGATTGGCAGTATGGCAACGGGACGGTGGGGGGCTATCCCAGCATTGACTATTTTCAAAAAATGGGTTTTAAAGATGTTTGGGGTGCGACGTGGCTCCAGAATTCAGCGATTCAAGCCTTGGCGAAATACACCGCGGATCGTGGGTGTCGTGGCATTATTGCGACCTCGTGGCATACCGCTTTTTCCCCCAAAGTATTGCATTATTACCCAGAGATCCTTCGCAATTCGGCAGTGTATCAGCATGACCCGCACTTCATCCCGCCGACATCACCTGTGGTTCATAAAAAATTGACCGCCAATGGTGCTGCTTCTCAAGCATCGACCGAAAAGAAGCGTGGTATTTTTACCGCTCCTTTTGATACGCTGACCTTTGAAGCAGAGCTTGACGGTTCGGTGGCGATTCAAGAAGCGCAATTGCTCATTCGTGAAGAGCAGACTCAACGCTATAAAACATTGGTAATGCCGTTGACGGTGGATAAAAACAGTCGGCGACTGACTGGTACATTGAAGTGGGCCAAAGCGATTCCTGAACAACCGGAATTTTATAGCACCGTGCTTCGGTTGGTCTGTGCAGGCAATGGGTATCTGATCGACAAGCGGCAGCCGGGCGATTTTTATGTGGCGTCGGAGCTTTCTCCTGTGATCAAAAGTTCTGCGAAAGGTCAGCCTTGGATTGCGATGGACTTCTCAAAGCTCTCTGGGTCAGATGCAGAGAGTGGTCTCTACCGTTTTACAGGCAAGCACGCGCAGCCGCTTTATCTAAAACGTAACGACAAGAAAAATGGGACGGGCATGGGGTTGAACGCTCAGGCTTTTGATTATACGTACATGGCGGTTAATCCAAGTCTTTGGGGTGAAGTCGTTAAGCAGGGCCTGCGTTTGTCTGTTCGTCTCTATATCAAAGAAGATATTGCGGACAAAAGAAAATCGACAAGCATTGTGTCTTGGGGAACGCACCGAAGCGGGATACGTGTGTTGTTGTCTGGCCATCGTCGTGTGAGGATACAGATTGGTATGCCTGGTCGCTACGAGACGTTTGTTCTGGATGCGGAACGACGGCTGCCTTTGAAACGTTGGTTGAATCTTGAAATTGCGGTGGAGCCTCAGACAGCAGGCAAAAACCGGATGGTCACGATGTTTGTCAATGGCAAAAAAAGGGTTTCAAGCAGAATGTCTGGCAATCTATTATCCTTCAATGGTTCGATGTTGATGGCGGCATCCGAATTCGTCGGGCTCGCAAGTCGTAAGAATATTTGGGGGCATTTCCCAGGCTATATTGAAAAAATTGAATTGAAGCCTTATTAGAGCATTAAAAAAAACGGTTTGTTGTACCTTGAACCGTCGCAAACACCAAGAGCGTAGAGAAACAGCCCATTTTTCTACGCTCTTTTTCAGTTTTTTATTTGCATGGCAACAGCTTGGCCCCACAACAAAGCCGCATTCTGAGGTCTTCCGAAGAGTCGGGTGTTTGTCAGACGCGACAATGAAATAGATGGCGTTACTAGCCGATGCTCAACGCGCAAAAAACAGCACGGGCGACACAAGGCCGCCCGTGCTGGGTGTTTCTAGTTGTGTTGGGATTCAAGGGCGATCCCAAGTGGCCCTCGAATCGAGGGCTCGGGGGGGAGTGATCCCGTTTAGCCTTGGCTGGCCATGTATTGGATCAAGTTGACCACGCGGTTGGCATAGCCCCATTCGTTGTCGTACCAGCTCACCACTTTGAAGAAGTTGCTGTTGAGTTCAAGGCCAGCACCAGCATCAAAGATGCTCGACAGTGGGCAGCCGACGAAATCAGAAGATGCGACTTCTTCGTTGGTGTAACCCAAGATGCCTGCGAGATCGCCTTCGGAGGCAGCCTTCATGGCATCGCAGATTTCCTGGTAGCTGGTGGCTTTTTCAGTCTTGAGGGTCAGGTCAACCGCAGAGACATCTGCGGTAGGCACGCGGAAGGCCATGCCTGTTAGTTTGCCCTTGAGTTCTGGCATCGCCAGAGCAACTGCTTTAGCAGCACCGGTGGAGGAAGGGATGATGTTTTGATAAGCGTTGCGTCCGCCACGCCAATCCTTTTTAGAAGGACCGTCTTGGGTGGGCTGGGTTGCGGTGGCTGCGTGAACGGTGGTCATGAGACCTTCTGCGATGCCGAAGTTTTCATGAAGCACCTTGGCGATAGGAGCCAGGCAGTTGGTGGTACAAGATGCGTTGGAGACGATGGTGTCTGTTGCCGCATTGTATTTCTTGTGGTTCACACCCATGACCAGTGTGGGTACTTGGTCTGGGGTTTTGGTTGGAGCAGAGATGACAACGCGTTTGGCGCCTGCGGTCAAGTGTTTGCCCGCACCATCGGCATCGGTGAAGAAGCCTGTGGATTCGATGACATAGTCCACGCCGAGGTCGCCCCAAGGCAATTGGGATGGATCACGTTCAGCGTAGCATTTGAAGCTTTTACCACCGGTGGTGATGATATCGCCATCGACGGTCACATCTCCGTTAAAGCGGCCGTGCATGGTGTCATATTTGAGCAAGTATCCGAGGTTATCAGCAGGAACGAGGTCGTTGATGGCGACCAATTCAATTCCGTCGATTTGATGAGTTACGCGGGTAACCAATCGTCCAATTCGTCCAAATCCGTTAATTGCGATTTTAATCGCCATGGCCAATGTCTCCAGTATCACGATTTGCCGTGATTCAAAAAAAAAGTAAGTACCCAAAACCCTGCGGTGCCAAACCGATTCCGTATCGGCGGCCGTTGCAAGGTTAAACACCCTAAGGTAAGTAATTTCGACATCCTGTCAAGCAGGTTGGCTTCTTTTGGGGAGGGATTCTTCTTGAAAATGGAACTATTTAGAGTGTGGGAGGCACATTTGCGTCGGCATGGCCTTTCCTGCTCGATAGAGGGGGTCTCGTCAGATGTACTAAATTGCATCATTGCAAAAAAGAGACAAAAAACCATTGTTCAATCGAAAAAGCACCTCGCACATTCGAGGCTTGCCCAAAAATGATCCAGAGGGGTTTTTTGACGTGGGGCTGGTGATTTGACGAGGGAGGTCGAAAATTGCAGATTTTCCTCCATTGCGGTAGAATTCCCGATTCACTGAAATTTGCTCGGCCACATTATAGATAAGAAAACATGGTCCAGCATGTCCAAGCGTCTTGGACATCACCGAGCGACAAAATTGGAGATTCAAATATCATGACTCAAACATCCACCCACTTGTACGAAGGTCTTTTCCTTGTCAGTCAATCCTCCGCCGCTGGAGATTACGCTGGCGTGGTCAACCACCTCAAAGAAATTTTTACTCGCGCTGAAGCTGATGTCGAAACACTCAGCAAATGGGACGAACGACGCTTGGCTTATGACATCAACGGCACACGTCGTGGTGTCTACTTCCTGGCAGTCTTTAATGCCCGTGGATCGCAGATCGCCAACATCGAACGCGATTGCAACCTCTCTGAAACCATCATGCGTCAATTCATCCTGCGTGCAGATCACATGGGCGACGTTGAACTGGAACTCGCCAAACAAGCAATTCCTGCTGATACCGACCCTGCGATGCAGACAGCTTCAACTGAAGAAAAAGCGACTGCTCCTGTCACAGAAGCTCCTGTTGAAGCTGAAGTGAAGGCCGAAGAAGCTCCCGTGGCTGCTGAAGCAGCATCCGATGCTGAAGCCACAACTGCTGAATAAAAAAAACCGGCGTATAAAGTTCTTTCGGTCTGGGCTTCCCCGGTTGCCGAGGGTTCTTTAAATGAAAGATATCGTCTGCCCCTGTGGTGATTGAAAGAAAGAGGCCCGCTATGCCAAACCTAAACCGTGTCATGCTAATGGGTAACCTCACCCGTGACCCAGAATTGCGATATTTGCCCAGCAATACCGCTGTGGCGGGAATTGGTCTGGCGATTAACCGTCGCTGGCGCAACCAGCAGGGTGAACAGCAGGAAGAAACGACCTTTATTGATTGTGAAGCCTTCGGCCGACAGGCTGAAACCATCAACCAATACCTTCGCAAAGGTAAACCGGTGTTCATCGAAGGTCGTCTCAAACTCGATCAATGGCAGGACCGTGACGGCAACAAACGATCCAAACTCAAAGTAGTCATCGAACGCTTTGAATTTATCGACTCCCGTGAAAGCGGCGGCGGCGGTGGGCAACAGCAATACGGCAGTGGACAACAAGCTCCACAGCAGCAACAGTCCCAAGGCTATAACCAGCAGGGCAATGTTCAAAACAGTGCTCCCGGCAATGCTCAAAATAATGCACCGAGCAATGCCCAAAATAATGCCCCGCAGGCTGATCCGCATCAACCCATCCATGAGGATGATATCCCGTTTTAATGATTACCAATTAAGTCGCACTTGCTGCGATATGCTGGCGCCGGATTGTCTCAAACAACGTGTTTGACATTGCAGCGGCGTCTAACTTCAAGTTCCTAAGGAAGGACACCATGAAAACCATCGACCTACTCCTAACCCAAAATGTGGACAACCTCGGCATCGTCGGCGATGTCGTCAATGTCAAAGCAGGCTATGCCCGCAACTACCTTGTCCCCCACGGCATGGCCACTGTTCCCACCAAAGGCGCCATCGCTCGCCTCGCTGGTGAACGTGAACGCATGGCAGACGAAATGAAGGTCCAACGCACCAAGCAAGAAGAACTCCTTGCACGCGTGACAGACTACGAACTGACCCTTGAACGATCTGCCAACGAACAAGGCGTTCTCTTCGGCGGCGTTTCCCAACATGAAATCGCACAGGCTCTCGTGGCTGCCGGTTTCGCAGGCATCGACGACCGAGCGATTCGCATCGGCGACCAGATCAAACGTCTGGACTCCTACGAAATTCCCGTGGTACTAGCGAGCGATCTTCGAACCCAGATCAAACTTTGGATTGTTTCTGACAAGCCTTCTGAACAACACGCAGAAGAAGAAATCGAAGAAGAAGTGGTTCAGGCTGACGAAGCACCAGCCGAAGATTCCACAGAAGAAGCTGTTGAAACAGAAGCAGACGCTTCGTAATCACTGCACACAGCTTTCAAATAAGTTATAAAAACACCCGCATGCTCCCTCAAGAGCGTGCGGGTTGTTTTTTTGAGATCCAGTCAGACATGCCCCCGGGGGCGCCCCCGCGCACGCTGTAAGCGTGCGGCTAGTTTTCAAACGATCAGCTGAAGCATGATCATTGTTTATTTATGCAAAAGGCTCTATTTGCTTGCATGAAAAATAAGCTGAACAACAAAAAAATCATGCAAGATGCGCTAGAGCCTTTGGCGTTCACCAGTCGCGTTTGGCAAGAATCTCACTCTTACGGACAACTGATAGCTGACAACTGATAACTTCTTCAATCAAACCATTGTTCAAACCAGGTGGCTTGGCCGACGTTGACCCAGGCGGTGGCGGACATGCCTGGCTGAAGTGGATAGGTCGCGGCATTGATCATGGCTTGGGCTTCGAATAGCCCGTCGCCGGTGGCTTGGGTGTTGATGATGGGGATGATTCGGTGGACGGTGGCGTTGAGGTAGCCGTGTCGCCAGTGGCTGTAGGCTGCGGTTTCTAGTTTGATGGCTTGACCTGTTTTGATGTGCCCGATGTAGCGTTCGGGGATTCGGATTTTCATAATCCATTGATTGGTCGAAAAAATTTGTCCCAATATGTGTTCTGGCTTGATGACTTCGCCGACTTCGAGTCGGTTCAAATAAATGGTTCCTTGTAGGGGTGAGCAAATTTTTCTGGTATCGAGTTGAGCTTGATGCAAGGCCACTTTTTTATGGGCTGAAGCAATTTGTTCTTGCAACACTTTAATCTGGTCTGCTTCGACGTGGTCATAGGGGAGGCTTAGTTCATCGAGGCGACTTTGAGCGATTTGAACTTTGAGTCGGGTGTCTTCGAGTTCTTGTTTGGAAAACCCGCCGCCGTGCTGGACGGCGATGATCATGCGGTCGAGGCGGCTTTGATCGAGTGTGAGAGATTGCTGGGCCTGCAAGCGTTGTTGTTGTCGCTGGGCTTGTTGGAGGGATTGGCGACTGCGGGTTTGATCCAGTTTGGCTTGTTTGGCTTGAAGGTCACTGGAGGCTTGGGCGAGGGTTGCTTTTTGAATGGTATTGTTTAGTTGAATGACGCATTGGTTTTTCTCGACGGTTTGGCCACTATCAAACAGGATTTGGCTGATGGTTCCGGTGACGGATGAACGCAGTTCAACTTCCATGTCGGTGGTGATGTAGCCTGTGCCTCGGACCCACCAAGTACAGGGGATAAGGAGAGCCGCTGCGATGGCCAAGATCGGGAGGATGAGAATGATCCAAAGCAGGTGGCGAAACAGGCGACGACGCGGGGGGGTACGGGGAGGACGTGATGAGCTGGCCATGATAAAAAAATCCTTTTTGTGTTCTATTGGCTACGGCGTGTTCTTTGGCTAGGCGACAGAAGTTTGGGTTTGGGCTTGTTGCGATTTATCAAGTTGCTGTTGGTAAACTTTTTGGAAGGGGCCTAGTTGATCCAGCAGGTCTTTGGGCTTGCCGATTTGTTGAACGCGGCCGGCCTCGAGCATGAGAACCCAATCGCACGCCAGTGCCACGGAGATACGATGCGTGACCAGCACCGAGGTCCGATCCGTGAGCAGATCATCAAAACCCTCAATCAACTTGGCTTCGGTGTGCGCGTCCAGTGCCGAGGTGAAATCATCTAAGACGAGGACTTTGGGGTTGGACACGAGCGCTCTTGCAAGGTTGACGCGTTGTTTTTGACCTCCGGAAAGGGTCAAGCCTCGTTCGTGGGTGAGGCTTTGATATTTTGCAGGTAGATGGTTGATAAAATCGTGAATTTGTGCGTGTTGGGCTGATCGGACGATGGTGGGCAGGTTGGCATCTTCGTAGCCGTAACGGATGTTGTCTTCGAGTGTGCCGCTGAAGACGATGGGTTCTTGATTCACATAGCGTACGAGATCTCGCAGGGGCCTGAGGTTGAATTCTTTGAGGTTTATGCCGTCTAAGAAGATCGCACCTTCGGTTGGATCGTAGAACCGGGCGATGAGTTTTGCCAGGGAGCTTTTGCCTGCTCCGCTGGGCCCCATGATGCAGAGGGATTGGCCTGCGGGCAAGGTAAACGAAACTTCTTTGAGAGCAGGGCTGGTGGCTTGCGGATATTGCAGTGTGACGTGGTCGAATTTGATTTCACAGGCTTGCTTGGGCGTGGCCTGAGCGTGGACGGTTTGATTGAGTACCACGATTGGCTCGTCGAGCACGTGGACAGCCTTGCGGCAAGCGGCCGCGAGCCGATGCCACAGGGCCGTCTGATTAATCAGGACTGCTACCGGGTTAAACAAATGGGCCGTGGCTCCGTAAAACATCAGAAGCTCGCCCGGCGTCATCGCACCATCGCGGCAACGCAATGTGGCCAGCCAGAGAATCGTCGTCGTCGTCGTGCCCGTGATGATCGCGCAGCAAGTGGTAAACCCAATATTCAAAAGACCTGCTGCGACATGTCTGCGGAGTAGAGGGGAGGCTTGTCGGACGAGCCCAAGACATTCGCCGATCTCACGGCCGAAGGCTTTGGTGAGATGAAAGAAGCTAACCCGATTGGCGATATGGGCGTTGAGCTTGCCTTCACGCTCTCTGAGCTGGCGATTGATTTGTCTAAGATGCTTGGAAAATCCACGATAAGTGATCGCATAGGCTGGCAAAGCTACAGCCACGCACAGTGCCAATTGCCAATCAAGCCAAAAGACAATGCTCAAGCCAACCGTCGCGCTTAGGATGGCGGAAGGAGCCTGTCGCATGATTTGGGTAAAGAAGTTTTGAATGGTCGAAATATCTGAAAACAGATGGGTCAACAGTCGGCCTGGCGAATGGGCATCATGGTAAGGCAAGCTCAATGCATGGAGTTTGTCATGCAGATGGTTGCGTAATAGAAAAGCAGTGTTCTGGGTGAGATTAATTGTTTTATCAAAGACCACCACGAGAATGCCGTGACGTAAGAGCTCTAACGCCAAGATAATCAAGGCCAGCCATGCGAGTCTGCGGGTTTTTTCTGCCACGCTGATCCCTGGTTTGTTATCCAGCCGTTGGGTCCAACTGGTGCGGTGGTGAAGGGTCTGGTTCATCAGGCCAGACGCGGTGGTCGAAGGTGCCTGGGGCGTTTGAAGGTGAATCTGCACAATGTCATCTGCGATATAGCGGGTGGCGAGGGCATAGATGTATACATTGAGTCCGCCGACCCCTGCAAGCAAAATAGCAATCAGAGTCGAGTACGGCCGAGGGCCTAGCATGTACCGTTGGAAAATGCGCCAAACCGCAGCACTGTCTTGTCGCGCAGCTTGGGGATTGTTCTGGTCCTCTGAGGGGGTCGCCAATAAATCCCTGAATGTTTCTTTGCCTTTGGCTCGCATCAAGCAGTCTCCTTGAGGCGGCCTGATGCCATTTGGGTTTCAAACAGGCATCGATAGTGGCCGTCGGGTTGACCCATCAGGTGGGCATGGGTTCCTTGTTCAAGAATTTTCCCTTGATCTAAAACGACGATCAGGTCCGCACAGACGATGGTGCTCAGGCGATGGGCGATGATAAAAGTCGTGCGGTCAGTCATGACTCGATCCAGTGCAATTTGAATGAGTGTTTCGCTTTGGGGGTCCAGACTGCTGGTTGCTTCATCGAGGATGAGAATGCGTGGGTTTTTCAAAATCGCCCGGGCGATGCACAAGCGTTGTCGTTCGCCGACGGAAAGCTTCGCACCTTCTTCGCCAAGGAGTGTATGGATGCCTTGGGGGAGTTGGGCGATGACTTGTCCGAGTTCCGCCATTTGAGCGGCATGGAGGATTTCTTGTTCACTGGCATGAGGACGTCCATAGGCAATGTTCTGGGCCAAAGTCGTATCAAAAAGAAGTGGGTCCTGAGGCACCATTGCCAATTGGGATCGGTACCATTGTGTGTTTAGTTTGCGTAAGTCTTTGCCGTCGATCGTCACGCGGCCGTGTTGGGGATCATAGTAGCGGTACAGCAGGTTGATCATGGTGCTTTTGCCGCACCCGGTCTGGCCGACGAAAGCCACCGTTTGGCCTGCTTTGACCGATAGATTGAGGTTTTGGATGACCGGTTCATCGGGTTCATAATGAAATTGAAGGTTTTCAAAGGTCACATGGCCGACCAGTGGGGTAAGGCGTTGACCTTGTGTGTTCGACGGGTGGGTGAAGTCTGCTTCGCTTTGCATCAGTTCATTGATGCGTGCAAGGGCGATTTGGGTCTGTTGAAATTGATTGGAAAGTTCGGACAGTTGCACGGCAGGCCCCAGTAGTCCCCAGGCATAAGCGACGACTGCGAGCACTTGGCCATAGGTTATTTCGTTGTGAATCACGAGCCAGATTCCGCCCAGCAGGACGGCCCCATGGGAGAACCATGAAATAACGCTGGCGGTGAGGTTGTAGATAAGGTGCAGGGTTCGGAAACGATGATAAATTCGTTCGGTGAGGAAATTCCGACGGGCAAACGTGCGGAGTTCATAGCGTTGCTGGTTGTAGGCCTGAACCACGATCATGCCTGAGAGACGTTCTTGGGCTCGGGCGGAGAGGCGATCCATTTTGGAGCGATAGCGTTTTTGCACGCGCCGAATGCGTTTGACCAGTAGTTGGTAGTTCAGCACGTACAGACTGATGCCCAGAATCACCACGGCGGTGAGTTTGACGCTGATGGCGAGCATGATGCCGATGGCGATGAGGGCTGCGACCAGTTGGGTCATCAGGTTAATGGCTGCTGGGCTGAGCAGGACCTGAACCTGTTGGACATCGCCGCGAAGTCGTTCGAGCAGTGTGCCTGTGGGGGTATTTTGTAGTTGGCGAATGCTCATGTACTGCACGCTTCGGTACAGTGCGAGCCTTAAGTCAAAGACCAGTCGTTGGCTGACGAGGGTGATCAGATAGTTGGCGATTGCTCCCATGATGCCGTTGAACCAGGGGAGGCATAGCGACAGAATCATCAGCGGGGCGAGCCAATGGTATTGCTGTTGTCCAATGACATGATCAAGCACCGTCGCCAAAATCAATGGGGGCATCAGGCCCAGCAGCGTCACCCCAAGCATCATCGTGACGGCAAGTGCAATCCTTTTACGATGGTGCTTGAGCGTGGTAAATAGAAAATCAACAGAACGCATGGCAAAGCCAATTCGTGGTTCATACCCAAAAAAACAATATTTTTATAATGACGATTTTTGTGAGCCTTTACGAGGCCACAAAACCACGGCCGTTTTTCAGGCCATAGAAAAAAGCTTTTCCCAAAGGCAAAGCTCCAATTTTTTTGAGGCTTTGAGCCAATCCGGCCGAGCCGATTAGCCCTTGTTGCCAAGAACTTTCAAACAGCAGTTCTTGGCCCGTGCCCGCAGCTGGCAACCTCAAAACTGCCGCGGCTCACGGAAGGTGCATGCTGACGCTTGCGTGACACCATCGAGATTAACTTAGGCCTGCTATCGGCCATTTCCAATTTTAGCAGGTAATCTTTTTGAAAAAAGTGAAGAAATAGTAAAAAAAGAAGATAATTAAAGAATGTGCCGCGATCACGAGAAATCAATCATTGAAATGGAGCTGGTTTATGGTGGGTGATTATTCTCAACGACAACAATTCGATGTGTTGCTAGAAAAGGCGATTCAGCGTCTGCCACGGGAGATTGCGGCTTGTCTGGACGAAATTCCTGTGATTGTCGATGACGAGCCGAGCGAGGCCTGTTGGGTCGATCTCGATCTCGACCCCCAATCCGTGGAACTCTGTGGCCTGCATACAGGAGTCCCATTGGGGCATCGCAGTGTGGAAATGGCTTGCCGATTGCCTGATGAAATTCGCTTGTTCCGTGGCCCGATCATACGCGTTTCTCAAGCACAAAAAAGAAGTGGGGCAAAGGTTTCTAAGGGCGGGGCAAAGAGGTTAGAGCGTCAGATTAAAATAACCCTGCTGCATGAAATAGGCCACCATTTTGGGCTAGATGAAGAACAATTGGCTGAACTGGGCTATGGCTAAGCATTGGGCTGTTGTGGGGCTGAAGAATCGAAATTTTCCCAAGAGGATATCGGCCAAGGGCTCTGATCGCATTGCAACGCTGTACGGACCTTGGTACAACCATTGACATGCTTAAGCTTGCAACCATTTTGGACAATCCTGGTGAGCCGTCGGCTCGAACGCGTTATCGCGATCCCAAACATCTACGTGATTTGGGATACACCGGCTTGGTCCTGTATGAAACCACAGGCCTCTCGGGATTGAAAGGTCCACACAGTGTCGGCAGTGGCGAAATGCGTCGTTGGGTCGGCCAGCAGTTTGACCATGTTCAAAAAAGGGTCGAAGAGGCGATGGCTGCGGGGTTGGAGGTTTATCTGACGTATGACGTACTGAGCTTGGCTTGTGCGGTGGTGGATGAACATCCGAGCCGATATATCTGTAAAAACCGTCCGGGTTCAATTTGTCCTGCCAGCGAGGCTGCGTTGGATGCCTCGGTAGACGCGCTTTCGCATTTGCTGGGGATGTTCCCCCAAACTTCGGGGATTGTGCTTCGGTTTGGGGACAACGACGCGGGGCGTTTGCCTTATTTAGTAGGCAATGATTTGTACACGCCTCACTGTCCACGCTGTAGCCAGGTCGGTCGGGCGGATCGCATTGTTTCGGTTCTGACACGGTTTTACAATGTCGTGGTGAAGAAGGCCCACAAGCGTTTAATCGCTCGTGCGTGGAACCTCAGGCCCAAGGGCATGCACGATTCGGTGGAACTATGCCAGCGCATTGCAGACCGTTTGCCTGGCAAAGAAGATGACGATCAATTGGTTTTGTCGTTCAAATTTACGCAGACCGATTTTTGGCGTTATCAGCCTTGGAATGCGGCAAGCCGTGTGTTTGGCAAACGGCCAATCCTGTATGAACTGCAATGCCAGCGCGAATTTGAAGGCAAAGGCGGCATCCCCGCTTGGCAGGTCCCGCTTTGGCGCGATGGTGACCCGGCAATAAAAGACAAGACTCAGCGGGGCGGCCTCGCCAACATCGCAGACGAAATTAACTTTGCAGGTCTCTGGGCCTGGGTCCGTGGAGGCGGCTGGGGTGGTCCCTTTGTCAAAAATGAGCTTTGGATTGATGCCAATGCCTACGCAGTCCCTCGTTTGGCGGATGATCCGAAAATCAGCACCGCTCAATTGGCCCAAGATTGGGTTGCTCAGCGATTGAAGATTGAAAACCCCTCCGCAGCTCGCGCGGTTGAAGCAGTTTTAGAAGCATCGGTGGCGTTTAGTTTGCATGGGTTTTACATCGGACCTTACGCGCGTCACAAAGCAGATGCCTGGCATCCCAATGCCGATTGGATTCAGGACGATCAGGTCGATGCCGAGGCTGCATGGCGAATGATTCAGCAGATTCCACGGGATCAGCTTGATGCGGTGGTGACTGAAAAGCAGTTGGCGGTAACCGAAGTCGCTAACGCCCGTGCGGCCTTGCACGCGGAAATGGCCAGCCACAACCGCTCAATGCTTGAACCCTTGGTCAACACCTTGATTTATGCAGAGTCTTTCTTCTCCGCGTTACGCGATCTATTGCATGGCCTCGTAGCTTATCGCCAATACCGCCGCAGCCAATCCAATGACGATGCCCAGACTGTCCGCCATCGTTTGCTTGGGGCTCAAAGTCATTGGAACCATCACAGTCAACGCCACGCCACCTTACCCGGCGCAGCCAGTGCGTTTGGTGAGGATAATTTCTGGGAATTGACCCAACGCATTCTCAGTGAATTGGCCGAGTAGCCCCCCCCGGAAGTTTTCAGATTTTTTCATTAAAGTTGAATGTCCATTTTCCTTCCCGCATTGCTTAACATCCCCCCGCAAATAGTGACTTTACGCGTTCAACGATTCGTAGTCGTGTTGACCATGTTTTTGGCGTGCAGTCTATGAAGATGGGCGATACGATTTTGCGATGTATTGGGCAGATGCGGGCACGGCACAAAATAGGTTTTAGAAATTCGTCTTAATAATATTGATCGCTACGCCATGCTAGTGGTTGCCATGGAAGTCTATCGCGCCCGCGCCCTGTCACGGCTTGCTCATCGGAACCGACGGCAACGTCCTCGTTAAACACGGCTGGTTCGACGGACCTGCCATGAGCGACAGCATCGACGCACTGCTGAATTAGACATGGTACGGATACGATTGGGAGGCCTCGATTTTTGCTCATCAATGTTTTGCTCTAAAATCTCCTTTTATGCCAATCCTATTTAAAACTCATGCGAATGGTTATTCGCGGAGACTGAATTGGTAAGGCTTTATAAAAATATCAACGCGTACATAATAGATGCGATGCATATTACAGATTGCTGACAGCTCATGGCTGATCGCTTTAAAAGGAGAAGGTTTATGTCAGAACCCATTCGTATCACAGGCCGTCAAGCCATGGTCGCTCGCATGGAAACCACCGGCTTGGTGGCGATCCTCCGATCCAACAGCCCCGACCGTATGGCAGATGCCTGCGAAGCGTTGGTCCAAGGCGGCGTGGATGTCGCAGAAATTACCATGACCACCCCCGGTGCCCTCGCGGCCATCGAAGCAACCGCCAACCGTCTAGGCGATCAATGTCTTCTAGGCGTAGGAAGTGTGCTGGACGCTCACACTGCTCGCTTGGCGATTCTCGCCGGCGCGCAATTTATCGTCTCGCCCACCGTGAATCTCGAAGTCATCCAAATGGCCAACCGTTATGGCAAGCCCGTGCTTCCCGGTGCGATGACACCCACGGAAATCATGACTGCCTTTGAAGCAGGGGCCGACATGGTCAAAGTCTTCCCCGCCAACTATTTTGGTCCAGGCTATCTCAAGGATGTCCTTGCACCGATGCCACAGTTGAAATTGATGCCCACGGGTGGCGTGAATCTCCAAACAGTCTCTGCTTGGATTGACGCAGGGGCTTGCTGTTTGGGAGTCGCAACATCGCTTGTTCGCAAAGAGATGCTCGAGGCGGGGGACTGGAAGGGCTTGACCCAGGTGGCTCAGCAATTTATCGAAGCTGTCAAAGCAGCTCGCGCCAAGAAATAAGAATCGCCACAAAAAACACAAAAAGACGTAAAAAAGAGTTTTACGATAAAGAGCATCGACGAGACGCAATGCGTCTCACAAACGATTCTAATTAATACGACAGCGCTATAAGAATTCCAGATTTTTCGCTTTTTCCGTTTTCTTTCTGCTTGCATACGACGCTTCGTTACGTACCTGATAATAGCGGCATTGCCTTTGAAGATGCGTCCATGAATAAGGGTGCTTCTGCCAT
>JAJRRC010000105.1 GCA_024279865.1 Planctomycetota bacterium | reverse complement strand
TCGGAGTGTGATAGTCTAAACCGATAAACATGGTAAAATCGTCTGACATAGCCGTTGCTCCTTTGTGGTATGGGCTAGGAAGTACAATTCCGATGCTCGAATCTACCCTGGGAGCAACGGTTTTCATACCCAGCTATTTTTAAGCGATCCGCGAAGTCATGTGCGAAGATGATGGATGTAAATGCTCTAGCGTCTGACCTTCTCTACAGAGCATGTCAGACCCCGAAAAATACACCCCGAAAAACAAAGTTTGTATTCGTAAGTAACGTAATTTCAATTTTTTACAATGGGTTTGAAATTGAATTTTTGATCCAATTCTATCATTTTTAGGCGAGGTCACGACTTGGGGGGATCTTGACAGTTTTTTGCTCTGCAACTGGGCCTTTGACGATGATTAATGCCAATTAACGAAGTCTGCCGAAAGCCAATACTTTGCGTATTGTTTTTTTGGTGATTGCAAGGGTAAGAATAAACGTATGCGTCAGGATCGGCTTCGTTCTCGGAGGTTGTCCAGTCGTTCGTTGGGTGGAGCTTGGGGCCGGGGGGCGTTGTTTTAGTAGACGTGGGTAACGTTGAGCATGAGGGAGCCGAAGGCTTGGTCGTTGGGCTGATGTTCAAATTCACGGGTTTGGAAGGTTTGGGAATAGCTGATGCCGTAGAGCCATGAATGGTACTGAACCTGGGCTGCGAAGCCTGTTTGTAGTTCGCCGACGAGTTCTTCAATGGCCACTCCGTGGCTGGACCGGTAGTTGTTGCCTTCAAGGAAGATATTGTGTTCCACCGCTCGTCCGCCTACGCGTACAAAGCCATAGACGCTTAGTCCGGTGATGGGATTGCCGGTGGCTGAGGCAAGGTCTGCCAGCCGTCCTGGTCCAAAGTCGTCTGGCAAGTTAAAGCCCGCTCGCAGGGTGGCATCGACTTCGAGGTGGCGATAGACCGAACCCAAAGCCGCGCTCGCTTGTGGGATGATTTGGATCGCCCATCCACGTTGTGTGGAGAGGTCGGTTTGGTCTGCCTGTTCCCAGAGGTTGTGTTTCCATTTCCGCCTGAGATAAATTTGGGAGGTGAATTCATCGCGTAGCTGATTGTTCCAGCCTTCGGGGTGATTCAGTTCACGCCAACGGTGAATGGCTTGTTGGGTTTCATCGCCTTGGGAGGTGGGGCCGATGATTCCCAGGTTCAGTTCGATATGATCGAGTGTGGTGTCGTTAGCTCGTTGCCAGTAGGTTCCGCCGTAGAGATAGCCCGCGTAGGGTCGGTCTTTGACTTGGAGGGTTTGGGTGTTGATGTTTTCAGGGGTGAAGATTAATTGCCCCAAGACGTAGCCTGCTGCGGTTTTGTTGGCATCAAAGTTTTTGTTGAAGGGGATATAGGGGAATAGCTTTTTCGCCCAAGGAGGTTGATGCGAAGCGGTGATGGCGGTTCCGTTGGTGTAGTAGCGGTCGGTGGGAGCGTTGGCTTTGGCGAAGGTGCCATCGTTTTCCCAGTAGAGGCTTATTGTGAGAGCTTGTTCTTTGGCTGTGGGCTTGAGGTCATCTTCTTGGGCGAGGAGCCATTGCGGACAGACACTCAGAAGCACAAGCACAAGCACAAGCACAAACAAGGATGGAATCGTAGGCAGGGGGATTTTCATGGTAATAGTGTACCCATTTGGCCGAGGCAAAAAAAGTGGGGGTGGTTACAGCGGACTTTGCTTTGGAATGCCAGGCAAACGTGGGTACATTTTGGGGGTGGAACGGTCCTTTTGGACAATGACGATGACGCTGTGGTTGTCAAATTCGGGAGGGTAGGCATCGATTGCGGAGAGGTCGCCAGCCCCCAATTCGCTGAGGGCATCACCCACAACTTGAAGTTCCTGTTCGACGGAGGGGCCTTTGATGGCAAAGATTGCGCCGCCGACGGCAACCAAGGGCAACATGAATTCCAGCAAAATACGCATCGGCCCGACGGCTCGGCTGACTGCGACATCGTAGTTTTCACGATGTCCGCTGTCTTGTCCGAGTGTTTCAGCTCGATCATGAATCACATACACATTTTTGAGGCCAAGGGTTTGAATGCATTGCTTGCAAAAGTTTGCTTTTTTGCCTGTGGTTTCTAAAAGCGTGACCTCCAAGTCAGGCAATGCGATGGCCAGTGGAATGCCAGGCAACCCTGCGCCCGTTCCCACATCAATGAGTTTTAACGGCGGGGTGAGTCCTGCGACGAGCGTTAAGCTATCGAGGATGTGTCGATCCCAAGCCTGATCGATATCACGAATGGCTGTGAGGTTGGTTCGTTGGTTGGCTTCAAGGAGAACTTCCAGATAGCGGCCCATGGTTTGCAATTGGTCCGCGGTGAGCGTGACGTCCAGTTGCTTGAGTTTGGATTCGAAGGTGGGGGGGATGGCAATCATTTTTTTAGTTATCAGCTTTTAGCGATCAGTAAGAGGAGAGGGGAGTTGGCCACGTTGGGCTGTTGGTGGATGGTTATTGGAAGATGGTGTCTGCGTTGTCGAATTCAAAGGCAGGCCTGACCAGTGAGACGCGGGATCGGGCGGAGAAGTTCATGACCAGCCCGATCATGAGAAACGTGGCGACGAGGCTGGACCCGCCGTAGGAGATGAGTGGCAGGGTGATTCCAGTGATGGGGATGAGTCCTAGGGTCATGGACATGTTCACGATTCCCTGACAGAACAGGAGTCCTCCAAAGCCGATACAGGCGAGCCTTGGGAAGGGTTCTTTGAGTCGGATTGCAACGAGGAGCATGGAGCTTGTGAAGGTGAAGTATAGGCCGAGGATACCGAGTCCGCCGAGCAATCCCCAGCGATTGACGACGACGGCAAAGACCATGTCGTTGTGGTTTTCCTGGAGATAGTTATATCGAACGATAGCGCGTGAGCGTTCAAGGCCATAGCCTGTGATGCCGCCGGAGCCGAGGATTCGCATGGCACGATTTTGTTGGTCGCCGCGTTGATCGACAAATTCGGTGATGCGTCTGCGTTGATAGGATTTTAAAATTTGCATGTCATCAGGCAAGGTGTAAATCATCAATACATTGAACCCGATGGCGGCCATTCCCAGCCCGATGAGCGCTACCAGATGGGCCATCCTCGCGCCTGCTGCAATGAGCATAAAAAAGAGCGCAGGCACAAACATCAAGGCCGACCCCAGATCAGGCTCTTTGAGGATCAAAATCACCGGGATGAACATGATGACAAACGGCACAAGAAGCCCTGTGAGCGTGCGATAGTTTTCCCGGTTTTTCAGATACCACGCCAGTGCGAGCACAAACGTAATTTTCGCCAATTCCGACGGCTGCATGTGCATGAAGTAAAGGTTGAGCCATGATCGGGCATTGTTGCGGACAGGGACAATGGCATTGGGGATGCCTGGGATCAGTAGCACGATCAGTAGCAGTAAGGTGAATCCAAAGAGTGCAAAGCTGATGCGGCCGATGTTTTTGGGATGGATCAGCCACGTGGCGGTCATCATGCCCAAAGCAATGAGAAGCCATTTTGTCTGGGCCTCGGCTGCTTGGGGGTGGGTGGTCCCACTGATGACATTGATGCCCAGAATGGTTAACGCGACCGCGCAACCAAGCGTCAGCCACGCAGGCGTGGGAGCCAGAAGTAATCGCAAGTTTTGCCAAAGTCGGGTTGTCATGATCAAGTTACCAGCTATCAGCTATCAGTTGTCAGTAAAGATGAAGAAGGGGAGTCCGATGCGTTGGATTGTTTATTTTTGGCTAGTTTATGCGATCTGTGTTCTTGCTGATAGCTGACGGCTGATCGCTGGCAGCTTTTATAGATATCCTTCTTGTCGCATGGCCCAGAGGATTTGGTTGGCGATTGGGCCTGAGACGGCACCGCCGGAGCCAGCGTATTCGGCGACGACGACGATGACAAAATCTGGCGTGGTTGAACCTCGCCGTTGGACGATGCAGATGAACCACGCGTGATCGCCTGGTTCTTTGTTGACTTCATGGGGTTGTATTTTTCCATCGGGCTTGGCGTTGCCGTAGCTTGCATCGATCCATCGGGCGCCTGCGGTGGCGGTTCCACTTTTCCCCATGATCCGGACATCGGGAATATTAAAGATGAGTTCATGGTCCAGTTTGGTGAGGTGGTGGGAGGTTCCCCGTCGGGAGTGGACGCTTTCGTACATGCCTTGAAGGACGAGTTGAACGCCTTTGGGATCGAGTTTGAATTTGGTTTGGCGTGAGGCGATGTCCGTATTGAAAAGCAAGGTGGGGCTGATGAGGTTTCCCCCGCGGGCGAGGGCAGCATAGGCGCCTGCTGCTTGGATGGGGGTCCATTCGACGGGTCCTTGTCCGATGCCCATTTGGATGGCATCTTGGAGTCCGAGTTTTTGAGATCGAGGTGAGAGGGGTTTGGTCATATCTGGCAATTGTCCTCGGTGTTCGGGGGTGAGTCCGCAGTTTGTTTTTTCGCCGAGTCCCAAGCGTCTGTACCAGAGGTTTTGTTTTTCGAGGCCGAAGCGTTTGCCCAGTGTGTAGAAAAAGACGTTGCAGCTGACGCAGATGGCTTCATGTCCGACCATTGGGCCATGTCCGACCATGTTGTGTTTGAAGATCCAGCAACGGTTGCGGCGGGGCCGGCTCATATCCAACGCGCCCTTACAGACAATGGCATCGCCATGTCGAATCAGCCCAGCGGTGTATGCCGAGGCCAACGCAATGGGCTTGATCGTCGATCCCGGCGGATAGGCCATGGCCAGGGGTCTGAAAATTTGAGGGCGGTTGATCATCGCCCAATCCGAGGTCCAAAAGGAGGAGGGTTTGTCTTTAAGATCCTGGCGGCTGTAGCTTGGGGTGCTGACGGCTGCAAGGACTTCACCGCTATGCACGTCTAACACGACAACTGCGCCATTGAGCGGGCGGCCCAGATCAGCGGGGTCGATATCCGCACGATGCCAGAACTGTTGGCGCATCAGGCCGATGTTGGGGTCACGGCTCATCAGGGCTGCGATTCTAGCTTGAAGCTGAATGTCCAAGCTCAAGACGACATCTTGTCCTGGGATGGGTTCACGGGTTTGAACTTCGCCGGTTTCACGGTTGAGCCAGCGTTCGCCGCGTGAACCTCGGAGGGTGTTTTCGCGGGATCGTTCGATTCCCCATGCCCCGAGTCGGTCGCCTAGCTGGTAGCCGCCGTAGTCGATGATGGTGTGTTCGTTCATGCGTTTACGGATAAAGGGACGGCGTTTGGGGGCTTTGTCTTTGGCCCAGATTCTTCGGGTGGTTCCGATGAGATGGGTTCCCAGGCCGTTGATGGTAATCTGGGCGACGGATTGGATCGGGCCACGCAGCGGGCTTGGAAAGGTGCTGCGGTCGACTTCCAGTAAAAAAGTATCGAGCGGATAAGCCCGGGTGGTTGAGTCGACCAGTCGCACTTTTTTCCAGACCGAGTCGGACTCTTCCATTAAGACTTCGGTTAAAATTTGTTCAATCTGCAAACGCACCGGCCCGGTGATGGCTCGCAGGATCGGATGGTGGCTGCGTTCTTCAGCAATCGGCAGGGCCACTTCTGAAAGTTTGACGGGTTGCTCGGTATCCTTGATTGCTTTTTTACGCCAGTACGACCAGAGGATTGTTTTGAGCTTGGCGACCTTGGCGAGGACGGTGGCTTTTCGCTGTTCGAGTTCTTCGGGGGTGAGTTTGCCAAGTCGTGCGAGGACTTGGAACATTTGATTGACCTGGTTTTGATAGGTCGGCAAGTGTTCACTGATAAAGCGTTCACGTTCATCGGTGGAAATATCGTACCATGCGGATTGGTGGTCTTGCTTGGCTTGTTTGTAGGCCATGCGATACGCCCAACGTCCACAGAGCAGGTCATAGTGGACGGCCACGTCATAGGCTGGCCGATCTTCAGCAAGGATGCGCCCCCGTCGGTCCAAGATGCGTCCCCGCACGGTGGGAATGAATCGTTTGATGGTTAAACGGGCCTGAACCTGCGATTTCCAATGGCCTGATCGGGCAATGGTCATAAAAATCAGTTGAACCGCCAAAACCAGACAAATGACAAACATGAACAGTCCCAGCAGCAAAAGCCGCCGATGAAACATGCTAGGCACAAGGCTTCGGATGGGATTTCGTATACGCATGGGTTCACTTACCAATTCGTGGTAGGCGCAACGATAACAGATTGCTTCGGATCATGGCAGTAAGCAAAGTGTTTGAATCTAAAAATTTAGATTAGTGGGAAGAACCAACCTGGTTGAGCAATTCAAGTTTGTGGTTGGCTGCTTCAATGGCCAGACGTTTTTGTTCGGTCTGTTCATCGCCGATAGCTTCTAGGGCTTGGGCTTCTTGCAGTTCAGTTTTGACCTTGGCGGCATCAAGTTGGTCCGCTTCAATCGCGCCTTGAGCAACCAGCGTGAGCTGATTGTTTTTCATCTGGGCGAATCCACCAGCCACGAAGAACCAGCGGGAATTTCCTGTTGCAAGGTCGAGCCTTAGCGGGCCAGATCCAAGTTTGATCAGCATGGGGGCACGCTCCGGAGCCACACCCAATAGACCGTCCCAGCCGGGTACCGAGGCGTAAGCGATCTGTTCATCAAACAATTGTTGTTCTGGGGTCACCAAAGTGCATCCGAACGCGTTGGCCATGGCTTGTTTTCCTTAGCAAATCAAGAGCGGGCAATTTTAACCACGCAGGGAAAATTGTCAAAGTACAAGCTTTTTGTGTGAACGCTCAATAGAAGTGTCACGGTTATTATGACAATAGAAATGTCATGTGTCACGCTGCGGGTTGGGGCGGGCGTAGCCGAGGGCGTCCCAACCCGCAGGCGGCTTATGCGTCGACACACGCTCAACTAAAGTGCCCACCGAGGCTTGGGGACGTTGAGCCACAGGCAATGCCAATGTACCCAAGTAAACAGTTTCCGGTCAATTTGTTTTTTTTGTCTGTAACTTGATTGAACACCTTTGAAAAAGGATGAGTACGCAAGCTGGGGGCTTGGCGGCTTGGTTTTTGCCGTGGTCTTAAGGCTTGGCCAATTGCTGGAGATTTTTTGATTTTTGACGGCTCACATACCCGCCGATGTGCAGCACATTGCTGGCTCCAGACGGAAACGTAATGATGTAATCAGAAGTGACATACTCGGCTTGATCGCCCGGCGGATTGTGCCAATAGCCGACATGCTTAAAATTTGAGGTGCCTGGCCAATTAAAACTAATTTTCCATTCCGTGCCAATTTGTCTGTTCTCCGCAAACATGATGAGGTCCCCTTTAAGATCTGATGCCCGTTGCCATTGTGTGTGGCGACTCATGGCATAATCAATGCGATGACCTGCTGAGGGGTTTGTCGGGCAGTCATAGACGTGTCGATCTCCCACATTTATATTGTCCATGGAACGATTGTGCCCCTTGGGAATTAAATAGCGGCCAAGAATGCGTCCCAGCCACCATTGGGCGACGTTGGGTAAGGTATAAGGTGGCCCGTTGTTATAAAACGTACTCATGGTGACATCGTTATTGTCACCGAGATACATGGTGACGCCGATGGCCATCTGATGAAGCTTGTTGCCACATTGAATCCCCCGGGCGGATTCTCTTGCCTTGGCCAGAGCGGGCATTAGCAGGGCAATCAAAACTCCGATGATTGCAATGACCACCAATAACTCAATCAAGGTGAACGCGGGTGCATCATGAGAATTGGGCTGGGTTTTCCAATTTTCGCCTGTGATGGTGTTGAGAATCATAGAGCCCCCTTATGGGATTAGTGGGGTGACGCATAAGGCTTAATTGTCACTTTTTGGATTAGACCTGGAAAGTTTTTCCATGTTTTGGCAATTGAACCTAGTGGTCGGAATTCCAGACCCAACCCCAAGGCAGAGGCATTTCTTTTTCCAATGGGGTTCGGCAAGGTTACTTTTATTGGTTTGTGGTTGCCAAGGGTCAACGTGACCACACGTTTTTGATTTTTCTTGGCTGGCGTGAGTGTGACACCAATGGAGGTCCATTCGCCAACAGTTGCCTTGGCTTTGGAGGTAATCCAGATAGGCTGCGATCCATTTTGTCCGGCAAACTGAAGCAAGAAAGTATTGTTTCGAGCCATCAACAGGCGAAAGCCCGCACTATAGCTTCCGAAGGACAACAAGGCACAGTGGGCTTTTTTATCAAAGGTATGGGTGACTTTAAAGGTGATGTCCAATTGCATCCCTTGCGTGGCAATTCGTTCCCATAGCGGGCCAGGATTTTTAACCCAGCCAGTGGTGGCATAACAATTCAAAGCGCCGCTGACAGGGGGGGCTTTGATGACAGGACTTTCCACGTTGAGAATTTGAGGGAATTGACCTTTTGTAGCGATAAGTCCACGGCCAAGTTCCTCAGAAGACAGGTCTGAAAAATCGGCTGAAAACCAGACGCCCTTCTCAGATTTTTTAGTCTGAGCAGGTGGGTTCTGAGTGAAATTAAACAACGCAGGATAAATTTTTTGAACCATGTAGCCACTGTCACGGTTGGTCCATTGGAGAATGGTGCCAAAGCTTTGGGTGGAGGTGTTTTTGCCTTGTGGCATCGTAAAAGTAGCGGAGAGTTGACGGGACTTGGGGTCAAACGCCAGCGGCACATTCTTGATAATTTTGTGGGTTTCCTCACTACGAATAATCAGTCTCGCGTCCTTGGCTGGCTGTTGACTTTTAGGCAATTGAACCTGATAGGAGAGTGGCCCGCTTGATTGGCGGAAGATGCCAGACTGTTTTTCTGTCGCTGGAGCAAAGGTGTTTGCCTCGGTCGTGGTTGTTAAACGATAGGTTAAATTGAGTTGGGCAGGCTCAAAGGCTGGATTGCGAAAATAGGTCGCTGAATTGCGAAGTAGAGGCTGGTACAAATGACGCACCGAAGGTGAAATCGTCGTATGCCAGGACGTGGCGATCATGCCGCCGCATTGACGTTTGGCAGCATAGCGGGCGAACATGCGAATGCCTTTGTCGTTGTACCAAGTGGCTCCCCACACATCTTTGAATCCCATGGCCTGAAAGTAATCCACGCTGGGGTATTCGCCTTGGTTGACATCGCCGTAATGCCAATCGCCGATGATCAGTTTGTCCCGGTTGGTCAGGTAATTCATGGCGGTGAGTGTGCTGGGTGGATTTTTCTTTTGGCTGACAAAAGTGGCATGACCGCGTTTGATGCGTGGGTCATGTTTGAACCCTTTGATGCCGTGGCCTGGTTTGCCGAGTGCTTTGCCTAGGAACATATCTCCCCAGAGGATGGGGGTGATATTTTTGGCGAGCAGGTGATCGGTGATGCGGTTGAGGAGTTGGGCAAACAGTTTGGGCGTGGTGGTGTTTAATTGCTTGGCACAGGTTTCGATAAATTCGACAGGGATTTCATCAATACCCAGCAGCATGTAGCGAGGAGGGGTGTCGCCGTAGAGGCTGATGATTTGATCGAGCATGGGAAGGGCGATGGCGTCATAGGCATCTTTGCCATTGGGGAAGCGGTAGCTGGGGTTTAGCATGCGGCGTTTGGAACCCTTTTGAACAGGGATCAATAGTCCGGGATGTGTTTTGGCGAGTGTTGCCAGCAAGGCATTTTGCTTTCCGATGACTTTGACTTCGAAGACCGGTTCGATGCCTACTTTGCGTGCATAGGCAAGCAGGTCAGCCACTTGTTTGTGGGACCACTTGTAAAATTGAATTTCACCTGGTTTTGGGATGGTATAAGAAGAAGCTGAAATTCCACCTGTATTAAGGATAAAGGTGTTGTAATTGAGTTTGTAGGCTTGGTCGATGAGCTTGCGATAGAAAGCCGGCCTTTGCAATTTTGGGCGAAAGGCGACATGGTTGGCTCGCACCGCAAAAGGGCTTGCTTGGTCGGCGGCAAAGGATTTGTTTTGAAGGTTCAGAAAGGGAAAGATCGCCAAGAATACGCCAGTCGCTAAAAGGCAAAACCCTTGTCGTGAATGGATGGCATACGAAGGGGTGCTGATCTGTTTCAAAAAAATCTCCTAGGGTTTGTTATGACGGGGGTGGGCTGGGGGCCGGGGGGGCCGGGCCTGTGGTTTGTCCTTGCACAAAAGTCACGGGTAAAAAATGTTGTTGTTGAGGCCGGGAAGCTGAACCATTGATATGGTCTTCGATCAGTTGTATTAGTAGCTTGGCACCCTGGATGCCTGTGTCGTAGATGGGCATTTCGATGGTGGTCAATCTGGGATTGTAAAACGGCATTTGTTGTTCAAGGCTTGCGACGGATAAGTCTTTAGGAACTTGTAAGCCTTGAGCGATTGCAGCTTCTAACACGCCCACTGCAATGATATCGTTGGCTGTGCCGATGGCGGTGGGGGGATTTTTTTGCTTTAAAATTTGCTGCGTTAATTCGTAGCCACTGGTGTAGCTGAATTCACTGTCCCGCACGGTCACTTGGACATTGTTGTTTTTACATGTTTGGCAAAATGCGTCACGACGTTCAATCGCTGGGCTGGCCTCTTGCAAGCCTGTCAGATAAGCAACGTGTTGATGGCCCAGCTCAATGAAATGCTTCGCGATTCGAACGCCCGCTTGTTGATCGTCCACCCCCACATGTGGGATTTTGGTGTTGGTTTGGTGGGGTCCGATTGTGACCAGAGGATATTTTTCATCAAACAGATCATTGATGTAAGGCTCGTCTTGAAGGCTACCCCAGATCAACATCCCATCAATCGCTCGGGAAGTGAATAATGTGCGGAATTTCTGGCGTTCAATAAATTGCTCTGTATTTGTGACGAGCAGCAAATCATGGTCATGGAGGGTTGATTGCTGTTCAATACCGGCTAAAGACTGTGTAAAGTAAGAGTTATTGTGTTTGGACCATGGCAACTTACGCCAGCTCAACGGGGGGACCACCACGGCTAAAACATGACTACGCCCGGCAAACAGCCTCTTGGCGTGTACGTTGGGCTGATAGTTCTTTTCACGGCAAAGCTCAATAATCCGTTGACGAGTCTTGGGCGCAAAAGGGATTTGCTTGTCAGGGTCATTGAGAATGCGGCTGACCGTGCTGGGGGAAACCCCTGCCAGCCGTGCCATTTCCCGGATGGACATGCTGGGCTTGCTCTTGGGTTCTGATTTTTTCATAATCACATTCTACCTGCAAAGAGTTTGCCCGACATCACAATTAAACTAGTTGCATTATAATCGTAATAGCATTTTTTGACATTGTCAAGGCATATTGGCACTTCTTGGGCCATGAGCTTGCACACATAGCTGGATTATTTTGCAGATTGGACCGGCAGCCAATGTATTTCCCACTGTTCGCTGTCGTATTGGGCCATGATTTCCTTAGACTTCAAAATGGTCCACGCAGCTTCAGCAGTCGAGGCAAGAACGCCAAGTTCGTGGCGGCCTTGGATCTGACGGCGGGTCCGGGGTCTGTTTTTGAAGGCATCTTTGCGGGTATGCAGGCTATAAGCCATGTGCAATGACCAGCAAGACCCCATAAGGCCCATGCTGGAGGTCGCAGCAATGTCCCGCGCGAAGTTCCTCATGCCCGGCTGATTGAACCAAGGGACCCCAACCACATCAAACCCATGCTGGCGGAACCAAGAAACCGAAGGGTAGTGTTCTGGATGAACGCCCCCGACCTCGTAGCCGTAGTGCCAGTCGGCAATGATGATATCTTTATCTAAAAGGGGCATCGCTTCATAGGTGTTCAACGGCGGGCCGCCGTGGTTCTCAAAAAAGTAGGGGAATTGCAGATGACTCAACAACATATCCCCCCACATCATCGTGCGGCAACCTTTTTTCTTTAAGTGCCGATTCAACTCATTGACATAATCCGCAAACATTTTTCCACGGTTGACCTCCTTAGGCCAAGACGTACCAAAAAAGTGAGCTTCATCCGCCCCAATGTGAAACAACGCTGGCTTGCCAAATACTTCATACATCTCATCAATGCAGTCTTTGATCAACGGCAAAACCTTGGGGTTCTGGACGTTAAAGCCATAGGAAAGTTCCCCATCGCCTTTGGCCTGTTTCTGCTCAGCAGTTAAACGCTGACCAGACCAACTGGCATGGAACGTTTTTTTCCACGCGTCGGCGCTATTGGCTCGGATTTTGAGATTAAGCATGTCCGCATGGGCTTTGAGCGTTGCTTTGGGTTGGCCAAAGAAAAACTTGCCCAAGGATTTGAGTTCCGGGAACACCACCAGGCCATGGGCATTGGCCAAAGCAATAAATTTTTTGACATCTTCATGTGAATAAACAGCATTGGGCCAAATGTTGGGATGTTTCTGGAACTTAAAATTGCCTTTCATCATGAAGCAGACATGGGTGTACTTGTAGCGTCCCAATCGACGGAACATCCACTGGTAAATCTCCAGTACATCTTCAATGGTTTTGTCTTTGCCATAGTGAGCGGGGGGGCGAAGCATGGTGTGCATGGCCCGGAATTTCAGGTCAGGTAAATCACGGACCACCATCTGAGGCAAAATGCCATTGGACGATTGTTCTAGAACTTGAAGCAAACTTTGAATGCCATTGCGAAGACCTTCATCGTCATGACCTTTGATGGCAATGCCCTGAGGCGAAATCGATAGTGCATAGCCACCTTGATGGTGAGGGGCCGCGGCAACTTGATTAAATAAATCAATGTCCGCGGCATTGGAAACGCCTAGAAAAAGTTCCGAAGCAGGATGTTGAGCAACATGAAAGTCCTTTTTTTGTTTGCCTGTGATGAAGGCCACTTCCCGTTCAAACAGTCCCGTCGCCTCTGGCTGATTGCTTTGGATGAACAAGGTTTGTCCGAGCTTAAAGGTGCCACTTTTCTGAGTGACTTGTTTTGGCTGGGGGACAATGCGAATGTTCGTGACATGGCTTGTTTGAGTGGATGGAGTCTTGCTTTTGACCATGTGGATTGTTTGGGTTTTCTGAGCGGGGGTAGAGGCTGAGGACCCTGTTAGAGAAAAATTGCGAAATTGGATGGAGCCCACATGGTTGCCGAACTGGATTCGAATGACAGGCGAATTGCCTTGGGCGACCCGCTTGGCGGTGAAGGTGAATTCATGGCGGGACCAGTCTTCTGCAAAAGTGGCGAAAGTGTTGAGTCCTTGGCTTTTAAAGGGTTTGCCTTGTTGTGAGCAGAGAATTTGCGTTTTCGTTTCAGGACCTTTGCGTTTGGCCTCAAAAGACAGCGTATACGACTGGCCGTTTTGGACGGCAACTTGCTGCATGAGTTGTACGCTATGGGAAGGACCTGCTTGGGTGATCTGGACAGTCAAAACGCCCTTGGATACTTGGCGTTTGGTCGTTGCTCGCATGCTGGGCTTAAGATAGACCGACCAGTTGGTGAGCCCTTTGCTGAAGCTGGGGTTTTGCAGAAGCTCACCTGCCAAGGCAACCGTGCTGCATAGAACCAGAGCAAGTCCAGCATAACAGGTACAAGGGAATATTTTTTTCATCGTGGGAGTTAGACTTTCATGTTGGGGGTTGGTGACTAGTCTGTTTTTTGGATGGTTAATTCGTCTATGATGCTATTGCAGCCTTGTTCGCTGTTTGGCTTTATATTGCCAACGGTCAAGGACCGAAAGGGCTTGTTCAAGTTAAATTTTAAATTGCTTTTGGTTGTTTCCACGCCATTGATATCAAGAAGCATGCTTTTTTTTGTATCATCCCATTTCAGGGCTACATAGTTCCAGGAGTTCGGTTTGATTCGATCCGTTTTGACGTGAACCGTGTTGACCTTGCCTTGAGCATGAATAATAAACATATAGGAATAGGAATGGTTTTTGATGAATCGAATACCGCTGTTGGCAGACGTTAAATTGATAAACACTTTGGTGTTTCGATCGCTGGCGTTGTATTGAGGTTTAATCCAGAATGAAATCATGCCTTTTCGAATGAGCTGTGGCTTGGGAAGTTTGTACTTCAAAAAACCAGTAGACTCGATTTTAACTGCCTTGCCTTTCCTCGCATCAACGACCGTATAATCAGTTGAAAGAGTTGGGGCAATCGTTTTGCCTGTGTTTGTCTGAATCGTGAGTGAGCCATCATCAAAAGTGCTTGCCCATAGTGGTGCTGGCTCTTTGGACAAAGACGTTTGTGTGCGATTCGGCAAGTCATTGCTCGGGATGTACCCAAGGTCAGAATTTCGGTAAATCCCTTTTTGTAATTCAAACGTGCGGCAATAGCCCGGCGCACGGACCACCAAGTCAACGCCTGTGTCCGAAGCATAAAGATCATCGGTGACGACCTGCAAAGTGTTTTTCCAGTTGCCCTTGAGTGTGTGGGGGACATCGACTTCAAAACGCCGAATTCCATCTTTGGTATAAAGAAAAATTTCAGATGAAATGCCCATGGTTCTTTCTTTGCAGTCCAAAGCAAGTTCCAGGTTCACACAGGTATAAGTGCCATCCGCGAGCGTCACGTTTGCGATGCGGCCGGAGCTTAGGGTGGTGGTCAATTCTGCTTTGGGCTGTAAAACAACTCGGGCGAAATCCTTGGTATACGATGCGCCAGGTGTCATGTTTAAATGCTGATAGGTCTTAGGGAAAAAGAGCTGGCTGGCTTTTTCACCTGGGTCCACATCGTCTAGGCCCAGCGCTATGTAGAAGCTATTGCCTGCTTTGGCTTCGGTTTCAAGGGAGTCCGCTTGGATTTTGATTTCCAGATTCCAATATTGCATGTCCGGATGCCGAGGGTGGGCTTTTTCCCCACGGTAAGTCGCAATGGCTATTTTCTTTTTGTCATAATTGCCATACGGCTCAACGGAGGCTTCCCCATCAGGATTGATAGAGAAAATGAACTGTTGTTTGTTGATCCATAGTTCAACGGCATCATTTCGGAACAGCGGACTGAATTTTTGAAAAGAGAGTTGGTCATCAAAGATTTGCATTGCAATGTAGAGGTATGATTGATCCCAGCTTGCGGTCCAATATGCGATGGCGTCCTTGGGACCGGTGATTCCCTGGGTTCCTACTTTTCGGTTGTAGAAGCTTCTGTCCAGAATATGGGCTGCGTCCATATCCCATTCATCTAAATTTCCATCAAGACCAAAGGCTGCTGGCGGTGGGGCGATGCCCAGCGTGGTCTGTTTCTTTTCTTTGGATATTTTACCTGCTCCGAACATTTTGATCTGTTTGTTTTTGAAGTTGATTGCATTTTCAAGATTGGTTATTTTTTTATAAACGTTGTCCAGTTTTCCGATTTTAGCGCCATAGATGGCTTTATAACGGATTGATTGCAAATTGTATGTTTGATATCCCTCTGCCAGTTTTTTTTTGGCTTGCTTGATGTACGCGAAGGCTTCATCTGTCAGGGCTGAAACTTGATCTTCGTCTTGGCCTGTTTCTGCGATCCAGGAAATCTTCATCAGGTATGCGTTTATTTTTTCAATATACTGATAGATGTTGACGTATTTGAATGCGATTTGGTAAATCGGGTAGGTTCCGGGTTTGAATAGGTCGGCCTTGCCCCAGAGTTTTGCCATCTCAGTGTTGGCGTGGGCCAGACGTTTGGCAAAAAGAAGTGAGTGTTGGTACCGCCGATCGTAAGGGATGGTCGCCATGCCGCCCAGGGCATTGTCATTGATCGAGCTGCCGACCGAATAAGCCAACGCCAGTGTGTTGCCAACCTCTTCACCAAAGAACTGACGGCAAACGCGTGGGATCAATGTTTCTCTCAGTGGTCCATCAAGGTCATAGACCGTGATCCATTCACCCCATGGAATTCCATTGACCGTCATACGACCCCATTTGCTTCGATCCGTTTCTTTTTTCACATCCTGAACAAAGAAACTTCCCGGAGCTTGGGTGTTCCAGATGTACTCTGCAAGGACGCCCAATTCAGGCTTGTGGGCAATGCGAAAAGAGGGACTTCCGCCCCCTCGGTATTTGTCTTGGTCGCTATTTTGAAAGTAGTACGTTTTGGCCACTCTGGCGACACCGCCTAGCAAGCGGTTTTTATGGGTGGAGCTATTTTCAATGTAATATTCTTGCGGACGATTTTTGGTAACGCCTCGTAATCTTTTTGCAGCGTTTAAGGGGCCTTCACGCCAAACAAGCATGAGGTCTTTTGGCAGTTGACGGCAAAGTTCTTCCGTGGTTTGAAGCTGCTCTGAATTACCGGTGATCGCATAGGACGTGCTGACATAACTGACTTCTGCATGGGGACTCCCACGCTTGATCGCATCGTAAATCTTGGTAGTCAGATACGATTCAGCAGAAACACGATCATTCCCCCAACGCTTGCGGTCACTGTCCGAACGCCTGTTCCACCCCATATAGGGAATGTCCGGCGAATGTAAAAAGTAGTGCTGAGGGCCAATAATTTTGGCCATTTTGGTGACCTTGTCACACGCATGCTGAATCAGTTCTTCATCACTCCATGAAACATACAGATGAAGAAACTTTAAGCATTTTTTGAGTTGCGGGAACTGTTGCTCATCTCCATCAGCCGCGACCGCTGTGGTGAAATTAACATGTAGCTTGAGTCCACGTTTGTTGGCGTATTTGCCGACTTCGCCGATCAATTTTGCCCGTTTGTCCAGAATGTAATCCGTCTTCGGAAAAGAATAAAGGACGGCAAAGCATTTCACTTGATTGTATTTCAGTCTTGCAGCTTCGCGGATTCCTTTCTTGACGGCAGTCCAGGCTGCGGTCTTCTGTTTTTCAGTTTTTGCACGGAACAAAATTTGCAAGGGGCGGTGGAGTGTCGCGCACAGTCGTTTTTAAAATCAGGCCAATCGATAATCCGGGCCATTCGGATCGTTTTGTTTTTGATTAAATAGGTCAGCGTCATGGCCGCCCAATACACCCCTTGCTCATCGGTCCCGGCCAAGACAATGTTTTGCGTTTTTGCATTGGCATTGACAATGGGGAAAATGGCATAGCCTTGTTGTTCGACACCTTTGAAAGAGATTTTCTCAGATTGGCAGTATTTCTGAATCCGGGGCAGTTCTGAAAGGGTTCCCAGAATGATCTGGCTTTTATTCTCAATATTGTCGCCATCAATCAAGACAGGGACAGACACCGATGTTTGTTCTTTGATGAATGCTTGCAAGTCCTCTGCCGCTATTTGGGTTCGCTCAGAGGCTGATTTTCCGATGACAATGACAAGGTTCTCGTCAATGGAAATGAAGGAATCTTCAACGGTGATCTTTTTTGGGCAAGGGGTAATATCAATCCCCTTGATGTTTTCCCATTGCGGCACAACCGAAGTTTTCAATTGAGGCAAAGTATCCGAAGAGCCTGTCCCTGCTTGGGATGGCAAAGAGAAGAACAAGGCTTGTAATGTGATTGCAAGGAGGAACGGTTGATAGATTTTTTTCATAAATAGGAACTCGTTGTTTCGTGCTATTTTGATCTTCATAGACCTGCCTTTTTCCATTTTGTTCTATTTTAGAGTCCCAGTCGACTATGAGAATTAAACACGTTGCATTTGACAAATTGTAGGCTCGAAATGCAAATTTGTCAAGGTTTTTTTTGGGGATAAAAAAGGCGTTAATCCGCTGTTTTAGTGGAATTTGGGAGATGTTTGAGGGCTTCCCCTATTGAAAACTTAATTAATCCAATGCATTCCTAGCAGCGTTTGGCAGAGAGTTCGTAGCGTGGTCATGCGGTCGGGGTGTTCGGGGGAACCGGGGGAACCGGGGGAGCCGGGGGTGGGGCCAGGGCCATCGCATCTAAATCATGCCTTTCACAATTTTGAGCAGGTAATCGTGATTCCATCCACATTGGAGGCGTTTTGATTGAATGCCCACCTTCAACGTCTTCTCGTTTTTCAATAAATTCTGACTGAATCGTCGC
>JAJRRC010000104.1 GCA_024279865.1 Planctomycetota bacterium | reverse complement strand
TTTGGTGGGCCCTTTGGGGCCGGGTACGCCAGGTGGTAATTGGCCACGTTGAGATCGTTCCTGCCAGTCGCGAACTGCGGGCCTTGAAACGCCAAACTGCCGAGCTACCTGTGTAACCGACATGCCACGCTTGAGAGCTTGCACCACACGCTCACGTAAATCCATTGAATAAGTCATTGCAAAGGCCTCCATGCCTAAAATAAACTTGTCGGAATTCGAAGAACAATTACTTGAAGTGCTTTAACACACCCAAGGTACGCCGTCTTTTTCATTTTGTCATCCACAGCTTTCGGTTATATCTCGTTGTGCATCCGTTGATATCGAGTCGGCTTGGTGTGATGATTTTAAAGAACAGAATCCGACCCCATGCCAAACCTGATGGCTCGACATTGTGATCGCGATTCTTAAAAACTGGTGCAGTCAGTCAGCCTATGAGACTTTCATGCAGAACGCTTTAGAGGCTCATTTGCGCAGCTTCGCGTTCAAACCCGACAAATGTGCGGCGATGTTCTTCTTCCTCGCCCTTGAGCGTGGTGCAAATATCCTGCGTGACAGGATCCACCCCTTCACAAGCATCAATAATCTTCTGGTAATGACCGATGGCTTCTTCTTCTGCGAGAATCACCCCTCGAATCACCGACAAAATATCCAACGTGTTCGCTGGAGGCTGCAACGCTGTTTGGTTCATTTTTAATTCCAAAGAGCCAGGCACACTGCCATCGAGAATCTTAATTCGATTGGCCAACTGCTGAGCATGGAGCAATTCTTCTGCCACATCTACACCAAGGCTGTCTTTGATGTGTTTGGCCCGAATTCCATCAAGCATCACAGAATTCGCCAAGTAGTTCAGAACCGTTTCAACTTCCATGTTATAAGCTTGACGTAGCAATTCAACGATTTCTTGACGTTTGGTATCATTCATAATGGGGTTCCTATCGTAAAAGGGTTATACGGGGATAAGTTCGTCGGCAAAGCGTTTTTCACGCAGCATCTGATTGGTGGGAACCATGGTGATGACATTCCACGGGCACACCTGTGAACACAGCGTACAGCCGATGCAGCGGATCATGTCAATGGAACAACTCTGCATCACTTCCTGATACAATGGCCCATTCAACGTGGCAATACAATCCACCGGACAAACTGAAACACATGCTTCGCAACCAGTGCAAAGATCTTCATCTAAGAGAGCGAGTTGTTTGGGGAGTTTTTTGGCCATGGTTTTATCTTTTAAGGAACAAATCTCAGCTAGCCCGGCGGCGGGGTTTGGGAGCTAGTTTGGCGGCGGCCTTGTCAATTTTAACTTGAGCGGCCGCGATGGCTTCACTGGCTTGGTTTTGCCAAGCTTCAAGGGTTTCTTTTGCTTGGGGGAGGTATTCTTCAGATGAGGCCAGTGAAGGGAGCCATACTTTGTCCCATTCGACACTAACATAGCCTCCAAATCCGATTCCCATCAAACGATGGATGAAGTTTTGAATTTTGACAGTTCCTTCGCCCAGAGGAACGTAGCCGGTCCCTTCACCGATGATGGTGTCTTTGACTTTGGCAAGTTGAATGTATCGGTTGAGCAGTGGAACAGAGACGGCAGGTGCTTCGTTAATGGCGGCCGCGTTGGCGACATTCCAGCAAACACCCAAGCTTGATTCTTCTAGTACGTTGAACATGGTCCACCATGATTTGGCATCGGCGAAGCTGCCGCTGTTTTCAAAAATCAGGCCAATGTCCCGGCGGGCTGCTTCTTGGGCCAGTGGTTTGACATGTTCAATGATGCGGGTCATCGCAATGCGACGGCTTTCGCCAGGCAAGACTTCGTTGCCGAACACGCGAACCAGTGGACAGCCAATGGCTTTGGCGGTGTCCAGTGCTTTGATAATATTTTTCGAGGCCGTGCGGATCACCGCGTTGTCGCGGTCGTGCAGTGATTCACTGGTGCTGAGGCAAACTGGGGCAATGTCTGTTTTGGCGAACAGGTTTGTGACTTCGCTGAGATCCATGGTTGCTGGGTCATTGGCAAGGGGTGAATCTTTGCTGTCGAGGGTACGAAGTTCGATGCCTTGGTATCCCATGGCCGTTGCCTGATCGATCACTTCTTTGAGTGACCATTGCGGACAAGCCACCGTGCTGAACGCGAATTGAAGCATGGGTTTATCTATCCCTTGTTTAGCGAAGGCCTCATGCCTGTCGCGATGCATTGTTAATGTCTCTCGTTCGTTGTGGAGATCGAACTTACAAGCTTGCACGTCTCCACCCCAATCACAAATACGCCATGCGTATAGGTACTATAAAGTACCCCAGAACCAGTCTTTTTTCCACTATCCCCAACTTCATCAGGCTACATTGTGTTCGGTGACTGGCAATGAAACGGTTTTTGAGTCTAATTTTTCAAGGTCTTTGAGTTTTTGGGCTGCTTGTGGGCTGGCATAGCGATTGAAGAGCATCGCTTTGATTGTGCCCCACATCCCGCCAAAGGTACTGAACGTCAGATCCACGGCCGTGGGTTCCATCCCGCAATGAACCATACATTGTTGACAGGCTGGGTTGCCGCTGGATTTTCCATATTCATGCCAATCGGTGTCGTCGATCAGTTCCTTGAATGTATCAGCGTAGCCTTCTTGCAAGAGATAGCAGGGCTTCTGCCAACCGAACATGTTATAGGTCGGGTTTCCCCAAGGCGTGCATTCAAAATCGCGTCTGCCCATCAGAAATTCCAAGAACAACGGCGACTGATTGAACAGCCAGCGTTTTTTGCGATTGGAAAAAATCAGATCAAACATGTCATGGGTTTTTTGCTGTTCGATCAAAAAACTCTTTTGGTCAGGAGCTTTGGAGTAAGCATAGCCCGGAGAAACCATCATGCCTTCAACGCCCAAGTCCATCATCTGGTCAAAAAAACGACGCACAGAAACCGGGTCCACCCCATCAAAGAGCGTGGTGTTGGTCGTGACTCGAAATCCTTTTTTGACTGCCAGTTCAATGGCCTCGACCGCCACGTCGTAGACGCCCTCACGACAAACCGCAAAATCATGATGATCCCGTTCGCCGTCCATGTGAACGCTAAACGTCAAGTATTTGCTGGGTTTGAACAATTTTAGATTGTCTTTCAGCAGCATCGCGTTGGTACACAGATAGATATATTTTTTGCGTGCGATGAGTCCTTCGACAATTTCGCCAATCTGTGGGTGCAGCAACGGCTCGCCGCCTGGGATCGAAACCATCGGCGTGCCACATTCTTCGACCGCATCGAAGCACTGCTGGGGGGTTAGGCATTTTTTGAGAATATGGGCGGGATACTGAATTTTGCCACAGCCCGCACATGCCAGATTGCAGCGAAACAACGGCTCAAGCATCAATACCAGTGGATAACGCTTGCGTCGCTTGAGCTTTTGCCCAAGGACATACGTAGCTACAGTCCACATTTGCGAGACGGGAACGCCCATGTCAGATACCTCTTGATTCTCATTCGATCAGTCATACGCATTGCGTATTTTTTGTGCGCGTTGAGAATTTTATAAAGTCTTGTCAATTCAGTCTCCGCGAATTAACAAAACACGCGAGTTTTTAGTAGGATTGGTATCATACCCAACGGGCATTAAAACACCAGCCAAACGGGACCTTTGTGGCGATCCAAAACCTTGGCCAAGTAGGAGATGGTAGTTCAATTTCCGGTTGAATCAAACGGGATGCCATGGAAATAAACGACTAGGAAGTCTTTTTTAGTTGTTGGTCATGCCAATGCCCAAGTGTGAATTGGGCAAAGATAGCTCCGATCAGTGCCATCATCATGTCCGACTGGGTGTCCCATATGTAGCCTTGGGTTCCCAGGAAATATTCTGCCGAGTCGCCGAGGGCGATTGCCATCCACCATTCGATTAATTCGTACAAAGCGCTGATCGCCAAGCAGATGCACACCACCACAAAAAACAGCCAGCGAGCTTTTTGAATCAGGTGGATTCAATTCCGAAGCGCAACACCAGGGGCTAAAAGCATGACATCGTGAGTCTGGTAAATTGAGGTTGCTTAAAACGTCACTTTAACCGGAGCTCACGATGCCACACCGACAGGTTACCACAAACGAACGCT
>JAJRRC010000103.1 GCA_024279865.1 Planctomycetota bacterium | reverse complement strand
TTGGTGCAGGGTCGTATACTTGGCTTTAGTGGGTTTCATTGGTGCCTCCTATGGGTTTTTAGACGCACACAGGATAACCCGATGGCCCGCTGTTTTAGATAATAGATCAACAAATCCTTAATTCGTTATGGGATGGCTGTGAACCGATCTCTTGCCAAATTGGCAGAGTTCCAGACAAACAAACAAACAGATGGCAGGCATTTGCCCCCCTATCCTCTAAAAAACGCCATTCCAGCTTGGCATCAGGTTTGCAACATAGATCAGCGTCAGTCAAAACATAAACACAAACAAAGGAGTTACTGTTATGTCTAAAACAATTGGTATTGATCTGGGAACCACCAACTCCGTCGTCGCGGTCATGGAAGCTGGACAGCCCAAAGTGCTGATCAACAGCCAAGGTGCCCGAACGACCCCCTCAATTGTCGCATTCACCGACAAGGGAGACCGACTCGTCGGCCAACCCGCCAAGCATCAGCAAATCACCAACCCCCAAAACACCGTCCATTCCATCAAACGATTTATGGGACGGCGACACAACGAAGTCCACTCCGAAGAAAAGATGATCCCCTACACAATCGTCGGTGGACAAGAAGAACTCGTCAAAGTCACCATCCGTGACAAAAACTACACCCCCCAAGAAATCAGTGCCATGGTCCTCCAAGACCTCAAGAAAACAGCAGAAGACTACCTCGGCGAAAAAGTCACCAAAGCAGTCATCACCGTCCCTGCCTACTTCAACGACGCTCAGCGTCATGCCACCAAAGAAGCGGGCGAAATCGCTGGCCTGCAAGTCGAACGCATCATCAATGAACCCACCGCAGCGGCTCTAGCCTATGGAATGGATAAAAAAGCCAACGAAAAAATCGCGGTCTTCGACCTCGGCGGCGGTACCTTTGATATCTCCATCCTCGATATCGGCGACGGGGTGTTCGAAGTCCTCGCCACCAACGGTGATACCCATCTCGGCGGCGATGACTGGGACGAATGTCTCATCAACTTCCTTGCTGATGAATTCCAGAACACCGAAGGCATCGACCTGCGAAAAGACCCCATGGCACTGCAACGACTCAAAGAAGCTGCAGAAAAAGCAAAGTGCGAACTTTCCACCACACAAGAAACCACCGTCAATCTCCCCTTCATCACCGCAACCAATGAAGGACCCAAGCATCTACAGATCACACTGAGCCGCTCTAAATTCGAGCAGATCGCTTCAGACCTGTTCAATCGCCTCAAAGTCCCTGCGACCAAAGCACTCAAAGATGCAGGCCTCTCTCCAAGCGAAATCGACGAAATCGTCCTTGTCGGCGGTTCGTCACGAATCCCCAAAGTCCAAGAAATCTGCAAAGAAATCTTCGGCAAAGATCCAAACCGAAGCATCAACCCCGATGAAGTTGTCTCCATCGGGGCAGCCATCCAAGGCGGCGTCCTCCAAGGCGATGTCAAAGATGTTCTGCTCCTAGACGTCACCCCGCTGAGCCTCGGTATTGAAACCCTAGGCAGCGTGATGACCACACTCATCGAACGCAACACCACCATCCCAACTTCTAAAAAAGAAGTATTCTCAACGGCAGCAGACAATCAAACCTCCGTGACCATCCATGTCCTTCAAGGTGAACGACAAATGGCCACCGGAAACCGAACCCTCGGCCGATTTGATCTCACAGGCATTACCAACGCGCCACGAGGCTTGCCACAAATCGAAGTGGAATTCGCCATCGATGCCAACGGCATCCTCAGCGTCTCCGCCACCGACAAAGCAACCAGCAAAAGCCAGAACATCGAAATCAAAGGTTCCTCGGGTCTCTCCGAAGAAGAAATTAAAAAGATGAAACAAGACGCTGAAGCGCATGCTGATGAAGATCAAAAACAACGTGAACTCATCGACGCTCGCAATCAAGGCGAACACCTTGTCTACGAAACTCGCAAACAACTCAGCGAACATGAAGACAAGCTCGGCGACGATGTGAAAAAACAAATCGAAGACGCAGCAACCGAACTGGAAGAAAAGATCAAAGAGGATGATCTCGATGCCATCAAAGAGGCCACTGAAAAACTCAGCACCGCTGCCCAAGAACTCGGCAAAGTCGTCTACGAACAGGCTGCCAAAGAACAGCAAGCTCAAGGTAACCCTTCAGCCCAACCCGCTAACGACGCAGCCGCGGCCAGCAAAGACGATGACATCATCGACGCAGAATACGAAGTAAAAGAATAACCCCCCCGGAAGTTTCCCTTGGCTAGCCTTGAACCCCCGGAAGTTTCCCTTGGCAACATTTAAGCCTTTTGGAAAATTCTCTTGGGGAATTCTAACAGAAGTTTCCTTTAGTCTGCCTCGGTATTAGCCTTGATAGGAACTTCCAATAATCGACTGAGCGTTAAGCAACCCTGTGAATCCTTGCGATTCATGGGGTTGTTTTTTACCTCCACCCATCGGTGTATTGAGCCTCGTGATTCAATCATGCCAATTTCATTTCCAAGCTATCAATAGGACCTCAAATCATATTTCACGCTCTAAATCTGACATTTTTGTCTTATTTAACTTCATTCATAAAAAGCAATTACAAGGCCGAATCTCGCTTGACTGGCTGCGGGGATCAACTTAGGATTGTTCTTCTAGCTTGTTTTTGGAACGATTCTACTTTTAACCTTCTGCCAAGGAGCACTCTCATGGCTTATTCAGTACCTGACCTTCCTTATGCGTTTGATGCACTCGAACCTCACTTCGATGCGAAAACCATGGAAATCCATCACGACAAACATCATGCTGCGTATGTGGCCAAACTCAATGCAGCCATGGAAGGCGTTGAAACCTCTGCTGCCTGCATCGGCGAACTTATCAGTGACCTGAGCAAGCTGCCCCAAGCTGTGCAAGGTGCGGTGCGAAACAATGGTGGCGGTCATGCCAACCACTCCCTGTTCTGGGAAGTCCTCAGCCCCAACGGCGGTGGACAGCCAGACGGCGATCTCGGTGCAGCCATCGAGAGCCAACTGGGTGGTTTTGATTCCTTCAAGGAAAAATTCACCGCTGCGGCCATGACTCGCTTTGGTTCAGGCTGGGCCTGGCTGTGCGTCAATGCCGATGGCAAGCTTTGTGTTTGCTCGACTCCCAACCAAGACAGTCCTGTGATGAAGGGTATAGTTGAATGTCCTGGCCGCCCTATTTTGGGACTGGACGTTTGGGAACATGCTTACTATTTGAACTATCAGAACCGTCGTCCTGACTACATTGCAGCCTTCTTCAATGTGATCAACTGGGCCAAGGTTGCTGAAAACTATGCCAAAGCCATCGGCTAAATCAATCGCGTATTACAAAACAAAAAACAGCGAGGGCTTTTATAGGCCCTCGCTGCTTTTTTTTAAGATTATCGCGGACCATCCGTGGCCACAAGACGCGCACGCAGTATGTGTGCGCGTCTTTTTTAAGTAGCGAATAACGAATCACGCAATTTTTTCATCATGGAGATGATACGTATTGCGTCTTTTTTGTTGCGCGTTAAGAGTTTTATAAAGTCTCACAAAACGCACGAGTTTTAAACAGGATTGGTCTTACTCACCTCTTTCGCCTGTACTGATGCGGATCACGTCTCTCACATCGCCGAGGATGTATATTTTCCCGTCACTGTGCAGGCCGGTATGAGCGGTCGTTTGAATCGATGAAACAACCTGCTCCACGATATCATCTTTGCAATAAACCGTCAGTTGCAGCTTTGGCGTCAAGTCACCCATGTCATACACAAGGCCATCCTCGGTCTTGCGTGGTCGGCCGCGGCCAAAGCCTCGAACGTCCGCCACGGTCAGACCGGTCAAGCCTTCAATCTTGTGCAACGCCAGTGTGACGTCATGTAATTTATGTTTTCTGATAAATGCTTTGACTTCTTTCATCATGATCACTTTCTTTTTTTTAGTTATCAGCTATCAGTTGTCAGTAAGAGAAGGACATTCCCAAACGGATGATCGCTTCTTTATGGTTTTTATCACGATTCATCTTATTCAATTTCTTCATCACGCAAAACGGATGCTGCGAACCACGGATAAATCGCGGGGATCACCAACAAGGTCAGTACCGTCGAGGTGACTAGGCCGCCGATGACCACGGTGGCAAGGGGTCGTTGTACTTCGCTGCCTGTGCCACTGGAAAAGAGTAGAGGGAGGAGTCCCAATCCGGTGGTGACTGCCGTCATCAGCACGGGGCGTAGGCGTAGGCATGCTCCGCGTACACAGGTTTCAAGCATGGGTGTACCTTCGCGTAGGAGTTGGTTTAAGTAGGTCACCAGCACCATGCCGTTTTCCAAAGCGATGCCGAACAATGCGATAAATCCGACCGATGCGGGAACCGAAAGGTTCTGGCCTGTCAGCCACAATCCCACCACGCCGCCGACCAGTGCCAAGGGGATATTCAGCAGGATGAGCAGTGTATTTTTGAGTGAGTTGAAACTTGCAAAAAGCATCAGAAAGATCACCACAAGGGTAATGGGAACCACGACGGCAAGCCGTTTGTTTGCTTCTTGCTGCAAGCGGAACTGTCCGCCCCAGTGAACCAGATATCCGGTCGGCAAAGAGACGCTTGCGTCAATGGCCTTCTGGGCTTCAGCGACAAACGACCCGATATCCCGGTCGGTGACATTACATTGAATGGTGATGAAGCGTTGATTTTTTTCGCGTGTAATCTGACGCGGGCCGATGATTTCATCGATATACGCCAATTCGTCAAGCGGAACCGTGGCTCCGGTGGGCGAGTGTACGAGGATGCGACGGATCGCTTGGGCTGTCGTTCGGTACTCCGGTGCAAAACGGACAAGAATATCGAATCGTCGGATGCCTTCGAATATCTGGCCAGCTTCTGCACCACCGACGGACGCGCGGATCACTTCCTGGACATCTTCGACATTGATTCCATAACGTGCGATGGCCTCGCGTCTCACACGGATGAGAAGTTGAGGCGTGCCGCTGACCTGATCTGCCTGCACATCGGCTGATCCCCGAATTTTGCGAACGACTGCCGCGATTTCATCTGCCTTGTCCTTGAGGACCTCCAGATCGTCACCGAACAGTTTGATCGCCAGCTCCGCACGCACGCCTTCCATCAATTCATCGACAGCCATTCGGATCGGCTGTGTAAAGTTAGGCACCACGCCTGGAATATCGCCAAGGTCTTTGCGTATCAGTCCTTCGAGTTTTTCCTGGGTAGGCACACGCCATTTTGTATGATCTTCATCGAGGATCACGTATATTTCAGCACTGTTGACCGGGTCTGTGTGCGCGCCCACTTCGCCACGTCCGATACGGGTGACGACATTGGTAATCTCTGGAATTTTCATCAGACGTTTTTCCACCAGCATGGTCACCCGCATGCTTTCTTTCAGTGAAATAGATGGCGCCATGGTCAGCCTCACCACCATCGTGCCTTCCTGAAGAGTCGGTGTGAACTCTGAGCCAAGACGGGGAAAGATAATTCCCCCCACCCCCATGATCGCCACTGACATCAGGACCGCCAGTGAGCGTCTGGCGATAAAGACGCGAAGGATCGGCCGATAAATCGCCAATAAAATGCGAACCACAAGCACTTCCTTGGGTTTGGTGTCATCGGCTGTGGCCTTGGGCCTGCGCATGATCAACCTAGCGAGCATCGGTGCGAGCAAAATAGCAAAAATAAGTGATCCGAACATGGCCAGTGCCACGGTGTACGCCAGTGGGCGAAAGGTTTTCCCCTCGACTCCTTGTAATGTAAACAGCGGCAAGAACACCACGATGATGATGGTGATGGCAAACAAAATCGGCCGTCCCACTTCTTTGCAGGATTGGGCGATGACGGATAAGCGGGATTCGGAACGGTCTGATTCACGCAGCATCCGGTCCACGTTTTCCACGACCACGATGGTGCCGTCGACCATCATACCGATAGCGATAGCCAGTCCACCGAAGGACATGAGGTTCGCCGAGATGCCGAATATTTTCATCCCTAAAATGGCAAAGAGTACTGAAAACGGGATGGAACAGGCAACCACGATACTCGGTCGAATCGCTCCCATGAAAACAATCAGAATCAGCGTGACAAGGACAATTCCTTGAAGCAGTGCATCGGTGACTGTTTTGACGCAAGCTTCTACCAGTGTTTTCTGTTCGTAATAAGGGACTATTTTCATGCCTTGGGGCAGGATTTTGTTAATGGCCTCCATTTTTTCTTCGACACGGCTAATGACGGTTGACGCGTTGGTTCCGAAGAGTTTGATCACCATGCCTGCGACCACTTCCTTGACACCACCCTGAGTTTGAACGCCTCGTCGGACCGCTCCGCCGATTTTTATCTGGGCCATGTTTTTGAGGAAGATGGGTGTGCCATCTTGGGATTTGATGACGATGTTTTCGAGGTCAGTGATATCGGTCGCCAGTCCCACAGAGCGAACGATGTATTCCTCTGCGTTTTTTTCGATGAACTGTGCTCCGACGTTGAGGTTGTTTGCCTTTATTTTTTCGATCACGTCTGAAAGCGTTACGCCGTATCGAAGCAATGAAGGCGGATCGACCACCACATGAAATTGTTTTTCCCACCCACCGATGCCAAGAATTTCTGTCACACCAGGCACCGTCTGAAGATTAAACTTAATTAGCCAGTCATGAATGGTGCGTAGTTCTTCGAGTGAACGGGTTCCCGTTTCATCCTCAAGGTAGTAGAAAAGGACCAATCCCATTCCCGTTGAAATCGGGCCCATGGCTGGCTCACCAAAGCCATCTGGGATCTGTTCACGAGCTTCTTGAAGACGTTCATTGACAAGCTGGCGAGCGAAGTAAATACTCATCCCATCTTCAAAATAAACATTCACCACGGACAAGCCGAAGTTGGAAACCGAGCGAATGTTCGTCACGCCAGGCAACCCGTTCATTGATGTTTCAACGGGATAAGTCACATATTTTTCTACTTCTTCGGGAGCCAGCCCCTCGGTTTCAGTGAAAATCTGTACCAGGTTTGGAGAAACATCCGGAAAAGCATTGATCGGAAGTTGACGATAAGAGTAGAGTCCAGCAGCCATCACAGCGACCAGAAACACCCCCATAAGCAGACTGTTTTTTAAGCAAAAACGTATAATCGAATTAAGCATGGATCTATCCTTGCGTGATACGCTTGGCGTATCTTTCTTGGCGCATTAAAAATTTCATTCAAAATCATTCAGTTCAATACCTTCAAAAAAACAAGCCTAAAGATTGAACCGTCGTAGGTCGTTAGTGGTTGTGGCCTGATTCGAAACCGCTCTTGGCCAATTGGAATTTCACGGTGGTGGAGCCTTTGGCGACATACTGCTGGCCTGCCTTGATCCCTGTGAGAATTTCGACATGGGTTGCGTCAGAGCGTCCGATCTTGACAGGGATGGGATCAAACCCTTCGTCCGAATAGAGAAAGACCACGGTTTGTCCCTCAAGCGTTTGGACGGCAGTCCGGGGAATGATGAGCGGAACCTTGATCTCCCGGACCTCTACCTTTGCGGTGACAAACAAGCCAGGCAAATAAACGCCGCTGCTGTTATCAATCACCACACGAGCCGTGGCCGTCCGCGTGTCCTCTCGCACGATGGGGGTGATATAGTCAATCGTTCCCTTCGCAGGAGAAATACCCTTGCCAAAGGCAATATCGACCGTCTGTCCACTGCGTATCCGAGGCAAATCCTGCCGATACACCGTCAACTGTCCCCATACCGTCGAAAGGTCCGCCACCGTAAAGATGATCGAATCATCCCGAAGCACTTCACCGAGGGTGACATGCTTTTCGATAATGACGCCATCACGAGGAGCCACGACATTTAAACGGGTGTAGGATTCGTCGTGTTTTTCTGAAAGATTTTTCAAGTAAGAATTGGAGAAGCCCAACGCATGGAGCTGATTTTCCGAACCACGCAATTCAATGCGAGCTTCCGCCTGCGCCTGCCGGGCATTGAGATACTCCTGCTCTGACGTTATATTTTTTTCTTTCCAGAGGGATTCCTCTCGTTTGTAAACTGCGTCCCTAAGCTTGAGCCTTTCGAGCTTGGACAGGTAAGAGGCCTTGGCCTCGGCGATTTCACGGCTTTGGAGGACCGCCAGTACCTGACCGGCTTTGACTGTATCGCCCAACTTGGCGTGAATCGTCTGCACCACCCCACCGACGCGAGGGGTAATGTGGGCCACGGTATCAGCGTTAAGCTGTACCTCGCCCGGCAGCGAGACTGTTATTTTAAGTGTGCCGGAGCCTGCCTTGGCAACTTTAATACCGAACTCCTGCATATCCTTTACCGAAAGCTGGATGCCGCCTTCGTCACCGTGGTCGTCGTGACCGCCTTCGTCACCATGGTCGTCGTGACCGCCTTCGTCACCATGGTCGTCGTGACCCCCTTCGTTACCGTGGTCGTCGTGACCCCCTTCGTTACCATGATCATCATGACCGCCATGATCGTCGTGAGCACCTACTTTACTTATCTGAACGGTGTACCCCAGACGCGGCAATACAACCGCATAGGTCACTCCACCGACAATGAGCAGTACGACCAAAGTAATAATGAATTGTTTTATCGACATTTTATTGATCCTTTTGTTGACTCTGTGACGCTGTGTTCACCGAGTAAAGAGCGGTTCCAATCAAACTTTCCAAGACAGCAACACCGCGATGGTAGCTTGCGAGAACCACGGTATAACGAGCACGTGTTTCGAAGAAAGTACGTTGTGCGTCGAGGACTTCGAGGTATCCGAATTTGCCTTGCTTGTAACCTTGCCTTGCAGCATCAAAGGCTTCCTGGGCTGCGGGCAGGACTTCATTTTTCAACGTGATGGCCTCGGATCGGGCGGCAGCCAGAAATTCATAGGACTCACCCACGGCCCTGAGCGTGCGTACCTCGGCGGCCTTGCGGTCTTGACGAGCTTTGGCAATGCCATATCGAGCAGCAAGAATGCCGCCTTGGTTACGGTCATAAAACGGCAACGGCATGGATACCCCGACCGCAAAAGCGGTATCGTTGTCCGCTTGAAACTGTTGAAGGCCCACACTGACGGTCAGATTCGGCACACGGCGGGCACGTTCAAGTGCCAAAACCGCCAGACGGTGTTCCATCTCCATCGCCCATCGAGCGACATCAGGATTTTGTTTCACCAATTGCTCGATGTGTTCAAATGCAGGCAAATTGCCAACAGCGTCCATTTCTCCGACCGCCACTTCGAATTGAGGTGACGAGCCAGCCCATACAGAGGCCAGTTGCTTGCGAGCAGCGGCAAGATGGCGTTTCGCATTTTCCAAGGTGATCTTCGCGTTGGCGCGTTCGATGGCCGCCTTGGTTTTTTCGAGGGGCGCGACCTTGCCAATTTTCACGCGTTTGGCCACTGTGCCGTAGATTTGCGTGGAGAGCGTATGGCTTTCCTCGGCCAGACGCAATTGCTCCTGAGCCGTCAGAACATCGATAAACGCAAGGGTCGTCTGCACAAAAATCGCGATGCGTTGCGTTTCATAATCCCAAGCGGCAAGTGAACCTTGGAGATTTGAAACCTGTACACGAGCCAAGCGTTTGCCACCCATTTCAATGAGTTGGCTTAACTGTAGCGTTGTCTGCGATTCTTTAAATCCATCACGATTTCCAGACCCCGCAAACTCTTCGATTTCAATCCCTGCTTCGGGATTGGGAAGAAGGCCTGCCTGAAGGGTCTTCGCTTCGGCGATCCGAACTTCAAATGAAGCAGAAGCCAGTTTGGGATTCTGCCTCAATGCCGCAGCAAGGGCCTGCCTCAAAGTAATTTTGCCTTGAGGCTCTGTGGCGGGCATCTCAATATCACGCGAGAGCGATTGAGGACCTTGCGGCACTTTGTAGGCAGGCACGTCCACACCGAGTGGACGCATTTGAGGCCAAGACGTTAAAGGATGCTCGATAGCGGTACATCCTGATAAAGTAAACGCTGCGATAGCGCCATATAAAACAAATTGTTTTTTAGACATCAATATTTTCCAAAGTTAAAACGGTGTGAATCTCACGCTCCATACGGAAACATGCGCGCATATTAGCCACGATTCCCTCAGGAAATCCAATAACATATTTCATTGAGAAGGGTTGCTAATTGGAGGATCGACCACACAAAATAGATGCAATGAGCGTACACAGACACACATCAACACACAGGCGTAAAGGCGACCGCAAACTAAATCAGGAGAATGACGTTTCGAGCCAAAGAACTCGCTGAGTCGGGCAAAGAAGTCGCCCGTGGTAAAACCATCGAAATGAATACAGGCATGTGAGGACGAGCAATTCGATTAAACACGGCTGCCACTGGCAGCAAGTTTCTCCCAGATCGCTCTTCGTAACGCAACGTAACAATCTGTCCAAGAGACTGATCAACGCATGAATTGGTATTGAACTGTAGATCAAAACTGGCTGCGCCTAAATTGGCAGAAGCATCCCCACAGGATTCAACATGGGCGACTTCGATAGATATGTGGCCATTGGCACCATCACAATGTACAAAAAAAGGCGTTCCGACCACCATGGCTATAAAATGGCCAAGCAGACAAACACAACCCATCATTCGGATAGAGATTCCGAAAAGCATATGGGAAAATATAGGTTGCCTCTTAAACAATGTCAATCTATCGATAAATTAATGGTATCAGGATACCAAGGCCAACACAGGCAAAGGCGTGCAGGGCATTAAGCTGCGGCAATTTGACCCGCTTCGACTAACTGAAGAATTTTTTGAGGAATTCGGTCCAACGCGCATTGTATATCGACCGCGCCAAGCTTATGAGCCTCGCGAGGCATGCCATACACCACACAACTTTGCTCATCTTGACCAACGGTTGAAGCGCCAGCCTGTTTCATTTCAAGGAGACCTTGTGCACCGTCATTGCCCATGCCTGTCATAATCACGCCGATGGCGTTTTGACCTGCAAATCGAGCAACTGATTTGAACAACACGTCGACACTGGGACGATGTCGATTGACGCAAGGCCCCTCTTTGAGATGGACCATGTAAACCGCACCGGATCGCTTAAGCATCATGTGATGACTACCTGGAGCAATCAGGACTTTGCCTGGGGAAACGGTGTCGCCTGGCCGTGCCTCGGTCACGTGCATGGCAGATACTTCATTGAGGCTGTCCGCAAAAGCTTTGGTGAATTGTTGAGGCATATGCTGCACAACCACAATCCCTGGCGTATTGCTCGGAAGCAGGGCAAGAACTTTACGCAAGGCTTCTGTTCCACCGGTAGACGTGCCGATGGCGATGACCTTGTTGGTTGTTCGTGTCAAGGCTAGTTTTGGCGCAGCATTTTTACTTTGTTGTGTGGGAACTCGTTTGTAAACTTTGGCTTGAGCGGCCGCTTTGATTTTATCGATCAGTTCAATCGTCATGTCGCCCACTTTGTAGGCTGCCCCTGGTTTGCACATCACATCCACAGCCCCCGCTTCAATGGCTTCCATCGCCAATTCGCCACCCCGAGCGGTTAAAGAAGAAACAATAATCACAGGCAACGGGTGATACCGCATAATCTTGCGAAGAAACGTCAAGCCATCCATCCGAGGCATTTCAATATCTAGCGTCAAAACATCAGGCTTCAATTTGACAATTTTATCACGAGCCACATACGGATCTGTCGCAGTACCCACGACCTCAATATCGCGGTCTGTGGACAAGTCTTTGGTTAAGATTTGCCTAACGACAGCAGAATCATCTATCACCAAGACGCGAACTGGACGTGATCCTATACCCATTTATCATTCCCCTAGCTTACGTTCAAAACATAGCAGAACGGGTTCATCATCGGTTGAAAAAGCAACCGATTTCCCCTCTACAATGAGCTGTTTAATCTGTTGGGACGTCACCGGCTGCACCACAGGCGGACTCAAATCAAACACAGGTTCGTCACCAAAGACGGTGGTCAATAACTGGCCACATACAATATTCAACATTTCTCCAACGGCATCTGAAGCCTTGTCATGGACAAGGTCATCATCTTCATCCAGCCCCAGAATGTTCGCGGCAATCATCGGCATCAAACGTTTCGGCAAAACCAAAGACACCTGCCCCTGGTCCGAACCGGTGTATTGCATGGATGCCTGCACAAAAGACTGATCGTCAAAGGTCAATTCATCTACCGCGACCGGATCGGAAAAGAGAAAGGCCAAATCCTCAAGAACGGTACAAAACGATTCTGAAATTGCTTCAATATTTTCAAGCTGCTGCATTGCTGCCTCCAGTGAGATCATCGACAATCGCGCGGAAATCTTCAGGTTTAAAGGGCTTGCGGATATAGGCGGTGATCCCTTTGTTTTTCAAGCTTTCAATACGTGTTTGACTGCCTTCGGTTGATACGACCACCACGGGAATTGTTTTCATCAAGCCGTCTTCGCACATCTTTTCAATCATCTCCACGCCATTCATCACAGGCATGTTGATATCTGCAAACACCAAGTCCACCCATTCTTCAGCAAGAATATCCAAGGCTTCACGGCCATTGCCAGCATGGTAAACATTGGAGACGGGGATCTCTGCGATGTGCAAGGTTTTTTCCATCACAGCTCGAATTGTTTCCGAATCATCAACCAAAAGAATATTTAAACTCATAATTATGTCCCTCTACCTCACCAAATATCGGTGATCTCACTTTATAGTTCTACTGTTTCGCCGTTGCTCTGCACAGAAGTACGTCCGGTTTCTAATTCCAAACGCAACGTACGGGGCTTGGTTCCTCCGATGGATTTTCCCGCTAAAAGAAGGTTGTTTTTCCACAAAACTTTGCGTAAGACCGTGTAATTACGTTCGCCGATTTTAAAACGCGCACCAGCATCTAAAGGAGATGCTCCACCGGCAACCTTCACAATCAAACGTTCTTTTTTAGCACCCAACGCGAAAATAGCGTTAAACAAAGCAATGACCCCTGTATCTATAAACATAGAGGGATTTTCAGTCGCCTTTGTCGTGTCAATTTTGGATAACGGAAGCATGCAATGGATCATCCCCCCGACTTTCAAGATCGGATCATACACCGTCACACCCAAGCACGATCCCAGTGAATAAGTCACCAAGGTATCGCCGGGATCCTGAGACATATGCATTTCTGCGATTCCAACAACTGTCGCCATGGCATCATACCCTCAGCCCTTTAGGCTGCTTTCAAGTAAATAGATGGACCCACACGTTCAAATTTCCCAATCAATTCATTGGTCAGGCTCTCAGCATGCCCCACCATCAAATAGCCTCCGGGCTTGAGCAGGCGAAAAATTTCGCCAAGCAACCTTGATCGCGTTTCATTGTCAAAGTAAATCATGACATTTCGGCAAAACACCATATCCAACGGCCCACGCATTGGGAATGGAGGCGCAGAAAGATTTAACCTGGAAAACTGAATCATTTTTTTCAGTGCAGGCTTCGCCATAAAATGAGGCTGACCGTCTACCGTGGTCTTCTCAAAAAACCTCAGTTGGTCTTGCTTGGGAATGGGATCAAGCTTTACCTTTTCGTAAACGCCTTCTTTACAGATCGCCAGCACACGGGTTGAAATATCCGTGGCCAGAATGCGAACGTCTGGTCGACGCCCGACCTGATCTGCAGCCCGCTGTATGGTGATACCCAACGAGTACGGTTCTTCTCCAGTGGAAGAAGCTGCCGACCAAAATCGAATCTTGTCCTGTCCTTGTTCGAGCCACTTGGTCACCGCTTCACTGACGAAATCAAAATGTTCAGACTCTCGGAAAAAATGTGTCACATTGGTGGAAATCGCATCGAGCAATTGAATCAATGCTTCGCCACTGGCATCATTTTTCACGTGTTTAATATAGGCCAAATCATCGGTGATCCCGATCTTGCGTTTGACCTTCATCAGTCTGGCTGTCACAAGCGACTTCTTACTGTCAGCAAGTGTAATGCCAGCCTCTTTATAGACCAGTTCTCGAATTTCTTGAAAAGCTTTATCGTCCATTATAAATGCGCTTATGCAGCGACGGCCTCCGTTTCCTGAGATTCAGATGCATCCCCTTCCATCAATTGAGCAATGCCTGATGTTCGCATCACTTCATCGATGTTCAACAAAATAGTTACGTCATTTTTTCGCTTGGCGATACCGACGATATAACTGGTTTCCACGCTATCACCAAAAGCAGGTGGCGGCTCAATGGATTTGCCATCGATATCCAGAACTTCTGATACGGTATCGACCAACGTTCCCATCACAATGGTTTCGGAGTCATAAGGCACATCCACCACCACAATACAAGTCAATTCGGTATCTTCGACTTCTTCCATCCCAAATTTGGATCGTAAATCCACCACGGGAATAATCTTGCCTCGCAAGTTAATCACGCCGCGAACATAAGAAGGAGTACGGGGAACTTCCGTCACATCCATCAGGCCGATAATTTCGCGGACTTTTAAGATTTCTAATCCGTAAATTTCCTGACCCAAACGAAAAGTCAAGTATTTCCCTTCGAGGTCCGGGCAGCCCTCTTCTTGCTCTACTTGAATAATCTGTTGTTCTTCGGACATGCTAAGCTCCTTGCTATTTTCAACGCTGACTTAAACTATCATCGGCAGAAAAGAGTTCTCTATTGAACTAGAATCCATTTCATATCAGACAAATTCTTAAACCATCAAAGCGGTCACAAAATTTAAAACACGCAATACACAAAAGGTGATTCCCACGGTTCGATGAGCGGGTCGTTTACGTTCATCGGCTTTCAAAAGAAACCTTCCCAGAAAAAACATTGCGATATAACACCCAAGCATCGCGACGGAAATGGCCACATGCACGTACAACAAGGGATGGGATGCTCCCACCGTTTGAGCAATCGCGTGGCGAGACAGCTCTATATAAAGAAGCAGTCCAATATCCGTCGCAAACGCCAATCCCATCAGCGTAATATGCCAACGGTATGACCGACGTCTCATAAACAAACCCAACCCAATCACAACCAATACACAGGCTGAAATAACATGCAACATCGTCGGGGTCCTTTCCTTGATGTTCTGAGTGTTGTTGTTTTCAAAACAACGCGAACCTTGGTACGCCGTTCCCTAGCGTGCCTCACACGATTCGTGAGAAGCCTCATGACTCTAGCCACACACGATAAGATCGCTTCCCCGACTCCAATGAAAACAATTCCTGGGGGACAAGTCCCGTCTTGCAAACTCGATCAATCATGGAGGCAACGCAGATTTTTTGTTCCGCTAACTTGTCCATCACATGATCGGGCATTTGCTCAGCCAATTCGGTCACCTGGCCTGCAGGCATGGTCAAAGCGACCACCTGATGGCCAGCTTCGGTGACCCGAACTTTTAAATATTTCGCCAAGCCGTCAAAACCAACCGTTTGACGATTGATCTTTTCAACAAGCACTGGCGATTCATAGGCCTCAACTTCACGCATCAAACTCGGCGTTAAAGTCCCCACAAGCACATCACGCCAAGGCAACATCACGCCAAGTGTTTCTAATTGCTGCACCAATCCGCTAAATGCTCGTAAAATGAACAACATAGACGTGGGCGCAGCCGACCTGAACCACCATCGCAGTTCGCCGAGCAATTTACCCATGCGTTCACTGAGGCACCAGTATTTTGTGCTGTAAGGCTGATTCGACAAAAACGGTTCAAGCAAAATCTGGCACAAAGCGGGAACCTGCTCACTGATATCATTTAATTTCGAGGCATCAAATCCCATGCCCACCAAACATCCCAACGCATCGGTCCCATCCCCTTCACAACATCCGCTAATGAGCTTAAGCAGTGCCAAACGAGCTTGTGGGTCAACCGACACGGTACAACCAAAATCCATTAAGACGATCTCAGGAGACCGGCCAGACGTTCGACGCACGCCGAGATTCCCCGGATGAGGGTCTGCATGAACTTCACCTGTCACGAACAAACTGGTAAACAAAGTTCGCATCAAGATCTGACCCAAGGCCAACCGTTGAGCGTGAGGCCATTGACGAGCTGAAGACAACGGCACACTTGATTCCCAACTCTGTACCAACACGCCCGGCCGACACAGTTCTTCATAAACCCGAGGAACCACCAAACCAGGAATCTGAACCTGCTGGGCAAACGTTTTCTGACGCTGAGCTTCACCGAGATAATCCAACTCCCGATCCAAATCCTGTTTAAGCATTTGGCGGTAAGCATTCAGATCAAAACCCCATTTTTTGGCGGGCCCAATTTGTGGAAGCATCCCTGCCAAACGCAGTTCCGCGTCCACAGACTGTGCAATATCAGGGTATCGAATTTTGATCGCCACCTCGGTGCCATCGTGCCGTTGAGCGCGATGGACTTGGCCTAACGACGCAGCAGCTTCTGAAGGATGCAATTCAGAAAGTACCGTATCAGCAGGGAAATCCCATTCGTCTTCGAGTACTTGCTGTATCTGTTCCAAAGGCAATGGCTCCACACTGGTCACCAAAGTTTCATAGGCTTCGCCCTCATTGAGGGTCGCGAGGTGTTGTCCCATTTTCATAGGAATGCCTCGCGCATCTGCCAGCAAATTAGCCAGTGCGCGTTTGGCACGTTGGCGTTTCTGCGGATCGGCAGTGCGTGTTTGGCTCACGGCACGAGCAACTCCGAAAAGTTTTTTTGCTCGAGAAGCAGTAGCAAGAGCAGTGCGAATAGCTATCAATGGTCTCTCCAATGATTCTTCTAAAAGAAGCCAAGCGTACGAAAGGAACGATTGTCGGCCCGTTCGCACGCTTGGCCTTTATGCCGAGGGACTAAAATCAAAAGTCAGAAAAATCATCATCATCCATTGGGATCACCGAATCGAGGCTGTCTGTATTCACCGCTGTGGGAGCAGTAGTTTTGGGGGCCACATAAGCCGGGGCTGCTGGAGCCGGTATCGAAGCAGGACGTTTCAGTGCCATGCTCGTTGGAGCGGATGATTCGCTGAGTGTAAAGGTCCTGATCAGATCGTTGAGTCTGTCAGCTTCGCCTGCCAGTTCGTTGGAGGCAGCGGCCGATTCTTCACTGTTCGCAGAGTTATCCTGTGCGATTTTATCCATGTTGGTCACTGCGTCAGTGATCTGCTTAATGCCATCAGCCTGTTCTTTGGAGGCAGCGGAGATTTCGGTAATCAGATCGTTGACCTTCTTGGATCGATCTACGATTTCGCCGAGAATCGAGCCGACTTCTTCTGCAATCTGTACGCCGCCGTCGGCATTGGTGACGGCTTCTTCGATCAAGTGAGCGGTATCCTTGGCGGCATCGGCACTTCGCTGAGCGAGGCTTCGAACTTCTTCAGCCACCACGGCAAATCCCTTGCCTGCATCGCCCGCCCGAGCGGCCTCAACGGCAGCATTGAGAGCCAGCAAATTGGTTTGGAAAGCAATTTCATCAATCGTCTTCACGATCTTGGCGGTTTCATCGCTAGAAGATTTAATCTTCTGAATCGCCTGGGTCATTTGGGTCATGGAACCACTGCCACGGTCTGCCGACTGATTGGCTTCGGAAGACAGATTGTTGGCTTCACGAGCATTGTCTGCATTTTGCGCGGTCATGGCGGACATTTCTTCTAGCGAAGCTGAGATTTCCTCGATAGAGGCAGCCGAGTTACTCGCTCCTTCGGCGACCTGCTGAGCACCTTCTTTAATTTGCCCTGCTGAGAGGCTGACATTGCTTGCGGTTTGGGATACTTGGATCATGGCATTTTCCAGAGCATCGGCTGCCGCATTGAGATTGTTCTTCATTTTGGCGTGGTCACCCTTATAGTCTCCGGTGACACGCGAGGTTAGATCCGAAGCTGCGATTTTTCCAAGCACTTCGCTGGACTCGGCAATCGGGGCCACAATGGCTTGAATGACATCATTGGTTCCTTGCATCATCGGAGCGTAGATGTCATTGAGACGGCCGACATCACCTCGAACAGAAAGGTCGCCGTTGTTGGCGGCATCGGTGACACGCTTCATTTCTTCTGCGTATTTTGTTCGTTCGTTGAGGTCGGTCCATTCCACGCCGTTGCCGATGAATTCACCATCTACATCATACAGAGCGGTCGCATTAAGGCCGAAGGACAAGATGCCACCCACACTGATTTCTTTTTTATAGGGCAAGCCCTTCGGATCGCCGAGGATTTTTTTCTGCAACGCTGGGTTGACATGAAAATCATCCATGTTGGTTCCCACCACTTTATCAATATCAAAATTAGGCAGTAGTTTGCGTAAGTCCGCTTGGTACATACGAAGCATTTCGACCACTGCGGGGTTCGCATAGGTAATCACGCCCTCACGGTCACTGGTCATGAAGTACGACGAGGCACCTTCGATCATCGAAAACAGACTTTCAGCACGGTTGGCGGACCTCTTGGCTTCGGTGATATTGGTCCACTCTAGGCAAGCACCGACATGATTGCCTTCTCGGTCTTGCATGGCTGAAATGTTTAATTCAAACGCCAAGTCACCGACTACAATTTCTGCTGTATGTGGTAAGCTGCCAGGATCGTTCAAAATGCGACGTTGGATATGAGGGTTCACATGGAAAACATCAATGCAGACTCCTGACAAATCTTGAAAATTTACATTGGGAAACGCTTCTTGAAACACACTTATGTTGTCACGGATCAAATTGAGCGTGGCTTGGTTCGCATAAGTGATCTTCAAATCTCGGTCGACATAGACTGACGCGGTGGCGGACGCTTCGACTGCACCTGAAAAACGAGCAGCCCGTTGCGAGTCCGCAATAGACTCTGTCACATTGGACCATTCAAGGCAATTGCCAACATACTCACCCTCATCATCGAGTGTGGCAGTAATGTTGAGTTCAAATTTCAAGTCACCCACTTCAATCACTGTTTGGTGAGGTAAGTTATTGGGACTAGACAGAATTTGCCGTTGCATGGCGGGATTGACATGAAACTGATCAATACATTGGCCGATCAGGTTCTGCGGGTCAAGGCCGGGATATTTGGCTCGAAAGACATCAATATTCTCTGCGACCAATTTCAGCGTTGACTGATTGGCATAGGTAATTTGCAGATCACGATCAATCATCATAATCGACACGCCGGTGTTATCCAACGCATTGTTGATCTCCTTGAGGTGATCAAGGGATTCTATTTCAATTAAAGTCTTTGTGTTATTTTTTCCAAGTCCAAACATCTTTATGCGACCTCCGGTGAGAAGATTATAGTTCTGTCAATGCGTTTAATATTCTGTAACCAATACAACAACAACACTTCGTCATCCATAACCCTTCAGAGTTACTTTGACGAAAATGCAATTTTTATAACTTATTAAAAAAAGTAGATGGCGGTAATCAAGTCAATGCCTCAATCTATTTAAGCCTGGACCAGTGTTCTCGATGACAAACAAAATAAACACATCACCCGGCAACTGAGGACCCCTGATGCGTGCTGATCCATACGGACAGCTCACATCACTAAATGTCGGCTAAATCAATATGAATCTTGATAGGACAGAAAAAGAAATGTGGATAAAAAAAGTCCAGTAAAACGTCCAATAAAAACCCGCCCTGCTTTACCCATGCTTGGGAGCATCTCCTTTTGTCTCTTTTAACCCATGACCGATAACAATGAACACGTCCTCGCCAAACACCCTTGCCCATGAATTGGTCTGGCGATGCGGTGCGTCGACGTGAAGCAGGTGTGCCTGACGATGTGCGGTTGCCACCAAGCCGCAGTTGGCTGTTGCGATGTTGCGTCGCGTCTTGGATGCGGGTTTGCATCCACGCGGGGTGTTGGCTGACGCGGTATACGGTTCAGACCGTTAAAACAAGGTATTTTTTGAAATCACGGGGTCAGCCGTATGTGATGGCGGTGATGTCACAACAACGGTTGTGGGGAAATTTCAAACAACAGCGTGTTGATGCGATCATCAATAAAGTGCGTTCGCAGACGGGCTGGCATCGTCATGGGACGCTGTCGATGTTGGCGTTAGCATTTTTGTCATCGGTGCTTGCTCAAGTATGTGAGCCGACAAAAAAAGGAGCTGTGATCTGGTCCCGGTGACCGAGCTGGAGATTCGCAAGCCGATGTGGGCCATCGTTTGGCCCAGGCTCAACAATGTCGAACGAGCGTTAGCTTGGTTATACCCATCGGGTATGAGAATTCCCGTGATGTGCGGCTTCTTTTTAAACGCCCCACCTCGTCGGAGACGGTAAGAAACAATGCAAAATCCTCTAGCAACTCACGCCCATGACTATTTGTAAAAACTGCACTGACCAGACTTTGTAAAATTTTTAACGCATCATAAAAATACACAATGCGTCTAAGCGTTGATTGTTTATTGTTTTATTCTTGATCCAATCCCACTGGCGTCTGGGGAGATACTGGCGGAGGAGATTTCTTCCAGAACTTGGCTTTATCGGTCCAGCCACGAGGCGGCGTGTAAGGCTGCCAGTGATAGACTTGTTGATTGACAAAGAGTTTGCCTGGGTTTTTTTCCTGCCAAGTGAGCCAGTCAGAACCATCGGTTCCCAAATCTTGGCCAGTCAGGGTTTGCAATGACTTTTCTGCCGCCCGCACCACGCCATAACGGGTATCGTCCAACGCGCCGACCAAGGCATTGTAAACCTGTGGCGTGGCATATTGTCCGAGCGCGTTGGCGGCTGCTTGCCTGACATCCGCATCTTCGCCTTCACCTTCACCGAGCATGGCGACCAGTTGTTTGATGGCGACAGGGTTGTGAATTTTTTGCAAGGCATTGGTTGCCTCCCACCGCACCATTTCTGATGTATCGTGCAATCGAATCACAATCAAGGTGACATCCTCAACTTCGCCGTGCATTCCCAAGGCTTTGACGGCCGCAGCCCGAACGGTGGGGTCCGGATCATCGATGAGCAAACGGTACAATCTAACATACGGGCCTTCGGACCCAAACGGCGCAGCAGCCAGATTGCTCAACGCACGTCTGCGAACATCCGCATCGTAAACATTGAATACATTGCGAGCTTCTTCAGCGGGTGTGGGTGGTGAAAAGTCCGAAATGACCGCACTGGGTCCATCGGTAAACACTTTACAACCAGAAGCCATCAAACAGCCTCCGGCAAGCATGGCACAAGCCAAAATTCGGTATTGTTGCAGCATGAGCATCCTTCAAAATAAGATCGCCACAGTTTACTCTGCTGGCAAAGGCATGTGAAATGAACCGCGGTGAATCAAGATCGCCAAGCCGATCAGTGGCCGTTGCGATTTTGAATGGTCTCACGAATCAGAGCGTTTAGTTCGCCATGTTCAAATTGACGTTTGTTCGGCAACGTGACCAAAGGCAAGCCAATCGCGTCCATGATGTCACTGACGATTTCCAGATCATCTTCGTTGGTCCGTGAGGCCATCTGAATCCCCACAATTGGCTTAAAGTCAGCATCATTGACAACCAGAAAGTCGACTTGCTTGGTTGAAGCTAGCCGCATGAGAAATTCTCGACGTTCAACCCGCTTGGGCAACAGTGCCACTGAAGAGAGCCTGACCTTCATCAAAACCCGTTTTTTCTGGCCGATCTCAGTTTGAAGTTGATGCAAAAGCAACACTTCCTGCTCGTTGAGAAGACGCTCTGTTTTCACAAATGGATATTGCTCGCCCTGCTGGCGTTTGACCGTACCCACACCACTCACCTCACGTCGCCACAATAAACTGGCAACGAGCATCCCCGCCACAAACGAAACCGACAACATAATTGACCACATAAATATTCTCTCTCTCGATCAAAACCAGGCCTATACAAGCAACTCGATTTATATCCCAAAGATATAGAATAATCACTTTAGCTGATTGGTTCAACGGACTTTCCCTATTTAAGGTAAGTGCACAGCTCGTTTCTTGGCTTTTGATGGGGGAATCTTGCCCAAAACAATCTCGCTAAAATAAAAATACTTGAAAGTATTTACCTTCATCGGTTTTGAGTCTGGGCCGATCAAGTCTATCCTTGTGGGCATGACGCTGACCATTGATGTTCAAAACCTGACCAAGACTTACCGGGTACACCAGAAAAAAGAAGGCCTCAAAGCGGCCCTCATTGGGCTGGGAAAGCGGACCTATCACGAGGTCCCTGCCGTCCAAGGCATTGACCTGCAAGTCCACCAAGGGGAATTCGTGGCCTTTCTAGGCCCCAACGGCGCTGGAAAAACCACCACCCTCAAACTTCTTTCAGGCGTGATCAATCCCACCGCTGGCCATGCGACCGTTCTGGGTCATATCCCCTGGAAGCGTGAAAATGCTTACCGTCGCCGCTTTGCATTGGTCATGGGACAAAAAAACCAACTCTGGTGGGACTTGCCCGCCCAGGAGTCGTTTCGCCTGCATCAAAAAATTTATCGCATTGAAACCGAACAATTTGACCGCTCCTTAAACGAGCTGATCGATGTGCTGGATGTTTCAAAGCTACTCAAGCAACCGGTGCGAGAACTGTCTCTGGGCGAACGCATGAAAATGGAGCTCATTGCAGCCCTGCTTCATTCGCCTGATATTTTATTTTTGGATGAACCCACCATTGGCCTAGACGTGGTGGCGCAGCACAACATTCAGCAATTTTTGCGTCACTATCAGCAAACCCGCAAAATCACGGTTCTGCTGACAAGCCATTACATGAAAGACATCACTGCCCTGTGCAAGCGGGTGGTCATCATCGCCAAAGGTCGAATTCATTACGACGGTTCACTCAAAGGGATCACCGATCAATTCGGTGGATACAAAATTCTGACCGTCCAGTTTGCTGATGACATTGAGTCACCCCCCGATTTGTCGAAATATGGCACGGTGCAGTCGATCCAACCGCCTCAAGTGACGATTCAAGTTCCACGTGCAGAGGTGGCTTCGGTGTTGTCGCATGTTTTGAACCAACACGACATTGCCGATGTCAGCGTGGAAGATCCGCCGTTGGAGAATATGATTGCAGAGGTCTTTTCGCTGGCAGCCGAGGAGGAGAACGCCTCGTGAGTGCCTGGTTAAGCATGTGGTGGATGATCTTTCGGGTCAGTCTCAGCGAAAAGCTCGTTTATCGGGTTGATTTTATGCTGGGTACGCTGATGCGTTTTTTACCCATCATTACGCACATTTTGCTTTGGACGGCCGTTCTGGCAGCTGGTGACGGCGAGCCGATTGGTGGCTATGACCGCAATCATTTTGTAGCCTACTATTTATTGGTCACGATTAGCCGTGCGTTTTCGAGTATGCCTGGCTTGGCAGCCGGGATCACCGAAGAGATTCGTGACGGTGCAATCAAAAAATATTTGATTCAGCCGGTGGACCTCATCGGTTACCTACTACTCAAACGCATTGCCCACAAGCTGGTTTATTATCTCATGGCCTTTTTGCCGTTTGCGTTGATCTTCTTCTTGGGCCATGAATACTTTGATGGTTGGCCTGAGCCGAGCATTTTATGTGCGTATGGCGTTTCTTTGCTCTTTGCGTTCTGCATTGGATTTTTCATGGAAGCCACACTGGGACTCATTGGGTTTTGGTGGCTTGAAGTCAGCTCGCTGTTATTTATTTACATGTTGATCACGTTCTTTTTCTCAGGTCATATGTTCCCGTTGGAAATTTTGCCTGCTTGGCTTAGACCAGTGTTTGACTATTTGCCGTTCCAGTATTTGGCTTACTTTCCTGCTGCTCTTTTTCTAGAGAAAATGGATCCAGCCCAAATGACGTGGGGACTTTGGGTGGGTGGTTTTTGGAGCGTGTTCTTTTTTCTAACCTCTCGCATCGCGTTCACCTTGGGCGTGCGGCGATACAGTGGATTTGGAGGCTGACCCATGCGTACGTCATCACATCCACCTTATCTGGACGTTTTGCTCACTTTTGCACGCAACAACCTCGTGCGTGAGATGACGTTTCGAATGAACTTCATCGCCCATGGCGTGGCCGTCACGTTTTGGATGGGCTTGCAACTTTTCTTCTACAACCTGATCTACCAACATCGTGACGAGATCGGCCCTGGCTCTGGCTGGACCCGTGAACGTTATTTTGTTTTTCTCGCCACGGTCATGATGGTCAATAGCTTGATGCAAACCTTCTTTGTTCCCAACATGAAGCTATTCAGTGAACTCATTCGAAAAGGGAATCTGGACTTTGCACTGCTTAAGCCCATTGACACCCAATTTCTCATTACCTTTGCACGGATGGATTGGTCGGCTCTGGGGAACTTTTTCTTTGGAATCGGCGTGCTGATCTATGCCCTGATAAAAATGGATTATGTGCCTTCGGTTTTGCAATGTGTGCTGTATGCGATTTATATTTTGCTTGGCGTGGCGATCTTCTATAGCGTGGTATTGGCCATGGCGACGAGTAGCATTTGGATGGGACGAAACCAGTCGCTCGATCAGTTCTGGTTTTATATTACAACGTTTGCTCGCTATCCGCTGGAGATTTACACAGGCTCTCTTGGCACACCGATCCGCTATGTGTTCACGTTTATCATCCCTGTTTTGGTGGTGGTGAACGTGCCTGCTCGCATCATGGCCATGGGATTGCGGGAAGACCATTGGCCGTTGGCGTGCTACACCGTGTGCATCTCGCTGATATCCTTATTCTTGTCCCGCAAGCTGTTTAATTTTGCATTGCGTCAATATCGCAGTGCCAGCAGTTAGCGTGTTTTCCCCTCATTTTGAGCCACCCGCCAGACGCACCCCCCGCCCCCCGCGCACGCAGTATGCGTGCGGCTAGTTTTTAACCAATTTATCCAACTAAAAAAGAGTCGCAATAGGCACAAAATGATCTCGGTCGTGTGATGCCCGCTTAAAAATATTGGCAAGCGAATAGCTTGCACGTATGAGAAACGTGTTGATCAACCAAAAGACACGATTGAATCGCGTTTTATTAGCGCCGATTGCGACGGAACCGTGTGCCTAGGCCACGTCGGGGTCCCCCTGCGGGAATTTTCCCGTCGGGGAACATGGCTTTGATCTGTTCGTCGCTTAGGCCTTGCGTGACGCTAACCGCCGAGGGGGTTTCGTAACGGGAGCCACTGGCAGCAGAACGGTTTTGCTGGGCTTTTTCTTCCATCTGCCTTGTTTCGTGGATATCCTGAGGAACCGGTCCGGGCTTGAACTGGGTATCGATCATTTCCTCGATCATGGCACCGGAGAGCTTTTCAATCTGGGTCAATAAATGGCCCTGCTCTGGCAACACAAAAGACCAGGCATTGCCCCGTCGCCCAGCTCTGGCGGTGCGACCAATACGATGCACATAGGTATCAGGGTCTTCAGGCAAATCGTAGTTAATGACGTGGGTAATATGGTCAATATCCAGCCCGCGAGCAGCAAGGTCTGAAGCAACCAAGACGCTGAGTTTTTTCTCACGCATGGATTTCATGACCGCAGAACGTTTGTTCTGAGGCATGTCGCCATGAATTTCCTGGGCTTCAATTTTTTTGCGACGAAGGTAAGTCGTCAATCGATGAACAGTGGCCTTGGTGCGGCAAAAGATGACCGTGGTATCGGGGTCTTCCTTACGCAACATATGCAAAAGCAAAGACTGCTTGTCCCAACGTTCCACCGTAATGTATTTTTGATCGACCAGTGAAACGGTCAGCACGCCACCTGAGGTGACGATTTTTTCCGCGTCTTTTTTCATAAACTGGCGTGCAAGTCGATCAATTTCATCTTCAATGGTAGCAGAGACAAAAATGGTCTGATGGTCGGTTTTGACCTTTTTGAGGATGTCTTTGATGTCTTCACGGAAACCGATGTCGAGCATGCGGTCGACTTCATCAAGGACGACAAATCTAATATTGTCGAAGTTGATTTCCCGTCTCATGTACATGTCCATGATGCGACCGGGGGTTCCGACGAGGATGTGGCCACCTTCTTTAATACTCTTGGCCTGATGCCTCATCGACTCGCCGCCAATGATACAGGAGGTGCGAAGACCTGTGTAACGACCGAGTTGGTCGATTTCGGCTGCGACCTGAGCCGCCAATTCCCTTGTGGGAACGAGGATCAACGCTTGCATGGAAACATCAGGGTCTGCCTGGTGAAGCATAGGCAACGCAAAGGCGGCCGTCTTGCCTGTGCCTGTTTTGGCTTGCCCGAGCATGTCCTGGCCTTGGAGGGCTGGTGGGATTAGCTTGGCCTGAATGTGCGTGGGATGTTCAAAACCTTGTTCTGCTAAGCCTTTGAGAAGGCTTTCTTTCAAACCCAGTGATTCAAAATTCAGACTCACATCAAAAGCATCATTTTCGTGGCTCATCGCGTTCTCATCCTTTAATTGCAGTAACGACGTTAAATAAGACCGCAAGGCTGGCATGGGAAACCGAAGAACCACACAGGGTTCTTCAGAAGGCCTCAGCCGAGCCAAAAGCTCTTTACCGAGGCCGTGAGCTGCCTTTGATCGGATGAGAATGCCGAGTGCGTAGTGCTTTGAGCTGGCGTTACCAGCTCAAAGCACCATTCACTCAGCATCCAAAAACTCAACAGGAGTCTCCGAAAACGATCCTTCTTTCCTTGGCTGCTATCGGCCAAACACCTAATCATAAACCAAAACATCTGATATCACAATGATGAATCCATACTTGTGAACGCTCAATAGAAGTGTCACGGTTATTATGACAATAGAAATGTCATGTGTCACGCTGCGGGTTGGGGCGGGCGTAGCGGAGGGCGAGGCGCAGCCGAGACCGTAGCGGAGACCGCCCCA
>JAJRRC010000009.1 GCA_024279865.1 Planctomycetota bacterium | reverse complement strand
GTTTGCAGAATTCAAAAAAGCTTGTAAAAGTTTTTTTCGAAAACGCAAAAAATACTTGCGGGAATTGCAGAGCCTGATGACGGAAAACTTTCATATTCAGGCATCGTAAAAACGGGAAAAATCAACTGGAAGCAGTATATTTTCAAATTGTTTTTTGCGAATACTCATAACTTATCCTTGATGAGTCCCGAAGCTTACATGAAGTCCCCGATCTATTACTACAACGTAGCACATGATAAACCATTCCATCACCTGATGCGTACAGGAACAGGGCCTAAGATTAAAGATGCCAGATTCAAAAAAGATGGAACAACAAAACAGCAGGCTGCTTTAGCCATTCCTGCATGATCTACCTAGCAAAAAAGCCCAGACATGTCTGGGCTTTTTTGGGGAATTCAATTGTGGGCTTCGGCAAATTTATGCTTCAGCAGTGGTTTCACCACCTGCGGCGTCGGCAGCGGGTGCTTCGGTTACAGGGGCTGGGGTGGCAGCCTGCTCAGTTGCAGAACCTTTGCGGAGCTTGGCGGCAAATGCCATGCGTCGGTCTGCTTTTTCGCGACGACGGGAGTACTGACCGCTGACCTGTGGGCCTGACTCGTCGCCGACGAGCTGGATCACACACAAATCACTGGCGTCACCGATGCGATACTTGCCGGTGCGGACGATACGGGTGTAGCCACCGGTACGGTCTGCATAGCGAGGACCGATTTCGTCGAAGAGACGCTTGACCAAACGTGGGCCGCCGGTGACTTCACCAAAGCGGTTACGCTGCACATCTGGATCTTCGTCAAACTTGATCTTGATGGGGTTGCCAAGCACCTTGATCACACGACGGCGTGATGTCAGGTCACCTTTTTTCGCTAGGCTGATGAGTTTTTCGACCAATGGGCGAAGGCTCTTTGCCTTGGGAACGGTGGTGGTAATCTGACCATGCGTGAATAACGCGATGGCCATATTTCGCCACATGGCTTTACGATGCTCGGTATCACGACCAAGCTTAAATCCGGCTACTCTATGTCTCATGGGTCTATCCCTTTTGGATTCTTTTTGATAGGTGGTTCAATTAAATAACTGAATCAACCTTGACTCGCTGATTCAACTCGTCAGGCAATTCCATGCCGAGGTGCATGTCTAGCTCGCTGAGCTTACGACGCACTTCACGCAAGGATGTTTTGCCGAAGGAACGAACTTTCAAAAGTTCACTTTCGGTGTGGGTGACAATGTCAGCCACGGTGGTCATTTGTGCAGATTCGAGACAGTTGCTCGCTCGCACGGACATTTCCAGTTCGCTGATAGGCATCTGGAGCTTCTTGATAAGGTCTTCATCCACGCGGGCGGCTGCGGTGGCAGCTTCGCTGGCAGTTTCGTCGCCGAGTTCAAAGTATTGAACAAACGGGTTGAGATGCTTGCGGAGAATTTTGGAAGCTTCCACGAGAGCCATTTCAGGTGAAACGGTGCTGTTGGTCCAGATTTCCAAAGCGAGCTTGTCGTAATTGGTTTTCTGACCGACGCGGGTGTCTTCAACTTTGTAGCGGACGCGAACGACTGGGGAGTAGACGGCATCGATGGGAATCAGGCCGACTTCCTGGTCTTCGGTGGACTGATACTGTTCAGAAGCGGGGACATAGCCACGGCCCTTCTGGATGGTCAGTTCCATGTCAAAATCGATTTGCTTGGTGAGGGTACAAATCACCAGGTCTTTGTTGTGGATGGTGATCGAAGGGTCTGCTTCGATCAGGTCCGCAGTGACTTCACCAGGACCTTCAGCGGACAAACGCATGGTCTTGGTGTTATCAGAATCCATGGACACAACCAAGTTTTTGATGTTCAAGATGATGTCAGCGACATCTTCCATAACACCTTCAAGGCTGGAGAACTCGTGCTCAGCTCCGGTGATTTTGACCGAAGTGATTGAAGCACCCTGCAAGCTTGAAAGCAGGACGCGACGCAGGCTGTTACCAATGGTGGTACCAAAGCCGCGTTCAAAGGGTTCTACGACAAATTTGCCATAGTTTTCAGTGTTGAGGTTCTTATCGGGAACGACACGACTGGGTAGTTCTAAATCTCGCCATCGAATACGCATGGGATTACTCCGCTTTCTACTGGGGCAGATCCTAAATTGAGGACACTTTTTCGAGTTATCGCAGATCGAATCGCTGCCTGGCCGAGTTCGATCACTTCTGATCCGAAAAAGAAAATAACAAACGGTTGACGCGGTCTCTGCAACTGCCAAAGTCGTTTCTTTACCAAGGCTCAAGAACCTGTTTGGATGAGAAGGAATTTGGCTGGTCAGGACCCGCAGCAAGCCGAAAGACTATACACGACGTTTTTTGCGGGGACGACAACCGTTGTGTGGGACCGGGGTATGGTCTTCCACCGCGGTGATCTTCAAGCCCGCACCCTGCAAGGCCGTGACGGCTGCTTCACGACCAGCACCGGCGCCTTTGACGCGAACTTCGATCTGCTGCATGCCGAACTTACGGGCTTTGGCGGCTGCCTGCTCTGCTGCTCGGGTTGCGGCAAAGGGGGTACTCTTGCGGCTACCCTTGTGACCGGCGGTTCCAGCAGAATCAGCACACAATGCTTCGCCGTTCATATCGGTGATGGTGACGATCGTGTTGTTGAAAGTCGATTTGATATGAGCGATGCCGCGTGAGACGTTCTTACGAATTTTTTTTGATTTTTTTGCCATTGTTTGATTTCTCGTTTTCTGAAGTCATCAATCCAAGACCCACCATTGGCTGCTCTTTCAAAGAGCACAAGCACAATTGGGGGGAAGGATTTTACTTCATACCTTTAACGCCCTTCTTGCCGGCGACTGTCTTCTTACGTCCCTTACGGGTACGGGCATTGGTCTGAGTCCGTTGCCCACGAACAGGGAGTCCTCGACGGTGACGGTCACCACGATAGGATCGGATATCACGCAGTCGGGCAATGTCCTGCTGAACTTGGCGTCGAAGTGCACCTTCAACCACATAATTATTTTCAATAATGTTGGAAATCTGAGCGACCTGATCTTCATGCAGCTCATGGGCGCGAATGCGACCGTCGATCCCTGCTTCAGCAAGGATATCGTTGGCGTGCTTGGGACCAATGCCATAGACATATCGCAATGCGATATAGATTGGCTTGTTGTCGGGAATGTCGGTACCTGCAATACGTGGCATGGATGCGTTCCTTTACCTGGTGATTCAGCCTTGACGCTGTTTATGCTTGGGGTTACTGGAGCAGATCACGCGGACAACACCTTTACGGCGGATGACCTTGCAATGCTCACAAATTCTTTTGACGCTGGAGCGAACTTTCATGTTGCACCTCTAAGTTGGTTTAAACGACTATTTTTATAAAATCATTACTGTCTGTAAATAATACGACCACGAGTCAAGTCATACGGGCTGATATCCACCGTTACCTTGTCACCGGGGAGGATACGGATGTAGTGCATTCGCATCTTGCCGGAGATCTGGGCAAGAATTTCGTGCCCATTTTCCAGCTTCACCTTGAACATGGCATTGGGAAGTGCATCAATCACTTCGCCATCAACTTGAATTTTTTCTTCCTTGGCCACAAGTGGCCTCACTTTCACTTACACAAAAAACTAATTGCCGTCGGTCAATACTTCTGCACCTGTGGCTGTCACTGCCACGGTATGCTCATAATGAGCTGACGGCTTACGATCAATCGTGACCACCGTCCACCCATCTGCTAGGGTTCTCACCCTGTCACTGCCGAGGTTACACATGGGCTCAATCGCCAACACGAGTCCTTCTCGCAGTTCAATATCATTGTCCACCAGCTCGCGGCTCACATAGTTTGGAACCTTGGGGTCTTCATGCAGCGATTGACCGATGCCATGTCCCACAAAATCCCGAACCACGCCATAACCGAGGCTGTCGGCTTTTTTTTCCATCAATCGGGCGACCTGACTCCATTGTCGGCCTGGCCTGATATTCTCAATCGCCAGCTTCAGAATCCCTTCTGTCGCTTCGCATAACTGTCGGGTTTTGGGGTCCACCTTGCCGACCATAATGGTCGTCGCCGAGTCGCCGCACCAACCGTTGAGCTTTACGCCGCAGTCAACACTGACGATATCGCCGTCCTTGATCACCCTGTCACCTGCGATCCCGTGCACCACCTCTTCATTGATGGAGATGCACAAATTCGCTGGAAACCCTTCTCCTAGCCGATAGGTGGGATAATTTTTAAACAATCCCTTGGCACCCGCGGCCGCAAATACTTCGTAAGCTTCTTTGTCAATCTGACGAGTTGTCACGCCTGGCTTACAGATTTCTCTGCAACGCTGAAGAACTTTGTGAACAAGCCTTCCGGCGGTTCGCATTTTCTTCAGTTCTTCTCGTGACTTCAGTACAATCGCCATCCTTACCAATCCACTCTTTCCAGCCCCTCAAAAAACGTTTGACTCCTCAGCCAACCACGAACTTCGTGGAATCGGGTACTATACCATAGCTCGGCATTCCTGCCAAACACGATTACGTTGGGCGACCGCCACGAATCCGAGGGCCTTTGCCCCCACCACCGGTGCCGAGAAATCCTTGGTAATTTCGCATCATCAAGCCCGCTTCGATCCGTTGAACGAAGTCAAGCATCACACTCACCACAATCAATAAGCCTGTGCCACCCAAAAAGCTGGTCACGGCAAATGGAATATCAAAATAGCCTGCGACCACACTTGGAATCACTGCGATGATCGCCAAGAAGCCTGCACCGACATAAGTAATTCGTTCCATCACGACTTCGAGATATTCAGCGGTACGCGGGCCTGGCCTCAGACCGGGAATAAAACTGCCGTTGTCACGAAGCTGGGTCGCCATTTCTTTGGGCTGGAACTGAACGGTGGTCCAGAAGTATGCAAAGAAGTAGATCATCCCAATATAAGTAAATAGATAGGGGAAAGAACCCATGTTGCTGAAACTTCGTTGGAGGAAGTAGAAGAAGGTATTGCCTTCAAACACGCCGCCGAGCCAGCCGAACATGAGGTTGGGGAACATCATCAAAGAGCTGGCGAAGATGATTGGCATCACGCCGCCGTGGTTCACCCGCAGGGGGAGATAGCTTTTTTGTCCGCCATACACCCGACGGCCACGGGTATGCTTGGCTTGTTGAATGGGGATTCGGCGCTGACCCTGGGTAATGAGGATCGAGCCTGCGACCACCACCACAAACGCTGCAAACAAGAGCAACGCGGTCCATGGCGTATAAGGCTTATCCGCATCTTCGCCTGTGAGGGAAAACCCTTCGACGATGATCATGATCGCGGTGGGCATACCTGCGATAATACCAGCGGTAATAATCAGCGATGCACCATTGCCCAGACCGTATTTATCAATTTGTTCGCCGAGCCACATCAGGAACACCGCACCCGCGGTCAAACCTGTCAACCCGCACAGCCAGAAGGTCATGCTGTTGGCGTATTCTGCGTAAACCAGTTGGTTGTTACGAATAAATCCAAGCCAAAACGCACCTTGCACCAACGCCAAAGCGACGGTGGCGTAACGGGTGTATTCTTGAATCTTCTGACGGCCGGCGGGGCCTTCTTTTTTCATTTGCTGAAAGCTCGGAAGTACCGTGCCTAGCAATTGGAAGATAATCGAGGCTGAGATGTAAGGCATAATGCCCAGGCCGAAGATCGTCGACTGGGTAAACGTGCCACCTGTGAAAATACTGACAAAGGTAATAAGGTTGCCCATGGCTGAACCTTCAGCCTTTTCAGCAAAATCACTGAGTTGCCCTTGATCCACACCCAACAGCGGAATGAAAAAACCGATGCGGTAGATCACAAGCATGCCAAAAGTGAACATGAGCTTATTGCGAAGCTCAGCAACTCGCCAAATATTCAAAAAAGCCTGCAGCATCGTGAGCCAATCTTTCCCATGCCAGATGGAGCAAAAATATACTTATTTACTTAACACTCACGAAGCAACGGTGGCTTGACCACCCACAGCGGTAATTTTCTGCTGAGCAGTATCGCTGAACTTGGCTGCGGTAATGGTGAGCTTCTTGGTCAAGTCGCCTTGGCCTAAAATCTTAACAGGCTGACTAGCTGAACGAATCAACCCACGCTTGGCAAGCATGTCAGCATTCACTTCTGCACCGTCTTCAAAATGAGCTTCAAGCGCATTGAGATTCACGATGGCATAATCCTTACGAAAAAGGATATTGCTAAAACCACGCTTGGGAATGCGGCGGAAGAACTGCATCTGTCCACCTTCATGACCTGAACGGTAGCTGTAGCCAGCACGTGAACCGGCACCCTTGTGACCGCGACCGGCAGTTTTGCCAGTACCCGAGCCAGGACCGCGTCCTACACGCTTGCGCTTTTTATGACGCCCGACTTTTTCTGTAATTTCATGAATCATCATATCTGGTTAAGCTCCTACCTCTTGAAAGTTTCCCGTGGGAAATAATTTCCAAAAGGCCTTTTTGATCGTTTTATTCGCTACTTGGTGTGGCCTCAGGTGCAGGTGCAGCAGGTGCTTCAGCTTTGGCGGATGCCTGTGCTTCAGGTGCTGCGGCGGCGGCTTGTCCTTCAGCGCCACGCGGTGCTCCACTGCGGCCACCTCGGCCACGACCTCGACCGCCCTTGGAGGCGTTCTTCTGTCCAACTTTGTTCACAGGTGCCTTGGCTTTTTCGCCGGTGGCAGCCTTGGGAAGATAACGTTGCCCAGCATCAATGATTTCATCCACATGGGTGCTGATGATTTCAACGCCTCGCAATTCAGCAACCTGTTGACGGGTCTGAAGCTGTTTCAGGCCAATCATGGTCGCTTTGACGAGGTTCTTCTGATTGCTTGAGCCAAGGGATTTGGTGAGGCAATCTTTGATGCCCGCCATTTCCAGCACGGCACGCACGGTGGCTCCAGCTTTAACGCCTGAACCAGGTGCTGCAGGAATCAACTTGACCTTCGACGCACAGAATGAACCGGTGACTTCATGAGGAATGGTGCCATCCTTCATGGTAATACGCGTCAGGTTCTTGCGTGCGTTTTTCTGGGCCTTTTCGATGGCTGCCGGGGCGCCGGTGGCTTTGCCATAACCGATACCCACACTACCTTGACGGTCACCGACCACCACGAGTGCTGAAAGGCTAAAGCGTCGACCACCCTTGACGACCTTGGAGTTACGCCACAGATAAACCGTAGTTGATTCCAGTGTGGATGCTGCTGAGTCTTTTAGAAATTCTGCCATATTGGTTTCACCTCAAAGTTCAGGTCGTTGCCTTGAACGTTTGAATTCTTTAATAATCTAAAACTGGAGTCCGTTCTCGCGTGCACCGTCCGCCAGTGCTTTGATTCGCCCGTGATATCGAAAGCCATTGCGATCAAACTGCACCTTGGTGATGCCTGCTGCAACGGCTTTTTCCGCTAATTGCTTGCCAACTTCTGTTGCGCTATCGATGTTGCCACCGATAGGAAGCTTCGCCTCGACGGAGCTCCAAGACAACAGGGTTTTGCCCTGCATGTCGTCGATAATCTGCACATAGATCTGCTGAAGGCTGCGATAGACGGTCAATCGCGGTTTTTCGGAAGTACCGAAAATGCGTTTGCGAATACCGATTTTTCGCCGTTGGCGTTGAACGCGTTTGAGTTTGTTCTGTTTCATGACTCTTTACCTTATAAGAACCAGAGGCTTGATGTCTTTCCGAAGAAACACTTCCAATTGGATTAGCCTGCCAGTGCCTTACCTTCCTTACGAATAATCTTCTCACCGACATACATGATGCCTTTGCCGTTGTACGGTTCAGGCTTGCGTTGGGCACGAATTTGTGCCGCACACTGTCCGACCAACTGTTTATCAGGGCCACTGACTTTGATGCGTGAACCTTTGATATCCACGCTCACGCCGTTGGGCACTGGGACAATCTTCGAGTCCGCATAGCCGACGTTGAGACTGACGGTCTGACCTTTGAGTTGAGCAGTCCAACCCACGCCAGAGATTTCCAGTTCCTTGACGAATCCTGTTGTAACGCCGAGGACCATATTCTGGACCAATGCGCGGGTCAAGCCGTGAAGAGCTTTGCTTTCACGGTTGTCATTGGCTCGTTCGACGATGATTGCCTTGGCATCTTCATCAACACGAACCGAGACCGCACGACGATGGGTGAAGTTCAAGCTTTTGCCTGATGCCTCGACAGTGACCTTGAGGCCGTCGATGGCTACTTTCACGCCAGCGGGGATATTAATAGGTTGTTTACCAACTCGTGACATTTGAAATCGTCCTTACCAGCAAAGCGATTGAACGCTTGCCATCACTGTCTTTTATTCCACAGTACATAACAGTTCGCCGCCGACACGCTTTTCACGAGCCTGGCGATCACTGAGCACACCCGAAGGAGTGCTCACAATAACAATGCCCATGCCACCGAGGGGGCGAGGCAAATCTTGCACTTTTGTATACACGCGACAGCCAGGCTTGCTGTTACGCTGGATGCGATGGATCACATCTTCACCCAACGGACCGTATTTAAGGTCTACGCGTAAAATACCCTGCCTCGCATCATCGATCACTGCGTAATCGTTGATGTAACCTTCTTCCTTGAGCACCTTGGCAATACCAACGCACACTTTGCTGTTCAGACAGTCCACGTTTTCGGAACGGTTCTTCACAGCGTTACGGATTCGAGTCAGCATGTCGGCGATCGGGTCACTCAATGCCATTTTCGCTTCTCCAATTCAGCAATTGACAATTGAGTCAATCGCGGTTGCTTTCTAAGTCTATATACCCTGATGGGTATCCAAATTCTTGCGATCAAAGTTCTTTGAACTGTTCAAATCAGTTCCGCCTTGACAAGCGGGTAAGCTGATTGGATCACAAGAGGTCTTTCTTTAAATTTACCAAGATGCTTTACGCATTCCGGGAATCTTGCCATCCAAGGCCAACTCGCGGAGCATAATGCGAGATATCTTGAACTTGCGGTAAACGCTGCGGCTGCGGCCGGTCAGGGCACACAAGTTGCGAACGCGGGTAGCGCTGCTGCTGCGAGGCAATTTAGCCAAAGCCACATAGTCGCCTGCTTCTTTAAGTTCACGTCGCTTGTCAGCATATTTTGCGACGAGCTTCTTGACCTTGTCGTTTCGTGTAATCGTTGATTTAGACGACATGGGCGTTTTCTCCTCAGTTTTCTTTCGTTGCGAACGGCATGCCGATCGCGGTCAATGCAGCAGATGTTTTTTCATCACTACTATTCTTAAATACAAATGTCACATTCATCCCATGGGTGTACTTGGCGTTGGCCATGTCCACTTCAGGGAAGATACCCTGCTCGGTGATGCCGAAGGAATAGTTACCCTGGCCATCAAAGCTGGTCGTCTTGAGGCCACGGAAGTCCTTGATGCGGGGAATTGCCATGCTGATCAAGCGATCAAAGAATTCCCACATGCGAGCACCCCGAAGCGTGACGCGGCAAGCAGTTTCATAACCAATACGAACTTTAAAGTTCGACACCGACTTGCGGGCTTTGACCATCACAGGAGCTTGGCCGGTAATAACCGTCAGATCCTTGATCACCTGCTCGCGGGCGGCTGCGTTGATTTTGGTTCCTTCGAGCTGTCCACCAAGACCAATGCTCAAGACGATTTTTTCCAGATGCGGCAACGCCATTGGATTGGTCACATTGAACTTTTCTTGGATCAGAGGATGAACCTCTGTTTTAAATTTTTCTTTTAATCGCAATACCATGACTGCACTCTCTTACTTTGTTGAAGACTTGGCCTTTTTGAGGTCCGGTCCAAGCTGCTCGCCAGTTCTCACTGCCAAACGCACCTTTGAGCCATCGGCTCGCGTTTCAAACCGCACACGTGTGGGCTTGCCATCGGCGATGGGAGAAACGTTGGAGATGTGAATAGGCATCTCACATTCGATCACGCCACCCTGGGGATTTTCCTGGGAAGGCTTGATCGTTTTCTTACGGACATTAATCCCTTCGACAAGAACGCGGTTCTTGTCAGGTATGACGGTTAATACCTTACCTGTTGTGCCTTTGTCCGAGCCGGTCCGCACATAGACCACATCACCTTTGCGAATATGTCGTGGCATTTTTGAACTCCTGCCCGTCTTAAACGACCTCTGAAGCGAGGGATACAATTTTCATATAGTTTTGTTCACGTAATTCACGGGCCACCGCTCCGAAGATACGAGTGCCACGAGGGTTACCCGTGTCATCGATCAGAACAATGGCGTTGCGATCAAATCGCACATAACTGCCATCAGCACGTCGAACCGGATAATTGGTTCGAACGACAACGCCTTTGACAATGGTGCCGGTCTTGAGTTCACTGCCTGGCAGTGATTTTTTGATACTGCATACAACGCGATCACCAATGGTGGCGGTCGGTCGGGTATGCCGGCCCCGTGCGGTGGATCGTCCCAGTACACGGATCACATAAGCGATCTTGGCACCGGTGTTATCTGCTACTTCAACTCGTGATTCTTGTTGAATCATGATTAATCTTCCTCTTACAGCGACCCTATTTCAAAAGGGGGCTCGCGTTATATTAGTTTACCACGCGAACGAGTCGCCAATTTTTAGTTTTGCTGATCGGCCGACAACGGGCGATCTCCACGGTATTGCCTTCTTTGGCCTGGTTTTCGGGATCATGGACATGGTACCGGGTGGTTCGTCGCAGGTACTTGCCGTACTTGGCATGCTTGATGCGGTAACTCACTTCGACGGTGCTTGTCTTGTCACGTTTGTCTGAAACCACGATGCCGGTCATGATGCCGACGAGAGGTTTGCGACTGGTTGTGTTTGCTTGTTCAGTCATGAATTACGCGCCTTTCGCTGCAAGTTCTCGCCGACGTTTTTCGGTCAAGATCCGTGCAATATCCCGACGGATGACAGACTTCTGTCGGGGATTTTCCAATTTTTCGGTTACGGCCTGACAACGCAGGTCGAATAATTGACGACGCAAGGTTTTCACCTCTGCTTGAATCTGATCGTCACTAAGTTTATGTGTTTCGCTGGCTTTCATCGTTTCGAATCCTTTTAAGCATGCCGCCGTTCAACAAAACGTACCTTAAACGGCATCTTATGTGCTACACGAACAAACGCAGACCTGGCAATGTCGCGGGGAACGCCAGCCAATTCATAAAGAATAGTGCCTTCCTTCACACGAGCAGCCCAGTATTCGGGTTCGGCTTTACCTTTACCCATCCTGGTTTCCAGGGGCTTTTTGCTCATTGGCTTGTCTGGGAAAATACGAACAAACAGCTTGCCTTCGCGGCTGACGTATTGACGGGCGGCAACACGGCCAGCTTCAATTTGGCGGGCGGTCAGCAATCCGTTTTCCAACGTCTGAAGTCCGAATTCACCAAACGCGACGAAATTGCCACGCGTGGCTTTGCCTCGAAGCTTACCACGTTGTTGCTTGCGGTAGCGTACTCGCTTGGGCATCAACGGCATGAGTAGTTTCCTTTAATCGATCAATGTCACCAAGGGGTGACCAATAAATAACAATTTTAACGACGGCCTCGAGCACGGGGGCGAGCACCAGCAGCACGTGATTCAATTTCACCTTCTGCCAACTCTTTGTACATACCCTTGTAGACCCAGACCTTCACACCAATAATTCCATAAGTCGTACGAGACAAGGACAATGCGTAATCCACATTGGCTTGAATGGTTGACAGAGGAATCGAGCCAAGACGAATTTCTTCTGAACGGCTCATTTCATGACCACCGAGACGACCTGAAAGCTTGATCTTCACACCCTTGGCACCTGCGGCCATGGCTGCATCAGCTTTCATCTTGATAATCCGACGGAAACCTGCTCGTTTGGCTAGCTGTTCAGCAATGCTTTCGCCGATCAATTGAGCTTCAATGTCAGGGTTGTGAACTTCGACACAACTCACCGAAACATTACGGCCGGTCAGGCCTTGAATATCATGCGTCAACTCTTCGATGTTCTGGCCTTTGGGGCCGATGACCAAACCCGGACGACCGGACTTGATAATAATCTTGAGTTCTTCGCGTGTGCGTTCGATATGAATATCGCTCACAGCGGCGAACGGAGGACGACGATTCAATCGCGTATCAATGTAGCGACGGATTCGTTCGTCTTCTACCAATAGCTCTCCGTAGAGTGCCTTGGGAGCATACCAACGGCTACGATGTGCCTCGGTAATGCCGACTCGAAAACCAAATGGATGAACTTTTTGTCCCATGGAGCTTGTCTCTTACTTGGGTGTCAAATCACCTTGTTACACCAGGTCCACTGAAACAGTAATGTGGCTGGTTCGTTTCTTAATTGGATGCGAGCGACCGCGATCCTTAGGTTGAAAACGTTTCATGGTTGTTCCCTGATCCACATGGGCTTCGGTCACAACCAAGTTCCGCATCTGCGAGCTATTCAAGTCGCCGACACTTCTGGCATTTTCACGAGCGGCTTCAAGAGCACGCAAAATAAACACGGCAGCTCGACGCTTGGAGACACGCAAAATGGTGTCTGCCTCGCTGACGGACTTATGACGAATCAAGTCAATGACCGGACGAACCTTGGTCGGACTGATCCGAGCACCGCGATGAACATTGGTAAAAGGCATAATCTACTTTCCTTCAACGCTTAGACGCGCCCTTGAGAACGCATCGCCTTCGAACCGGTCGTATGACCGCGGAAGGTGCGGGTGGGGCTAAACTCGCCAAGTTTGTGGCCGACCATATCTTCGGTCACAAACACCTGATGAAATACTTTTCCATTGTGGACCATAAACGTGTGTCCCACGAACTCCGGCACAATTGTGCAGGCACGGGACCAAGTCTTAATTGGCTCTCGGCGATTCTGCTGAGAGAGATGCTCAACCTTTTGGTAGAGCTTAAAATCCACAAACGGACCTTTTTTGAGTGAACGAGGCATTAATGCCCCCCTTCTAATCTTACAGGGTCAACTGTCCGTAACGTTTACTAACACGCCGTCTCAAAATACGCTTATTGGACGGTTTGTACCTCTTCCGCGTCTTTCCACCTTTGGAACAAACGCCTGTCTTTGAAGCAGGAGGACGGCCACCCTTACTTCGTCCGTCACCACCACCCATTGGATGATCATGATGGTTCATGGCAACACCACGGGTATGAGGTCGACGGCCACGATGGCGTGAACGACCTGCTTTACCGAGGCGAACATTCATGTGGTCGGTGTTGCCGATCTGACCGATGGTCACTCGACAATTCACGGAGACCTGGCGAATTTCGCCTGAAGGCAACACCAACGTTGCCCACTTACCTTCTTTATTGGTCAATCTGGCATAAGAGCCAGCAGAGCGACATATTTCGCCACCCTTACCTGGGACCAGTTCGATGTTATGCACATTGAGTCCCGTGGGGATGCAATGGATTGGCATCGAGTTGCCAGGTGTGGGATCGACCTTCACGCTGCTGGAAACCACAACCTCACCATCGGTGAGGCCGATGGGGGCGAGGATGTAGCTTTTAACGCCATCCTCATATTCCAACAGTGCAATATTGGCTGAACGGTTTGGATCGTATTCGATCCCGATGACCGTGGCATTCATGTCAAGCTTGCTTCGCTTGAAGTCCATGCGACGGTATCGCTGCTTATGGCCACCACCACGACTTCGAACTGTGATAATACCATGATGGTTACGTCCACCGGTCTTGGTCTTGGGTTCTAAGAGTGACTTTTCAGGCTTCTTCTTGGTCACCTCAGAATAGAGGTTGACTGACGAATTCCGCCGACCAGCACTGGTTCTTTTGTATACGCGAACGGCCATACGGGCCTCCTTAGCTAGATCGATTATGACCTAGAACAATTCGATACGATCATCGCCCTGCAAGTGGACGATGGCTTTTTTCCAGTTACTTTTCTTCGCAACACCAAAACGGGTGCGAAAGAAATTACCCTTGCGAATCTGCGTGGCAACACGCTCAACTCGCACGTCATAGAGGCTTTCAATGGCAGCACGAATTTGCCGCTTGTTGGCCTTCATGTCCACAATGAAGCTATAGCGATTTTTTGATTCACTTTCCCATGTGGCTTTTTCCGTGATTAACGGTCGTTTAATAATATAAGTGGCGTCCATCTGCATAGCTTAGTTCTCCCCTTGCGAGGCAGCACCGGTGGTGCCTGGGTTGAGTTGAGACTCTGCACGCGTCAACCATGACTGAAGTGTTGCTTTATCAATCAGGAGATAGCGATGATTCAGCACTTCAAAAACATTGAGCTGATCAACATGCGTCACACTGACGGATTCAAGGTTGCGAGCTGATTTAGCCTGTGGTCCCACGGTTGAATTCAACGCCACGAGGCAAGTGCGGTCGATCTTCAATGCGGTGAGCAAAGAAGAAAATTGACCGGTGCTGGGCTTCTCAAAATTCAAGGTATCCACCAGCTTGATTTCGCCGTCGATGGCCTTGGCGAGAATCGCATTGCGATTGGCCAGGCGACGCATCTTCGTCGGCATCTTCTGACGGAACGAGCGGGCAGACTTGGCAAAAGCCCGTCCACCGCCGCGTGTCACGTTAGAGCCAGCTGCACCACGACGGGCCGAACCGGTCCCCTTCTGGCGATACAACTTGCGGGTTGAATAAGAAGTGTCAGAGCGACCACGGGTATGGGCCGATCCCTGACGTCGGTTGGCGTGGTAGCGAACATAAGCTTGCTTGAGCAAGGCATGGCGGACTTCTCCGCCTAAAAGTGCCTCGTCGACTTGCAAACTGTCCACTTCCTGGCCAGTCATATTATGAATAGGTATCTCAATCATCGTCTTTTTACCTACGCTCCCATTGAAGGAATACGTCCTGTTCGCCGTCGGGGTAACGAGCCGCTCATACTTTTGAGCAGTCGTTTACGACTCGGTTATTTGACCGAACCGGATTGTCTAGGTATCGCAGTTTCCAAACTTAAAGGACTTACGATGCCGCAGCAGCTCTCGCTGCCTTGCGTTTATACAAACGCTTTGCTTCCCTGATATAAACAACGCCTTTGCGTGTTCCGGGAACGGGACCCAGAACCAACAAAAGGCCTTTTTCTTTATCAATACCCAAAACCTCAAGGCTTCGGACTGTAATTTGTTTGCTGCCCATGTGGCCCGCTTTATGGCCACCCTTTTTAGGACGACCGGTACCGGCATTGCTTGAGCGGCCACCCACGGAGCCCGCCGAACGATGCTTACGTTCTGTACCATGACTCGCGGACAAACCTTTAAAGCCCCAGCGTTTCATACCGCCGGCACAACCTTTACCTTTGCTGATGCCGGTGACATCCACAAAGAGGACCTCGGAGAACCATTCGACATTGAGTTCTTGACCCAGCTCATAGCCGTCGAGTTCAGAAGCTTCAAGGCGAGATT
>JAJRRC010000102.1 GCA_024279865.1 Planctomycetota bacterium | reverse complement strand
CTTGTCAAAGGGTTTTATTAAACGTGAGGCCTCACACGTCAGGTCATGACCCTAATCTAACAAACAAGGCGCAAGGGCGCAATGCCTATCAAAACCCTATCATTCGGTATTCGAGCGAATTTTAGATGCGATGGCCCTGGCCAAAAAAGACGTAAACGCAATCGTCCGGTACAATAAGTGTGCCCGTTTTTTGATTCGATGAACGTCGTACTTGCAAGCAATTCACTATGTTGAAATTTCAGGTTTTTAAAGATGGTAAGGCCCCAGAGCGTTTCCCTTTGCGAAACGCTTATTTGTTGGGAGCCGATGGCAATGCCATGCGTGGTGAGATCACTTACGATCAAGGTCTGGTTATTTGCCGCAAGCGTGAGACGGGCGTTTGTTCGATTGCGATGCAGCACGAGGCTGGCGAATGTGGCACGCTGACGTTGCAGACGTGTTTGTTGCCTGAGCGGGATGAACCTTATCTGTTGAATCTGGAATTGGCTCGTCATCGGCTGATGATGTTGTACAACAAAAGTGAAGACTGGGGCATGCTGGACATCAAGTCCGATCATCCTGCGAGTAAGCGGATGGACCGCGCCCGAAAATTATTTATTGAAGCTTTGTGTTACCGCAAGGATGATCCTGCGCAGGCGGATCAATTGGCCCAGCAAAGTTTGAGTGCTTCGATTGATGGCAGTGAGGAATTGGCGGTGGCTCATGCGGATCTGTTGTTGGTTCGCCGTCGCACGACGGGGGCGATTCCCAGGCATGTGATTGGGGCCGGGGTTGCCTTGGATTGCAAACATTCTCATTTGCGTGAGGGGATGGTTGCCCATTTTGATTTTTTAAGTATTCCGATGCCTTGGAAGGTGATTGCACCTGAAGAAGGGGATTATCACTGGGATGTTTTAGATGAATGGGTTGATTGGGCTCGCGCCAATGATTTGCCTGTGATTGGTGGGCCGTTGGTGAGCTTTGAGCCTTCGAATTTGCCTGACTGGCTTTTCATATGGGAACACGACTACGAGACGGTTCGTGATTTGATTTATGAACATCTTGAAAAAGTGGTGAGCCACTTCAAAGACCGCATCAGTTCCTGGAACGTGGTGTCGGGCTTGCATATTAATAACCATTTCACCATGGCGTTTGATCAACTGATGGACCTGACGCGGTTGTCCGCCATGGCGGTGAAAAAGATTCAACCCAACGCCAAGGTGTTGGTTGAAATCCGTGAGCCGTTTGGTGAATATTATGGCTCGAATCAACGGTCGATTCCGCCGATGATGTACGCGGACCTTTTGGTGCAAGGTGGCATCAATTTCGATGCGTTCACCCTGAAGCTTTTAATGGGCCAAGCCGTATCAGGCCAACACACGCGGGACCTGATGCAGATCAGCAATCTTCTCGATCAGTTTGCTCCGATGAGTCATCCGGTGAACGTGGTACTGGGTGTACCCAGTGGGTCTGTGACCGAACCGATGATTGCATCTCTCGAAGCAGGGCAGCGTGTGGATGCGGACAGTGGCTATTGGCGTAAGCCTTGGACCTCCGGTGTGCAAAGCACGTGGCTCGATGCGGTTTTACATATTGCCTTGTCCAAGCCGTTTGTCGAAACTTTGACTTGGGCGCAGATCATTGATCATCCCCAAGTCGAGTTGCCGATGGGGGGATTGGTCACGGAGCAGATGCAGCCCAAGTCAAGCCTCAAACGCTTGGCAACCTTTCGACGTTCGCTTGCCAGTGTGAACGGCCAAGCCAAAGAAACCCCCCATGCCCAACAACCCACCTCGTGATTCTCGCCGATGGATCCTGGGGAGCTTGCTGGGCTTATGGCTCTTGATTGCGTGGGCCGCGTTTTCTCGAACCATGCCGATTCAAACACAATCAGCCCGCGATGTGGGGATGCGGGTGGCCATCAACGAGGCAAACGCTTCACAATTAATGTTATTGCCAGGCATCGGCCGTCATCTCGCCAAGCGGGTGGTGGCGTATCGCTTGGCCTACGGCCCATTTCAGACCTTGGGCGATTTACAAAAAGTTTCAGGCATCGGTCCCAAAACCATTCGCCGCATTGAACCTTACATCAACGTTATGCTGCCTGTTGATGCAGATAGGTCAACAACGCATTAAACCCACCACGAGGCTTCGGCTCCGTCAAAGCAATCGGCAAAACTTCCGGGGGGACCGTTGGAATAGCCGCAGGCATACTTGCCTGCGCGTCCGGCTCCGTCAAGGCAACCGGTAAGATTTTCGGGGGAACTTCCGGGGGTGGCGTGTGTGCATAGGACGCGAGCAATCTGGCTGGCTGTTCTGGCTGGTTGAAAACGCTTTCGGTGGGCTGGTTTAAGGTCATGGCACAGGTCTCCTTAATCTGTTCTTCGACCGATTGGGGAAACTTTTTCAGTGTTTTTTAAAAAATGTCCGAGCGTGCAAGATGTGGTTGCTTTGATGGCAGGGCTCTACGCTTTGTATCGGAATCGACCACGCGCTCGGGCGATGTGGCGTTTGTTGGTCGCCAAATGTTCCAGTATATGGAAAATCGTCTCAACTTCATGAGGCAACTTCATGCGATCTGCAATCTGTTCAGGCGTGGCGGGCTGAGGGTTTTCCTTCATCCATGCGACAACCGTATGCTGCATTTCCAAAACCACGGTGGCAGCCTGCTTGCCTGCTTCGACGCCGGGTTGATGGTACGCATTGATATTCACCAGCATGGCATACAGTCCGACCGCCCGTTCATACAGCGCGATGAGGGCGCCCAGCGAAACCGCATCGAGTTTTTTCAGCGTGAGGGTCAACGACGGACGACCTTTTTCATAAAGCGCTTGACGGGTTCCCTGCCAAAAACCATTGAGGTAATCGCCGCTGGTGATGTTGGGGTCAACTTCAGGAGCAACCTTGGCTGCATTGGGCGTGCGGTCTTGCAAGACCACGATAAACGTGGCAAAGAAGTTAGAGACGCCTTCTCGCAGTTGCTGGACGTAGGCATGTTGGTCGGTTGAACCTTTGTTGCCATAGACGGCAATCCCTTGGTTGACCTCGTTGCCGTCAAGGTCGAACTCTTTGCCCAGGGATTCCATGACCAGTTGCTGGAGATAGCGGGACATCAAGAGCAGGCGATCTTTGTAAGGCAAGATGACCATGTCTTTGTTGCCTTTGCCGCCGGTGCAATGAAGCCACATCAAGGCTAATTTCGCAGCGGGATTTTTCTTGGTATCCGGTTCACGGGTGATTTTGTCCATCTCGCCAGCTCCTTCAAGGAGCTGGTCAATGGGAACGCCTTGCAAGGCAGCCGGTAACAAGCCCACAGCCGAGAGAACGCTGGTCCGTCCGCCGACCCAGTCCCACATGGGGAATTGGGCGAGCCAGTTTTGTTCAGTGGCCCGTTGCGCCAGAAGGCTTCCCGCGGAGGTGATGGCGACTGCCTGGGGCGCGAGGGTGAGGTTTTTGCGTTTGAAGGCATGTTCGATTTCGAGCATGCCGTTGCGGGTTTCTTTGGTGCCTCCGGACTTGGAAATCACGATGACAAGGGTGCTTTTTAGGCGGGTGGCCAGTTGATCAATGATCCGGTCAAAGCCATCTGGATCGGTGTTGTCAAAATAGTGCATCGCCAGCTTGTCGCGTTTGGTCCCCAACGCATCGTCTAGCAGTTGAGGTCCAAGGGCGCTGCCGCCGATGCCCACAATCAACAGATCGGTGAAACGGCCTGCCTGAGGCGGACAAATTTCACGCTGATGAATCTTGTGCGCAAAGTCTTTGATCTGTCCCACGGCTTGTTCAACTTCACGGGCAATGTCATCGTTGGGCGCCAAGTGAGGCGTACGGAGCCAGTAATGGCCAACCATTCGCTGTTCATCAGGATTGGCGATGTCGCCTGCTTCAAGCCCACGCATCGCGGTGTACGCTTCTTGCATGGCCTCTTCGTGTTCAGCAAAAAAAGAATCCGGAAAATCCACGCGTGAAATGTCCAGCTTGATTCCCACCGAAGGACAATCACACAGGTGCTGCTTATACCGCCGCCATAGGGTCAGTGCATCCATGACAAACCTCCAAAACAAACTCTTTAACTAAGGTTTCGAACGAACGTGCAAACGAAAACGCTTGCTCTGCTCCAGATCAACGATTTCCACGAGCAGAGCGGGAAAGGAACGGTCCGGCCGAAGAAAGCCAGGAACCGGATAAGATTCACCATACCGATTGATCAACGATTCCAAGGCCACCGTTGTTCCAGTCCCAATGTCAATATGGCCGACGTGCGCAGCATACCGCTGATTGACCCACAACTCTATATTTTCATAGGTCCGTGTGGTGCGATTGGTCAACGTCAAAGCCTTGCGTCCTTGAATCACAATAATGTCCAAGTCGCCGCCAAACTCTAAATCTTTTGGATAAACACGTGGCGATTGAACTGGAGATGTTTCAGTTACAGAAACATCCGAAGCTTCAGCAGAAGCAACCGCAGATGCCGAAGGAGCTTCTGAAACTTCCGGGGGTTCCGGGGGGGGCGTGTTCTTGCAGCCAAGGCACAGAGCCATGGCCCAGACCACACACAATCCCATTTGCCAATGTTTCAAACCAGTCATCAAAATAGACCTTTCCTCACAAACAACCGAAGAATGACTCCTATAATTTACTATAATGCTCGCTATGGTCCAAATCGGCAAACTCACTTTGGATGCCCCGTTTTTCCAAGCAGGGCTCGCCGGCTACTCCGATGCTGCGATGCGACTGGTCGCTCGCAAGCATGGTTGTCCTTATTGCATCACCGAAGCGATGCTCGATCAGTTCCTTATTCGAGGCGGTCGAGGACTCGTGGCAGCGGAAATTACCGAGGCCGATCATCCCATTGCAGGCCAACTGATGGGCTCGAATCCCCAGGATATTGCTCATGGCGCTTCCATTCTCGTCAAGTTGGGTTATGACGTGATTGATATCAATTTGGCTTGCCCGGTAAAAAAAATTCGCCGCAAAGCTCGAGGCGGACATCTGCTTCAAGAGCCAGACATGGCCGTGGATATTCTCCAAGCGGTGAAGCAAACCATTGGCGACGATTTGCCTTGTACGCTCAAACTCCGCTGTGGAACGGATGACTCCGCCAAAGCATTGTCCGATTTTTATCAGATTTTTGAAGCTGCCATGGAACTGGGGTATGCCGCGGTTGTGGTGCATGGTCGCAGTGTGGAACAAAAATACCTAGGGCCGTCGAATTGGGATTTTCTCAAAAATTTGACCCATACCTATCCCCAAACGCCTCAATTCACCATCGGCGGGTCGGGCGATATCTGGACCGCCCCGGACATTTTCCGCATGATCGATCAGACAGGCGTTCGCCTCGTCAGCGTGGCTCGGGGCTGCATTGGTAATCCATGGATTTTTGCTCAAGCCCGCGCGTTGATGCAAGGGAAACCCATGCTCACAGCGACGCTCAAGCAACAGCGAGACGTTCTTCTGGAGCATTTCACGTTATCGGTGCAACTGCATGGCGAAAAACAAGCGTCAAACATGATGCGGAAGTTTGGCATCAAGTTTTCCGTTCATCATCCGGACCCTGATGCCGTGAAAATGGCGTTTATCAATGTGAAGTCACTCACCGATTGGCAAGCGGTGCTGGATCAGTTCTACGAAGCGTCGAGCTTGCCGTTGCAAGAGGGCCGTGAAGTTATCTAGGCTTTGCGTTGCAGCGTCAATACCGCCACCTCAGGCGGGCATTTGATTCGCAGGGGGAACCACGCGCCCACGCCGCTGGTGACGTGCAGGTAACGGGGGCCTTGCTGATAGAGGCCATGGGTGTAGCGATTGCCCAGACTGCCCAGTCGCATTTGGCGATTTTTTTGTGTGGGGTGATTGAGCACCACCTGTCCGCCATGGGTATGTCCCGCCAACGTGAGGTCCACGCCCCGAGGGCTTGCTGCGTCAAACGCATTGGGATGATGAGCCAGTAGCAAGGTGAAGTCAATGAGGCTTCGTTTTTGGATCGTCCGAAGGGCGGTTTGGACATGCTTGGCCAAACGGTCTGGTTGTCTGGCCCAATCAATTCCCGCGACGGCAATGCGGCAATCATGATGTTTCAACATCACACTGCGATTGATTAATAAAGGTAATCCCGCTTTTTCAAAACGTCGAATCAATGCGGGTCCATCGGCTAAATAGTCATGATTGCCAGGGACCAGATGCACGCCAAGCGGCGCTTGCAGTTGACCAATAGCCGCGAGTACATCGTCTAATACGGATAACGACAAATCTACAAAATCTCCGGTGATGGCGATGAGGTCGCCCTCTAACGCGGTGATGAATTTGATCCATTCGCCAAGATAGAATCGTTCGATCAGATGGCCGATATGAAAATCGCTGAGGTGTACAATTCGCAGGCCCTCTAGTGACGGCGGCAACGTGGGGATTTCAATCGAGAAATTGGACGTGACCAAACTTTGGCATCGATAGCGTTTGGCCAACTTCCCTCGGCTCAGCCACAGTGGCCCGCGTGTCAACGCGGCACAGCGTACATGAGCCCGCATTCGTTTGGCATGATTCAAATGACGACGGATCATGCCTCTAAGCCTATGGGAAACCGTTTTTTTACACAATAAATTTTAAAAGGATATAATGAATCACGCATGAAAGGGTTAGTCAATGAAGAAAAAACAACGGTATTTATGGGCTGCTTTGGTGTTGCTTGTTTTGTTGATTGTGATGGCAGGTTCTCGGACCAATCCTGAAATTGAAAAACAAGTCACTTGGGATTCGTTGGAAACCAAAGCCTTGTTTGACCGGGCTTGTCTTGATTGTCATAGCTATGAAACAAAATGGCCTTGGTATTCTTATGTGGCTCCGGCTTCATGGATGGTCATTCACAATGTCAATAAAGCTCGAGCAGAGTTTAATGTTTCAAGCCTTCAACTTGGTGAAGCAAATGAAGCAGCCGAGGAGGTTGCCGAGGGAGAAATGCCGCCATGGGATTATTTGATTCTGCATCCAGAAGCCAAGCTCACCCCCGTCGAAAAAGAAACACTCATGGCTGGTTTGCAGAAGACCTTTCAAGGCGTTGTGGGTAGCCATGCGGATCATGATGACGACGACGATTAGCATTGTTGTATCTGCAACCACCCACATGGCGGGTCCAATTCCGAATCCCAACACCGCACGTTCTAGAACACCCCTCAGCACTGATTTTGCCGGTATGCAGCACACTTTATCCTTGATGAAAAACGGTTCCCCAACAGGTTAAATCATTTTTAAATGCTGATGTTTCCAAAATAGCCCAAAGGGGGTATTTGACCCTTAATGCAGTAAAATTATGGGTTTAAGAGAGACTTCCTTGCGATTTAGTCCTAGAGTTTAACGGGGCCACTGAAAGGATGTCGATGAAACAGGTAAAGCGAGTTTGTGATGCCAATGGTCAGAAAGTTTATCGTGGCGACATGGTGACGAGTCTGAATGATCATGTGACCTCGAAGATTATGGATATGTGTCGGGACATTGAATTAGAAACAGAATTTGTACGGCTACGTCCTCAACATCAATCCATGGGCAAAGGTATTTGGCACGCAGCAGAACACGTTTTACGATTACGAGCAGGCCGCGGTTAAACTCTTGGCATTATTGTATGCCCGCGTCGAAGTGGGAAGCGATACGGGTGATGATGCAGGGGATCAATGACGATCATGTCTGACGCTTGTGCCAAGAGTCGTTACGCTATGGCGCATGGAGCGACTTACAGTTTATCTCAATGGTTCTTTTATTCCCTTGGCTGACGCGAAGGTGAGCATTCTTGATCGTGGGTTTATGTTTGCCGATGGCGTGTATGAGGTGTTGCGTTTTTTGGGGGGGCATCCCTTTGAAGCTGAGCAGCACCTTGCTCGTTTGCGGGCGAGCCTTGAGG
>JAJRRC010000101.1 GCA_024279865.1 Planctomycetota bacterium | reverse complement strand
TGGTGGGCTTGGGTGAAACCTATCGTGCCGTTTCATTGGAAAATTTACATCGCAATGCCGAGGCGTTGCTCAGCATGCCTTTGAACTCGCTCCAGTTGTCGCACTTGCCGTTTCCATTGGATCGTGAATACGATGGTTTTGAGTCGGCGGTTTACGATATCGTGGGTCAACGGCTCAAAGTTCCCGTCTATCAATTGCTGGGCGGGAAGTGTCGCCGTCGCGTGGCGGTGAGCATGTGGACAGGCAGGCGCACGCCTGCTGATGCCGGGCGTAAAGCGTTTGAAGGTCAGCAAATGGGCTTTGATACCATTAAGTTCAAATGTAGCGATGAAGACGACGTTCGGGCTTGGGCGCAGGAAATTCACTCGCAGTGTGGCCCGTCAATGAAAATGATTTTCGATCCCAACCAGCGTTGGGGGGATTATCAAAATGCCAAGGAAATCATGCAGTCGCTCGAAGGTTTTAACGTCTTGGCGATTGAAGATCCGATTGATCGTAAGCAACTGGATCAATACAAACGTTTACGCGGGGTGGGTGGATTGAAAGTAGCAGTGCATGTGTCATTGCCTTATTGCGTGCATGGGCAGGATGCTGCGGACACGCTTGAAGCGTTGGCTCTAGATGCAGGTGATATTTATAACTTCAACGGCCCGATGGCTGCGTTTGTCAGGCTTGCAGAGATGACGCATTTGGCGGGCAAGCCCTGTTGGCATGGTAGTGAAGTTGATCTGGGGATTCTCGAAGCAAGCTACGTCCATGCTGCGGCCGCTGCTGAGGGGTGTACCATTCCCAGCGATATCTTCGGCCGACTGGTGCGTGAACATGATCTCCTGGTAAAACCTCTAGATATTGCCAATGGCTTGGTGCGTGTGCCTGATGGAAACGGGCTTGGCGTGCAACTTGACCCCAAAGCTTTAGAGCAATACCGTGTGGGCCATGATATTCAATTGGCGACCTGATTCCTCTGCAAAGTGAGAAAAGATGCCAGCAAATATCAAAGAACAAAACAAGCCTCTTGTTGGCGTGATTGGGCTGGGATTGATGCAGCCTTGGCCCAGATGAAGCAGCAAATGCAGTTGCCTTGTGCCGATGCGGAACATGGGGAACAGCGTTATCAGCCCACGGGCAATCTTAAGGCCATGGCCCCTTGTGAATTTATCATTGAGAGTATTGTGGAAGATCTCCAGATTAAGCAATCTGTCTTTGATCAATTGGAACAAATTGTGGGCCAGACCGTCCCGATTGCTTCGAATACATCGGTGCTACCGATTTCAGTTTTGCAGAAAACCCGTCGTCATCCCGAACGTTTCGTCGGCATGCACTGGGGAGAGCCCGCTCACATCATGCGGTTTCTGGAAATGATCCGAGGCGAACAAACCCAGGACCCCGCCTTTGACGCGACGGCCGTTCTCGCTCGCCAACTGGGCAAGGAGCCCTCGACCATCCAGAGGGATGTGCGGGGTTTTGTGTCCAAACAACCGAATCTTCTTTTGGTGACGGCTGATGGGATGCGCTATGATGCGCTGCGATGCAATGATAATCCATTGGCTCAGTCGCCTCGCCTCGATGCGTTGGCACAAGAAGGGGTTAATTTTCAGCGGGCGTATTGCGCTCAGCCGTTGTGTATGCCTTGCCGATCTACGATGGTCGCCGACCGTTACAAACTCAGTGTCTGTTCCAACGGCCACGAAGGCGAACTCTACGATCTACGCGAAGACCCCAAAGAATTAACCAACCTCTTTGGCCAACCTCAAGTCGCCCAAGTTCAAGCCCAGTTGATGCACAAGTTCAGTGTGGAAATGTTGCGACAAATGGACCCCCCGCTCCAACGCGAAGCCTGTTGGTAAGGCAGAACAAGATTACTTGATTCCATGGCCGCGTTATTTTGTCTGCCAGGTTGTGATTATTCTATATGATGGGGAGATGGATTCTCAAAACCCACCCCGCCAATGTCTGATGGTGATTTTCGGTGCATCAGGTGATCTCACCAAACGCAAGTTAATTCCCGCATTGTTTGATTTGTATGCCCGTGGCCAATTGCCTGAAAAATTTGCCATTCTTGGCGTCAGTCGAACAGCTTTTACCGATAACGAATATCGCCAGAAAGTGCATGAGTTTTCGCCTCAGACCTATGCTGACAAAGAGCAGTGGAAATCTTTTGCCGACCATTTGCACTACCACGCAGGGGATTCGACCAAACTCGAAGCTTTTGCGGGGATCAAACAGCACATTTCCCAAGTCGCCGAGGCCCATGGGACCGGCGAAAATGTGGTTTATTATCTCTCCATGGCGCCTCAGTTTTTTGAGCCTACGATTTTGAATATCGGAGCCTCGGAAATGGTCACCGAAGGGCGGCGATACTGTAGCATTAACCGCGAAAAACCGCCTTGGCAACGCATTGTGGTCGAAAAACCTTTTGGCTCAGATCCCGCCAGTGCCGCCCATCTCAACGATGTCCTGGCCTCGGTTTTTGATGAAGAAGAAATTTATCGCATCGATCATTACCTAGGCAAAGAATTGGTGCAGAACCTGATGGTGTTGCGTTTTGCCAATACCATTTTTGAGCCGATCTGGAACCGCAGCTATCTCGATCATGTGCAGATTACTGCCAGTGAAACCGTGGGCGTTGAAAGTCGTGGCGCTTACTACGACGGTCCCACCGGCGGGGCGATGCGAGACATGGTGCAAAGCCACCTGCTTCAGGTGTTAGCCGTCATGGCGATGGAGCCGCCGGTGAGCCTTGATGCGGAGGATGTGCGGACTGAGAAAATTAAAATCTTCAAAGCCATGCGCGTCCCAAGCTATGACGAAGTGCCAGAATTGGCTGTGCGTGGTCAATATGGTGCCGGCCAGCTTGGTGACCAGGCCATTGAATCTTACCGAGAGACCCAAGGTGTCAACCCGCAAAGCCAAACCGATACCTATACCGCCATGCGTATGTTTGTTGATACATGGCGGTGGGGTGGTGTGCCGTTCTACCTGCGATCCGGTAAGGCCATGACTAAAAAATCAACCCAGATCGTGCTCTACTTCAAACCCACCCCCCATGTGCTATTCCGTCAGTTGGCCCATCAACACAAAGCCAATCAAATTGTCATCAACGTCCAGCCCGATGAAGGCATTCGCATTCGTTTCGAAGGCAAAGTTCCCGGCCACGGCATGCACGTCAAAGATGTCGAAATGGAATTCGATTACGAACAACAATGGAACGCCAAGCCACCCGACGGCTACGCAACCTTGCTCTACGATTGCATCCGGGGCGACCAGACACTGTTCAAACATCGAGATGAAATCGAATGCGCCTGGAAGGCTGTTCAACCCGTCTTGGACTATTGGAAAGCCAACCCTCAAGAGGATCTGCCCAATTACGCAGCAGGCACTTGGGGTCCAGAGGCTGCGGACAGCCTTTTGGCCCAAGACAACCGCTATTGGCACAATCCAGAGTAGCCCGCGAGACGTGGACTATTTGTGAGGCAATCAGAACCCTTTTCACTGAAGTGTTTAGGCTATCAGTGAGCAAGGATTCTGTGGTTGTACCGCTATCACAACGCCGAAGAATCGGATTCTGTTCATCTGCAACCGTTGGCCAAAGCCGCAAGTTAACAGCGTGCGCGTCTGCTAAATATAGAAAACGCGACAGATGGTTTTCTGCCGTACGAGAGCGATCTAGTGATTGTTCAGCACAACCCGGTTCACCGAATAAGGCGGCAAGAAAATACGGCCAGCCCCGTTCTTTCGCACCAAGGGGGCTTCATCGGGTTGATATTGTGTTCGTGTAAAGGGATCTGGTGTGGTCAGTGTGGATCGGGTCCATGTTCCCGTATAGGCTTGCTCATCAATGGCAACTTTAAGTTCGCATGGCGTGGGGTATTTATTCACCGCCAGAATCTGAATTTCGTCCTTGGCATTGATCGCGGCGCGGGCGATGACGCCTGGATTGTTTTCGTCGAGCATCGGGCCATCGGACTTGGCGAGCAGTAACTCTGTATTACGAAATGTGGATGTAGCCATGTCGAACCATACGGCGTCAGGGTGTTTGCGAAGGGTGGTTTTTTGGGCTTCAACGGGATTGGGATTTTCTGATCCCTCCCAGGTGTACAGTCCCATGTGGGCGCCATAGAAAACATGGATCGTCGCCATTTCGATTTGCATGCCGTCGGCAAAAGCGTCGAGAATGGCAAACCAGACATCAGAGGTACCCAGCGTGGCCATCTGGTTAAACGCGAGGTTCCGGTTGCCGTTGAGTCCCCATTCGCTTAGGAGCAGTGGTCGGTTGTTGAAAATTTGTCGGTAGTTTTGAAGTGCCGTCTGGACTTTACCGTAGCTGCTAAATGCCATTTTAACGGTGGCACTATCGAGGAAGCTATTTTTTGGCCGAAGAAGCCGTAGGTGTGCATGACCACCGCGTCGTAATAGTTTTCTTGGGCCAGGGCAATCCCCAGTCATGCGTATTGGCTTTGGCAATGTTGACGGCATAGCGGATGTCCGGATCCACTGCCTTGAGAGCTTTCACAATCGGCTTGGTCAAACGAATATAGTCTTGCACGGTTTTGAGTTGTGGACCTCGTTGCGTAGGCGTATCGTTTTCATTGCCCAGTTCGACCCATTTAATGTTCAGGCCACGGGCTTTGCGGTCTTTTAATCGTGCAGCACATTTTTCGGGAGAGTCCTGAAGAACATTAAATACCAGCGAAGCGGCAATATCGTTATCGCGGCAAACGGTCGCAAAGCCGTCAAAGCCAAATTTGTGGCCTGCGTTATTGTGCCATTGGATGGCATTGAAAAGATGACAACCTTCAGGCGTGGCGGGGAGTTGGTACATGTCGGTTTCGTAGTTGTACCAGTTGGCGATGGTCCCGCCGGGGGAGCGAAGGACTGCCGGACGGACGCGGTTGAGTATCTTGCGTATTTCCGGGCTTTTGTAGGTATGGGGCGGGAGCCATTTGCCGAACGGTCGAAAGCTCCCATTCATTCCCAGAAGATCATTGTTAAATGTTTTTCGCTGGCTTGTATTGATCGCCAGATTGCAGACGGGGTTCTGTGGGATGGCACATGGAAATTCCGGGGCGGCAGGCTTGTCAAACGTCAGACGAACATTGCGAATCTGCATCGTGCCATAGCATTTTTCCATGCGAAGTTGCAACTTCAATTGTGGTGCGACAGGCATGGTGGTACTGGGTGTGTAGGCCAAGACGATGGAGGTCCATTGGGGCAATTCAATTTGGGTGAATTCTTTCCGCTGGGCAGCTTTTGGCTTGTCGGTCCGAGAAATGACGATCTTGGGCGAGAGCCACCACTTGGCACCGGATTTCATGCCTGTTCCCCGGACCTCTGCAAGCAGATAGAACGTTCGGTCTGCGAATCCGCTCGAGGAGAGGACCAATTCTGTTTTGCGATCTTCTTTGGGATTGCCTTTGAGCGTGAGGATGCCCTGATCGTTGAGGGTGATTCCACGATCGGAGGACCACTGTCCATTTTTCAGATCAACCGAGGGAAGTGTTCCTTTTCTCAGTTCGTTTTGTTTGGGCAGTGATTCGGTCAGAGAAAATTGGCGTAGCTGAATTTCTCCCGAAGGATTTCCAAGCATCAATCGAATCACAGGCGGGTTTTGTGGATCAGTCTTGTCTGCGATGAAATTGAACCGATAACGCACCCATTGAGGTATGATCTGGCGTTTGGTCCCTAATGCGACATTTCCCCAAGGCTTGTTTCGCTGGTTGCACATGACCTCGACGTAGACCTGATTGGTATCACTTTTAGCATCAAAGGCCAATTGATAGTGTTTCCCTTTTTTCAGCGCGACCGATTGAATCAATTGAACGTCATTGGGTCGGACGGGAGAAGAAAACTCAAGGGTTAAAATGTTTTGGTCTACTTTGTGAGTGACGTTGGGTTGAACTTTTTTGGGGACATAAAACGTCCAATGTCCGAGGCCTTGCTCGAAGGTCGGGTTTTTTAGTTGTTCTTCACCGAGCAGAGGACTGTTCCATGTGATCAACAAAAACAAACATATCAACAGGCGGCAAAATAGTCTGGAGGCAAACATAAACATAATCCTTTTTCGGGGGAAAACTCAATCTTCTAATTTTTTGTCAATTCAATGGCAGTCATCGACCGGGCTGGAAACAGGTGCGTGAGCTTGGGCATTGCTTTGCCTTTTATGAATGGTGGGTGTTGGGGTTGTACTGTCACCTGTGATTGCATGGCTAAAAAGAGAGCATAAAACAAGGCTGAATAACAATGCTCGAAAGTGGTTCACTTTAATACCTTTTTAAGTATCTAACGGTATAGTGTGAAAAAGAGTCAGGAATCATTTGATTATGGCATCAGATGGTTGTTTCTGGCTGTCAGCAAAGAGGCTTCGTATTTACGGAGTGTTGCCACGTGGCCGTCGAGGTACAGCATGTTGCTGGTCGCTCCTGAACGATGGCGATACTCAACGCCAGTCAATGCGCCACCCGTTGTCAGGTACACATAGGGAGAGGACCATCCGGGGGCACTACTCGATTCGGGGGCATCGGTGTAATAAAACTTTTCAGAGTGGCTCGCAATAGAATCCAATTTGAAACACTGGTCTTTGAGCGCGAACCAATCGGAGGAACCCACCATCTTGGCCCCCACATTCACGGAATTTTCTCGTTGAATCGTTCCCTGATAAGTCAGTTCTGAGTTTGGACAATAAAGGGTTTTGTTGTTGACCTTGTAATAGCTGAAAACTTTACCATTCCCCGTGTTTACAGCCGTGTTCAGAAAAGACTCAAAGTCGTTGGTGTACTGCAAGATCAATAGGCCGACCTGCCTTTTGATGGACTTGCACTGGATGTCCCGGGCGGAATCCTTGGCTTTGGCAAGCGCGGGCAGCAAAATGGCGATCAAAATACTAATTATTGAAATCACGACTAAAAGTTCGATCAGCGTGAAACCGGTAGTCCATTTTGCATGGGTCGTTTTTGGTGGTGAGGACAGAAGGGTTCGCATCTTTTATTCCTTTCAGAAAGAGGGGGCTAATTGGGGGCGTGTATAAACGCTTTGGCGTTCGATCAGTTTGGGTGCAAGGGTGATGATCTGGGGTTCTTCATAGGCATCGCGGTCCATGATTTGTTGCAATCGAACGGCTGCTCGTTGCGTGATCAATTCAAGCGGAGCGACGATGGCTGAGATGGTGGGGGTGGTTGCTTGAAAGTATTGCAAGTCACCGGCCAAGCTGAGAATCGAAATATCCTTTCCAACTTGGAGGCCTCGTTCGGTCACGGCACGATAAATACCGAGTGTGGCATAACGGTTGATTCCGACGATGGCAGTGAGGTCCGGATATTTGGCGAGTAGGTAGTTTGCCGCTTTTTGGCCGTTGTTTCCCAAATCCGATTGGGTGTGCAGATCGGTGGGACTGACAAATGCTTGTGGCACCTGGTCGAAGGTCATCCCGTAAGAACGCAAGGCCATGTCCGCACCCATTTCCAAATTAGAAAAGGTGGAATAGTCTGTTTGCATGTTGACCATGCCGATGCGTCGATGGCCTTTTTCTAAAAGATGGTCAAAGCCCAGCCGTCCGATTTCTGTGCCATCAACGGCGACGGCATCGGTGGTCGCTCCTTTGAGATGGTACGCCAGTTGGACCACTGGAATGCCTCGCTTGGCAAGGTTATTCATTGCCGGGGCATACTGATTCAACGGCGGCGGCGGGATAATCGCCCCGCCAATGGTCTTCGCATCCAACTGGTCCATCAATTGAACTTGCACATCAAAGTCAGAACTCGCGGAAAAAATTTGAAGTTGGGAGTCTAAATCCGCAAAGCTTTGGCTTAAACTCTGGTAGATGCAATCCATGTGCTCCAGTTCAAGTGTCGGCAAGACCAAAGCAATGTTGCCTCTCGCGATTTTTTCTGTGCCACAAAGACCCCTTTGCGAGGCATGGAATATAAAACGCCTTCGGCAGTCAGTGTGTAAATCCCTTGCCTGACAATGCCTAGGCTACAACCAAAATGCTTGCTGAGTTTTTCCATGCTCGGAAGTTTCTGACCAGGCTTGAGTTTGCCGTTGAGAATTTGCCGCCGAATGGCCTGCTTGACCTGATGGACTTTGGACCCGCCACCCTGTGTTGTCTCAGTAAAAATAGCATTTTTCATGGAATAATCAGTCCCTTTTAATCGATGTTGACCTAGTTTTTGTCAAAGTCAATGTTTTTGGTTTGATTGGAGGTTACTTGACTTTTTTTAAGCGAAGCAGCACCAATGATTTAGCGGGCAAATTGTATTGGGTGAAAGGGTTGTTTTGAGAAACATTTTTTTCAGTGACGGTAATCGGGCGTTTTTGAAGTGTGTTGTATGAATCCATGTGGGGAGCGCTGAGCGTTTGGATTTTTGTCAGGGCATATTGGCCATTGAACGTGAAGGTCACTTGGCGGGAAACTTCAGGTTCACTGTTCACGAGGATCAGGTCTAGGCCCTCGGCAGTGGTCAGGGCAGTTGCAGTGAACGAGAGGGTGTTGCGATTGGTATTGGTGCGTTTTCCCGAGACGACATTTTGTACAACGTTGATGCCTGGGATGGTATTGAGCAGTTTGAAGACATCAAAGACGCCCGTGGTGTAGAGCTTGTCTTGGGTTTTATTAAGATAGACCATTCCCCATGGCCCGCCGGAAAAACTGTGGTAGGTCATCATCGTGACCGCCGGGGTGTTTAGCATTCGATTGATCCACTGTGCCGTGCAAAGCGATCCTGCCAAAGAATGCGTTTCGTACCAGCTTTCGGACCATTTGGCATGGGGGCGCTGTCTGGGCCATTTGGCATGTTCAGACACAAAAATTTTCACACGGTCTGAGCCGGTGATGTCTTTGATATCCTGTGCGAGTAGGCCGACGCAGTCTCGTTCGAGTTTGGCAATGTAATCAAAATGATAGTACGGGTGGATGGCGATCATGTCGATTTGATGGCCGATGGCTTTGAGTAGTTGTCGATGCCAAACACTCCAGCCCCCGTTTTTCTCGTGAATTTTGCTTGAAAAGGCAGTTGCTGCATGGGCGGCAAGTGTGGTGTGGGGGAAATCTTTTTTCACCGAAGTGAGGATGTCTTTGCATTTGGCGATATATTTTTCGATAGGCCAGCGGCTTCGGGTTTCGCTCCAGTCGACTTCGCTGCCAATTTCCCAGACGGCCACATCGACAGGTTTTTCAAGGCCGAGTTCGACTCGCTTCGCAGCCCAGTTCATGCCGCCGTTGGGATTTTTGGCTGGGTCGCCAATTAAAAATTCCACTAGGTCCACACAGTCTTCTGTGGAGTCGACATCAATATTAAAAGTGATTGAAAATCGAGCATTGGGATCGGTCGCCAGTACGGATTTAATCCACTCGACATGGCCAACTTTTTGGATTTTAGGCTTCATCCATTTGGGGCCTGGGTGCGGTTTTCTTTGAGAAAACGGTCCAATGGCATGTTTCCATTGAAATGTTTTGGACCCGCCGCCGGAGACTCGAGCCAGTGGGATGGACATGCCTTGCATGAGTTTGAGGTGCTGCGGGGAAAATGTTTTGCCGTCGGTCGCGTCCTTGGACAGGGTCATTTCATTGAGCCAGACCCAAGTGTAGTTGTAGCCCAAAAGCTCTTTGCGGAACGGGGCGACAACACGGCTTTCATCAATGGCGACTTGGACCGGCAGGGCCGTTTTCATTGCCACGGCCACTTTGATGTCGACATCGTCATACTCATGACCTTCCCCCATCTTTGAATCCGCAGACATCAGGCTAACGGTCAACAGGCAAAGCAGCACGAGGGTCTTGGCGGAGAGATTGAATCGAGACAAAACCATGGAGATCACCTTTTGTGGGTAATTGGGTCAGTGTAAAAAAATGCTTTTTTAGGGTATTAATTGAATAAAACCAAACCTAGGTTAACATAGATTTGGTCGAAGTCAAGACTTGTATCGCTCTGTCGTGTGGCATTGGCGAAAGAGGCAGCCTTGGGTTTGCGATGTGTGCAAGGGGGATTCAAATTTTTCGCGGCAACTATGCCACAGCTTCCTGGGGGAGGTGATCCGTGTCGACTTCACGACCCCACTGGGCCATGTAGCGGAGATTGTTCATGGACCTTTTAAATGGGTGTTCAATTTCAACGGGGTTCCAATCACGAAATTCCAATGCATTGAATTCCTGAAGAATCGTAGCATGTTCCGGTACTTCGGACAGGTCGTGCAATTCGTCAGGGTCGTTGTCCAAATTGTAAAAATGTGAGCAGGCAAGGCCATGGAAATAAGTGTATTTCCAGCTTCCCCGCCGAACCATGCGGATCGGTGGAGAATCAAGGATTTTCAATTCTGAAAAGATGGGGCGTGTGGCCCCGTTGTTTTTGTCCTGTGGTTCTTTCTAAAAGCAGCAACAAACTATCTCCATCCTGCACGGGCATGACTGGAGTGTTCGCCAAAGCTCCTAGTGTAGCAGGCTGACCGGGTGATGAACCGTTTGATTGGCTCCGATGACGCAAGTATTTTTATTGTCGTTTATTCAATGACTCTTGTGTCGCCGGGTTTGCGGTTTTGTTCAGCGTATTCGAGCCATTGTGCTTCGGTCGCATAAGGCATCAAGGGTCTTGCAGTGACATATTTTTCTTCCCAAGGCTCAAAGAAAATATCAAAGCTTTCGCAGTCTTCTTTGAATTTGATTTCTTTGCGTATGATGACATTCATATCAATGAGTTCTTTTAAGAGCCACAATCCTTTGTCATTGATCACACGCATTTTTCGAGGCATGAGGAAAAATAAATTGCCCACTTCGCCCGCTGGACGCGTGGCAACACCCGACAGTCGCATCTTCTTTTCATCCCATTGCAGGGATTTTAGTTCTACCGCACCCTGCTGAATGTGCATGTCTGTGGTTAGTAACCAAGGATGTGATTTTGCTTTAGAAATGCGGAACAGTCGGCAAGCATTGGGAGGGACCACCGCTTTAAACCGCTCCGTGTAAGTGCCACAATATTCTTCCGTCCAAAATTCGTACAAACGATAATTGTCCGCTGGGTCTAATCCTAATTTGGCGAAATCAAGCTCCGCATCGTAAGCCGTGTCGTCCATATTAAAGACTGCTACCAGCAGATAAGAATCCCACAATGTTTCCACTGAAAGTTTGAGGTAGCGGCAATAATTGTCTGGATACACATTCTCAAACAAGTCCACCGGGATCGGCATGTTTTGCGTTCGGGGTAGACATAACTTGACCATACGCAAGCGTTCTTCATTGATCCTTCGATAATCATCTGCAAGCATCAACGGTGTTCCGCAAAGGCCAAACGTGGTGATTGAGATTCTGGCATGTTCCAGTGGAATGGGTTTATCGACGGACAGAAGATTCAGGTCGTTGATATATAACTTGCGATGGGTGAAATAAGAGGCTGCCCCATTTTGTAAAAGATAATGCGTGTTGGCATAGTGGCGATCATGCAAGGCAAACGTGGCATTGCGAAAATCACTGAGAGGTGAACCTTGTAGAGGACGCCCCTCGCCAAAATCACGTCCGACTCTTGCCGCATTGATGAGGCCGCTGAATCCAGGCGTAGAGGAAACAGCCGTTTGAAGGTGCGTGTCCTTGCCGGCAGTTTCACGAATGGCTTTTAAGATTTCTGTCGCTGCTTGTAACGGTGTCTGAGAAGGGTCTCTAAGGCGGCAGTTTTCCGGCACACCAAGAAAATCCAACATATAAAAGCGAATGCCAGCTTCCCGGTAATACGCAAACACCTTCTTGATAAATGCCAGTGTTTTGGGATGCGTCGCATCTAAATAATATTTTGTTAATTCAGACAAGGGCGCGGTGTCGCCGAAATCCCCCGCCCAATTCAACGGCTCACAAATGGCGTTGCCCTCTCTGTCGCAGAGGAGGTTCTCTTTATTTTCTTTCAACGCTTCTTCTGCTTCACCACAAAACCAAAAAGGTGAAACCCATAAACCCAGCTCAAAGCCAAGCTCTTGCACTTCTTTGGAAAAATGCTTCAAGCCCTTGGGCAACGCTTTGTGATTCTCCACAATCCAGTTCCCCGGAATGTGATCTTTTAAAGGAGCCACGCATCCGCCTGGACGTAGATAACGAATTTCAAAGCCTTTAAGCTTTTCACGAACAGCTCTCGCGTTTTCTAAATGGACTTCGGTGTAGTCACCTTCTCGGTCGTTGTAGGTGTCAGTCCATGCTTGGCAGATAAGACCTACGGGAGGTAGCTCTGGGAAAACAGGTTTTTTGATTTGGAAGAGACACTCTGCCCATCCTTCTAATGCAGCGTATGGGCTTTCATAAAAGGCAATGTAAAGTTTTTCAGAGTCCAATTTTTGGCCCGGTGCAAGTTCATATTTGCCGAAGTCGCAGGTGGCTTTGTATTCCTGTATCCCGTGGTCTTTTGAATAGTTGATCTGGTGATGGCATCGCATGCGGTCCATCGTGGAAAAAGCAGACAGAAACGTTTGTTTGGAAAGGGGGTCGAACAAGTGACAGAGATTTTCAGAATGATGCAAGCCTTCTTCGCTCGAAAGAAGTTCAACGCGCATATCCCATGAACGCCATCGAAAAAATCGAACCTGATCCGGGGCTTCGCTAACTTGAAAGTTTCCTCCGATGCTTTTGGAGAGATGAAGGATATTCCAATGTTCAAGGGTCAACGGCATGCTGCCTGTGTTGTGTAAGGTGGTGCTGATTTCGAGCCCATGAGGGGTTGGTTGAATTTTCCAATTCCAAAGACAGTCGATTCCGCGAAGTGTGTATTGCGTGTGATGGACGGCATGGCCCTCGTCCGTTTTTTCTTCTGAATGCGAAATGTCTTGGCTGTCCGCAAGAGATCGCATTTCCCCATTGATTTGAACAGAGCCGCCTAGGCCTTGGAGGAGTACCGCATGGTGATGCCGTGCTTTGATCTCAAAGCTTTTTTGATCAGCCGCCCAGTTCCATGTTATTTCTTGTGGTTTTTTATTGCCGTTGCAATCGAGATGGTTTTTCATGAGAGTCGAACCCTTGGTTATTTTTCTTGATTTTATTTATATTCCGATGTAATTTTAGGTCTTGATGTGTTTTTTGAAATAGCTTAGATTGTCTTTTTCATGTCAAATATTGCTCTTATATGAATAAAGAACTATTTAAATTGGTGGATGAGACGCTTCGGTTTCGCTATTTGCGTGGCGGGGAACAAACCGAGGCCGTCGATCCCACCACTTGGATGGCAAGTCCTGACAACGTTTTGTCCTCTAGGGTGAATGCGGGGGAATCCCCTATTTTTTTTGAAGGCATGGGGCAAGTGGTTCAACGATGTCAGGGGGACACTTTTTTTATTCCAGCGGGAACCGCACGTCGTTCAGCCGTGCCGCATCCAACCACCAACCTGTATTGCTGGTCTCACTTGCAATTCACGATCTTGCATGATGTGGACTTGCTGGGATTGCTGGGACTCAAACCCATTTTTTTTCCAAAAAAAGTAAGCGCACAATTGGCTCAGTGGCTTGGCGAACTTGCGAGGCTCGATCAATTGGACCCGGGGCATGAAGCCCTCGCCAGGATGGTGGCTGTGAAATCTTTGGGTTTTTCAATTCTTCGAACTATTTTGGAGCACGCTCAAACAGACATTGATATCACGGAGAAACTGGTGAGCTTGGAACGTTTTTCGCCGATTTTTAGTTATATTAATGAGCATTTGGATGAAAAGATATCGTTGAGCAAGCTTGCCGAGCAGGTCAAGTTATCGCCGTTTCACTTTCATCGTCAATTCAAGCAGGCTGTGGGAGTCTCGCCATTGGCATACACACGCAAGAAAAAAATGGCAAAGGCTCAAGCGTTGTTGCTGTCCACCGGTTTCACGCTGTCGGAAATTGCAGCAGAACTTGGATTTGCAGATTCCTTCACCTTTAGCAAGAGTTTTAAGCATTGCACGGGGTTTACGCCCAAGGCTTATCGTGGGACGACTTGGCCCACGATTTAGAGCGTTGTAAGACGCGATACTTCAAGGCCTCTTACGTGGTCGTTTGAATTACAGTTCTTCAAAGGTGATGTTGTCTTCGGTAATGAGGCTTTTTTCATCTTTGCGAATGGTGCTGACGTGTCCGTCGAGGAATGACATGTTGGTCGTGGTCAAATCACGATGGCGGTATTGAATCAACACCACGGTTTTGTTGGGTCGCATGGACCAGTATGCCTCGGCCCATCCCCATGTTCCGCCGGTGGTGACTTTCCAGGGGGTGTCGGTGATGTGCATTTTGTTGGACTGCTGGTGGATCGAATCCAGACGCCAGTTGGTTTTGCCGTTGGCAATTCGCTGGGTAACCTCAGCACCACCCCAAGCGGTGGCTCGTTTACCACTGTTGGTTCCCCAGTCGGTTCGGATGCCTGATGAAGGATAGACCAGATATGCTGAGGGGCATCGCAGTGAGTCTCGGTTGACGTTGTAAAGTTTCCAGAGTGTTCCGGTGATTTGTTGGCCCGAAGGTAAGAACGATTTGTTATCACCTGCGTACATGCTGGTGATCAATTCCATTTGCTTGCGAGCGGATTTACATTGCACATCTTGAGCAGTTTCGCGGGCTTTGGCCAACGCTGGAAGCAAAATAGCGACCAAAAGGCTAATAATCGAAATGACAACTAGCAGCTCAATAAGCGTGAATCCTTGTATTTTTCGATGGTTGGTGAGGTGGGCGGTTGACATGGTTAGTCACCTTTTTTAGTGAGATAATTGATAAGGTTTGATGGTGACTTTCTGGATGAGTCCAGGGAAATTAGCCCAGCCACTGAGGGTGGAGCCGTGAGGCAAGAATTCGATGCCGAGTCCCAGCGAAGCCTGGTTTTTTTCTGATAAAGCACGTTGCAGTTTGACTTGGATACGCTTGTGATCGTTAAAAGCCAGTGTGGCCACCGGGGGTTGATCGCCCTTGGCTGGCGTGAGTGTGACGCGAGCGGAGGTCCATTGGTCCATTGGGACTTTGTGTGCGAGGGTGATCCACTGGGGCCCTTTTTTCTGTTTGGCGAATTGGAGTAGCAAGGTTCGATCTTGGACCATTAACAGGCGGAAGCCTTCTTGGTAGTTTCCAAGGGAAACCAAGGCACAAAATTCACCTTTGGCCAGTGGGTCGGTGACTTTGAAGGTCACGTCTAGTTGCATGCCTTGGTTGACAATGTTTTTCCAAAGTTTTTTCGGTTGGCTGCTCCATGCCGAGGTTATGCGTGTGTTGAGGGCGCCGCTGGTGGGTTCTATTTTTACCTTGGATTGTTCAATTTGCAGGAGCAGTGGCAGTTGGCCCGTGGAGTAGATCAGTCCGTTGGTGAAGGCCTCGCCGGAGAGTTCTGAAAAGTCAGCAGAAAACCATGCTGCGGGATTAGCCGTTCCCGCTTGGGCGGGTGTGTGATTGGTAATATTAAAATGGGAAGCGCGATAGGCCTGAGACATGTACCCGCTATCTTGATCGACCCAGCGTAAAATGGTGTCATAGGGATGTGGAAGTTTGCCTTTGCGTGGTCCCAAAGTGATCGAGCCAGTGAGGCGATGCGATTTTTGATCAAAGGTTAGAACCGCACCTTTTTGATTTTCCTTGTGTGGCCGCAGTTGAAGGGTTGCGCCCGGGGCTGGCGTATAGTCCTTTGGCAGTTGGACTTGGTAGGGAAGCGTTTGTGTGGCTTTGAGGAAGACACCGGTTTGTTGAGCGGTGGCCGCTGCGACCGTATTTTCTTTTTGTGTGGGTGCTAAACGGTAAGAGATGGCTGCTTTGGGGGGATTGAATGCGGGGTTGCGAAAATAGACAGCTGAGTTGTGCAAGATCGGTTCAAACTGATGGCTCACTGCTGGTGAGATGGACGTATGCCAAGCGGTGGCAATCATGCCGCCGCATTTTCGTTTGGCGGCATATCGGGCAAAGAGGCGAATGCCGTCATCGTTGTACCAGGTGGTTCCCCAGACATCTTTGAACTTCATGGCTTGGAAATAATCCACACTGGGATATTCGCCACTGGTGGGCGCGTTGTAATGCCAATCTGCCACAATGATTTTGTTTCGATTGGTGAGATCGTTCATAGCAGTGAGTGTGCCAGAGGTGTTTTTTTGTTTGCTGAAAAAGGTTGCATGTCCACCTTTGATGCGTGGGTCATGCTTAAAGCCGTTGATGCCGTGTCCGGGTTTGCCGAGTTGTTTTCCCAGTAGCATGTCACCCCAGATGATTGGCGTGATGCCTTGGTCTAAGAGGTGTTGGCTGCATCGATTGATCAATTGGGCAAACATTTTGGGAACAGTTGTGTTCATTTCCTTGGCACAAATTTCCAGTTGTTCCACTGATATTTCATCGGTTCCAAGCAGTAGGTATTTTGGTTTATTTTTTCCATGCAGCGCGATGAAATGATCGAGCATGGGTAGTTCGATGACATCGTAGGAATCTTTTCCGTTGGGGAATCGGTAGGCAGGGTTCATTACGCCGTACTTGCCGGGCTTGAGTAGGCCGGGATATTTTTTTGCCAGTGGCGTGAGAAACGCTTTGTGTTTGCCGATGATTTTGACATCGCAGATGGGTTCGAGTCCTGCTTTTTGAGCATAGTCCAGGAGGTCTGAAACTTGTTGGTTGGTCCATTTGTGAAAGCGGACCACGCCGGGTTTGGGCATGGTAAATGAGGCGGCTCCCATGCCGCCGGTATGGAGGATCAGTGCGTTGTATCCTAGTTTGCTGGCCTGATCGATGACCCCTTGGTAGAAAGCGGGTGTTTGAAATTGGGGGCGAAAGGTGATGTGAAAGGCCCGGATGGCAAAGGGGCTTTCTTGCTTGTTTGCAAATGCGTGATCATGAATGCAAAGGAATGAAACCATTGCAATCAGAACGCTCATGCTCATGCGAGCAAAGGGTTGTAGACGCTGGGTTTGGGGGAGTCGTTTTTTCTGTTGGCTGCAACGCAAATTCAAGTATGTTCTCCTGAGCATGATCCAAATAGTGTGTCTTGGCACGAAGTTTACTTATTGATTTCGAGGTGGCACGCATGATTCCCGAATTGCAAGTTTGGTCGGAAAACGCATGTATAACTGTTCGCTGTCGAGTGGTTTGCCATGTTCTAGATGGTCAAGCAATAGTTTGGTTGCTGCAGCCCCGATGTCTTCGAGATCCATCTGCAAGGCTGTTAAGGCAGGTCTGGCGTACAGGCATAGATCGCTATCGGACAAGGAAATAATGCTTAGGTCTTGAGGGTAGCTTAGGCCTCGGCGTTCCATTTCTGTGATGATCGCCAAGCAAAGTCGGTCGTGGGTGATGATGGCGGTGGGGCGAACTTTGGGGGGCATCTTTAATATCTGGTCCAAGCCCTCTTTTGCCGTCTCTGTTTCATGGCTTTTGGGGGCGATTTCGAGATGAGTTAATGAGCATCCCTCGGTTTGGGTGGGGTCTTTTGAGACGAGGTCTCGGACTTCGCATCCGCGGGGATGATTGGATACAAAACGCACCACACGGCAATGCTCCAGTTTTGCAAGATAGGCCAGTGCCTGTTTTAAGCCCGTTACAATGTCCGAGCTGGCCATGGCGATATTGGGGCGATTTTCTTCTGCGTTGTCACCAAGGCAAACGCATGGGATACCAAATTCTGCAAAGCGAAGCAAGACGGCTGAGGCCAGAAAGCCTGTTAAAATCAGGCCGTCAATCGCACGTTGGCCGACTTGTTTTGGGAAGACAAATTGATCGAGATTTTGAAGGTTGTACCGGCTGATCTGTAGGCCGTAGCCTCGGTCACGGCAATGCTGTTCAACGCCCGCGAGCTGCCTGGCGTAGTAAGTATTGGCCCATGCGTTGGAGTTATCATCTGAGAAAATAAATCCAATGCTGCCGGTTCGTTGTGCTTTTAAAGCAAGGGCGGTGGCATTGGGCTGATAGCCTAGTTGCTCAGCCACTTCTCGAATGCGTTTCCGCGTTTGAGGTTTGAACTTTTGAGCGATAGGCTTGTTGTTGAGGATGACCGAGACGGTTGAAATATCCACGCCCACACGCTCTGCAATATCTGAAAGTCGACATGCCATTGATTTGCTCAGATCCTTTTGTATGCACCTTTTGTGAGGTGGTTTGCATGGATTCCCAAAACGGCCTTGACGTAACAATTTAGGCTTGTTCAAACGTTTGAATGGGTTATTGTAGGCCGAGGCAATGGCTCCGTCAAGCTTTTGAGATTTTTTTTGCTTGTCGTTTTATCTTTTGTTGTGTTGTGGTTTATTCTTGGGTTTAGAGCATTTTCGGGGCGATTGGCCCGGAGAGGTTAGTCTGCTGGGATGATGACGGATTCGATGTTTAGAATATCTGCAATTTTTTGGATCGTTTGGGCGCAATGACCCACGCCCAGGGCGAAGTGGTGGGTGGGGCCTTGAGCGACCCAGCGTTTGAGGAAGGTGCGTACATCGGGGGTGAAATAGCCGTGGGTGTTGGTGTTGCCGGTGGGGGGGATGGGGCCTGCTGCGGATGTTCCCTCGGCAATGATCATTTTGAATTTTCCATCGCCTTTGACACTGATGCTGAGCATGGTGATGGGGCCTTCTTTGATTTTGAACTCAACGCTGGCTCCTGAGCCAGGCTTGCCATGGTATTTGTCGAGGCTTCGAATCACCGGCTTGCTGTCGGCAATGTTCAAATGGTGAGGTCCGTCATGGCCGACGAGTACGGAGCCTTTTTTAAAGTCAATGGGGTGGAATTCAGCAAAGCTCCCGCCGACGTCCAGTCGGTCCATGATCAGCATGGCCACACATGTTTTAATGTCGAACTCGCCACACATCGGAAAGCCTGCTGAGGTTAACAGTGAATTACCCACAATGAAGTTGGTGACAAGTTTTCGCATCTCCGAGTCTTTGCTCGCTTCGTAGTAATAGGCCAGTCCATCGAGTTTTTTGTCTTCAATGAATTTTTCGAGAGCCACCGCCGCCCGCGCAGCTACTTCGAGATCTTCCTCTTTGAGCTTGCATGTCAGCGGGTCGGACACGGGATCAGGGGCATCAAAAAACGAAGTGATTTCCTTTTTTTTGTCGATAACCAGTGGGTCATCCCCCGGTGTTTGAGCCCAGTGTCGAAAGACATCATCTGGTTCACATTGCACGACATGGCATCCAAACGCAGCGGTCAATGCGGTGGGATCGGTGTGCATATCCAGCATGGCTTCAAGCACATGTCCCATGTGTCCAAGTCTCGCCCGTTTTAAATCACTGAGCACTTTAGCGATCTGACACCACTGGGCCACTTCCGCATCAGCGATTGGGTCATTTTCCAAGGTTCCGATGATCACCGGGGGCGCTTTTTTACCCATGCGAATTGCCACGCCTGTAAATTCAGGCACGGAGCAGAAATCATCATTGCACAACTGCATATAGGTCGTCGCGTTGGCGTAATCCAACGCCTCTAACGGCTGCATTGACACAAGCACAATCGGCACATCCAACTCGCGGACAAGACACCCAAAGGTACTCGAGGTCGCGTAGGTCACCATGTCCACAAAAAGCAGATCAAGGTCGGCTGCTTTGAGCTTCGGCAACACCGCGTATGCTTTTTCGGCATGATCGATCATGCCAAAGTTTTGAACCTTGACGCCGTTGTTTTTGACTTTGTTTGCAAAGATGTCGAGCTTGTGAAGCATCTCATCGAGAAGACCTTCAAACTGGTCCCAATAGGTGTTCAGTCCAACCCCTAGAATGCCAACCTTGGCAGATAATTCTTTTTTTCTTTGAATGGCCACGAGAGAAATCCTTTTGGTATGTGATTACCATGAAATGAGTAAATCATCACTGATGTTTTGGGCAACGAGACAAGGGCCTTGCGGGTCTTGTCGTTGTGTGAATTCGATAAAATCCCCGACGAGATTAGGCCCCGAAGGCTGACGGAGCATTTTGACATGGCCCTCAGACCCCGGCTCGTGAAAGAATGTCACCGTTGCGTTTTTCAGGCCCGCTAAATAGAAGCGGCGTTTGACACCTGGCATGATCGACGGGCGTTCAATGCAGCGAACTTGGCCTTCGGCTTGTTTCACAAAAACGCGACACTCTTTTCGCCAAGCGCGAGGCAAGTGATAGGTCGAACACCCCTTGTTGAGCCATGTTTCTGTGTCGAGAAAAAGAGGCGCACCCTGCGGACAGCAAAAAGATTGTGACACGGTGATATCCGGGGAAAAGCCTGCAAAATAAAACGCATTGTTGTGACGTGAAATCACATTGACAGGATTTTTCTGATTGTGTTCACGCTTTGAAACATAAAAACGGTATCCAAATTCCGACAGGATGTGACGCATGAGTAATTCGGTATGGACGTATTGATCTGCCGGCTGCATGCGGGGCTGATGGCCGGGCGGGTCATTAAGCGTAAATGAATTGGAACCTCGGACCCAGCTTAAACAGCCGCCGTTCCATCGGTCGTCGTGACGACTGACCGCGATGGCTCGCGTTTGGCTTTCCTGTTGAACGCTGGCGAGGATTTGGGTGATATGGTTTGTCTTGTCTTTTTGTACTGCACAAATGTTGCCGCCTGACAACAACGGATCGTGTTTGATTTTGTCAGGGCATGCTTGTTCCACCGCATCGCCTGTCAAGGTTGTGGTGAATTGCATTTCCCCCCAAATGGGCGAAGCAATTGATAAATCCAACATATGGGTCAAGCGTGGGTCTGCATTTTCCAAAGGTCCGTAAAGAAGAACCTGCCCGCCGTCTTCTAAAAACTGTTCTAAGGTATCAAGTGTGGCACCTTTGATTGTCGTGGACATAATCAGGACGGCTCCGTCGAATGCGTCGGCCCCTGCTTGTCTTGCGGAAACAAAATTGGCGGTACTGATCACGGTGTTAAGCGGAACGCCATGGTTGACGACTGAACGCATGAACCAATCGCCAAAAAAGACCTCGTTGAGACGGGTTGAATCCTGGTCGGTGATGTCATGATATTCATCAAAGGGATAGACCCAGATCAAGGGACTGGTTTGATCGGGCTTGGTATTTAGACAGTCAAGGATGTAGGGGGTCACTTCATTGGGAACCAGATCAGGCATGCGGCCATAGGAATCATCCACGGTTAAAAAAGCAATGGACGAAGGCGTTTGCAACTGGCCTGCTTCGTCTAGCCTTGCGACCGACAACGGCAAGTAAATGTCATACGGCTCGCGACAATAACGATCAATCCAAGGACTATTTAAAAACCAGGGATCATGGGTATAAAAACGAAACGGAAAAGTGTTCCCCGGAAGCTCGGCAATGTGGGACATCCAACCCACCATCTCCAAACCACAATCCCCATTCAACGCGGCCCAAGGCGAGTTCGGCGGCGGCTCAATCCCATAGCCTTCTTCATAAATTTCCCGTAACGGAACCGCGTCCGATGAAAGGTCCATCCCCGTCGATAAATTTGTCCCACGCGTTTGGAGAGGCAAGTTTGGACAGCCTGCTCGAAATGATTTCCAAAACAGCAGACTCTTTTCTTTGATATCCGCACAATGCTCGGTGCTGAAGGTTTTTCCATCAAACACCGCGCCGCAAATGCCCCATGTTTCAAGGCCAAATCCAAATCCGTTGGAAAGCCAAAGATAATCAAATCCTAAATCATCCGAAAAACATTGGCTCTGCTTCCCTAAAAAAGCGCCAAAAGGAAGATCCCCAGGAATCCCATCAGGGAAGCCCGCATAGGCGTGGGTGTCTTCGTTGAGTGTGGCATAGCAGCACACAAAGCTTTTTTCACCAATGGTATTGCCGCTGCAAATTTCGTTGTGCCGTTCGTATTTGAAAGATGATTTGGCAAACTCCGGCCCCGGGTCAAAAGTGGCTCCCACCTCAATGGGCTTGCCCGTCATGGTTTGGCCTGTTTCCTTGAGAACCACCAGCAATTGCTTGAGCCAAGCATAGGTGAACTGAGGTGGGTTCTCCCTATAAAGGTATGACCGATGGTGAATGGAAAGGCCTTGGGGGTCTTCATCGTTTGTTTGGCCGGTACGTGGATTGGCTACCCCGATGTACTTGGCCCACTCAAAATGGGCTGAGAGGTCCCCTTGGTAGTCCAGTATCTCCGAGCCATCGGAAATCCACAGTAAGACAGAAACCTTGTCTGCCTGTTCGCAAAGGGTCGCCCATTGTTTGAATAAGGTGCAGCAGATGGCCTGCATGGTTTGAGGCGAATCATCCCAAAACGGCTTGAGGCTCATTTCTAATATAATGTTGTTCAGTTTCATGGTTTGATTTTCTTTTGGTGTAAATAAGGCAAAAAGCGAGGCTGAGATGTTTTTTTGCAGGATCGATGGCTACTGGTTTGCTGGCATGAATTCAAAAGAGCGACTCAAGATCGTTTTGAGTTCCGAACATATTAGCCTTGATTTATTCAAAAGCAACTCTTGTATGTTTAAATATCATTGAAAATGAGGCAATATTGTAGCTTGGATCTTGTCATACTGACCGTCTTGGGGTGGATTGGTAGAGGAAATTTTCCATTTTTAATTCGGTTGTTCGCGGCTTACTTGAGAGTTTTCTAGAGCATCAAAGGCAGTCAATCATAACGCGAAATACTCTTACGGGGTGTGATCCGTTTGTTTAATTTTGTCTGTGGGAATTGAGCTTGCCGAATCAGAGAGATTGGGTTGCATTAGGCAGAGGCTTTGATGGGTGTACGGGTCGGCAAAAATTGCATCAGCGTTTTATTGAGTTGTTCACGATCAATGGGCTTGGTGACAAAGGCATTGCTTCCAGCATCAAAGCATTTTTGGCGATCCTGAGCCATGGCATTGGCGGTCAGGGCGACGATGGGGCCGGTGAAGCCCGCTTCTCTTAATTTGGACATGGCAGTACAGCCATCCATCACGGGCATTTGCATATCCATTAAGACCAGTTCAATTGGCTGGTTGGATTTCAGTGAGTCTATGGTGTAATTAAAAGCTTCAAGTCCATCGCTGGCAACATGGACATTTAAGCCCATTTTTTCGAGGATGCGTCGAATTAATTTCTGGTTGACGGGGTTGTCTTCAGCTACCAAGACGCGGCCACACAGTGGCGTGAGGTTCGCACCGGTCGTGGCAGCAGACCGTGAGGTGACTGCTTCGGTGGGGTCTAAGAGCATGGTGGTTTGTGTGAGATCTCCTGGGTCAATTGAAACTTTGAAGCAGCTTCCACATTCAGGGCTGCTTTGCAGTTGAATATCTCCTCCAAGGATTTCCGCCAATCGTTTGGAGATGGTGAGTCCCAAACCTGTTCCGCCGAATTTTCGGGTGGTGGAAGTGTCCGCCTGTGTAAACGGCTGGAAGAGTGAACGTTGTTGTTTTTCGGTCATGCCGATGCCGGTGTCGAGTACATCGACCGCCAGGACCGGGTTGGCATCTGCTGGCGAGCTACAGCGTACGATGAGTCGAACGCCGCCTTGTTCGGTGAATTTGATGGCATTGCCCACGAGGTTCACCAAAATTTGCCTTAAGCGAACCGGATCGGATTGGATGTTCAGAGGCATCGGCGTGGCATATTCAACGCTTAGCTCAAGATTTTTTTCTTGTGCGCGAATTCGCATCAGCGATGCCACATCGCTCACAAGGCTGCAAATGGAGAAGGGGATGCGTTCAGTGGACATTTTTCCCGCTTCGATTTTTGAGAGATCTAAAATGTCATTGATGATGGCCATCAGTGACTTGGCGTTGTCCTGAATGGTTTGTACATAAAGCTTTTGCTTGCATTTGGATTCAGTGGGGTCGAGCAAGAGATCCGTGTAACCAAGGATGGCCGTCATGGGTGTCCGGATTTCATGGCTCATGTTGGCTAAGAAAGTGGATTTGGAAAGACTCGCTGCCTGGGCTTCTTCACGTGCTACTTCGAGGTCACGGGTTTGTGCTTCGAGTTTAATCAAGCGGTTGCAGGCCTGTTTTTTGGCCATGGAGGCATCTTCTGCGGTGGCTTGAAGGGCGGCCATGGATTTTTGGTTCACACGCAGCAATGCAATTTGGTAAATGGTAAAGCCGACCATTGGGACCAGATAGCCCAGTACTTTGTAGACATGTGAGATATCAAAAAAGGCATCGAACAACGATTTAGAAAATGACATTTGAATCTGGCCAACCACATTGATGCCTAGTGATAGAGCAATCCACCAAGTGATCGGGTCGCGTGTTTTTTTGAAATAGTGGAGAAGCCCGAGCATGGCAATGAACAGCACGCCTGCAGAGAGCAAATCGACGGGTCGGGAAATCAGGTTGTCCGGATAGATAAAGCGAGGCAAGGGGGTGATAAAGGCAAAGAAGGTCGCCACCGCGGTCAGAGCCAGAACGATGGTAGAAGTCCAGATTGTTTCTTTTTTGGGATTGTTGCATTGCCCCCACAATGCCGGAGCCAAGGGAGCTAGGATCAGGAGGACCCCATGAAGGATTCTTCCCGTGACGTAGGTGCCTGGGATGAATTGTTTGAAGGTGCTCGCAGGCATGCCGAACCATTGGCTGAGGAATCGAAAAGCCAGACAACCGTGAATCAAATCTTCAATGCCATTGATAAAAAACGCCAGGCCGATGAACAGATATAGCCGATTGCCCATCGTATAAAATCGTAGCATAAATGCCAGGCCGACAACCAAGCCGATCATCGAGCCTGTAATTTCAATAATAGAGTGGAAGTCAGCAGAGCTTTTGTAGTTGCTGTTTTCTAAAACAGGAAACAAGCTCATCAGGACCAGCATGGTCCCTGCGATGAACAGAAATCGGAATGTGAGGGGGATTTGGCGACCCATGGCGTTTACATCCAGCTCAAAATTTATATTTTCCCTATCGTCCATTCACATTCCCCAGAATGCGTGTTTATGGACCTCCCTTAGCGTTGTTGATCGGCTACTTCTTTGGATATATTTACGTTAGCCCCGTCGCTTAGGACGAAAAACAAGGGGAATTCAATGGGAGGCTTGGCCTGTATGGGTTGTATGGATTGTAGGCCAGATGTCATTGGGACACAGGAGCCAACTCCACCGCCAACGCACGAAACAGGTTGTAATCCTCTCGCGCCCAGCGAAAGCGAGTGCCTGAGAATTGGCCTGTAACGGTTTTAGCTTGGCTTAGTTGCACGACTTGCGCGATGGTTAGTTTTAAGATCAGAGTTTCGTTCACCAGTCGCACTTTGGTGCGGCCGACGCCTGATCGCCTGCGACGAGCGGTATGCTTGATGACAGGCAAGGCCATTTTTTGACCATCGACTTCTAACATCAGTTTTTTGATTTGGCCAAGTTGTCCTTGGGACGTGGGAGCGCGAAGTTGCATCTGAATTTCAACAGAGGGGCTTGGATTAGCGTTCTGCAAGGTGTCTCCGGGACCGCTTTGGGGGACACTTCCGGGGGTACTTCCGGGGGCACGTGTCTGGATTTGATACCAGTAGCGCTGTTTGCGGCCGTGGGTGATGGTTAACGCCCGTTCATAGGAGCGAATGGTGGTGAGATGGGTCGTTTTGTCCACGGTTTTAACCAAGTAGACAGCCTGCTTTTGGGCGATGGCTTGCTGTTTTTGCTCTTGGAGCTGGATAATTTGTTGGCGAAGTTGCTGGTTTTCAGCTTTTAATTGGTCAATTTGTTCTACCAGTGTGGGATTTTGGCCTGCTCGGGCCAGCGGTGTCACCATGAGGCTGAGCGTTAGAAAGCAAAGTATTTTTTTCACAGCAGCAAATTCCTACAGGGACAGGTTTACAAGGCCAATCGTGTACAACGTGACAGTGTAACAACCATCATGCCGATCAACGACCCGAAGCCCGTGGCACGAAATGGTGGGAACTGGAGATGACCGATATCACCATCGGCATGTGACGCTGGGTCGAAGTTGCCCGCGATATCGTTCTACCTCCTCAAGCACAGAGAAAGACCCACCAATCAATCTAGGTATTAAAACCCCGTTTTTTAACCGGGCCGGTCTATCGCGTATAATCCCTTCACTTGAAACTGATGTATAAAATAGATGCAACAAGATAATAGAAGGAAACCCCATCCCATGACTCGGCAAGTTTGGCTCAACGGCAAAAAAGTTCCTCAGGAACAAGCGTCTATCAGCGTGTTCGATCACGGCGTTCTCTACGGCGACGGCGTGTTTGAAGGAATCCGCGTCTACAACAACCGGATTCTTAAATGCGAAACCCATATCAAGCGACTTTTTGACTCGGCAACCGCCATCCGATTGCCCATCTCCTATACCGCAGATGAAATTATCGCAGGGATGCGGGACTTAGTTCAAACCAACCAGATCACCGATGGCTACATCCGCTTATGCGTCACTCGCGGGGCAGGGACCTTGGGCCTAAACCCCTTTACCTGTGAAAAGTCCAGCGTCTTTATCATTGCAGACACCATCACGCTCTATCCCCAGGAAGTGTACGAGCAAGGCATGGCCATCATCACCAGCTCGGTGATCCGTAACCATCCCGCAGCACTCTCCCCACGCGTGAAAAGTCTCAACTATCTCAACAACATCCTCGCCAAAATCGAAGCCATCGACGCAGGTGTCATGGAAGCTGTCATGCTCAACCATCTGGGCTTTGTCGCTGAATGCACAGGTGATAATATTTTCATCGTGCGGGAATGGGAAGGGAAAATCACCCTGATGACTCCGCCGTTGCATGCCGGCGTGCTGGAAGGGATCACCATGAACCTGGTGATCGAACTGGCTCAAAAGGCTCAAATCCCCGTACATCGCATGGATATGACCAAGTACGATCTTTACACGGCCGACGAGATGTTCCTCACCGGGTCTGCTGCCGAAGTGGTCCCTGTGACCAAAGTCGACGGACGAACCATTGGCAACGGAACACCCGGTGCTGTTACCGATCAACTCAAAAAAGCCTTCCATGATCTGGTCAGCCAAAACGCGCCAGAAGACTAAAGCGATTAACCCCTTTGTGTGCATCTTATGAACCCGTCTTCTGTAACTGCTGAACTAACCTATCTCACCGCTGACCTGCCCGGTATCGGCGGCAGTGTCAAACAACGGCCCGAAGATTTTCTCGTTGAAGAACAACCCCTCTACCAGCCCGTCGGCCACGGCGAGCACTTGATGCTCTTCATCGAAAAAAAACAACTTACCACCCAACAATTTGTCCGCCGCCTTGCACGTCTCTGGAATATCAAGCCCCGTGACATCGGCTATGCAGGCTTAAAAGACAAACAAGCCGTCACCCGCCAACACCTCACCGTCTGGCTACCAGGCCAAGAAAAACAAGACGCTGAAAAATTAGCCCTCGCAGAGAAAGAATTGCCCGGGATTCTCTGGTCCCAACGCCATGAGAACAAACTCAAACGAGGACACCTCGCTGCCAACCAGTTTGTGATCTATATCAGAGATGTCGAACCCACCCATGTGATCCGAGCCAAAGCCATCTTGGATCAATTGACCACCCAGGGCATTCCCAATTACCTCGGCGATCAACGCTTCGGCATCAGCCAAAACAACCACCTCCTAGGTCAACACCTACTCCGCGAACAATACCAAGGCTTCCTCGATCAGATGCTCGGACAAGCAGAGACTTGCCATGCAGAGGTTACCTTTGAAGCTCGCCAAGCCTATGACGCAGGGGATTTTACCAAGGCCATCGCCCATTGGCCTCGCGGGATGGATCAAGAATGCAGAGCATTAAATGCTTTGCGTCAGGGAAAATCGCCTCGTGATGCAGTGATGGCCATGGACCGAACCCAGCGTCAGTTTTTGATCGCCGCTGCTCAGAGTGATCTTTTTAACCGTGTATTGGATCAAAGATTGCGTGACGGCCAATTTGCAGAGATTTTGCCAGGTGACTTGGCATTGAAGCATGAAAACCACAGTGTTTTTCTGGTGGATGATGAGGTTGCAGGGTTGGAGATGCAGGCAGATGGCCGCATGACGACCCATGAAATTTCCCCCACGGGTCCCTTGTGGGGCTCAAAAATGATGCAAGCTCAAAATTCCGTCGGCCAAGTTGAACAGACTCTGCTTCACGAAGCAGGCATGGCCGAGACCGATTGGAAGCATGTTTCTGGGGCTCGTCGATCTTTACGAACATTGATTCGTTATCCGGACCTTTGTGGTGGCAGTGATGAGAATGGGCCTTACATTCGTCTTTCTTTTGAAATGGATCGTGGTTGTTTCGCCACGATTGTTTTACGAGAAATCATGAAAGCCCAATAACCCCCGGAGCCCCCCCCCCCCCCCGGAAGTTCCCCCGGAAGTTCCCCGGAAGTCCTCTTGGAAGTTTCTCTGGAAGTTCTCGAGAAACTTTCTGAGATGATTAGAGTTTTTCCTCCAAGCCGAGTCCTAAGGTCTGCCGAAGGGCCGAATTCTTCTCCTGCTGTAAAGAAGAGGGATGCAGGTTTCATCTCCCTCAAAAACGAAAAAAGACGTAAAAAGATTCGAACGCATGGTCTGTCATTGTTTAGCAGCCTTGGCGAGAGATGGGTTTCGGGGACGCTTCTGGGGGAATTTTCGGGGCACTTTTCGGGGGAATTGCCGGGGGAATTACCGGGGGATTGTGTCTCTTTTGACTATTCTGTCATTTTTTCATGTCGTAACGGTTAACCCGTCTGGTGCAATGTCCGATGAAACCAGTGTTGGGACGGAGGACATGCCCAGCATTTGGAGATTACGGAGAAAGCTTATGTCACGACAAAAAGACATCCTTACCACGGGCGAAGTTGCAAAAATATGTAACGTTGCTCCTCGTACAGTCAGTAAATGGTTCGACTCGGGCCAACTACGCGGCTATCGCATTCCCGGGTCGAAGGACCGGCGAATTCCGATCAGTTCGTTGATTAAATTCATGAAAGCACACCACATCCCAATGGATGCATTGCAAAGTGGTCGCACACGAATTTTAATCGTCGATGATGAATCAGAAATCGTTGATGTGCTTCAAAAAGTACTGACAGAACAGGCTAATTACGAAGTGTCTGTTGCTCACAGTGGTTTTGCAGCGGGTCTTGAATGTGAAAAATTCAAACCCAGTGTCATCCTACTGGACATGCACTTGCCTGACGTCAGTGGCGAAGATGTGCTCAAATTGGTTCGGGAAAACCCCGAGCTTCAGATGACACGCGTGGTCGCCATGAGCGGCAAGCTCACCGACGGCCAAGCTCAGCACCTGCTCAACAACGGCTTTGATCATTATCTCAAAAAGCCGTTCCACGTTCGCCAGGTAATCGAATCAATTGAACAGGCCAACGCTGTCGCGTATTGATTTCGCTGCCTTATTCCAAAAGATCAACCATCAAACAGGCTCAGTCGTGCGATTTACCCCGCACGGCTGAGCTTTTTTTTCGATTCCATTCCTTTCCCCAAAAAACAGCCCGCTTTCAACGATTTTCCTTTCTCTACAAATTGAGATGGCAGAAAAATAAAATTTGTTTGGTAGACAAACAGCTCTCTCTCCAATGCTACAATAGAAACTTCATCGGATCGTTTTTCGCGTGAGAAAGGTTTTGTTATGAGACATGGGTTGGGTTGGGCTTGTTGTCTAGTTGCGGTGGTTGCGGGGCAAGTTCACGCGGAGGTTTCTGGGCAAGGGCCTAGTAGCAGTGATACGTCTTATGTGGTTCCCGTGGCTCAAGGTGTTCAAACCCACGCGATCCTGACGGCTGGCGATTCTGTGAACAAACGTGCTGATGGTTCGCCTTACCTCCTGTCAGGCACGCCTGACGGGCTTGGCGCTTTTGATAACGGCGACGGGACTTTCACCCTGCTGGTCAATCATGAATTTGGAAAAAAAACAGGCATTCAACGAGTCCATGGCAAGCGAGGCGCGTTTGTCTCCAAATGGATCATTCACAAAAAAACCACACGCGTGATTCACGGCGAAGACCTTGTACAACAAGTCATCAACTGGGATCGACAAACACAACAATATAAAGCAGCAAGTCCCAAAGCGTTCGAATATTTATGCTCTGCGACGTTGATGCCCAAACACGCGTTCTTCGATCAGGCGACCGGCCTCGGAACCCATGAACGACTCTACTTTAACGGCGAAGAAATTAAGCATGGCGGCTATGCCTATGTTCATATTGTGGATGGCCCCCAAGCCCGTACAAGTTACGAATTGCCACGGCTTGGCCGAGCTGCATGGGAAAATGTTGTCCCGCATCCCGCGACGGGCGCAGCCACCATTCTCATTAGCTTAGATGACTCAATGGGTGGCCAACTTTATCTCTATCAAGGCCAGAAACAACGCACCGGCAACGTTATCGAAAAAGCCGGCCTCACCAACGGCCAGCTCTACGGCATCGCAGTTCAAGGCGTGCCTGCCGAAAGCCGTGAGCAAGGTATTGGCCCCAATCCGCGTTCGTTTTCTTTGGTTTTACTTGGAAATGGGGCCCAGATCAAAGGCATGGCTCTTGAAGAAAAAAGTGTTCGCCTGGGCGTGACCGCGTTTCATCGTCCCGAAGATGGACATTGGGATCCGAGCCATTTAACTGATTTTTATTTCACCACCACCGACCGCTATGACATCGCTCGATATCCGGACCCTGAGGTTCGTCAACGATTGGTGAAACTTAAAGTTGGCAAGACGGCTGATCAGGTCGGCCGCACCCGGTTGTGGCGTTTACGTTTTAAAGATCGTCAAAATCTGATGCTCGGCGGAACCCTTGAAGTGTTGCTTGATAGTCAAACCTGCGATATCCAAATGCTCGACAATATTGCCATGGATCGCTTTGGACATGTCTTGATGCTCGAAGACACCGCCAATTCCCCACGCAACCCCAAGGTTTGGCAATACACCATTGCTGATGGGACTGCGAAGTGTTTGGCGGAACTTGATCCAGTTCGTTTTGGATCATTGGATCGCAAGCCCACGTTGCCGTTTACACGCAATGTGGAATCCTCTGGGATTATTGATGCGTCTGATTTATTGGGGCCGGGCTGGTTTTTACTCAGTGTGCAGCCGCATGGTGGCGTTCACAATATCGAACAGGCTCAGGCAGGTCAGTTGGTTGCGTTGTACAACCCTGATAGCGATCCTTCGGTTGGCTCTGAGAAAAAGTAAAAAGCCTTTCTTGGTTGGTTTGTGACGGTTGTGCGGTTTGTGTAAAGCCATTGCTGGCCAGTTATAAAATTCGAAATTGAATCGTCTTTTGGTTTTGCCGATACCTTGAATTGGAGCCGGTTAGAGCTATTTTTCTAGGTAGAGATCACTGTAGATGACCACAACGCCTGCCATCCAATCGATTGATATTGCTACGCCGAAGCGTCTGATGACTCGGAGTAGTTGGCTATGGCTGGGTCTGATCGGCATTTTATTTAGTATCTTGTTTCGCAACTTTTTGGTTCGCATGGCATTGATTGCCATGAGCCGTTGGGGCGGCGACTGGTCCCATGCACTGGTCATTCCTCTCATTGCCGGTTGGTATGTTTATCAACAACAGGGTCGTTTAGATCTTAAGCCACGCAAGATATCAGGGACAGGCTTGGCTGTTTTATTCATGGGTATTTTTAGTTATGCCTGGTGGATTTATCCCGGGCGTAATGACATGCTTCAGGGTTATAGCATGATTATTGCTTTGTTTGGCCTGGTCCTGTTTTTACAGGGCTGGTCACGCATGCGGATTTTATGGTTCCCCGTGGCTTACATGATTTTTGCAGTGAAAGTATCCGACCGAATCTGGGAGCAGATTGCCTGGAAGCTTCAGCTCATTGCCGCGGAGGCTGCGACGGCAGCCCTGAATTTCTTCGGCGTTTTTCTCAAACTCGAAGCTTCCGTCACCGGTTCTACTATCAGGTTGTCCTTTGAAAAGGATGGCCAATGGATTGTCGAAGTCTTGAACGTCGCAGAAGCTTGCTCGGGCTTGCGGATGTTGGCGGCTTTTATGGCGTTGGGGGTGGCGGTGGCCTTTTTGGCGGATCGGGCGTGGTGGCAGCGTTGGACGTTGGTGGTATTGACGTTGCCGATTGCGGTGGCGGTGAATGTGGGACGGGTGACGGCCTTGGGCTTGCTCCATCTTGTTGACAAGCAGTGGGCTGCGGGCGATGTGCATACTTTTGTGGGGATGTTGATGTTGATCCCTGCCTTGTTGGGTTTCTTGTGCGTCGCATGGATTTTGGATCAACTGATTCTGCAAGATGACGAATCTCTGGAGATGGATGCTTGCTCTGACGCTGTACCAGATGAACAAACAAGTGATGATGACCTTCAAGACCAAGCCCTGAAGTCTTCTGAAGAACCGGATTCTCTCCCGGCGAGGTCCCAGACCACTGCCGAGCAGAGCTTGGTTTCACGCTGGCGAATCATGTGGGGATTGGGCGCGGGTTTATGTTTGGCTTTGCTCATCGGTCTGAGTTACGGCCTGTTTTTGGCTTGTTTTCGCCCTCATTTACTTGGTTTTGAAATTCAGAAGCCCCTCGTCGTGGGACTGTTTTGTGTCTCGGTGGCAGGGGTGGCGGTGGGGGGATGGGGCTTTCGTCGCATGTTGAGGTCCCACGGCCAATTTGTTTTAGCCCAGGCGGCGTGCGTGGGGGTGTTGGTGACGGCCGTGGTGGGGTTGCAAACTGTGGTGGGGGTGACGAAGGCGGTGCTGATTAAAAAACCCGTGCCTGTGCGTCAGTCGCTGGTGGTGTTGCCTCAGTCATTTGGTCGTTGGCAGATGATTGATGATGAGCGTTTGTCTAATGAAATTCTTGAAGAACTTCGGACGCGTGAATATATTTCGCGGACGTATCGGGATACCGCCATGCCGATTACAGAGCCGGGTTCGACGGTGCGTTTGCATGTGGCGTATTACACGGGCACGCCTGATACGGTGCCTCATGTGCCTGACCGTTGTTTCGTGGCAGCGGGCTTATCGCCTCGGGGTAAAAGCCAATCTATTTTGAACATGCGAGGGCCAAACTACCGATCAGTGGATGGCAAATGGTTCGCTTCAAGCCCTCTTTCGAAGAAACTGGTGCGGATTCCTCAGATCGATATTCCTGCCACGGTGTTTTCCTTTGGCCCTGTGAAGCAACCCAAGTTGCAATCAAATGTGATTTACTTTTTTGTCGCCAACGGCAATTTTCTGCCTTCGCCTGACCATGTCCGGTTCGGTGGATTTTCGCTGACAGATGAATATAGTTTCTACTGCAAAATCGAAATCGGGGTCCATCTCGTAGCAGACCCCGAACTGGCACGCCAACGGGCATCGGACTTTTTATCAGAAATTTTACCCCAGATCATGGCTTGTCTGCCTGATTGGGACGATGTAACCGAGGGGCGATGGCCTCCTCATGGATTGGACGCTCAACGATAATTTTTTATCGGACGCGTCTGTTTTTAGTGCGTGATTGAATCTCCTAAACCAAGGAGAGGAGTACAGCAAGATGGCTGGACGGGTGAATACAAAGTTTGTGGTGATCCTCAGTGCAACACTGGTGGGGATGATTATTAGTTTGGTAGGCGTGTGGTATCTGTTCGTTCGAACGGACCCCGCAGAGTACATCGCCAGAGCTGATGCGCTGGTGGCTCAGGGGCAGTACGTCAAGGCGGTGGAGTATTATCGCCGGGCAAGGTCCGGTCGGCCGGGCGACGTGAATTTGCTACTGAAACATGCCGAGGCCATGGGCCAATTGGAAGTTTCCAATTCGCGTGGGGCACAGGCGATGATCGCTCGTCTCTTGGATGTCTACAAAAAAGTGTTGGATGTGGAGCCTCAAAACGCGACCGCGATGCACGCGATTGCCAATATTTATATGAGGCTCGGTCGAGAGCTCGGTGATCTGGACGCATGGGATCAACTTTTCAAAATCACCAACACCACGGTGTTGAGTGATCCGACGAGTCAGGTTGCCCGGGAATACCGCGGGATTGCTCAAGTGAACCGGATGTTTGTGCTTTCGGTGTTGCTTGGGGACCGAGAGATGGCGTTGAAAGATCTCACCGAAGCCAAAAATGCGTTTTCAAATGAACCGTTGATTGACCATCATTTGGCTCTTTGGCATGTGATTGAATACAAGCGTTTGGACAAGCCCGGCGGCAACACGAAAAAAATGAAAGTTCAACGGGACTTGGCTTTGAAATGGTCCAAGGCGTTGCTTGAACAATATCCTGATGATGCCCAGATCAAGGTCTATCATCTTCGCGTGCTCGCACAATTGGGATTGAGCGAAGAGGCCAACAAACTAGCCGATCAGTTGCAACGTCAGCTTTTGGCGGCCCCGGATTCGGCGCAGTTGATACTGGAAGTGGTGAGACATTTAGCATGGAGTGGTCGCCACGTACAAGCCGAAGCTCCGAAAAAAACGCCGAACCTAATCAAGGCTCAAGCGTTGGTCCAGAAGGCGGTGGAGGCTCATCCCCAAGATATTCGTTTACAGGTACTTCACGGCCAAATTCTCACCATGACAAGTCAATTCGATCAAGCCAAAAAGGTCTTTGAACAGGCGGCAAATCTGAAGCTTAAAGCACTACCTTTGGTGGCTTATCAGTTTGTCCAGCTACAACGCGCCGCCATGGTTCATTATGTCGATTTGGTTTTGCGCGATGCGGATCTCCAGACAGGGGCCAACCGTGAAACAGCATTGACTCAAGTGAGAGAACTCATTGAAAAAATGCAGGCTGATGTGGGAGAAACCGCCTATGTGAGCATGCTTTTAGGCAAGTTAGAATTGGCACGCCAATCCTGGGGCACTGCTTTGGCGCATTTGGATCGTGCCAGTACGCAATTTCAAGATCGCAAGCCTGACGTCTTGTTGCTGTCTGCCACTGCCTGTGCCAAGCTCGGTGAATTGGGAGCGGCAGTCACTCGCCTTGAATCACTTTTAAAAATTCGTGCAAGCTACTTGCCCGCTCGATTTGAATTGGCGAAACTTCAACTTCGACTCGCTCAGCCCGCCAAGGCGAAGACGCAAATTGACATTTTATTGCGCGCCAATGGGGCCGATCCCAATGCGCTCCAGTTGCAAGCGGTTTATTTTGCACAGGTCAATGAGTTGGGCAAAGCAATCGAGATTTACAATCAGCTTAAGCCTTGGGAAAACCTGGACATTGCTTTGCGATTGGCCCGTTTGTATTTGTCTGCGGATCAAAAAGTGGTGGCTCGGCAATTGTTGGACCATCATTTTCGTATCGCGCCATCAAATTTGGCCTTGCTACGTGAGCTAAGTCAATGTGTGACGAACAAGAGTGAACTCAAGGCCTATTTCCAACAGGCGAAGCAGGCGGGCGCCGACCGCAATGCCCTTGCGTTGCTTCAAGCGAGAGACCCAAGCCAAGCGTCCACGCAGGTGGCCATTGGTGCGGTGACAAAAATTGTCGATCAGATCGAAGATCCATTTGATCGAGCGATGGGTCATTACAATCTGAATCGTCAGTTGGGCAAGACTCAAGAAATGGTTGCGGCTCTGGACGTGGCAGCTCAGTTGCGTCCGGGTTCTCCCCAGGTCGCTGAGGCAAAGTTTCAGCGTGCGATGGAAGAATCGGATTGGGACCAAGCTCATGAGCTTATTGAAGAAGCCAAGGTCAAGAACACCGACCTCGCTGGGGGCCTTTTGTTTGCGGGTCGTTTGGAGATGGCCCAAGGTCAAATGCAACGTGCCGTGGGACTGTTGGTTCGCGGTTTGGTTGCCAGGCCTGTTTATTCTGAGGGTTGGCGTTTGCTGGCTTTGGCGCAGCAGGGGGCGGGCGATTTGGCTGCCGCAGAAATTTCGTATGAACGTGCGATCAAGCAACGGCCGGACAATTTAAAAGCGTATCAAGGGCTCACCGCCACGTTGGCGCACGCGGGTCGTCATCATGACGCATTGCGTGTTTGGCGACAGGCGATGGCTTTTTTTGCGGGTGATGCGGTTTTGCGTGAGCAGTATTTGCTTTATGAGCAGCGTTGGGGTGATCCGAATCGAGCATTGAAGATGCGTCGTCAATTGGCTCAATCCAAACCTGAGGACCACGTGAATCGTCGCGGCTTGGCGGTGTTGTACGCTCACATGGGCCGGTTTGCCCAGGCGAGCGACGTGCTGGACGCGTTGTTGACCCAGTTCCCCAATGAACGCGAGAACTATGGCGCCAAAGCCACGGTGCTCGCGGTGGCTCATCGAATGGATGAAGCCAAGCTCGTCTTGAAAAATTATGTAGCATCTCGTGGTTCGCAAGTGGCGGCCAAGGATTGGCTCATGCTGGGCCGCTTTTTACTCAACGTACAAGATACGCCAGGCGGGTTTGAAGCCTATCGCCAAGCCATCAAGCTCGATCAATCCGAACGCCATATCGCAACACGCGAGTTGGCGGATGCTATGTTTGATCGCAGTGAAATCAAAGAAGCGGTGTTGTTATACCAAACCCTTTGGGAATTGGATCGCACGGATACCAAGGTGGGCTATCGCCTCGTCGAAGCTCAGCTTCGCCACAAGCAAACAGATGCGGCATTACAAACACTCGACGAAATAGATAAACTGTCTGACGGGCCGAGTGTGACCTCCTTTTTGTTGCGATCTCAAGTGGCCAAATTAGCAGGCAAACCCTCTGAAGCACTGGCGATGCTGGATCACGCAATTGCTCAGATGCCAGGCAAAGCCATGGTGTATTTCCAGCGGGCGACCTTGCTTGCTTCAAACCCTCAGACGGAACATCGGGCGATTGAAGATTTGAGCAAGGTCTTAGAACTCAATCCCAATCTCAGTGCGGCCCATCGGCTGCTGGCTCAGATTTACCTGCGACGTGACAGTTTTGAACAAGCGGTCAGTCAGCTTGAGTCACTGCTGCGACGCCAGCCCCACGATATCCCCACCCGGCTGAATTTGTTAACAATGTATATTGACAAACGGGACATGCTCGCGGCTCGGACCTTGCTGAGTGATAGTGCCAGGCGATTCCCGGAGGAAATACGTTGGCCTCAGTTGCAAGCCAATTTGGCGATCAAGCAGAAAAACCATCGCCAAGCGATCAAATATTTGTCCAAAGCTTTTGCCCTTGAGCCGACGGCTCAAACACTTGCCACGCTGGGTTTGCAATGGATTGCGATTTCTCAGCCCAATCGAGCTCAAAAAGCAATCGAGGCGCAGGCATCCTTGCTGTCTCAATCGCCGGTGCTTCAGGCAGTCCTTGCCAGGGCGCACCATAAGCAGGGGCGTCATGCTCAGGCCAAGCAGCTGTTTGAGGCTGCCATCGGGGCCTGTTCTCGTTTGGACCAGATGCTTGAGGTCACCGACCAGTGGATTGCTGCTGCGGGCTTGTCACAGGCGACGGTGGACCTTGGTTCGAGAGCTATTTCAACGTCCGATAGCTGGATTCAAATGGCGATTGCACGCGGAGAACTCTCTGCGTCGAAGTATGATCAGGCGGCTAATCGTCTTAAACGGATTAAAGGTCGCATCAAAACAGAAGAAAAGTCGCAATTTCGTGGATTGCTGGCATTGGCGCTTCACAATAGCGGTGACTTTGCAAATGCTGCCGAGGTGTATCGTCAGGTTCTAGAGGAACAGCCCGATAACTTTGCCGCCATGAATAACTTGGCATATTTATTGGCGATGAATCTTGGGAAAAAATCCGAAGCCTTGGCTTTGGCGACCGAGGCAGCTCAGAAGGCTGCCAACGATTCGCAGGTGCTTGACACGCTTGGATGGATTCAGTTTTTGAACGGCCAATCCGACCAAGCTCAGAAAACGCTGCGTCGAAGTGTGAGGATTAAACCGTTTTCTGCCAATACGTATCACTTGGCTGAAGTGTTACTAAAAGCAGGAAATACACAATATGCTACGGAGTTACTGGATATGGCACGACAATTTGCCGAACAAACAAAAGATGAGCAGATGCTTCAGAAGATTAACCAACGACTTAAGCAAATGACACGATAGACTCAAAATGACGATTTTTCGAAAGCAATACCCAATTGAGAGGGGGTATCACTTATGACCGCAAACCCATTATCACCATCACCCGTTATGGTAAATTCAGTACCCGCATCATCTATATCCACCCGGTTTACGCCGTTGGACCCAGTGCGTGTTTTACGGCAATACATGACGCGACTGATCGGCATGTTGGTACTTGGCATTGTATTGGGACTGGTTTTATTCTTCGTTTTGAAATTTGCGTGGCCTCAGTACACCTCACAAGCTCAATTGCTGGTGACCGGTTCGCTGACCCATGCCTACGAAGAACCTTCCGTGGGGGGTAGCCCCAAGCAGCAACGTCTTGATGTATTGCGTGCGTTTATCAAGAACCAAGTGATCATGATCAAGTCCGATGACGTGATCGAAGCTGCAATTAAAAAACCAGCCCTCCGTGAAACACGATGGTTCCGCCACTTCGGCACCGATGTGCAAAAGGCCAAGGAAACACTCCGGGAGAATTTCTTTGCGAACCAGATCATTGGCTCAACTCTGATTCAGCTCAAGCTGCGAGGCAATCAGTCACAGGACCTTCAATTGGTTTTGAACAGCATTATTGAAGCTTATCGCGATCAATATGAAAACCGTAAGCGAACCGATACTTCCAACGTGCGGAAAGTATTTGTCCGTGAACGAGATAAAGCTGAAGACGAATATCAAAACATTCAGCAGCAGCTCAAACAGTTCCGCGAAGAACATGACTTGGCGACGCTCCACACAGCCAATGATGAAGCCAATCTGACCTACAACGAATTGGCTTCCCAGGCTTCGGTGATTGCGGTGAATCTACAAACCTCGCGTGAAGTGTACCGTGCTTTGAAGGCTGCTCACGCAGAAGGTCGCATTGCCATTGGCCCTGATGCTTTGGCGAAGGTCGAAGCGGACCCTGCCATTTCGGGTCGTGATGAACGGCTACGTGTTTTGCGTGAAAAACGTGATGTGTTCATGCACCGATTTGGAAAAGATCATCGAGCGGTGCTAGAAGTGGATCGTACAATTGCAGCCACCGAAGTCGAACGCAAACGCGAAGTGGATAACTTGCTGCGTGAACGCCAGGCAGTCGCTTTGGATCAATCCCAAAAAGCGGTCGCAACCTACGAAGGTCAGATCATCGGCATGCAACCGGCACTCGAAGAATCCCGCGCTAGATTACGCGATCTGACCGAAACCCTCACCGAATACAATGTCATCGAAGCAAAATCCAAAAGTATCATCGCTCGACGCAACAAAGCTCAAAAATTGCTCGACGACATGGCCATTCGTGATAGCCGCCCTGATAGTGCGGGCGTGACCAACCATTTGGCTGCGACCACACCACGATTGACCTTCCCCACCCAAGCGGGCGTGATCGTTACCACCGTGGTGTTGCTTGAAGCATTCTTCTTGCTCTTTATCTTCGTCAAAGAACTGCTTGACCAACGCGTCAAGAGTCCAAGTGACGTGATGTTGATTCCTCATGCGACGGTGTTGGGCGTATTGCCCTTGGCCAGTGAAGATGAATTGGGTCCACGTGAAATTGAAAACGTGGTCCAGAAAGATCCCACCGGCCTCATGGCGGAATCCTTCCGGCAGGTGCGCACCGCAATTCTCACCGCCGCTGAACGCAGTGGTCATTGTGCCATCATGCTCGTCGGTCCGCAGCCTGAATCAGGAACTTCTTCGGTGGTCAATAACCTGGCCTTGAGCTTGGCGCATGACGGCCGCAAGGTTCTCGTGGTTGATACCAACTTCCGTCGACCTGTGCAGCATCGGCTCTTTGGTGTTCGTGGTAGTACTGGGCTTGCTGAAGTACTTCGAGGGACTAGCACGTTGGACAATGCGATCATGCACATGGTTGATCCATCCGTGGATGTTTTGACAGCAGGCGGTAGCTCTGCCGTTGCACCAGAACTGTTCGAAGGCCGCGCCTTCCAACAGATGCTTGATGATTGTCGAGCCCGTTATGATGTGATTCTCATTGATGCACCTCCTGCGTTGTTGACCAGTGAAGCACAGATCCTGTCCAAGCATGTTGATGCGGTGGCAGTGGTGGTGCGGGCTGCTCGAGATCAACGAGGGATGGTGAGTCGTATGCTTCGTATGCTCGACGGCAATGCCGCGGTGATGCTAGGCATCATCCTCAATGCCGTGGAATCCAGTGCCGGCGGCTACTTCCGCAAGAACTATGAAGCGTTTCGGCAGTACCGTCAAAATGGATCGCTCGATGCGGTGGCCTATCAGGATGACGTGAAATCTTCCTTGTTAACATCCGATTCAATCACCGATCTCAAGGGTTCGCCAAGTGATGAAGATGATGAAGATCGCAAGGTCTAAAACGTTCTCCTGTTGAGGAAGGCCGTTGTATGAAAAACTGTGTAATGATGTGTTGAACACAGTGCAAAAAAAATAAAAGTGAAACACCGCCCCATTAGGCGGTGTTTCGCAAATTCACGCGGCCATGCTTACCGCCCTTGGAGGGGCAGAAACAGCGAGGCATCATGGATCCCCTGTTGACGATAGGTCAACTGGTAACAGCCAGTACAGATTCAGTTGCAAAGCTCACCGCCAGCGATGTGCTTGCGCCCTACATGTCTGTTTTCTTTGTGGCTTTCTTTGTGACTCTGTTGGCAACCCCTCTGGTCCGCATGTTGGCGATCCGCAACGGCGTGGTCGATTTGCCTGACTTCAAACGAAAGATTCATCTTCAACCGGTCGCTTATCTTGGCGGGCTGGCGTTGTTCTTTGGCTGGTTGGCGGGGCTTCTAATGTGTTTTGTGATTCAACCCCACGATTCACGTGTGGTTGCCATGGGGATGATGCATGTCAAATTCCCCTTTGCCATTGCCATTGGTGCGACGGTGATTATCCTGACCGGCGTGATTGATGATGTTTACAGCGTCACGCCTCGAATCAAAATCGGTGGCCAGCTTTTTGCAGCAGCAGCCTTGGTGTCTGGTGATTTAGGCACGGAATTGGTATCCGATTCTTTTAAATCACTTGGGATTGTGTTCCCTTATATGGATACCGCAGCCTATGTGCTGGGCGCGATTTTTATTACGGTCCTGGTGCTTGGCGGATGTAATTCTGTGAACCTGCTTGATGGGATGGATGGCTTGGCATCGGGTGTGAGTGCCATTGCCACCACAGGGTTTTTGGTGATTTCAATTATTGTGGCCATTGGGTTATCCAATCCGCAGGCGGAGTTGCCGGGGGTCGACTTGATTACCAGTCCGATTCGGTTGGTGATGTGTTTGGCAATCTTGGGGGCGATTTTAGGATTTTTGCCTTACAACTTTCATCCCGCCAATATTTTTATGGGCGATGCCGGTTCCTTGTTGTTGGGTTATTTGTGTGTGTCCACGATTTTGTTGTTGGCTCATGCGCCGGGTCCTGCTCCAGCTCTGGTGATGGCGGCATTGGTGGTTTTTGCCATGCCGTTTACGGATACCACGTTGGCGATTTTTAGGCGGAAGATTGCCGGCCGTCCGATTTTTAGTCCCGATCAAGGGCATCTCCATCACCAGCTCCGTAAAAGTGGCTTAACGATTAAACAAACGGTCATGACGTTGTACACCCTGTCCTTGGGTTTTGCAGTCATTGGCTGCTTGATGGTTTTCTTGCGATGGCGATATGTCTTGGCGATCTTCTTTGTGCTCTTTGCTTTTGTGGCAGTAACAGCCATCAAGTCCGCTCAGAACAAGGTGCTCATGAAGCAGCAGCATCCAGAAGACTCAGACGATGCCCTCCCCGAAGAGCCACTCAGTGAAGATCCCGTTCACTTCCCTTCCCCCGCCCCCGGCAATGCCCCCGGAAGCTTACCCCCGGTCCCCCCGGTTCCCCCGGTTCCCCCGGTTCCTTCCCCTCAAATGACTTCGAATGGAACTTTTACAACGCCTCACGTTCAAGAAAAATCCTAAGTCCAAGACGATCTTCTCATGGCTCGTTACAATACGGCCATGACGGAAATTTTACGACATTTTGATGTTCAGCTCGCCCCCGGTCCCCCCGGTCCCCCCGGTCCCCCCGGGGGTGTCGAGGCAGTGGCATTGGATTGGCCTGAGGCTTGTGGTGCAGAGTGTGTTTTTCTCGGTCGCACGCGGGCCCAGACGCATCCGCAAATGGGGCCGTTGCAATACCTCAATTATGAAGTGTACGAACCGATGGCCCTGAAGCTACTCAATGCTATGGTGGCGGATGCGGCAGAACGGTTCGATGCCCGGGCCATCCGTATGATCCATAGCCAAGGCAAAGTCGCCATCGGCGAGGCCAGTGTGGTGATTCAAGTGGCGACCCCACACCGTGGAGCTTCGTTTGAGGCTTGCCGCTATCTCATTGATCGCCTCAAACAAGAACTCCCTGTCTGGAAACAAGAAGTTTGGGAAACCGGCCAATCCCATCCCCCCGGAACCCCCGCCCCCGGAACCCCCAGCTCGCCCGGAGCGACCGCATGAGTGAGGCTCCATCTACGGAATTGAAAAAACGGGCGCGTCGGCTATACCGGGCCATGCTCAAGTTATACCCCGATGCGACTTGTGCCTTGATCCATCGCAACCCCTTTGAATTGCTCGTGGCGACAATCCTATCCGCTCAATGCACCGATGAACGGGTTAATAAGGTCACGCCCGCACTCTTTAAAAAATACCCAACGCCTGCCAAAATGGCCCAGGCTACACAAGAATCACTCGAAGAACTCGTCCATTCCACGGGGTTTTACCGCAATAAATCTAAAAATATTCTGGCGGCAGCCAAACGATTGACAGAGCATTTTGAGGGCGAAGTGCCTGCGGACATGGACGACTTACTTTCCCTTGGCGGGGTGGCCCGAAAGACCGCTAATGTGGTCTTGGGCAATGCTTTTGGGAAAAATGAAGGTGTCGTGGTCGATACCCATGTGGGGAGGCTCGCTCGACGGATGGAATTGACGACTGAGAAAGACCCTAAAAAAATTGAGCAGGATTTAATGGGGTTGTTTGAGAAGAAAAATTGGACATTGCTCTCGCATTTGCTCATTTTTCATGGCCGTCAGGTCTGTGCTTCTCGCAAGCCTGACTGTGAAAATTGCACGCTCATCAAAGACTGCCCACAGATTTTGCCGAAGTAAAGAGCAGGAGTGCATTACTTATGTCAGGCAAATCGACCACGCTACATCAATGGTTCAAGAGACTCAAGGACCCTGTGCCTGTGAACATGATCCCCACGCTGACAGGTCTCAAGCCCCTCGTCATACGCCAAGCGATCAACAAAGGCAACATGCAAGTCCATCGCTTTAAAGCTCGTACAGGCCAGGTATTTGAAGTGGTGACGCTTCGTGACGTTCAAGCGTTTCGCAAAAGCATCAATGAAACCAAGCAAATGCAACAGGCCATGCTTAATGTCTTTAAACGTTGGGTGACGGAATAAATAGTATAATTTGTGTTGAATGATCTTCTTTTACGAAACGCTGAAGGCTGACAGCTGACAGCTTGGAAAAAAACAATGTCTCAAGCAGACCAAGTGATTCTCGTAGGCCATTGTGGGCCTGATACCTATATGCTGAAGTTTAAAGTCGAGCAGGTTTTACCCAACGTGCCGGTCAAAGTGATCAATGACGAAAAAGATTTAGAAGGACAGCTCACCGGCCGCACTTTGTTGCTGATCAATCGCGTCCTTGACGGCGGGATTTTTGAGCCAGGGACAGGCATTGATCTTATTGGAAGGCTTACAAGTCAAGCTGATGTGCCGAAGATGATGCTCATTTCTGATTTTGCAGATGCCCAAGCTCAAGCCGTCATGGCGGGTGCTTTGCAAGGGTTTGGTAAAAGTGAACTAGGCAAGCCTCAAACCGAGCAACTCTTGCAGGGAGCATTTGCCGATGAAGGCCATTGATGATTCCTGGTACGTCAAACCTGAAAAAATCAAAAAACGCACCGCCGCAGGTGGTGTCGTGGCTCGAGAATGTGACGGCCGCGTTCTCATTGCCATGGGAACCCAAGACGGCCATCCCGGTTTTGTTTTGCCCAAAGGTGGCGTTGAAGACGGGGAAACCATCCTCGAAGCAGCCCATCGAGAAATCACCGAAGAAGCAGGCTTCACCGAATTGGTTCAACTGGTTGACCTAGGAACCCGTTCACGCCTAAACGGGGCAAAGTCCTGTTGGGTCACCCAACATTTCTTCCTCTTTGTGACATCCCAAATCGACGTTGTTCCCGAAGAAGAACACCGCCACGGCCAACCGCAATGGTTCGATATCAATGACCTGCCTTCTATGTGCTGGCCTGAACAAAAAGAACTTCTCCAAACGCATCGTGACCGTATTGTGGAATTGGTGCAATCGCATGTTGACGCTTAAAACCATCGACCATATCAATATCGTCGTGCATGATATGGATGCCATGATCGCGTTCTATTGCGATGTCCTGGGATTCCAAAAAACCAAAGATGTCATTATCCAAGGCAACTGGATTCAACAAGTCGTCAGCCTCCCCGATGTCAAAGCTCACGTGGTCTATCTTCAATTACCCGCAGGGCCAAGGCTCGAACTGATCGACTATCACAATCCAGTTAGCCCGACTTTGCCCGCAGGATCGCCCCATCATCCGGGCCTGCGACACATGGCCTTTGAAGTGGACGATTTGGACCTGATGGTGGCCCAGTTAAAAAAAGCAGGGGTTCGGTTGGTCGGCCAACCCATGACCGTTCCTGACGCACAAGTTACTTATGATGGAGGTATCCAAAAACGGTTGGTCTATTTTACAGACCCCCAGGGGAACCTACTGGAACTGTGTTCGTATACATCGTCGGTTTAATAGAGAGAAATTGATGGAATATCCAATCGAAAACAAGCTGGTCATCGCCATTTCGTCCAGTGCCTTGTTTGACCTTGATGAATCCAATACCGTTTTTGAAACCCAAGGCCACAACGCGTACAAAACATTTCAAGAAGAAAATATCAATCACGTTTTAAACAAAGGCGTGGCCTTCCCGTTTATCAAACGATTTCTAAAAATCAATCAACGGTTTGAAGAAACCAGACCCGTCGAAGTCGTCCTGCTATCGAGAAACTCCGCTGCCACAGGCCAACGCGTCTTTCGATCCATCAAACATTATGGCCTGGATATTTCCCGGGCTGCCTTTATGGAGGGCAAGTCTCCCTACGAATATATCCCCGCTTTTAACGCATCTTTGTTTTTGTCCGCCAATGATGTCGATGTTCGCAAAGCCATTGATAATGGATATCCAGCGGGCACGGTGTTGCCATGCAAAGTGGAGGATGACGAAACGGATCAAGGGCTTCGCATCGCCTTCGACTTCGACGGCGTGATTGCCGACGACGAGTCAGAAGTGTTGTACAAAAAGCAAGGCATCGCAAAATTTCAAAATAATGAATTTGAAAAATCAGACATATCCCATCAGCCAGGCCCCTTGGCGGATCTGTTCAAAAAACTCTCTTTTCTTCAGAAGTGTGAAGATGAAAAAGTGGAACACGACAATCAGTATCAGCGTATTTTGAGAATTTCCATCGTGACCGCCCGAAATGCCCCAGCTCACGAGCGGGTCATTACCACCTTGGAAAACTGGGGTGTCAGTGCCAATGAAATCTTTTTCCTAGGCGGTATGAAAAAAGACCGTATTCTGTCAGTCTTAAAACCTCACATGTTCTTTGATGACCAAAAAGACCATCTCCACTCAGATGCCGGGAACCTCCCCATGGTCCATGTACCCTTTGGGATTGCAAATAAATAAAGCGGATAATAGGGGCTTCGCTCTGACCTGAACACCCATGCCATTGAGCCCAAGGTGTGTTCCCAGTCCCAATACGTGAGCGTGTATTCATCACAACGCCGAACTCTGAAGTCTTCTGAAGAGTCGGATTCATATCTTTATTCATAGATGGCAGGGAGGCAGAGCCCGCTTTAGTGCGGCTGCTCTTTGACCGCATTGCGGTTCCACGCGGGGACGATGATATGAATCTCCCCATTCTCTTCAATCACCGTGCGGCAAGATAGCCGACTGTTCATCTGCAAACCCGCGGCTTCTTCCACGCGATCCAATTCATCATCATCAGCCTCGGACAAAAGCGATTCGCCTTGCTTTACATAAATATGACAAGTTGAACAAGCACACACGCCCCCACACGCGTGTTCCACTTCAATGCCCGCATCCAGAGCAGCACCCAAGACAGAATCGCCCAAACGAGCGGGGATCACCTTTTTACTTTCGGTTTGTCCCATGGCATGGGGATCTTCAAACGTAAACTTAATCTGAACGCTTGGTTCTTCTTCAGATGGTGTCGGGCGGTTAAGGCTCATAAGTGCGGACCTTTGATTGAGGGTTTTGGTTAGAACGGTATTCTACCCGTTTTGTCCAGTTCTGTTAAAATCGCAGCCATGACCACCCAAACCTCCTCAAACATGCATTGTGATTCCATTGCCCCAGGCGATTGCCTTCAAACCATGGCCAACTGGCCTGCCGACTCGGTAGACCTGATTTTTGCAGATCCGCCTTACAATATTGGCTACCAGTACGACCAATACGAAGACAAACGCGACGATGCAGAATACATCCAATGGACCCAGCATTGGATCGACGGCTGCGCCCGTTTGCTCAAGCCCAGCGGCAGTTTTTATATCCTCATCGGCGACGAATATGCTGCTGAAATCCGCTTGCATCTCAAACATCTCGAACGTCAAGGCCAACTGGTCTTCCGCAACTGGATCATTTGGCATTACACGTTTGGCCAGAACTGTAAAATTAAATTCAATCGTTCGCACGCCCATTTGTTTTATTGTGTGGGTTCAGCTGCCGTGGGTTGCAAGAATATCATTAAAAAAATGCCGTTCACGTTTAATAGGCAAGCCATTGCCGTCGCCTCGGCCCGTCAAACGACCTACAATGACAAACGCGCCAATCCCAAGGGTAAATTGCCTGACGATACATGGTACCTCCGTCCCCAAAACGCCCAAGCCGACGAACTCGCTCGTTACTTCCGAGCCGATGAAGATACCTGGTATCTCTCACGTTTGTGTGGCACCTTCCGCGAACGCCAGCAATGGCATCCCTGCCAACTCCCTGAGTCATTGCTTGAACGCATTGTCAAACTATCAAGCAATGAAGGTGATTTGGTATTCGATCCCTTCGTCGGTAGTGGGACAACGTTGTCCGTTGCCAATCAATTAGATCGCCATTGGGTCGGCTGTGAGATATCCGAAGAATATGCCGAAAAAGCAACCCAACGAATTAACGCCGCCGTAGACAACGGGCAAGAAAGCACCTTGTTTGACGCATAGTTTGACGCATCGTTTGAAGTGAGAAATTTTCTGTCATTGCGAGCTGTGGTATAAACAATACTTGCTTATCATTTTGTTTGAGCTTTAGCCGCAAGCAAACTTGCTTGCGCGTCTGACGTGATGTGAACGAAATTAACATCATTGAAAAAAGCAATTCTGCGGATGCCCCCCCCGGGGCGCTGTTAGCGTACGGCTAATTTCAAACCTTAAAAACAGAAAAAAGGCACAAAGACACGAGGGGATCTGGTGGTCAGATCGGTTGTGTCTTTGTGCCTTTGGGTAATTTTAGGTTACCGCGATGTTTGAGCTTTAAGCAGACTGAGCTTCAGGGGCTGCCGTGGTAGCTGCCTCAGCAGCGGCGGCTACGGGGGGTGTTTCCTTGGCGGCTGCTTTGGCTGCTTTGGCTACCTTGGCGGCTGCTGCTTTTTTCGCTTTTTTCTTTTCGCTGCCGGTTTTATCCGGTGCGAGGATCATGATCATGCGACGGCCGGCCATGCGTGGCGGGGTTTCGAGTTTGCTGGAAGGTTCGAGCAACTCGACGATGCCTCGCATGATGTCCATGCCGAGGTTCTGATGTGCCATTTCACGACCGCGGAAGAGCATGGTGAACTGAACCTTGTGGCCTTCATTGAGAAAGCGGGTGGCTCGGGTGGTTTTGATTTCCAAGTCGTGCTTGTCGATTTTTGGACGTAAGCGGACTTCTTTGAGTTCGCTTTGTTTGCTGTGGGTGCGAGCTTTTTGTTCTTTTTTGCTCTGTTGGTACTTCCACTTGCCGTAGTCCATGATGCGACAGACCGGCGGGTCGGAGTTGGGAGAGACTTCGACAAGGTCCATCTCCGCATCGCGCGCACGCTGCTTGGCTTCGTCGGTAGGGACCAGGCCAATTTTTTCGTTTTCCTCACCAATCAAAAAGACAGTGGGTGTCCGGATAAATTCGTTGACACGTAGCCGTTTACCCGCTTCTCGCGGACTCGGTCGAAAGCCTCTTCTAGCGATGATATCTCTCCAGATTCAAATATAATCCTAGGCGACCCACACGGGCAGCCTTTCTCATACCAATCGGTCAATTATACCCATTCGAATCAACAGTGGTGGCCAAATAGGCAAAAAATGATAGATTGAAATGTTTTTTTGTAAAAAAGGCCATAAAAAAGAAGAAAATGGGGGCTTCAGAGCCATTGCGTTCCCCATTTTAAGAGCCAGTAGGCCACGGGAGCAACAACGACCGGGGAGTCGATCACGTCCAAAATGCCTCCGAATCCGGGAATGGCGTTGCCTGAATCTTTGATTTGAGCATCCCGTTTGAACAGGCTGGCGGTCAAATCGCCGAACTGGCCCACGGCCCCCATGAGCAGGCCCGCTCCAACTGAACGCAGGACATCATAGTTGCCCGGATGAAAAATGCGTGTGCCTTCTTCAAGTCGATAAACGCCCGCCACGCCGAAGTGGTTGCTAAGCCAGGCAAGGCTGCCTGCGACCAAGCCCGAGAGCAGGACCCCGCCGGCGAGCCCTTCCCATGTTTTGCCTGGACTGAGCCAAGGGATCAATTTGTGTTTGCCGATCGCTCGGCCGGTGAAGTACGCGCCAATATCACAACTCTTGATAATCAATAACACCGCCACGACGACCCACGCACTGTGCCAGCGGCGGATCGTGACCCAAAAGCCAGGCATCAGTCCCAGATAAATCAATGAAAACATTGTGACCGCAGCAGCACCCACCGCGCCTTCGGTACGTTTGGTGATCCAGCTATGTTTGAGCAACGCCAAGATAAATAGGCCGATGAGCAGGGTGGCAAAAATCGCCATCGCTGATTGAGCATCCAGCGTGTGAGGCATGGCAAACATGAGAAGACAGCCGCTCACCCCCGCAACCGTGACAATGGTTCGGTCGGCATGGATGTTCTTAGCTTTGAAAATGTTGCACAGTTCACCCGCTCCAAGACAAATAAGGACCAGAAAGCTCGCCAGTAGTAATAAGCCTGAGGGAAGGTAGCTTCGTCCGCCAAAAAGGTCCGACCAGATGGTTCCCGTGATGTCGATACGGTCGAGTTGGTTGTCGAGATAAAAGATCCCAAGCAGTGAAGCAATCATGATCGGGCCAAAGATAAGACGGTATTTGAGCATGGTTCTTATGGTAGCATGGCCGCGAGGCATACGCTGTGGGTTCTTTTGGGAGGGTGTATGTTTTTAGGCTTGTTGCTGTGTCAATGCTTGTTGGAGATAGGCATCGAGGGGCTGCATTTGGAATTCTACGAAGAGATCCATGGCGGTCCGGTCCGGAGATTCACTGGTGACAAGGACCGAGCCGAGAAGGCCAGGGTCTGTGATGGTGACTGCTTGGCCATATTTCTTTTTCATTGCACGAAGTTTTTCCGCGTGGTAGTCCAAGTGGATTAGTTGGCAGTCCAGATTGATCGTCTCGGTGACGTGGCGGGTGTAATTGGTGGTGGTGGCGAGGGTTTGGCCGACGGGGGAAAGGATCGCACTAGGCAGATCCCAGATGGCTGCGGCAAAGTGGCATCGCAGATCGTACGCCCAGGATGTTTGTTGGAGTCCACCATGAAACATGGACGAGAAAAGCATCAGGTCGGGCTTGAGTTTTTGATAGCGTTGTTTGAGGCTATCGAAATTCAGGTCAAAGCAGATGGCGGTTCCGATGCGGCCGAAGTCCGTTTCAAAGAGGACGGGCCCTTGGCCACAAACGAGCCCTCCTTCGTCTATTTCACTTAGGGTCAGATGTGTTTTGTCATACTGGCCAAGCGTTTGCCCTGTGCGATCAAGCATCTGGACTGAATTGAGCAAGGTTCCATTGGGGTTTAGCCGACAAGGCGCAAAAGCGATGTAACATTGATGCTCCCGGGCCAGCTCGCCAAAGAACACCTCAAACTGATCGCGGGTCTGTTCTGCGTAAGGCCGCCATTGTTCGATTGGAAATTCATGGGGCAGGTTGCAGCATTCAGGCAGCAGCACAAGGTCTGGTCGACTTGGCCAAACAGCTTGGAGTTGGTCTTGCCAGAACGCTAGGATTTGGGATGCAATGTCCTGATGGCTTGACGTTTGAGGCTGAAATGGAGTCGGCGCCAGTAGGCTGAGGGTGATATTTTGGGACATGAAAAGACTCCAAAAGAATGGAATTATTATAGCCCCTGGTTGATCCGTTGCTAGAAGCCATTTACATTGTGCGCATATTGGTCTATTTGAAAAGGGATCCAACGATGAAACTCCAAGGCGCTTTGACGGCCATGATTACCCCATTCACCGCTGATGGACAGGTGGATCAGAAACAACTCAAGGCCAACACGGCTTATCAAATTGAGCAAGGAATCGACGGCTTGGTGCCTTGTGGCACAACCGGAGAATCCCCCACGTTGAGCCATGATGAACATCGTCAGGTCATCGAAACCGTGACTGAAGCGGCCGCTGGGCAAGTCACCATCGTCGCCGGGGCAGGTTCGAACTCCACCACCGAAGCAGTTGCATTAACCCGTCATGCCAAGGGCGTGGGCGTTGATGCGGTGCTGAGCGTGAATCCTTATTACAACAAGCCAACCCAGGAAGGTCTCTATCGGCACTTTATGCAGATTGCCGACGTGGGCGTTCCCGTGGTGCTTTACAACATTCCCGGCCGCACGGGTGTGACGTTGACCCCGCAAACCATTGCCCGTTTAGCGCAGCATTCTCAGATTGTCGCGGTCAAGGAAGCCACAGGCCAATTGGATATGGCATCGGAAATTGCTCAGCTTTGTGGCCTTGATGACTTTACAATTTTGTCAGGCGATGATTCGTTGACGTTGCCGTTGATGTCGGTGGGCGCCAAAGGTGTCGTGAGCGTACTGTCGAATCTGGTTCCCAGTCGTGTCAAAGCATTGACCGATGCAGGGCTGGCCGGTGATTATCCTGCGGCCCGTGCGTTGCATCTGGCTTTGTTTAGTCTGTTCAAAGGCATGTTCATCGAAACGAATCCAATTCCGATCAAGACTGCCATGGCGATCATGGGAATGGATCGTGGCGTGGTGCGTTTGCCGATGTGCGAGATGGATGCTGACAACCACAAGGTTTTAGAAGCCTTGCTTGGGGAGCATGGACTTAAAGCTTGCTGATTGGGTTGGCGGTTCACTTTTACGTTGATTTAAAATAGTTGTCTGGCGTTCTTATGAGAGTGCGGGTGAGTTGTCGTAGCCGCAAGCTAACAGCTTGCGCGTCTGGGGGGCATCTGGGGGGCATCAGAAAATTATGAAAAAAAGTTTAGAAGCCGTAGGTAACGCGGGCGATTTTGTATCCCCACGCCAGGGCACAAAGGATCAGCAAGCTGACGACCGATCGAGGTTGCCAGAGCCATTGGAACAGGGCTCCGAGTCCGATGCCATGCCAGAGGGTGTAGGCACTGATGAGGGTCATCATGGCGGTGAGGAGGCTGAGAACTGCTCCTGCGGGCTGGGTAATCATGGCGGTAAAGATGCGGCCGTGGGCTGCATGGCTAAAGGCGGTGGTCATGCCACAGGTCGCGCAAGGCAAGCCTGTCCCGGCTAAAAAACCACAAGGCGGCAAGCCCAACTGTTGATGCGTGCCATGTCCGGCAGGGTCCGACGCCAGTGATGCCGCGACGACCAAGACCGCCAGGCTCGCGGCAAAAATGGCTGCTGACAGCAGGCGCTGGCTCCATGATGAGGCTTGATTGGATGATGCGTTTGTCATTTACGGCTATGATACGCCAATTATGAGCGAACATTCACCTCAACGAGAATTAAAGCCTGATGGCGAGCGTCGTCTAAGTGCCGGTCAACGGACGGTGGCGATCTTGCCTTCGACGTTGACGTTGTGCAATTTGCTTTGTGGTTTTTTTGCGGTGTTCCTTGCGAGCCGTCCGCTGGAGACTCCGTTGCCTTGGGGGTGGACCCCGCTGACGTTTGCGGCAGTTTTTTTATTCGTGGGGATGGTCTTTGATGGCCTGGATGGCAGCGTGGCTCGATTGACTCGCCAGACCAGTGAATTGGGCGAACAGCTTGATTCGATGGCAGACATGGTGACCTTTGGCGTGGCGCCTGCTTTTATTGTGGTTCAACTGATGGGGGTTCAGACGCCGTTTTTGTCACTTCAGGGGGATGCTTATCTGGACCGTGTTTCACTGGCTGCTGCGGGAATTTATGTCGCTTGCGTGGCATTACGGCTTGCGAGGTTCAATGCAGAACTTGATGAGCCTGACGAAGTGGACCACCTGATTTTTAACGGCCTACCTTCGCCGGGGGCCGCTGGCACGGTGGGAAGTTTGGTTCTGCTGCATCAGCATTTTCTGTCGCAGTTGGATTCACATCACTGGTTGATTCAATTGACCTCGGTGGCCATGGTGGGCATCATGCTCTTGATGGCTGGGGCGATGGTGGGGCGTTTGCAATATGTGCATGTGGCGAACCGCTACGTCCGTGGCCGGGCCAAGTTCGGCGTGTTTGCCATGATCTTAATGGTAGTCATGCTGCTACTCTCTGCCCCACAGATCAGCATGGCAGTCGGATTTGTCACTTATACCTTGTCCGCACCAGCGATGTATCTACTCAAACGAGGCTGGCGATTTCGGACCCGATCTTAACAAACCACCCCCCGATCATTCTCTTGCTGAAAGCTGATCGCTGAAGGCTGAGAACTTCAATTTATTCTTCGTCAAATTTGCGGTTGACCAGGTTTTCAAGGTCAGCCAAAGCATTGGACGCATCAGCCCCATCGGCATCAATAAGAAGCTCGGTCCCCTGCGTGGCGGCAAGCATCATCATTTGCATGATGCTTTTGCCGTCAACGACTTGCTTGCCCTTGCTGACACGAATGTCGCTTTTAAAGCGATTGGCCAAGTCGACAAAGGCCATCGCAGGTCGTGCATGGAGGCCAAGCTGATTGAGGATGGTAACGCGTATTTTCACGGAATAAGGTCTGTATTGATCTGAATAAGGCAGATGAATGTCAATTTTACAATTGCTGAGAGTCAGCTTCTTCGAGCAGGTCTGTCACCGCCTGAACGTCGGTGGCTTGGCGAAGGAATCGACGGAACATATCTTTTTGCAGGTTGGAAAAGACGGTTTCCATGGCCTGTAAATGCTCGTCGGGCTTGTCCTTGGGACTCAGCAGCAAAACCACGCTATACACAGGGTTCTTGTCCAGAGCATTGAAGTCTACTCCTGAGGGGCTGATGCCGACGGCAGCGGCAATTTTTTTGATCTTTTCATGCTTCACATGAGGGACCGCAACCCCTTTGCCAAAGCCCGTCGAACCTTTTTTCTCGCGGTCGATGATCTCTTGGATCAACGTGTTACGTAGGTTTTTCGGGGCGGCTCCCCCAGCCACCAATGCGTCCACCAATTCGCTAATCACGTCGTCACGCTCGGTGGCGACGAGTTGTGGGACGATTGTTTCGGCAGTAATAAAGTCCTGGAGTTTCATAAGCGTGCTCTTTTATACCAATTGCAATTGAAGGTTCCTGATCACTTGCGTACACAGCAATTTATCTCAGGCATTCAATTCTTTGTCCTTGCGGGATATTTTATACCCAATGAGGACAACTGGGAAACGATGAAACGTGTTCAGCGTCCTAATTGTAACAACGGGCAGCTTGGTTTGTTGACCGAAGCGGTCTGGAAATACGTGACCTAGTGCTTGTGATCGCGAAGTTTTTCTTTGTGATCACGTAGTTGGCGTTCAATTTTGCTCGCAGCATCATCAATGCACGCATAGAGATCAGGCCCAGCCTTGGAGGCGATCAGCGGGGCTGCATGTTCGATATGCACAATGATTTCTACTTCTTCATGAGCATGGTTGTCTGCTTTGTCAATGATGACGTGGACTTGCTGAATTCGATCAAACAGGCGAGGAAAACGGTTGGTTTTGTCCTCGGCGTACTGATGGATCGGAGGGGTGACTTCCAAGCGTTTGCCTGTGATGGTGAATTGCATAAAAAGCTCCTTGTGAGAGTGAAAAATTTAATTCTTCGTTGACTTACTGTCTTCATCGGCCATTTGAGGGACCGGCATTGCTACCGTACGCTGAGAAGGTGGCGCAACCACGCCACCACTGACGGTAAATCGCATGGCCTCTTCAACAGTGATCGGCAGATCAATCGTGTCCCGCTTGGGAATAATTGTGGTGTAGCCTGTAAACGGAGTCGGCGAGCTGGGAATAAACACCGTGACACAGGGTTCGTTAATGCTCTGGTCAATGGCATTGAATGTATCCCCGGTGACAAACCCCACGGCCCAGACCCTTTCGCGAGGATACTGAACTGCCACGACGCGGCTAAATTGATGTTTGTCGTTGTTGCCTGCGACGAGAAAGTCGGTAATCTGCTTGACCGAAGGATAAACCTGCTTAATCAATGGAAGACGCTGAAGCAGTTGCTCGCCGCGTCGATAAAGCCGATGGCCGATATAGCTCCCTAGCAACATGCCAACGATATAAATCAAAATGATCGCGACAATAAGCCCCAGCAAATCCAAGGGGAATTGATAGTCGGACCACAATCGTTGAACCTTCTGGGTCTTGACGTATTGCTTGGTCCAAGCGGCCTTGTCCATGGCGGTTTGCCATTTGGCATGGTCTTGGAGGCTGAGCCCTTTGAGGGCCGTGCGCATTTCTGTTTCGGATGCCGTAGGCCAAGGAGACCATTGGACCATCGAAACGCGAATGCTTCGGTTGATGGGTTCGGCAATTCGCTGCTGCATAAATTGATAACCAGCGATCAAAATCCAGATGGTTAGCACGCTGGGAAGCAGGATCGTTAAGCCTCGCAAAAAGAAACGTTGCGAAGGACGAGATCGAGATGATGGGTCAGAATGAGGCATGAAACGTATACCTAAAGGATAGGTTTGGGAGCTGTCTCCGTCAATTAAATTGTAAAGATTGCGCTTGTTGGATGCATTGTAGTGCCTGATGGTTGAGTTGTGTCGCTTGACGGGGTTGTCCGCTTTTGGTTAAAACCAAAGCTTGTTGTTGTAACATCTTCGCTAAATTCAAAAGCACCGGCCGCGTCGGTTGAATCTTCACCGCTTGGGTCAGCAAACCAATGGCTGTGGGAAGACGGCCAGCCATGGCATGAAGAATGCCTAGATTTGCATAAGCTTTGGCAAATTGGCGATCAGCTCTAATGGCCTGCTGATACGCTTGGGTTGCCTCGAAAGGTTGTCGCGATTGCTGTAACGCCACGCCTAAATTATACCATGTTTGGGCTTCGTGTTGGCCTAAGACAGTGGCTTGGCGAAGCGATTCACTCGCTTGAGCGTATTGTTTGAGTTGTAACAAACAATCTCCCCAATACCGGTAAGTGTCCGCATGCTTGGGACGGCAAAGCGAGGCCAAACGAAATTGCTCCGCAGCCTGAGCGTATTGCAAACGAGCCAGTAAAAGATTACCCAAATGAAAATGAGCGCCTCCCCGTTCAGGTTCTAAACCCGTGTACAGTGAAATGGCGGTTTCATAGGCTCCTATGGCTGAATCAATTTGCTTGTTTTGTTTGTAGGCTGCTGCGAGATTGATGTAGGGAAGAGGATGTCCCGGTTGAACCTGAATCGCTTGTTTGAACAGCAAGATGGCATTGATCGGGGCATCAGCTTTCATCTCCATGCTGCCTAGGTTGTAATAGGCAATGGTTGCTTGAGGGTTGGCCAAGACGGTATCAAGCCACAAAGTCTTTTCATTTTCATAAGCATAACATCGCTGATAGGTCGTCCATCCCAACGCAGGTATCATGACCACCGTTGCGATTAACCCCAAACGGGGCCAATGCAATCGGCGAATCCCCGTGGTCACAGCCGCGACCACCAGTACGATCAAGGCAATGCTGGGTAAGTATTGAAAATGATCCGCCACGAAAGAAAACCGCATGGGATACACATCGAAAAACCCCAGTGCGGGAAACAACGTGCCGCCAAACAAAAGGGCGGCCGCCAACGGGCCACGTCCAATTTTTCGATGGGTGAAAAGTAAAAACAAAAGAGCTGCAATCACGCCCAGCAAAGGGAGCCAATCCAGCCAGTTGCTCACTTGAATGTTCCATCGTGGGTAGATAAAAATTAAGTTGGCCGGGTAAAGCAGTTTTTCAACATAGAACACCACAATACGGCCGGCAATAAGACAACGCTCAAGAAAACTGATGTCCCAGTCCTGACCCACTGCCCCCACATGAAGCTGCTCCATATGAGCGGTATGCAAACCCATCGTTAGACCAATGATCAGTAGCGGCAACATCGCCAGGCCATGACGCCAATGCAATTTTCCCCACTTGTACCAAACCACCACCAAAATCGCAGCAGGCAACGAAACCGTCACCGTCTTACTCAATAACGCCAGCACATAACACAACAGCGTCGGCAAAAGCCATCGCCAATGCACCCGGTCCTTTTCACCATCAAGACCAAACAGCCCAATAGCGCTCAAAAACCCCAGTAAATAACAAAAGGTGGAAAGCACATTCTTGCGTTCAGTAATCCATGCCACCGATTCAACACCCACCGGATGCAACGCGAAAACGACGGCAGCAACCCATCCCACAGCCCCCGGAAGCCCCCCCGGAAGCCCCCCCGGAAATCCCCCCGGAATTTCCCCCGGAATTTTTAAGAGTGTCACAATACGCCAGATGAGCAACGCGCTGAGGCTATGAAATAAAATATTCACGAGGTGGTAGCCCATGGGGTTCAGTCCCCACAGACGCATTTCGAGCCAGTAAGTCGTATGGACCAACGGGTAATATTGGGGATGGGACCCTGGCTCAAACCAAAGTTTTGCAAGTCCTTGGCCTGTTTCTAGCAAATGGTTTTCGGTCAGGTAGGAGTCATCGTCCCAGATATAGCCTGCTTGCGTGGCAGGGAAATAGGCTACCAACGTGGCGAGCATTAAGAAGGCCATGCCCAGCCAAATGCGAGAAGATTTACAGCAAGCGGTTTGTATCACGGGATAGATTTTACACGAATAGCCACCAGCGCACGGCCGCTGGCGTTCACAAAGCGAATCCACCTCTTCCAGAAGACTTCAGAGAGTGGCTTGGTCATTATCAAACGACACCAACACCCCCAAGAACGCCTCTTCTTGTACGTATTCTCTTACTGATAGCTGAGAACTGAAAACTGATAACTTGAAAAAATCACATCACGCGATAGCCGATGTCTCGGCGGAAGTGGGCGCCTTTGAATTGGATCATGTCACAAGCAGCGTTGGCTTTTTCTTGTGCTTGGGCCAATGTTTTGCCCATGGCACAGATGTTGAGGACGCGTCCACCGTTGGTGAGGATTTCTTTGCCGCTTTGTTTGGTTCCTGCGTGGAACACTTTGATGTCGGGAAGTTTGGCAACTTCGTCAAGGCCCAGGATGAGGTGTCCTTTTTCGTAGGGGCCAGGATAGCCGCCGCTGGCCATGACCACGCAGCAGCAATAGCGTTTGTCCCAGTCGATGCTCACTTTATCGAGGGTTCCTTGTGCGGTGGCGATCATGATGTCCACCAGGTCACCCTTGAGTCGCATCATGAGTGCCTGGACTTCAGGGTCACCAAAGCGGGTATTGAATTCCAGCACTTTGGGGCCGCCTGGCGTGAGCATCAGGCCCGCATAGAGAACGCCTTTGAAGTTGGCGTTGTCTCGCTTGAGCGCGTCAACCACAGGGACAAGGACTTGCCGTTCGATAATCGAGCGAAGGTCCTCGGTGAGCAAGGGGGTGGGGGTATACGCACCCATGCCGCCGGTGTTGGGGCCTTTGTCTGCTTCGTAGGCTTGTTTGTGGTCTTGAGCAGGTTCGAGGACAAAGATGTTGTGTCCGTCGACTAGGGCAAGGATGCTTAGCTCTTGGCCGTTGAGTTTTTCTTCAAGGATAACTTGGTTGCCTGCGTCGCCGAAGGCTCGATCTACCATGATGAGTTTGACGGCATCGAGGGCTTGGGCGGGGGTATCACAAACAATCACGCCTTTGCCTTTGGCCAGACCAGAAGCTTTGACAACTAGGCCATGTTCACGGGTTTCGATATAGGCGACGGCCGCTTCGTAGTTGTCGACGATTTTAGCCTCGGCAGTGGGGATCGCAGCCGCTCTCATAAGCTGTTTGGCCCAGGCTTTGTCCGCTTCGAGTCGGGCGCCAGCGGCTTCTGGGCCAAAGATAATACGACCAGGCTTCGCCAGACGATCCGCCAAGCCCTGCGCCAACGGGTCCTCAGGCCCGATGACAATCATCTCGACATCGTTATGACGGCAAAAATAGTTAATCTCATCCACCAACTTGGTGTTGACCACTTCAGGGTTCATATCCAAATTGGTCCCAAGTGAGGCTGTACCACCATTGCCCGGGGCAAAGAAAAGTTTGCCACACTTAGGGGACTGTTTTAGTTTCCAGCCGAGGACGTGTTCACGCCCGCCGCTGCCGAGGATAAGGATGTTCATTGCCATAATGGGTCGGATGATACACGAAAACAGCTATTTAAGTTCGTGCATATGAGCGACTTTTGGCAAGTCTGGGCATAATTCTTCAATCTGCACCGGCAGTCCACTGACAAAGGATTGATTGGCAGCAATGCCGATCAGAGCCGAGGCTGCACCTTGTTCGTGTTCTGCGTTGCGGCCGAGGATTTCCTCTGGGGGGGTATTGCTGAACATTTGTTCCTGAATTTTAGGATCACCGCCGCCATGTCCACCTTTGGCGGAGGGAATTTCGACTTCATAAGCTTCGCCGAACATGGGTTGAACCAGCAGTTGGGTTTTCCATTTCATCGTATCAGCCAGTTCAGATTCACTTTGTCCGGTGATGATGTGCGACGCATGGGACTCGGTGTATTCAATGCGTCCTTTGGTTCCGTTGATCGAAACATGGAACCCTTCGCGTGGCAAATATGCGTTGAGCGAATAGTTAAGGACCGCACCCGTGCGATATTTGACCAAGACGCTCATGGTGTCTTCGATGGTGATGTTGTCTCCAAAGACGTTTTGATCTCGGTGATAGCCATCATATTTTTCATTGTCGAGATAGAGGGCTTTGGTGTTTTGTCATCTTCAATTTTGAGGGCAAAGGGATCTTTGCTGGTGTCAGCACCGAGATATCGCTCGTAAGGGGAATCCACGCCACGTTTTTGGGCGTTTTCTTTGCCATAGAAGGCCAGTCGTCCCATCCCGAAGACGGTTTGAGGGGCTGCATCAATCCACCAGTTGACCAGATCAAAGTGATGGGTGGATTTATGGACCATCAGGCCGCCTGATTTTTCTTTTTCACGATGCCAGCGTCGGAAGTAGTCCGCGCCATGGCTGGTGTTGAGCAGATATTCCATATCGACGTGAATAATTTCGCCGATGGTATTTTTTTGGAGGAGTTCTTTGACAAGGGACGGCCCAGGTCCCCATCGGTAATTAAACGTAACTCGCACATTCTTACCGGTACGATTGACTGCCAAAAAAATAGCGTTGCATTTTTCGTGATCAATGGTCATTGGTTTTTCGGTGATGACATCGCAGCCTTTGTCCAATGCGCGAATGATATATTCGTGGTGGAATTGATCGGTGGTGCAGACGATGACGGTGTCGGGTTTGGTTTCGTCGATCATTTTGTCAAAGTCGTTAGCCAGATAGGTTGGTACTTTGTCGTAGCCATGATCTTTTTGGATTTTGTTCTGATAATAATCCAGCCGTCCTTGATTCACGTCACACATACCGACAAGGGCTGTCTCTTCGGCGAAATCTTTGCAGATGGGTTCCAGAAACATGACGATACGTCCGCCAGTTCCGACAATGGCATAGCGTTTCACTTGCGTGGCAGTGGCCATGGTGAGAGTCCTTTAAGAAAAAAAGGGTTTTACGGGCATCGATTTTCGAATCAAATGGCGACGACAGGACTTGAACCTGTGACCCAGGGCTTATGAATCCCTTGCTCTACCAACTGAGCTACGTCGCCCCAAGCGGTAAAGAATAGCAAACAGGTCGCTGTTGGCAAGCTCAATTGCTCGGATTTTATTTAAAAGTTCGTTGCGTCCCTCTTTTTTCAGGTAGGGCTTTGAGAAAATTTAAGTAGAATTTAGCCGAGAAATCCCCTTTTTCGATGAAGTGATGTCCGATAGGGATATTTGTACTAGAAAGAAATTTCCTTTTGCGTGGCCTGTCGATAAATCTAACTACAGATTTACAAAGGTAGGCGGGCATTCCTTGATTACACCACCCAAAATAAATACGCCCAATCTTATTGGGGTCGAACATCCAGCGATGGCCAGGTCCGTGCGCGAATTTTTAAGCTATTGTCGCATTGAGTGCGGCTTTGCGCCAGCAACCCTGTCCGCTTATGCAGCAGATCTTCGAGATTTGTGGCAATGGATGGTACAGAAAGGGTTTACGCAATGGGACATGTTAAACCATGACCGCATTGCAGACCATCTTAAATCACTGTCTGATAACGGCTTGAGCACAAGGAGCATTGCACGCCATGTGGCCTCGATCCGTGTGTACACCCGGTTTTTGTTCACCCATGAACATGTATTAACCGATGCGGGCGAACTTTTGTCTCAGCCAGCCATTGGCCGCCCACTGCCTGATTATCTCAATCGTGAGAAAATGGAAACGCTTTTAACAGCTCCTCAGAAGGGGGATGCGTTGTACCAACGGGATATCGCCATTCTTGAATTGCTTTACGCAGGCGGTTTGCGAGCCACGGAAATGGCGGATTTGGAGATTGATAGCATTCAATCAGAACTCCAAGTCGCCCGTGTGATGGGCAAAGGGTCCAAAGAACGGATCGTCCCATTGGGCAATCCTGCCATGAAGGCCACGCAGGTTTATCTCGATGAGCTTCGGCCCCACCTCGTACGTCCGGACAGACTCTCCAATCGTTTGTTGCTTTCACGCACGGGCAACCCCATTACACGAATTGTCGTTTGGCAAATTGTCACCAAATATGCTCAGCGTGTGGGTCTGACCAACGTCCATCCGCACACGCTGCGTCATACCTTTGCGACCCATCTTTTAGCTGGCGGAGCAGATTTACGCGTGGTTCAGGAATTACTAGGCCACGCCAGCATCCGCACCACCCAGATTTACACCCATGTGGACGCTTCGAAGCTCAAAAGCGTGATCCACCAATTCCCCCCCCGTCCGTGACCCCCCCCCCGGAATTCACCCCGGAATTTTCCTTAGGGCGCAAGTTTTTTTGCAGTTATCACACATAATCATACACAGGGGTTTCAATGACCTTGGGGTTCTTTGAAAAATAGTCATTCCGCCACTTTTTGATAAAATGTCCCCTTGGCCCGTCAAGGATGGCGTGTGTCTCTTTTCTCTCCTTCCTTTTGCAAGGATGCATCCTATGTTCACCGGATTATTTGATCTTCAGATTCGACTTGATCGCCTTGATAAGAATACCGACCCGCTCTCCAAACTCGATCAAATTATCGACTGGGAATTATTTCGCCCGACCCTGGACACCCTCGGCCACAAGCCGCGTAAGTCCAATGCCGGGGCCAAAGGCTATGATCGTGTCATG
>JAJRRC010000100.1 GCA_024279865.1 Planctomycetota bacterium | reverse complement strand
CGGCGACGTGGTGCCTCAGGAGGCGACAAGTTGCGGGAGGCCTGGGATGAATTAGAAGTTGATTCGGTCATAATGGATTCCTTTCTGCCGGGCATTATCCCGGTTCGGTTTGGAATCCGCTATTCGTGGGCTACCGCACGATTACACTTGGGGCAATATACATCCATAGCTGTTATTAGTTGCGGATTGCTAACAGGTCGGGATCGATTACACTCGAAGTGGTGTGAGGATCTGCGAGTGGTTGTTGCGGATTGCTAACAGGTCGGGATCGATTACACTTTGAAATGCAGCGAGAGATTGATGACGACAGTTGCGGATTGCTAACAGGTCGGGATCGATTACACTGTGGCCGACACCGGGCACGAGGGACTCGAAGTTGCGGATTGCTAACAGGTCGGGATCGATTACACTGGCAACTGTATGATTCGCGCCCTGATAAATGTTGCGGATTGCTAACAGGTCGGGATCGATTACACTTGTTAAAAGACCTTGCGAGAAAACCTGGGAGTTGCGGATTGCTAACAGGTCGGGATCGATTACACTGGGTCAGGCTTTTCTCCAGCATAAATGACGGTTGCGGATTGCTAACAGGTCGGGATCGATTACACTATAATGTCGCTTGTATCCAATATCGTTTGCGTTGCGGATTGCTAACAGGTCGGGATCGATTACACTGCGGCCGCGTCGACAGGCGTTTCGGCCGTGGTTGCGGATTGCTAACAGGTCGGGATCGATTACACTTCAATCGACAAGCAATCCACCAAGCAACCAGTTGCGGATTGCTAACAGGTCGGGATCGATTACACTGTTGACGATTCGAGACGGACGGCTTTACGGTTGCGGATTGCTAACAGGTCGGGATCGATTACACTTCGAATGTGTCCCAGTCCGCCGTTGTGGCCGTTGCGGATTGCTAACAGGTCGGGATCGATTACACTCTCAATACCTACTCGAGCGCGTGGATGAACGTTGCGGATTGCTAACAGGTCGGGATCGATTACACTAAGCTCGAAGCTCGGGGAATCCGGAACATTGTTGCGGATTGCTAACAGGTCGGGATCGATTACACTGCCCAGGGGTTGAAGACTGGCTCAGGGTAGTTGCGGATTGCTAACAGGTCGGGATCGATTACACTATCGTTCCATCAAATCCACCGCCCTTGATTGTTGCGGATTGCTAACAGGTCGGGATCGATTACACTTTGGTCTGCATGCCAACCAAAACTTCTGGGTTGCGGATTGCTAACAGGTCGGGATCGATTACACTTTCCCCTTGTTTTACACTTTGCGGCGACCGTTGCGGATTGCTAACAGGTCGGGATCGATTACACTATTGATACTGGCACACCACAAGAGCCATAGTTGCGGATTGCTAACAGGTCGGGATCGATTACACTCTTAAAAGCCCTGAGGCAGCCGACAGCCAAGTTGCGGATTGCTAACAGGTCGGGATCGATTACACTATCGAAGAATTAAATCTATTACGCTCTTAGTTGCGGATTGCTAACAGGTCGGGATCGATTACACTTGTAAACAATCCCTCACTCGCGGCATTCACGTTGCGGATTGCTAACAGGTCGGGATCGATTACACTGAAGCCAAGAGGCTTTCGTTCACGGTGGTGGTTGCGGATTGCTAACAGGTCGGGATCGATTACACTGAAGCGTTCATCGGTCAAGAAGCTGCCAAGGTTGCGGATTGCTAACAGGTCGGGATCGATTACACTGAACCGTGGGAGGTCGAGTAAAAAGTTGCCGTTGCGGATTGCTAACAGGTCGGGATCGATTACACTCAAAAAGAAACAGAGAGAGAATCACAGCGGGTTGCGGATTGCTAACAGGTCGGGATCGATTACACTACCCTTCCCGTAACGTGTTAGCAGCAACGAAGATGCGGCAAAAAACTCCTTAAAAAAGCTCCAACTGCTGAGGGGGAGGAGGGGTCTGCTTGCGCCTTTTTCCCCAGAAAATCCGAATCCGCTCAAACTGCTTGTCCGTAATGGTGATGATTCTAACTTCGCCATCGGGGGGTAATATCCTTTCAATTCGCTGGACGTGAACGGCTGTATTCTCCTCGCTAGCGCAATGCCGAATGTACACGCTGTATTGCATCTGCGTAAAACCATCCTTGAGCAACCCCTTGCGAAATTGAGTATACGACCGACGAGCAGCCTTCGAATCCGTCGGCAAATCAAACATCGTGATAATCCACATACACCGGTATCCACTTATATAAGTCATCAGCGTTTAGCCATCCGATTTCAGCAAGAAGGGAATTGAGAGCTTCTTCTGCTTGCCTTGCAAACATCGTACGAATGAAGCGACATATCGATGCAATTGAACCATCAACGGGCCATCTTGTTGATCCAGGCCAATCGGCTCGGCTAAAATCTGTAACAAATACGCTTTGGTTAACTGATCCAGCTCAACTCGACCCCGTTGGTGCAATTCCCGAGCACGACGGTCCACCATCGGCCGCAACGGCTCCATCAAATCATCTGCCAAACAAAAAGCATTCGAACGATTGCAATGATGAATCCCCAACGCAGGATGCAAACCCGCAGAAACAATCGCACGGCCCACCCCGGCCCGCAAAACCGAATAACCATAATTCAAAAAAGCATTCACCCCCCCGGAAGTTCCCCCGGTTTCCCCTGAAACATCCCCGATCTCCCCTGCCCTCCAATTTGTTGCTGTTCGACGTGTAAAAAGCTCGCCATCTAACCAGGCGGCCCAATAAGCTTTGGCTGCTTGTGCTTCAACATTGGTCACATCACCACTTTTCACTTCACCCGTCAAGGTCATTAACTTTCGATACGTAGGCGTATCGGTCGGCAAATTGAATGCTTGGGCCTTCACCTTGGCAATGACAATTTGTTTCCATAAAGATTTTTGTAACGGCTTTGACGCTTCAATCTGATCGTGTAAACGATGCACCAGTTCGACATGAGAGGTAAACGGAAGCATCATGCCATTGGGCAAATGGTCCTGCCCACAAACCACCAACGCACACCCCTGATCCATGAGGGTACTAAGAGCGGCATGGGAATAAGTCGTGCGAGGATGATCCACCATCACCACCCCAATATCTTCACAAGGAACCGAAGCCCCCCCACCCCCGGAAGTGCCCCGGCCCCCAGAAATATCCCCGGAAGTGCTCCCGGAAACCTCCTCGGAACCCGCAATGCGATTGGGATCTTTGTAAGGTTCAATCAACAACTGTCCCAGCCGACAGGTTAAATGAACCGCCTGACGCGAAATCTCTATCGTGCGTTTGATCATCCCCGGAAACTCCCCTCGTCAATCATTGGCCCAACGAATCCGACCCAATGGATCTACAGTGACCTTGCGAAGTGTACCATAACCAACTGGAGAAAATGCCATTTTTTGAACTTCATCACTTTTCCGGGCATCTGTATGACGCGCAAAAATAAGCCTATTATTTGTGGAAATGGAAGTTTTAAGAACTAGCAATTCTTCACGGCCCTTCCAATTTGCCTGCACCATTTCCCCACGGCTCAGTGACATGACAAACTTAGCATCGGGTCGCTCTGGATGGGTTCGTTGAATAATCGTCTGTTTGTTTTTGACTCGGTTAATCGCCTGGAGCATGGTTACAAAAACCGCATCACGTTTGGTTTTACCCTTTTCGTCCCATTCAAAAATACAAAGATGATGTGTCGAACCAGGTTTCACATAAGCTTCACTGGATTTGCCTTGACGGATGGGCTGAATGGTCTGCTCTTTGCGAAGCACCCGGACTTTTTTAATCGGCACACCTGAAGGCATCTTCATATTGACCAATGCTTCTTTCCATTTCTTCTTGTCGGGCTTTTTGCCACGGCCAATTTCAATGCCATGTTGTTCCAAACGTCTTTCAATAATTTTGCGAATACCATCGTCGCGAATCATGGAGATTTCATTGGCGGATAACATTTCAAGAGACTTGCGGACTACGAACTGACCGGTGGTTTTGGTTGGGCCATAAAGAGTCTCTTCGTGCAGCGCACCGGAAACTTTGCGTTGGCTGCGATGGGAAATGTTGATGGCATTGATTTTTTCAATCACATCCTCACGGAAGTTTTCCCAAGGTTCGGGCAGCTCATAGACCTCACCGGTTTGACGATCAAAGTAGCCGGCCTTTCGGATTTTAGTGAGCTGTCCCAAACGAGACCGATTCGTCAACGCCAACACAATCGCATCCACTGCATGATGACGATGATCTTCTCGGTTTTTCAAGTCCAGATCATCTTGACGCAAAACCGTGTTAAGCCCCCACTGCAATCGTAATTCAGAGGTGAGTTGGCCTTTGAGTCCTAAAACTTGATGATCATTTTCAAAGAGGCATTTGAGATATGCTGCGGTGGTACGGGTAATGTAGCCGGTGTCCACCAATTGCCGGGCAATAAATTCATCGCTATCGAGTTCTTTAAGAAGGAACTTGCGGTATTTGCCATAAGGCATCAATCCTCGGTGCATCAAAGAACTGACTTGCTGACAAACGCGTTCATACTCGTTGGGCTTCTGGGCGGCAAGCCATTCATAGGGCGTGCGTTGTCCCTTGCTGGCATTACATGCTCGGTGACAAACGACCTTGTTGCCCTGTGAGTTATCAAGGGTTTTGGAATAAGGTAAGATATGGTCCACATCCACTTCACCACTGAAAAGCTGCTCTTGACTCATGTACTGCCCACAATAAATACATTCATGAGCCTGTTCTTCCCAAAAAAGATACGCAGGAATATCTCGCCGAAGATTCACCGCCAGGCCACGACTCCGCAGATCACGCAATGTATTGGCGGCCCCATCGCGGACGGCTTCACGGTCCCGTGTGCGTTTGTTGTGTTCTTTTCGTTTTTCTCCGCTCATTTGTACCGAGCGGGCCATTTCAACGTGGACAGCATCGGGCTTGCCGTACTCTCGAATGATTGTGTTGACCACTTTGCGGAGTTCGACCAAAGCCCGTTTGACCACGGGGTTTGGAATATCACCAATGCGGCAATCACGCAAATTCGTTCTTGCAGGGTCAGGCAAAATATCAAAGATGCGTCGTTTTAATTCATCGGGGCGTAGGTAGCCTGCTGCGTGCAATGCGGAGTTGGATTCGTCTTCTCCCATGTAGTCCATGCCTTGTTCGAGGAATGGGAGAATTTTATCTATTGCCATACGAGAGAGATGGCCATAGCCATCAGGGAAACTGGCACAAAGTAATTTTTCTGCTTATTCTTGGGAGTAGCCATAGGTTGAGATCAGTTTGGCTTCGGTGGTATCTTCGTCGTGCTGGGTTTCGAGAATCAGATGAATGATGGCATCTTTTTCATCTTCGGGTTGTTGATGCCATTGTTTGCCCACCGCTTTGGCAGCGAGCCAATCGGTGGTGATGCCTTTGAGGGTGGGTCGTTTGCCTTTTTCCAAATTAAATTTAACCGCCTCGGTAAAGCCCAGTGCTTTGCGGATTTGATCGAAGGTCATTTTTTCTTTTTGCGACAATTGCCCTAGCAGTAAAGCGCGTTGTTCATCGGTTAATTTTTTCTCATCACGGTCATCGGGGTCGATATACCGAAGGTTGTTCACTTCTTGAACCAAGCGACACCGCTGAGCATGACGGTCTGCTTTGGGACATCGTTTTTGCTTGGGTTCCAGTTCGCACAAGCCGATGACGGACTTAGGCCAGTACATGGTTCGCTGTCGGAAGATCAGGCCATGGATGCCGTAATCGTTGAGGTCTGAGTTGGAACGTTTTTGCTCGGCATCTTGTTTGGCAATGGGAGGCTGGGGGTATTTTTGTTTGCCGAGCTTTCCGTATTGAAGGGAGTCGGTGAGCAAGTTGGGGTGATGGGTTGCTTGAGCTTCGAAGATTTTTTCAAATTCGTTTTCGAGCATATCACGCTGGGTATGACGACTCCGCAGGTGGTCATCTTCCACCCGCTGGGCATGATTTAAGTTTTGGTATTTTTGATAAAGATATTCGCCAAGGGTTCTTGTCTTGGGATCTTTTTCAATAGCAGCGGCAAGGTCATTGATTTCACCGAGCATGCCTTTGACTTCACTGTCTTGACGGTCTTTTTTGCGATTGGATTTAAAGCCACGGCGTTGATTGAGATGTAGAAAAACACGGCCGATTTCATGAGGCGACAATTTTTCATCCAAAGCCCGCGAACGCAATTCGTAAGGGTCTCGTTCTTCAAGAGCTTGTTGCTGAACAGCATCGGTTGGCCAAAGTTCTGCTTTGATCAAGGCCAAACGCAAGGCCCGTTTGCGTAAAGCTCGCCGCTGGGTTTGCCGTCTCGCGCCGCGAACAATGCGACGTTTTTCGCTTCGGGATTCTTCCTTGGCGGTGTCGAATTTATCCACGCCTTCGGGAAAGATGCGTACGCCGGTGCCGATGATTTTGTGAGCGTCATCATCAATCAATGCCCAACCAATGCTGTTGGGTCCAAGGTCTAGGCCAAGTGTCGTTGTCATGTGAGAACTCCCCGTATCCAAGAAAAGGTTCGTAAGAAAGGGGACGGATCTTTTATTTCGAAATTCCCCACGTAGTGGTATTTATACTACCCATATTAGAGGGTAAATACATCTTTTGAAGGCAAGGCGATGATGACCGCATGTCAACAAAATTTGTCACGCAGTATTTTTTTTCAAATACTGCGTGACAAATCCAATAACAGTCGATAGAATGAATGGAGCCGACGGGATTCGAACCCGCAACCATAGACTTAGGAAATCCGTACTCTACCAATTGAGCTACGGCCCCAAATGATCGCCCTTTTGCTGAAATCAAAAGGGCGATTTTTCTATCCTTGCTTTATTATACCAGAAAATTCTTTTTTGTCAAGATATCCCTTACACCACAGAAAGGATTATGCTATACTGAACCCACACTGGCACCATCTGTGGTGTAAGTTTCGGATTGCTAGCAGGCTGAGATCAAACACACGCTTACCGGAGAAAGGAACTCGCTCACGACGTCACCCCATTGGCATGCCAATATTGCACCCTACTGATGCCATCTGCCAGTGCAAAAAAAATGGTAAAGGACTTCAAAAAAGGATTGACGGATATGGCGAGAACCGCCACAATGGTTAGCAGTGTAATTGATCCCGGCCTGGGACGCTTTTCGTAACAAGACGAAACATTCGCAGGCCATGCTCTACGGAGCAACCGGCCGCGTACCTCTTCTGGGGGTGGGCGGTCTTTTTTTATGTGCAGAATAACGAACCACAGCCTCTACGATCAATAAATTCAAGCACCCATTCTAAATTTCTTTTCTTACTGACAGTTGATGGCTAATAACGAATCGCTTCAGGAATCACATTCCGCCGAGCATTTTGTCTAGGCCTGGGATGTTCAGTCCGCCGGTTACCTGGGACATTTCTTCAGCAATGAGTTTTTGCGCTTTTTGGTGGGCTGCGGTACATGCCGCCACGGTTAGGTCTTCGATCATCTGCTGATCTGCTTCACTGCCGTCACCGGCCAAAGTTGCGATCAGAGGACGGTCAAAGGCAATGCCAATGATTTCAAACTTGCCATTCATCGTCACAATCACCGCGCCCGCCCCGGACTCACCTTCGACTGTTTTACGAGCGAGGGAATCTTGGACTTGCTGCATCTTTTCTTTGATTTCACCTGCTTGACCCATCAAGCCTGCCATATTTTTGATATTCTCAAACATCGACATTGGGTTCATCTTTCTTTTCTAAAATGCGTGGCACCGACCGAACGTCGATCAATGTCACACTGAAATTCTCTTGAATCTGACGCACCAAAGGCAATGCCATCGCGGCCTGCCGTTCCTCCCCCGAAGTACGCCCTCCCCCGCCCCCGGAAGCTCCCCCAAAAGCTCCACCAGAGTCCCCCCCACCCCCGGATTCACCCCCGGATTCACCCCCGGCCCCCCCGGCCCCCCCGGACGAATGGCCTTGCACACCCCCTAAATGGGCTCCGCCAAAGGCCTGCGACTGAACCGGACGCTCAATCTGAATCTGTGTAGGCTTACCAAGCACCTTGCCAAACACCTCGCCAAGCGAGGCCTGCTGACGATCCGTTAAATAAGCGTTACCACTCCCAGGCACCACCTTTAACGTAATCAAACGATCCGTGAGCTGATGAATAAACAGCGAACGCTCTAGCCTTGCCAAAGACGCAGGTAAAAGCTTCACCACTGCCGCCCAGACAACTTGGGGGTCCGCATCACTCCCCAGCCCCACACTTGCCTGTGGCAGGGCTGGTTCAACTACTTTTTTTTTTTTGAATACCCCCGCCCCCGGAAGTGCCCCCGGAAGTGCCCCCGGAAGCTCCCCCACCCCTGGGAATTACCCCAGCAACACTTCCCCCCGCCAAAACGGCTGTGACATCCGCCATCTTTTCAGCTAATGCCAAACGCACCATCACCGCATCAACCAACGCACGCGGGTTGGAACTGATCTTGGCGGTTCGCTGCACATTTTCACACAAAGCAATCATGTGAACCAAACCTGCTGCATCAAAATGACCCGACTGGTCGGCCGCCTCCTTGCGAGCATCGTCTGGCAACTGGACCAAAGGACTCTCCAGCCCACAAGCGCCGATGAGCATGAGCTGACGCAATCGTTCAATTAACACATCAAAAAATTGCTCCACTGCCACACCCGACCCAAGCAACGCATCAGTGTACTCAAGGGTTTGAGCAATCTGGCCTTGAGCCATCGCCCCCACAAGGGCAACCACCTGGGTCTGAGGCGGCAACCCCAGCATCTCTTCAAGAACCTGACTGTTCAACGGCGTACAACCCGTGGCAATCAACCGATCCAGCAAACTCAACGCATCACGCATCGAACCATTGCCCAAACGAGCAATTTGCCAAAGGACCGCTGCATCTGCTTCTAATTTTTCCCCAGCCATCACATTTTCTAAATGGCCTGCAATGCGAGCCGTTGGCAAATTGCGAAAATCAAACCGTTGACAGCGACTTTGAATCGTCGGGGGAACCTTGTGAGGCTCAGTCGTACACAAAATAAATTTAATATGTTCAGGCGGCTCCTCCATTGTCTTCAACAACGCGTTGAAAGCTTCCCGTGTGAGCATGTGTACTTCATCAATAATGTAAATTTTATATCGGGCGTTCCCCGTCGGAGCCAAGGACGCGTTGGCGATCAATTGGCGGGCTTCGTCCACACCTCGGTTAGAGGCCCCGTCGATTTCGATGACGTTGAGATCGTCGCCGGTCATGATGGCGGTTGCCATGCGTTCCTGAACGTCGACTTCGGGATACTCGTGGCCATCCGATGGAACCGGACAATCTGGAATGGTGCTAGGTGCGTTGAGTGCCCGGGCAAAAATACGGGCCATCGATGTCTTGCCCACCCCACGAGTCCCACTAAATAAATAAGCATGAGCGACTCGACCACTGGCAATCGCATTTTGAAGCGTCTGGGAAACCGGCTCCTGACCCACCACCTGTTCAAAGGTCACCGAGCGATATCGTCTTGCCAAGACCGTGTAGGACATGATGACTCACAAAAAAAAGACGACCGCCAATGCAAGAAAATCCCAAAACCACCCCAACGGAAAAAAAAGACCCATCTTCCGGGGAAGACTAGGAGGGACGCGTGAACAGACGGTCAGGACACCGACGGCACCGGGCAAACGCCACTTAGGGCTGCTCCGATCAAAGTCTGACCCGGTTCGTAGGCCCACCCGTGCACCGGGCCCGACCGCCTGTTCACGCGACATCCCAAATATCGCCATTGCCATGCTCAGCCATTTTTACCGAGACATAACCCCCCATATCTACTAGAATATAGACCAGCAGGGTATTTGTCGCAAATCTTTGTTTTTTAATCGAACCAAAAGCCTCTATGCTGTGTATTAAGTTCATATCGGGATCGCCCGAATTATATATTTACAATTGCGATTTTATCTCCGGGGAATGAGCCATACCATGATTCTTTACATCTTAAGAGGCAGCTTTATCCTCTTGGCATCGTGCATTTCAGTGCTGTATGCCTTGCAATTACAACAACAACTTCAAGATGAAAACGGCGTTCTGCCGTTCTCCACCCTGCTCCTCATGATTGGCGGCACAGTCGCCATTGCAGGCTTGGTCATTGCAATCGACAGTCTGTTCAAGAAGAAACGCTTGGCCGCAATCTCGGGGGTCTTCTTAGGGCTTCTTGCAGGCATGCTTGTTGCATGGGCCTTGGGTCTGTTTGTGGATTTGATCCCACGCCTAGGGCCACAGCCCAAAGGACTCACCGTCGAAGCTTATATGGATCTACTTCAAGGCATCAAAGTCTTCATCGGCGTCATTTCCTGCTACGTCTGCATCTCCATGGTTCTGCAGACCAAAGATGACTTCCGGTTTGTCATCCCTTATGTCGAATTCGCCAAGCAGGTACGGGGCACCAAACCGATCCTCCTAGACACCAGTGTGATTATCGACGGCCGCATTGCCGACATCATCGAAACCCAAATTCTTCAAGGCGGCCTCATCGTCCCCAAATTTGTGCTAAACGAGTTGCAGGTCATTGCCGACTCCGCGGACAAGCTCAAACGCGCCCGAGGTCGCCGAGGCCTCGATATCCTCCAAAAACTTCAGGAAAACTCAGTGCTTTCTGTCATCATCGAAGAAGCCGACGCTGAAGGCACCAACGTCGACCACAAACTCATCAGCCTCGCTCAGCACATGCCCGCCAGAGTGATGACCAATGACTTTAACCTCAATAAAATTGCCACACTCCGTGGCGTAGACGTGATCAACCTCAACGACCTCGCCAAAGCCATGAGGCCCGTTGCATTGCCTGGTGAAATCATGCACGTCAAAATTGCCAAAGCCGGTGAAGGCCACCATCAAGGCGTCGGCTATCTCGAAGACGGCACCATGGTGGTCGTGGAAAATGCTCGCCGCGACGTGGGGCAAGCCGTCGATGTCGTCGTCACCAGCACCCTGCAAACCTCTGCTGGCCGCATGATTTTCGGCCGCACCAATCACCAAGAAACCGCAGACCACCGCTAAAACAAGCCTAATCCCAGCATCACTTCTAACAAAAATGCCCTTCAAACAGGTCCATTTGAGCAATGCCAGCATGCGTTTTTTTTCATGCCAACACAACATTGCATTGTCCCTGCAAAACCAGGACATAAAAAAAACTCCAAGTGATTCCCACGAGGGGGCTTCGGTGAAAATGGCTTGCTCCCCAAATTTTGACCCAGTGCTATGAGAGTTTTGGAACTGCGCACGCAAACGGCACCATTCACAACACCAAAATCCTCAGATGTTGCAGGGATTTTCTACAGAGCAGGCCAGGCCCCACCCCCGGAAGTCCTGCAAGCTCTGTGTCCAGCCAATCTGACTGGGCGAGTGACTGGGCGCCAAGGGCACGAAAACATGAAAAAACAGGCAAATGAAAAACGCTGAAAAACCCTTAAAAACAAGGAATTTTCAGCGTTTGGGAACGGAGAGGGTGGGATTCGAACCCACGGTACGGGAAACCCGTACTCCGGTTTTCGAGACCGGCCCATTCAACCGCTCTGGCACCTCTCCTGATAAGTTATTAGATAGACATTGTGCCAACCTAGCTGCAAACGTCAAATCACCCGCTCCAAAGCCTTGCCAATGAATGGGTGACCTCGAAGACGGTTAGGAATTGGAACTTACCTCGGTAGCTTGCTGGTCCCGTAAAATTCGTAAGGTCACAGGCAATTTAAAGTGCATATCCTCTTCAACGTGCTGCCTTTCCTCCACCTCACCGGTGTAGGTATGAACCAACTCTTCAATGATCTCTTGAACTAGATTTTCTGGCGCAGAAGCTCCAGCCGTGATCAACACCGACTCAACGCCATCAAACCATTCATGGCATAGTTCTGAACGATCATCCACCAGCTTGGCGGGCGTTCCATCGTGCTCGGCAATCTCAGTTAGACGAACGGAATTGGAACTGTTCTGCGACCCCACCACCAACACAAGGTCCGTTCCCGAAGCCATCGCACGAATGGCATTTTGACGGTTCGTGGTGGCGTAACAAATGTCCTCTGAAGGAGGAATTTTAGCATGTGGAAACTTGGCGACGATAGCTTTGATAATTCGCTGTGCATCATCACGGCTAAGAGTCGTTTGCGTGATGTACGCGATTTTGTCCTCTGCGGTGAAAGGCAAATTCTCAACATCTTCAGGCGATTCCACAATGGTAATGGCATTGGGTGCTTCGCCGACGGTGCCTTCGACTTCATCGTGGCCCGCATGGCCGATGAGGATAATGTTATAGCCTTGCTTGGCGTAGCGGATGGCCTCCATGTGCACTTTGGTGACCAAAGGACAGGTCGCGTCGATCATGGTACAATCACGTTGCTTGGCACTGTTTCGAATGGCGGGGCTCACGCCATGGGCGCTGAAGATCACGGTTGAATTGGCGGGCACTTCGTCAATGGTGTCTACGAAGACAACGCCTTGCTTTAGGAAGCCTTCGACGACGTGGCGGTTGTGTACGATTTCATGGTAGACGTAGAGCGGTTTGCCGACGATTTCCAGAGCTTCTTCGACGGTTTGGATGGCCATGTTCACGCCAGCACAAAAACCACGCGGGTTGGCAAGTATAATTTTCATTGCAATCAAAAGCCTTTGACTTTAAAAGCGGACAGCGGATTTTCAACTATTATAGCGGGTCAAATTTCGTAAGCCCAGCTTTCGAGATCATCTTGGTCGGCAATGCCGCTGGCATCAATGGAGCCGCCGATAAGTTCTTTGGCTCGATTGAGAGCATGTTGTGCACTGGCAAAGACGCCGAAGCTGGTTTCGAACACATTTTTTGGGCCTATGGTTTGTAACAAGCCGAATTTTCGGATGACTTCCATAAGTGAAGGCTTCACGCCACAGAGCAGGACATGTCCATCGCGTGCCTGCATTTGCTTGGTAAAGTGCTCTAGCACTTGCATGACGGTGGAGTCGATGGAGTGGGTTCGTTTGAGTCGAAAGATCACCACGCGTCCGGGTTCATTTTGGATACGAGCCAGTCGGTCGCGTAGTTCATCTGCCACGCCGAAGAAGAGGTCGCCTTCGACTTGGAGGAATAGAACGCGGCGGGAGCCTTGCTTTTCCTGGAGGGGTCTTTCGATAAATGGGCCCGCATTGGTTCTGACCATTTCCGCCAAATGCAACTGACTGGCACGTTGAAGGTACAGCGCCAAGTTCAGGAAAATACCCACGAACACAGCATAGGACAGTGGGACAAAGAGGGTTGCTAAAAAGGTAATGATACAAACGGCTGCATCAGCTCGATTGCTTCGCATGACCCGAGTAAAGTAGGCAAAGTCGACCAACCCAAAGGCAATGACAAAGAGGATAGCTGCGAGGCAGGCCATGGGGACATAGGTGGCCCATGGTGCCAAAAGGCAAAAGATGGCCGCCACGAACAGGCCGTTGAACGCGCCTGCGAGAGGTGTTTTAGCCCCGGCAAAACGGTTGAGCGCCGAGCGGGAGAAGCTGCCTGATCCGGGGATACATTGAAAGAAACTGGCGATGGTATTGATCATGCCCTGGCTGAACAATTCGCGGTTGGCTTGGACGGGTTCTTCGGTGGGGTCGCCGACGGTTTTACCGATGGAATAAACTTCCATCAATCCCAGCAGGCTCAAGGCCAAAGCTCCGCCAAAAAGTCTTTCGATTTGATAGCTGTTTAGTTGTGGAATTTGGAACAGTGACCACAGGTGATCTGGCGAGGGTAGTTCTTTGATCAATGGCAACTGTTCTGCGGTCCACCCCATGGCAGCGACAATTCCGCCACAAACCGCAATGGCGATCAGTGGGCCTGGGATTCGACGCGTGAGCCATCGCCCCCCTATCACGATTCCCAGGCAAAGCATGCCCATCAAAATGGAATGAATCCGTATTTCATCTAAATGAGGTATTAACCGTTGGAGGTTGCCGATGAGACCTGGCCAATCCGACGCGGATCGTTCTACTGAAAAGCCCAGGAGCCAGTTCATCTGGCCTGCGGCAATTAAGACACCGGCCCCTGCGACGAATCCGACGATGACACTTTGACTGACATAGCGAACGAGGTTGCCGAGCTTGGCCATGGACATGGCCAACTGGATAATTCCTTTGAGTACGGTCAGACCGACCACGAGCTGAAGGTACATTTGTTCATCGCCTGGCTGGACCATGCGTGTGACGGTGGAAGCGACCAATAGGCTATGGGTGATCATGGGTCCGATGGAGAGATAGCGTTGGGAGTTGAATAGAGCGCCGATGAGGCTTTGGATGATCAGGGTGTATAGGCCATACTCCATGGGCACGCCTGCGACCAGCGCGTATGCCATGGATTGAGGCGTTGCCACGACCGCCACGGTCAATCCTGCCATGGCATCAGCTTTGAGGGTTGTAGGGCTGGTGCGTTGGAGGGTCTGGCAAATGGGGCCAAATGGTTTTTTGATCAAAGTTCCAAAATCGGTCAACGTTCTATCGCTTTTTTTTAAGTTATCAGTTGTCAGTTATCAGCTATCAGTCAGAGAGAGAATTGCAATGGCATGCTTGGCTTTGCTCAGACACTCTTTTTTTAAGTTATCAACTGTCAGTCAGAAAATAGGCAGAAAGAGAAGCGATGTCCGGGTCCATCTTGGCAAACCATTTCCGATTTCCCTCTCTTACTGATAGCTGATAACTGATGGCTGACCACTTCTTAACCCCCTAGCATAGCAAGGTCACCCCTTCAATGGAAAAGGGCTGCACCCTGTGTGGGATGCAGCCCTTTTTATTTATCACATTCATTGAAGTGAATGTTCTAGAAACTAAAGGTTGTTTCTAGGATGAATTTAGTGGTATCCAGCGTAGCTGAACCGTTGTTCTGATAGTAAGCGAATTTGCTCAAGACAGACCAGTTACGGGACAGTTTTTTGCTGACCACAGCATCGAATTCCCAACCAAGATCGCTATTGCCACGGGAGGAATAGAACTTATGGAAGACGAGCTTGCCCTTGGTTTTGCAAGGCAAGGTGGTACCGATGTAGACATAAGCGTCTTCAAGGCCACCAGCAGGTGTGCCAAGGAAGATGTCAGCCCAGCCGTTGAATGCGTGGTTGGTTCCCAAAGGCATTTGAAAACCGATCACGCCGTTGTCGCTGCCGAGGCTTTGATAGCCAAGGCCGGCAAAGCCGTATTCTTTGTGAACGAGTTTCACGTCAACTGCAAAGAAGTTTGCTTCATAGCTAATGGCATTGGAGCCGCCGTTGGAGCCGCCATCGGTCTGGTGGGCATAGGTCAATTCGTAAGCGCTGGACCATGCTTCGCCGATAATTTCTTCGAGGCTCACTTTTCCTGTGGCGCGAATGCCATAGGTGTTGGAGGACTGAATGGCACGGTTGTTGAAGTCCAACAGGTAGATAAAGCCAGTGAGCTTCAGTTCAGGACGAACGGTGTAGCTGGCATTGATCAGGTGCGAGTTGGATTCGAGCGGATTGCCGTTGGCAGCAGCGCTGTGTCCCTGAGGGCCAAAGATGCCTTGGACGTACCAGACATAAGCATAGAATACATCAAGGTTATCAATTCCAAGGGTGGACTTGATGCTCACTGCATCCATGGTCTGTTCACGTTGACGCCAGCCAACGGGACCGATGAAACGTTGGTCATCAAGGCTGATACGCTGACGACCACCCTTAAAGTCTGCGACCAAGTTATCCCGTTTGAACTCATATCGGCCGTACGCCTGGTTCAATTCTGTACCACGGGGATCTGCAACCACTGAACGAGCAGCGCTACCCTGAGGCACGTGAGGGACATAGTAATCGTTGATCAAGGCTGCGAGGTTTTCACCTTCAACCATGAAAGAGATGCCGTTGTAAGCTTTGGTGGTATAACCAAAACGCACACGGTTGGTAAAAGCCAACGCATCGTGACGAGCGCCCTGGTCGACGGTCTCGATACGCAAACGATTATTCACCGAAACTTTACCACCAGCGATTGCTTCAACAATATCGTTGGCTTTTTCTTCGGGATCGCTGAGCCAGCCAAAATTTTCTGGCAACTCAAAAATGCTACTCAAATTTAACCCAACAGGCTGAGCAGCCTGTTCTTCTTCTTGAGCTTGCACCACAGGAACCGTGACACCCATCACGACCAGCAGTGTGGCCATTGAGGCCAGCCCTTTTTTCCATTCCACACCAAACATTTGCGGACTCCTTTTCCGGGGAAACAACCCCTTTGGTAAATATTTGCCTTGCATTGGGGCATTCTCAATCCCAACGGCTGGCCCCAAGCCATCACACGATGGCCTGCTACCCATTTATCGGACCAGACGGGCACATATCCTTAAAAGATCATAGTATCCTTATACTCGCTTTATGCAAAACTGGCTACTTGAAAATTCTAACATCTTTATAAAGATAAGTCATCTTCGCCTCAAAGCAAGCACTTGCATACCCGCTCGACGAAGGTATCCTTTATTCAATAATGCACTTTTTCGAATTCGGAGCGGTACGATGCGCATCTTATTGACCACCACCAGCTATCAAGACACCCCAGGCAAGCACCATGCACTGCTAGAACAATCCGGCCACGAAGTCATTCGAGGCCGTGGACCGCTACCTGAAAGTGAAATGATTCAACTCGTCACCGCAGACGGCGGCATCGATGCCATCCTTCACGGCGACGACGAAATCACCGCCAAGGTCATGGACGCTGCCCTCCCACGACTAAAGTCCTTAGCAAATACGGCATCGGCCTAGACAGCGTCGATGTGCCCGCAGCCACCAAACGTAAAATCCCCGTCTGCTTCACCCCTGGCGTCAACCACACCACCGTGGCGGAGCATGCCATCGGCCTGATCATTGCCCTTGCGAAAAATTTCCACCAAGAAATCAATCTCGTCAAGCAAGGCAACTGGGAACGAATCACCGGCCGAGAGCTTGCAGGCAAAACCCTGGGCATCCTCGGCCTCGGACGCATCGGCAAAGAAGTCGCCAAGCGTGCCCGAGCATTCGACATGAAAGTCGTTGCCTATGACATCTACTGGGATGAACCCTTTGCCCGTCAACATGAAATCACACGCATCGACTCGGCAGACCAAGTCGCCAAACAAGCGGACGTCCTCACCCTGCACATGAATCTCACCGATGAAAATCGCTACTTCATCAACAAAGCACGCATCGCCACGATGAAAGACCATGCCATCGTCGTCAACTGCTCCCGTGGCGGATTGATCCATGAAGCCGACGTCGCCAAAGCCTGTCAAGATGGCAAGCTACTGGGATATGCTGCGGACGTGCTGGAATATGAACCAATGAAAACGCCCCATCCTTTCCAGGAGGTGGACAACATTATCATCACGCCACATATCGGTAGCCGCACCTTTGAAAGCGTCGAACGACAAGCCGTCATGGCCACGCAAAACTTGCTCTTGATGCTCGACGGCCAGTCTCCCCTAGCTCAAGCCAACGAAATTTAATCGCAATCTCGCGGATGCCAACGTCTGCGGTTCAACGCCATTGGGCAAACCGCCCCAATATGGTCATAATGTATTTGTGTGTGAAGCAGCCTCAGTACCCCACCGGTGGCTGCCCTGAATAACAATTACAGTGTGGAACCATTGCCATCAACCCATGTTCAATCCGTAACCGCCTTGAGTATAGCCTGCTATTGCCAAGTTTATTTTGAACAGGCTGGTCCAATGGAAATACATTTAAAGATCTTTGCGCATGACCATCCAAACGGATAAACCAGCCCTTTCACTGGTCAATCATCAAACAACTTCGACCCGGTGGCTGTGGGTGTGGACCCTCATCCTTCTGGCACAGATCAGTGCCAAATGGTGCCCCATGCCCGATGCGGTGACGTATTTATCCTTGGCGAAAAATTTAGCCATGGGCAACGGCCTCATCAATTGCGGATCACCACGATGGGTTGCTTCGCCGGGCTATCCGATCTTGATCAGTCCCTTCTTCTGGATCAGTCAAACACCTTGGCTTTGGCTTTCGGTGTTTCAATGGTCCATGATGGTCGCGTTCATGCTCGGCGTTTATACATGGGCCAAGCGAATCGCACCCAATGCGGCCGTCTTCATTGCCGGGGCCGCTGCCATCCACGCCAGTGCGTGGCTTTATGTGAGGCCCACCACCACCGAAGCTTCATTTATCACCTTTGTCATCTGGGGAATCAACTGCCTACATAGCAGTCTGCGCCCCAAGAACCCTAAAAAAAGCCAAGCCGAACCGGGGGAACCGGGGGGGCGGGGGGGGCCGGGGGGGCCGGGGGAAACTTCGACCCAGTACATGAGCTTGATCGTTGGCTCGCTCTTACTGGCGTATGCCAGCTTCATTCGTTCGGCTGGCCTGATGGTGGCTGCGGGGGCGGGAATCTTTTTCTTACTTCAATGGTGGCAAGGCAAACTTGCATTCAAGCGTGCCTTGACCATGGGTTGCTGCATTGTGTTGCCTTCGGTTTTGACGGTCCTTGGTTTTTACTTGCGTGAAGCGCGCGTCGTCGAGGCCATGGGCGGGGTCACATACGCCAATGGTTTTGTCCCTCAATCCGTTAGCGTTTGGGAAATGCTCCTTGACGGGGTCCGCAAACGAATCAGTGACATTGGGCGTTTGGCGGTGCCGGGGATGGGCAAGGTCTATTCCAGCCAAGGCTTGTGGCTCCATGCGAGCATGGCGGTGTATTTACCGGTGTTTGCAGGACTGGCTTGGGCGTGGTGGAAATTGGCTCGCAAGCATTTGGACATCTGGCTATTGGCCCTGCCTTTTTATCTTGCCTTGCACATTGGCTACGCTCGGTTTCACGACGGCACACGTTTTTTAATGCCTCTGTTGCCTGTGATTTTGCTATGCGTTTGGCTATTGCTAGGAGATTTGAAACTCTTTCGCATCCCAGGCATTGTGATCCTGTGTCTCTTACATATCTCCATTGCAGTGGGCCTCGGGATTCGCCACATGCCCAAAGTGGATGCCGTCCATCAGCAATGGCCCGATGCCAAAGCCTGCGCCCAACAACTCCAAGGCAAGACAGGCCAAGTCGTAGGCCTAGGCAAAATAAATCATTTCACCTTGCAGTTGTCCATCTTGCAAGACCGGCAAATTCCACGACGTTGGACAAACGAACAAGTCCAAGAACATCACCCACGATGGGTCGTCACCTACGCTTCAGACAAACAAATCCCCGGCTACCACAAATTCTGGAACTCTCCTTCGGGCCAATTTTGTATATATGAGCGAACCGAGCCCGTGACATCCCAACCTATCAATCATACAGACTAAACCTCAAGCCTACAGCAAGCGCAAAACGCACGGTTATCTTCCGTCATTTTTTTGCAGGACGGCTTTGATCAACTCATCACCGTCAGAAATAAAAAGGCTCAGGGGATAATTTTCAGGTCGCCTTGCTCAATCATTTCTGACAGCTTTGCGATAAAGACATCTGCTTGTCGCCTTAAGCCCAGATCGTTGGGATGTAGGCCGTCCACGGTTCCATCACTGTCGTCGCCGAGCATTCCTTCATTGGTCAGAAAGTGAATGTTTGTCATACCTTCACCGACGAGCTTTTTAAAAATAGCACGCAACACTTTCCCTTTGGCAGTGGGATGAATTCCCAGAAAGCTCATGTCTTCGACGAGCAGGATCGGCACCTCAGGGCGGCGTTGATGCAACTCTCGAATGAAAGGCTCCGCATGCTCTTTGACCCTTTTCAAAGGCATGTTCCAAAGGTTATCCAAAATGTAAAGAGAAACATCCAGCTCCGCGAGTAAAGGAGCCAGTTCAAGGTCCATGCGTCCGTTGCCTGAAAAACCAAGGTTGATCACAGGCATCTTGAAATGGCGGCCGATCAAAGCAGAACATGCCATCCCCGGCCGCGAGGCACAAGCACCCTGGGTAATTGATGTGCCATAAACCACCATGGGCTTTTGTTTTTCACTGGGAGCTAGCGTGGGCATCCTCAAAAACTTATCTTTTGCAATCCCAATTTGAAGCGAAGCGACCCCGTTGTACAAAGGTAAATACAACAAAAACTCATGAGTCATGGCCGGGGCCGAGAGTGTGGCGGTATTGGTCAATCCCCGGGGCTTACCTGCAAAATTCCAAATGTACTGCCATTGGCCTTGTTTGTTTTGGGTGTACAAATCAATGCCACTCACGCCCGTGGCGGGCATGTGAGGCATACTGAGATTTTTCTTCGTGAGCGTCCATCGAATCTTGACCGATCGGGCGTTTGTGTAAAAACGTACATACATCCCTGCACTATCACGACTCAGACTCCAAACGGGCTTGCGTACGATCTCTTTGGCTTTGGCGGGCAGTCGGTCGTAATCAGATGCGGTCTCGGTCCAACCTTTGCCAAACAAAGGCAAGAGCTTGGCGTCGTACCATATGATTTTCCCATTGGAGTCTGCAACGCCCTTGTCAGGCGAAATGACTTCTGAGGCCCCAGCAGCCCATGACAAAGAAAAGAACACCAACATCACCAGCACATACTTTAATTTCATGATTCAAATTTCCTGTCAAAAAAAGAAAACCAGCCCTCTTCGACGCAAAGGGTACCTCTTTTATTTTAAGCAAACCAATGATACATGTATAACAACAATTCGATAGACCTAAACTTGCATCCGGCCTGATCTGGGATATCCTTGCTCTTTAATAACAACTTCACGAATTCGAATCGGTACGATTCCTGTCAAACACCCTGCTGGAGCTTACAGAGACATGGCTACGAAAAAAACAACTGCCGCGAAACAAGCTGATATTGGACTCATTGGACTAGCTGTCATGGGACAAAACCTGGTGCTGAATATAGCTGACCACGGCTTTGACGTGGCGGTCTACAACCGAACCACCGCGAAAACAGAGCAGTTCCTCGCGGACGCAAAAGAAAAGGAACCTTCCTTTGAACGGCTCATCGGAACCAAAACGCTCAAGCAATTCGTCAAGGCCATCAAACGACCACGGAAAATTGTCATTCTCGTTCAAGCAGGCTATGCGACCGATGCCGTCATCAACCAACTGATCCCATTGGTGGACAAAGAAGACATCATCGTCGACGGCGGCAATTCCCTGTGGACCGATACCATCCGGCGTGAAAAAGAACTTGCCGCCAAAGGCATCGAATTCATCGGATCAGGTGTCTCAGGTGGCGAAACCGGTGCCCGCTTTGGCCCGTCCCTCATGCCAGGCGGCTCGAAAAAAGCTTGGAAAAGTCTCAAGCCCATCTGGAATGCCATTGCCTCCAAAGTTGATCCCAAAACCGGTAAACCCATTGACAGCCAAACCCCAGGCAAAACCACCAAAGGTGGACAACCCTGCACCGCACACATCGGCCCCGATGGTGCGGGCCACTACGTCAAAATGGTTCACAACGGCATCGAGTACGGCGACATGCAGCTCATCTGCGAAGCCTACCAACTCATGAGCCAACTACTCAAATTCAAATCAGGCCAAATGAGCGAAATCTCCACCCAATGGAACCAAGGAGACCTCGATTCCTTCCTCATCGAAATCACCGCCGATATCCTCAGCCAAAAAGATCCCACCAACAAACGCAAATTCATCGTCGATCAAATCCTCGACACCGCCGGCCAAAAAGGCACCGGCAAATGGACCGCGGTCAACGCTCTGGATATGGGAACCCCTGCCCCGACCATTGCTGAAGCAGTCTTCGCCCGATGCATCAGCGCATTGAAAGATGAACGTGTCGCAGCGAGCAAACAGTTGCGTGGACCCAAGTACAAATACGCGGGCGATCCCACGGAACTCGTCGAGGCCATCCGTGATGCGTTGTACTGCTCAAAAATCTGCTCTTATGCTCAAGGCTTTCAATTGATGGCCCAAGCACAACAGCAATACCACTGGAAGCTCAACTTCGGCAAGATTGCCATGATCTGGCGAGGTGGCTGCATCATCCGAGCCCGCTTCCTCCAGAAAATCGCAGACGCTTATGACCGTGACCCCAAGCTGGCGAACCTGCTATTGGACCCTTATTTCAAGAAGCAAATGAATAAAGCCCAAGCCAATTGGCGTCGTGTGATCAGTATCGCAGCTGAAGCGGGTGTGGCTTGCCCTGCTTTTATGAGCGCTTTGGCCTACTACGATAGCTATCGAGCGGCCCGGTTGCCTGCGAACTTGCTTCAAGGTCAACGCGATTACTTCGGCGCTCATACCTATGAACGAACCGACAAGCCCCGTGGCGAGCATTTCCACATCGACTGGCCTGAAGCGGATCGTCCACAGATCAAAATCTAGAACAAGATGCAAGCAATTTGTTTGCCGTTCTTTGAATGCTGCATCTTGAAATAAAAAAACTTCCAGTAGCGGGCAATTTACTTGCTTGCCTGGAAGTTTTTTTAAGCCACCTGATACAACGTTTCAGCTTTTTTGTGACAACTGAGGACCACGGTACTGCCGAACCTCGCCAAGGAGGGGCAGAGTCCCAATAAGCTATGATCGAGCTTTTGCAGGCAAGCTCTGGTTTTTTCACTGCTTTTGGGGATTAATCGATCCAAGCGGCTGAGCAAGGTAAATTTTTGAATTTCCATGCGATCAAAGGCCTTTTCGATTAGCCGTAAATCCATCGCGGTGAGTTTGTATGCCTCGCTATTTGGGGATTGTTCTAGAGGCGTAAGAGCTTGCCCCCAGGTGGCCTCACCAATGGGATTCACCAAGGGTGTTTGGATTTGTTCTTTGAAAATAGCGATGCCGCCGCGTTTGAGAACGCGTGCGGCCTGGGTGATCGCCTGGGGGAGTTTCACTTGGCTTAGACTATCCATGCCTGTGATGACATCAAATTGTTCATTGGGGTATTCCAGTGTTTCGCCAGCCATCACTTCAAAGCGGCAACGATCTCCCACGCCATGGCGTTCTGCCAAATCACGGGCTATGTCAATGTTAGAGGGTGAAAGGTCAAAGCCATCGACTTCAAATCCCAACGTTGCAAAACGGACTGCTGCGACTCCTTGTCCACAGCCAAATTCGAGCAAACGTTGTTGGGCGGATTGGAGATAGCGTTGGGCAGCGGTTTCATAAACAAACCAATCGGGGTTCCAAGGCCGCTGTTCTTTCCCCAGTACGGGGGCGAGGTCTGCCAGATCAATCTCTTGAACGTCTTTATATTGTTCGCAAAAAGTATCGTCGTCGTTGTGACGGCTCATATGGATGTGTGAACTCATTAAAACATCTTTCAAACAAATGAAACGGAGCCCGGTCTGTTGGGCTTTGCACTGATTTTATCGGCTGGTTATCGAGGCAGCCTAAGCATTTACGTTGTTATAGGTCGCAAAATTTGCCAAGTCGGTTATTTCGGACGTTCGTTCCATTCGGGTTATTTGGCATAATCGTTACAAATCTCAAGAAGCGCTTAAGTGCGCTATCCAGACCGACGATACCTGTCTCTAGTTCGCCTTGCTACGCGTTGTGTCAAGGCCCACAAGCAGGAGTTTTCAAGCCTATGAAACAGGCATTTTCATCATCAGACCGCTCACTTCAAAGTCCAGGAATGGGTTTTGAAGTTGCCAAGCGGAGTCTCGACATTGTCGGGGCCTTGGTCGGCATCGCGATTCTTTCGCCGATTCTGTTGGGATGTGCGGTTTGGATTCGTTTGATGGACAACGGCCCGGTTTTCTACTCGCAATGGCGTGTGGGACACAACGGCTGGCTCTTTAAGATTTATAAGTTCCGCACGATGAAGACCAACGCTGAAAAGCCCGGCAAAGCCATGTGGGCCTCAGCCCGCGACCCACGCGTTTTACGCGGTTGCAATTGGATGCGTCGCTCTCATGTGGATGAACTTCCTCAACTGTGGAACATTTTGACTGGCCAGATGACACTGGTGGGCCCCCGCCCTGAGCGTCCAGAAATGCTTGAAGAGCTTCGCAGTGACATTCCTCACATTGAACGCCGCTTGGCAGGACAACCTGGCCTGACCGGTTTGGCTCAAGTACGCCATGGTTATACCAATGACCTTGCGGGCGCTCGACGCAAGCTTGCTTTTGACCTTCGTTACTTGCGTCACCGCAGCGTGACTTCGGATTTAAAATTGATATTCGCCACCCTTCCCAAAGTGTGGGACGGAGCGGCCCTTTAATGGGTCTTAGACCACACAGGAGAACCAACATGATTTTACAAATGACTCATCTTCGAACGCAACCTCTTTTCACTTTCCCGCTGATGCTTGCCGCGATGCTGGGACTGACTGGTTGTGCCAAGGAATACACAGATTACAGTGCATTTATTCAAACGCCCAAGCCGATTGTGACAAGCAATGCGTATCGCTTGTCTCCGCCGGACATCATTATCATTTACTCCAAGCGAGTGCGTGAAATTTCAGGCCACCATGAAACCATTCGTCCTGACGGGCGTATCACGCTTCCTTTGCTGGGTAGTGTTTTCGTGGCAGGGAAAACGCCTGAGCAAGTTAGCCGTGAGCTTGAGCAGATCGCTGGCCAGTACTATGAAGACGCAGATGTGAGCCTTCGTGTCACGCACTTTAACAGTAAAAAGATCTTTGTTTTCGGCGAAGTATCGCGCCCTGGACCGTATACCTACAACGGCGCCAACACGATTCTGCGTACCTTGGCAGCAGCCCAGCCCACCCGCTTGGCCAACCCAACGCATATTCAGGTACTTCGCCCCAACGGATCGGGCAAAATGATCAAACGCATGACCATTGACCTCAACAAGATGGTCAAAGAAGGTGACACCACGCTTGATGCGGTGTTGTCTGAGGGTGACATTCTTTATGTTCCTCCAACGCTGTTTGCAGCGGCTGGCCTGGCATTACAACAAATATTGTTACCGTTGCAGCCTGCCGCCGCCACGATGAACGCTCCTGTTCAGATGGGAATCAGCGCCACAAGCTACCCATTCCAGGGCGATGCCAACACCAACCAATTCCGTTAAGACCCGTATCTCGATTTTCAATCTTAGTTCACATTCCCTGACAGAAGGAATACGTACCCATGAGCCGCAGCACCAATCAAGCCAAAGCACTTATCGACGCCTGGTTCATCCTCCTGCGATACAAATGGCGTTTTATTTTCCCGCTCTTTATCGTGAGCAGCGCCATTCTTGCAGTCGCATTACTGCTACCTCGCAAGTATAAGGCCGAGACCATTTTTGATCGGCGAACCGACAAGATTCTCTCAACGATCATGGTCGGGACCGAAGCCAAGAGCTATCAACAGCACAAGGCTGGCCTGAAACAGGAAATCGCAGGTAGCCCTGCCCTAGACCAGGCGATCATTGATCTTAAGCCTTACCTCTCCGCACGCATCAAGATGGGAGGTCCGCAGACCAATCTTGCAGAGCTGCGAAGAGATCTTCAACGCAAAGTCACCGTGCAATTTGATATTGCATCCAAAGAGCATGAACGTGTTCGTGTGACCTATATCGGTAAAGATCCTGTCATCTCTCGACTGATCGTCAACTTGCTGGTACGAAACTATATTCAGCAAGCTCGCGTTGAGATTGAAAACGGCATGTCAGATGCTCAGGTCTTCTTCACCCAACAGGTCCAGACCACGCGTCAACGCATTGATGAACTGGAAAACCAGAAGCTCACCTATGAAATCAAGCATACGGAATTATTGCCTGACAATCCCAACGGCATCTATTCGATGCAAGCTCAACTTGACGAACAAATCGAACAACTCAAACACCAGAAACAGGCCTTGGCATCACTGATCACATCCACGACCCAAAGCCTCGCCACCACGCCTGACACGATCCATTCGTTCACCAAAGAGCGCAATCCTCAACTCGTTGAAATGCAAGCGAGGCTTCGCAACCTTCAAGATGAATACCGTACTTATACCATTGTCAATAAAATGACCTTGAATCATCCGGACCTAGTGGACCTTAAAAATCAAGTTGCTCAACTCAAGACTCAAATTCAGAATACTGAAACAGAAGTCATCACCAGCACACGCTATGAAAAGAATCCCAAGCAAGCAGAATTGGCTTTGCTTTTGAACAAAGCCCAAACAGACTTGCTTGGGGTGGAAGAAGAATTGGCCACGGATCAGAACAAACGCAAACTACTGACCGCCAAGACCGCCAACTTGTTCCCCATCCGATCCCAGTACCGAAAGACCAGCCGTCAGATTGACCAGCTCGGTCGGGAAGTCACCTTCTGGGAAGACAACCTTCGCCGTGTCCAGATGGCGATGAGTGCTGAAAGCGGCAACCGTGGTGTCAAACTAAGCGTCGTCCGTCCTTGTCCCAAGCTCTATCACCCAGCCTCTCCGAATATGGTCCAGGTCATGATCTGTGCCATCGGCTTGGGACTCATGGCCGGAGCAGTCAGCCTGCTGTTCGCCCATCGCACGGATGAAACATTCCATGATGGTGAACAATTGGCCAAGGCTGTTGACTTGCCTTTGATCGGTGCAATCAGCGAGATTGTCTCTGTGCAACATCGTCGCATGAGAAACATTCGCAATATGGTGATCTATCCACTGAACGCATTGGCCATGGCCACCGTCTTGGTCGCACTCGTCTCGGTCCTGTATCTGAATCTCAAAAGACCGACTCTGTACGATCAGTTCAAGCAACACCCTGTTAATTTTATGCAGCAGCAGCTTGATAAAAGTGAACCACAAACCACCGAACCCCAAACAGCCAAATAGGTTCTATTGATACGAATCTCCCGGATGCGTGAGTTGTTAGTGCTCACGGCAATAACCCGCCCACCGGAAGGAATCCTTGCAGAATGTACAACGCTTATTTCAATCTGAAACAATCGCCATTCGAGAACACGCCTGACCCTCGGTTCTTCTTCGCCAGCGAAGAACACCGAGAAGCCTTAGCAGCCATCGAATACACGATCCGAGCACGAAAAGGTTACGTCATGGTGACCGGTGATGTGGGGTCTGGCAAAACCACGGTTAGTCGTATGATGATCAACCGTTGCTCAGATGACGCTCGCATTGTGCCGATCCTTCACGGCCACCAAAGCGTCAAAACCCTGCTCAAGCAGATCCTGCGTGCTCTGGAAATCGCACACCACAAAGAAGACGACCATGCGGTCCTGCTCGAACAGCTTTTTACCTTTTTACATGAACAACTCGAAGTCGGCGAACCGGTGGTGCTACTGGTCGATGAAGCTCATACGCTGTCTGACGACGCGCTTGAAGAACTTCGTCTGCTGAGCAATTATGACACCGCCCATGCCAAGCTCGTCCAGGTCATTCTCGTAGGCCAACCCAAACTAGTCGACAGAATGCAAACCCCCCAGCTCGCAGCCCTGAGGCAACGGCTCGCCATGGTCAAAACCATTCGCACCATGAATATTCAGGAAACCGCAGCCTACATCGGGCATCGTCTACGAGTGGCGAGCATCAATCCAAAACAATTGGCGGTCCGTTTCCCAGGCAAATCGCTTGAAGCAATTCATCGTGCCTCGGGGGGAACACCTCGCCTGATCAATTTTATCTGTGACAACGCTTTACTGATGGCGTCGGTCAAACAAGTTCGTCAGATTGACCCATTTATCATCGGGCATGTCCTTGCGGATATGACGCCGAGCCTGGGTCAACGGACATCAACTAGCGAAGCCCCACGGCTCGCGCTTGCAGGGAATATGTGAACATGGGTTATATTTTTGACGCACTCACTCGCGGTCATCAGGATGCAGCTTCTGCTTCATCTGGTGAACAAACCTCCAGCACGCCACCTTCACTGAAGTTGACAGAGCCAGCGATGCCGCAGGCTTCACCAGTTTCTTTGGACGGCCTCACACCGCCGGCTCCAGGCACGGGGTCTGAAGACTCTGCTGCGACCGTGGTGGATCGCAAAAAAAGTCGCCGCAGCGTTCATATGCCTGACAATGCAGACGTGGACGAACGACTGGTCAGCCTGACACGCCCCTCTTGTGTGGTCGCTGAAGAATACCGCTCGATGCGAACGGGACTGCTGGCCAAGTGGGACAACCGACGCCACCTGATCCACACCGTCACCAGCGCAACCCCCCAAGAAGGTAAGACCATCACAAGCCTGAACCTGGGTCTGAGCTTTGCAGAACTGCACAACCGCAAAACCTTGGTCATTGAAGCTGACCTGCGATTGCCTCAGTTTAAAAAGCTTTTGAACCTGTCTCAGTCTTATGGCCTCATCGGTGTGCTGCGTGGAGAAACAACCCTCCAGGAAGCCACCATCGAAGTCGGCCCCAACAAACTACATGTCTTGCCAGCAGGCCAGCGCGTGAACAATGAAGCGGTCCAACTGCTCAGCAGTCCGCAGATGAGTTCCATGCTCAAAAAGCTCAAGCAAGAATACGATCACATCATTATTGATACGCCTCCCGTGGTGGAACTCGCTGACGCGGGCATCCTCGGAGCAGCCAGTGATGATGTCCTGTTGATTGCACGCATGAACCGCACACCCAAGTCGCTGATCAAACAGGCGCTTCGCACACTGGCCAGCTACAACGCACCAGCAGCGGGCATCATCGCGACCGACCAGTCTAACCAGCGTCGTCGGTACTACTACTACCGTTATGGCTATCGATATCAATATCAGTATGCCTCCAGAGCTGCTGCGTAATTGTTGACGATTGATTTGTTTTATCCCTGTCATCGATTGGAGTATTTCAGCATGCAGGACCATGGAAAGAACCAGAACACACACGGGGCGGTCGGGAGAAAGACGACTAGCCACAGGACATCACGGGGCGGAGGGGAGAAACCACCACTACTGATGCTCAGTCATTGTGTACCAGACCCGATGGGGACGGCCGACCGAGCCCGAGCATGGCAAATGCTCCGACTCGCAGGACAGACCCACCAGGTACATCTGGCCTGTCTCATGGATGAACCTGTTCACATGGACCAATGGCGCCACGTGGACAGTCAAGCCAAGACCATTGTGATTGAGGCGACTTCAGCCAACCAACAATGGCTCAGCCGTCTCATCGAAACCGTCAATCCCAACCGTGCAGATCAAATCTGTATGACACATGTGCTTCGCCATCACGTGCGAGCCATGCGACGGGACCATCGCTTCGATGCCGTGCTATGCACCCATCCAGGTTTGTGGTCACTGGCTGAACGGGTACGAGCCAATGTGCGGGTCTGTGATTTATACACCCCGGCAAGCTTAATCCATCACATCTCAGCAGAACAGACAAAAAACCCTGCAACCCGATGGCGACAAACCCAATTGGCTCAACATCGTCTTAAGATCGAACAATACATCGCCAGGCGAACCGACATCCTCTGCGTCAACAGCGAACTGGCTCAACAGCCGTTTCTCAATCACCACGCCAAGGCAATCGTCGTTCCCGATGCAGTGGACTTGGGGTACTTCAAATTACCCATTCACGACCAAATGCCTCCAGCACCCCAGGTGGTCCTGCATGGCAACTGGCATAGCCGATCTTTTCGTCACGCCAAGAATTGGTTCACCGAGCAGGTTTGGCCTCAGATTCAAAGTGCTGTCCCCAAAGCGGTCCTCCAATGCTCAGGCCCAGCCCTCTCCCCAGCAACCATTCACCGGCTTAGCGATGCCTCGGTCATCGTCTCATCCATGACCAAGCGAAGCCAAGGCATTTGGCCCACCCTCCAAGCCATGGCCATGGCCAGACCCGTCATCGCCCCGGAGCGATCCCTGGGCAATCTGGAAGTCCGTCACGGCGAGCACATGCTCATCCCTCGCTTTAAAAAGGATTGGGTCGACCTCTGCGTCGATTCACTACGAAGCACAGCCATGAGGCTGCAACTGGCTCGAGGGGGACGAGGCTTTGTTCAAGAACATTGTCCCATCGAGCAGACCGGTGCCGCACTGAGCTTTGCACTGGCCAAGCACGTCAACCAGATTCCAGCCTTTGCAAAAGCGGCTTAATTTTGAGCCACTGGCTATTCTAAAAATTCAAACCATCGCGGCCTTGAGAACTTCTGTTTTCAAGGCCGTTTTTTTAATGGGTATTCTGCGTCTATGCTCTTACCGAACGGGCATTTCCAAGGTGCCGATCAGTTCGGTGATGCTGCTCATGTCTTGCTCGGCGAGATAGCTCTCTAGGCCAGCCATGATGTTCACAGGCGTGGCGGGGTCCGCAAACAAAGAAGTTCCCACAGCCAGGCCTGTCGCCCCAGCAATCAAAAATTCCGCTGCATCAGACCACGTTCGAATCCCACCCATGCCGATGATCGGCACGCCTGCTTTTTGAGCCACCTCCCGATACACACGACTCACCAAGTACACCGCCAAAGGACGAATCGCCGGCCCTGACAACCCCCCCGTCCCATTGGCGATACGAGGCTTACGGGTTTTGATATCAATCGCCAACGCCGTGTAGGTATTGATCATGCTCAGGATATTGGCGCCGCCATCAATCGCGGCCCCCGCAGTCAAAGTGATATCCCCGACATTGGGAGAAAGCTGCACAATCAATTTGCAATCAGCCCGCATCGCTTTTCGGACGTAGCCGATGAGTTCTTTGAGTAATTTGGGGTCCGTGCCAAAGGTCAACCCATCCCCCACGTTGGGACAGGAAACGTTCAACTCCACTGCATCGACTTCTTGTTCTTGAGCAATGCGTCCCGCCACGGCCACATAGTCATCAATGCTATGGCCCGCCACGTTCACGATCAGAGCAGGTCCGCCTTGCCTCATCTGCTTGAGTTGATCGAGCTTTTCAGCAAGAAACACATCCAGTCCCACATTGGCCAGACCGATGGCGTTCATCATCCCGCTTGGCGTTTCGACAATGCGCGTCGCAGGGTTCCCCGGGCGGGGATCGCGTGAAATGCTTTTGGTGACGAATGCTCCCAACTGATGCAAATCGACAAAATCCTGATACTCATACGCATAACCGCATGTGCCAGAGGCTGTCATCATCGGGTTTGCAAGCTTCAGGCCAGCGAGATTCACTGCCAAACAAGGGCTCTCTTGGGATACAGATTTTGTCATTGGACTTTCATTCAGACTGGAGTATTTCTTCATTCATCGTTTCGGCCCAGCTAGCAGCGAATAGCTGATCACCGACCACTCCTATAAGATACCGATTATGACACAACCCTGCTTAACGCATTTTTTTGACCTTGACCTGCCTACATTCACGGAAAAAATCCGTGATTTAGGAATGCCCGCATTCACTGCAAAACAAGTTATGAAATGGATTTACGAGAAGAAAGTCGAAAATTGGGAAGACATGACCAATCTGTCCAAAGCCAATCGTCAACTCCTCGCCAAAAACTTTTGCATCACCCGTGGCGAGATCATCAAACACCAGATCGCAACCGACGGCGTCGAAAAAATACTCGTCCAATGGACCGATGATCAACACACCGAATCGGTCCTGATCCCCACTGAAACACGCAACACCGCCTGCATCTCCAGCCAAGTCGGCTGCCCCGTGGGCTGTCGCTTCTGCGCTTCAGGTATTGACGGCCTCAGCGGCAACCTCACCGCAGGACAAATCGTCCAACAAGTCTGGCAACTAAGCCTACTCCCCGGCGTCTCACGCATCAGCAATGTGGTGTTCATGGGGATGGGCGAACCCCTGGCGAACCTTGATGCGGTCACCGATGCGATCCGCATTCTCACTGCCGAGTGGGGGCTGAACATCGGCGGCCGTAAGATCACCGTCAGCACGGTGGGACTCCCCTCACAAATACGAAAATTAGCCCAACTGAATATCCCCATCACCTTGGCGATCAGTCTGCACGCGCCCAATGATGCGTTGCGAGAAAAACTCATCCCTTGGGCAAAAGACGTTCCCATTGGGGAAATTATCGAGGCAGGACAAGACTTTTTTGAAAAAACCCGCCGCGAGGTCACCCTTGAATATCTACTCCTAGGCCAAGTCAACGACCAACCCCAACATGCTCAGCAATTGGCGAAAATCGCCCAATCCAGAAACATTCGCTGCAATGTGAACCTCATTCGCTACAACGAAGTCAAAGGGCTCCCCTACCAACGCCCCCATTCAGATCAGGTGCATCAGTTCCAGACCATCCTCCGCAATGCAGGCATCAACGTGCACCTACGCGCCAGCCGCGGCCGAGATATCGCAGCAGCCTGTGGCCAACTCCGACGCAATGCCGTTCAAATATCCAATCTCTCAAAATAATCGCCAAGACATCCAATCAATCGCGACGTACCTAGCGATACCTTACAGCTGAAAGATTTAAACGTGTCCAAGCCCAATATTTTACTTTTATGTCCCGATGAAATGAAAGCAACCGCCCTGGGATGCTATGGACAAACGCAGCCTACGAGCCCCTTCCTCGACCGCATCGCCAAGCAAGGTGCTCAGTTTCAACAATGCCACGTGACCCACACCAAATGTGTCCCCTCCCGCGCAAGCCTGCTCACCGCCCAATATCCCCATGTCAACGGCCACCGCACCTTGGCGCTCGAAACACGCCCCCATGAAATCCACCTGATCCGCCAACTCAAAGACCACGGCTACGAAACTGCCTTGGTCGGCAAAAACCATGTGGTCGATAAGCAAACCATGCCTCAAACCTTTGACCACCACCTCGGTGGAAAAGGCAAAGCCACCATGGAAGGTGACGGCCAAATGGCGCCCGGGTCCTACTACGTCGGACAGGATACTGCCTCGTGCGAAGCGTTTTTAGATACCACATACACCGACACCGCCATCGATTGGGTCACCCAACGTGATACAGAAAAACCGTTCTTCATGTGGCTCAACTGGAAAAGCCCACACCCCCCCTACACCACCCCTGCCCCCTACTTTGGAAAACTAGACCGAGATCGCATTGAGTTGCCGCCCAAAGACAGGGGTCTCAACAAACCGTCATTTCAAAAAATGGTTTATGACACCTATGGCCTCGATGCCATGACCGATGCCCAATGGCGTGAACTTCGAGCGACCTATCTGGAAATGTGCCTGTACATCGATGGCCAAGTTCAGCGAATGTACGAAGCACTCGAAAAAATAGGGCAACTGGAAAATACAATCATTGTGTTCTGGTCAGATCATGGGGACTTTGCTGGCGAACATCAGTTAACCGAAAAATGGGACACCTGTTTTTACGATTGCCTCACCAGAGTACCGCTGATTATCGATGGCCCGGGTATCACTGAGCCTTGCAACAGCAACGCTCTTGTCGAGTCGATTGATATTTTGCCGACGGTACTGGACCTTGTTGATGTGCCGATCCCTCTGGGCGTGCAAGGTAGAAGTTTTGTCCCCATTCTCACCGGCCAAGCAACCGAACACCGTGACCTTGTGTTCTGTCAGGGCGGACAGGAGCCGGCGTTGCTGGCCCTGACGGTCAAAGCCGATGCCAAGCCTCGCCCGTGCCAAGCGTATCAGCTCAAACAAAAATGTTTGGAGAATGATCCAAACATCAACCTTCGCGCCAAGATGATTCGTGACCATCGGTACAAGTATTGCTATCGCCAGCAAGGTCCTGAGGAGCTATACGATTTGCAGCAAGACCCGTGGGAACTGGTCAACATTGCCTCTGAACCGGAGCATCGAGATTTATTGGACACCTATCGACTCAAAATGCTCGACAAGCTCATCGAAGCCGAGACGGTGGAGCCTTACCAGAATTTTCTCGAAGCCTAAAAGAGCCTGGGCTTGGGAGGCCCCTAGTCTACTGCGTCAAAATAGCTTCTTAAGAATTGGGTGTTGAAAATCGTTTTTCAAACAAATCTCTCTATTTGACCAGTCCAACCCAACGTCGATAGACTTGTTCGAACTTTATTGCGATAGGAATTACCATGATCAAAATTGCCATTATCGGGACAGGCAATATGGTAGGCGGCCATGTCAACAATTACAAAGATCTCCGGGGTGTCAAAGTCGTTGCCGGGGTTGATCTCGATGCCACACGAGCAGCAGATTTTTGCGAGAAGCATGATATTCCTCACGCGTTTTCCAGCATCAAAGAGCTATTAGCATCTTGCGATTTTGATGCGGCAAGCGTGGTAACACCTGATGCTTTTCATGTGCCTTGCGCGTTGCCTTTAATCAAAGCGGGGAAACATGTCCTTTGCGAAAAGCCCATTGCTCCCGATGCCAAAGAAGGCAAGAAGCTGGTGACGGCCGCCAAAAAAGCGGGCATCATCAACATGATCAATTTTTCATATCGCAATGCTTCCTGCCTGCAAAAAGCCAATCAACTGGTCACAGCAGGCAAGCTCGGTAACATCAGACATTTTGAAGCCCACTACCTTCAGTGCTGGCTCTCGTCACCGGTCTGGGGCGATTGGAAAACCAACCCCAACTGGCTTTGGCGATTAAGCACCAAACATGGCAGCCAAGGCGTGCTCGGTGATGTGGGGGTTCATATTGCGGACCTGACCTGCTTTGCCGCCAACGATACGGTCAAAACAATCAACGGCCACCTCAAAACTTTCGACAAAGCCAAAAACAATCGCATTGGCGAATACCCACTCGACGCCAACGACTCTGCCTTTATGCGAATCGAACTAGAAAACGGCGGCACAGGAACCATCTCCGCCAGCCGTTGGGCCAGTGGCCAAATCAACAGTTTGGCTCTCTGTCTCTATGGCGACAAGGGTGGCCTGCGTCTGGACCTGGACAAATCAGATTCTGAGCTGGAAGTCTGCATCGGGACAGATCTAAAAAAAGCCCAATGGAAAACCCTCAAGTGTAAGAAGACTCCTTCAATCTATCATCGGTTCATCAAAAGCATTAAAACCGGCAAAAACGACCAACCTGATTTTGAACATGGCTGGAAAATCCAAAAAATACTCGATGCCTGCATCACCAGCAACAAACAGAAAAAGACCCTCCGCGTTCGATAACCCCCTGGTACTCCAGTTGCACATGATCATCAGGTCCCCTTGCCTTGTCGCGGCATTGTTTTGCAATGGCTTGATGTCAGCATCGCTAGGCGAACCTAGCTAACGCACGTTCGACATGGTTGAACCTAGGCCAAATGATGGCCCGCACCCCGCATCTCCGCAAAACCAACTTCCCAACCTTTAACCTCTTGGCATCCATGTCAACACCTCCAATAGAGCTGGAACGGAAATATTCATCGACAAAATGATATGCGCAACTGTCGTACCAAAGCCCCACCCCCATCGGCCGAAGAATCACAAGCGTTCTCTCTCCATCATGGTGAAATTTCACTGAAATTACTGCACTTTTGACGTGAGGAGATTAATCACCGGACGGTGATGCGGAGTTTGATGGGTTGAGGTGGCTCGACGATTTTTACCTTGTCGGGCTTTTGGATGTGCGGAACGACCGAAATCGATTCCTTGCCAACGCCTTTGGCTAGCTCGTCTGCATCGAGACGAAGGTCGGCCCATATTTTAATCTGGCGTTGGGTGATTTGGTCAACCAAGTCGTGAGGCCCAACAATCTTCAGGCCTCGCAAAAGCTGGTCCTGTTCATTCAGAAGCGTCACATCATATTGCTGAGCAGCAGCCGCGGGCATGACCATTCGGACCGCCACGCTGGAGATCACTGCTTCACGGGTTTGCTTGGTAATGGTAAAGGTCACCGTGGCGGTCACAGGATCGATGCGTGCATCATCACTGCGAACCGAAAGCGGTGCTAGCAGAGGCACATTTTCAATGGTATGGGTTTGGTTGAGTTCCAAGGGTTCCAATACGGCTGCTGAGAGGTGGGCAATGAGCAGATCACTTTGAGAAAGGCTCGCCAATTGATCTGAAGGCAAATGGATCAAGGCTTCAGCTGGCTCAATCACCACATCTTGCAGTTGGGTATCGCCATCGGCGGTGGCGTTAATATTGAGTTTCATTTGTTCGAGACGTCGAACGGTCACCGCGATCTGTGGGGGCCTTGCTTCGGTCACGGTGACACCTAGGTTGGCAATCAAAGGCAAAGAGGCCAGACGTTGCTTGAGCAGGATTTGTTGTTGGTCGTCCGGGGCAGCGGGGTCCTGGGTCAACGGGATGGGGAACGGCCCTTTGGCAATGAGCTGTTCAAGCTGGGACAACTGGGCGGTGTTGCATCGAACTTTAAGCTTGACGGACAAGGTGGGCTTGTCCGCATGAATCAACAGGTTCCGCCCGGCAGCTGCCACAAAACGGACCTGAACTTCCAGATCATGAGGCTTGACGTTTTCACTCTCAGCATAAAGCCAGACGAGCATCGCCACCAAGCTGACCATGAGATATTCCTGAACCTTTTGCCTCATTGCATCCTATTTCCTCAGGCCACCTGACCTGGCTCACTATCCACAGCTTCATCGACGGAATCACTTTTCTTAATTTCGCCAAGCCCTCGGACCAAGGCGGTTCGCAGGCCGTCGGTCGACAGATTGCGGACAAGGCGGCCTCGCTCAGCGAGACTGATCGTCCCGGTTTCTTCACTCACAACCACCACAAGAGCATCACACTCAAGACTCAACCCATAAGCAGCCCGATGTCGCGAACCCAATTCAGAACTATATTGCTCTGCCTCAGCCAACGGCAACTGCACCCCGGCAGCCACAATCCGCTCGCCACGAACAACGACGGCCATGTCGTGCAAAGCACTGCCTGGCCAAAAAAGAGTATTCAGCAGTTCACTACTGACCACCGCATCAATGCGGGTTCCAGCAGCGACGATACCTCCGAGCCCCACATCACGTTCGAGCACGATTAACGCACCGATTTTATTTTTGCTCATGTAGGTGACTGAATCGATCACCTGTTCAATGATGCGGGCTCGTCTTAGACCTGTGCTTCGAAAAAAACGAGCTTCACCGATACGAACAAAAGCCCGTCTCAGTTCCGGTTGAAAGACGATGACCATCGCCAAAGAAGCGTAGCCCAGAAAGTTGTTGTACAGGAAATTGAGTCGTTCAAAGGACGTATCAGAGCCAAGGATTTTGATCGCTAACGTGGTGACGATCAGCATCAGCACAGCGCCTTTGATCGCTCGAGCGCCACGGGTTCCCCGTAAAAATCGGAAAACGATATAAGTAATCGCCCAAAACAGAGCCAATTCAAACAAAACGACAAGTGGCTCATGTTGGAAGTAACCAACGAGCCTGATCAGCAACAGGTGAAGTCGTTCAAACGTGGACAAGGAAACAAACCTGCTTGGTTAAAATACCATTCATTGCCCCATGCAATGAATGGACAGTGACGTTCGTTATTGTATCGGTTGACAAGGGGTGCTTACGATAATGTCTATCAGGAAAAAAACAGCCTTGAACGTTCTTGTTATACTGTAGGCTTAAATTCATACCCTTTGGGCGTGAAGAATGGTCCGCTATGATAACTTGCTTTTATGCGTTACTGCGAAGAACGATGGATACAAGCAACGGGGCGAATCCTACAATCGCGTTTGGTATTTCTGGAGAACAGCCCGCATGCCGATGCAAAAAATTGATCTTTTACGAAAAAACATCCAGAAAGTTTTCTTGGGTAATCAGACGGCCGTGGACAAAGTAATGATCTGTCTACTGGCTCGCGGCCACGTACTCATTGAGGACGTGCCTGGGGTTGGCAAAACGGTTTTAGCAACGGCGCTTTCGCGTAGCCTTGACTGCACGATTAGCCGTATCCAGATGACACCTGACCTGATGCCTAGCGATATTCTGGGGATTACGGTCTGGGATCAGAAAAAGAGCGAGTTTATTTTCAAGTCAGGCCCGATTTTTTCAAATCTGGTGCTGGCTGACGAAATCAACCGAACCACCCCCCGCACCCAGTCTGCTTTGCTTGAAGCGATGAATGAAGCGCAAGTTTCTGTGGACGGCCAAACGCGTAAACTGATTCAGCCGTTTATGGTCATCGCCACGCAAAACCCCTTTGAGTTTGAAGGCACCTACTTTTTGCCTGAGAGTCAATTGGACCGCTTCTTGATGCGAATCCATCTGGGCTATCCCAATCCAGAAGATGAAGCGCGTGTGCTGGACATTGACCCAGCCCGCACGACCCTCAACGACCTAGAGCCGGTCATGACGGCAGAAGACTTGGTCAACCTCCAGGACATGGTCAACAAAGTTCGGTTTGACCCAGCGTTGATCGACTATATTATTCAAATCGCCACTGCCACACGAAACAATGAACAGTTGCAAATTGGTGTTTCACCCCGCGGCTCGTTGGGCTTGGTGCGTGCAGCCCGCGCCACCGCCCTGCTGCACAAACGGGATTATGTGGTCCCCGATGATATTGTCTCCAACGTCATCCCCGTGTTTGCCCATCGCATCGTCAGCAAAACCTACATGCACGATGCTGACGGCGTGGCCACAGCCCGCATCATGCAACAGGTGATCGAAACAGTGCCTTCACCGGTCTAAAGATTTAGACATTTTAACGCCAACGCTGGTAAACCAGACTTGAAACTGGCCGACAGCGTCTTTGTGATCCATCGCCAAACGCAGGCCATCAATGGATGTGTACGTTGCAAAAGTACAGGTCAACGTCGGCTTGGCCTCTCCCCCACGATAATAGGTCCACTGTCGAATCAGATGGTCCTCTGAGAGAAAAAGTTCATAGCGATCCCCAGGCGTGTATCCGCCTTGCTCTGAAAATTGCGCACTAATCTGACGAGCTTGGCCTGTCCCAATGGGCAATGAGGAGATTCCTTGATCTTCAAGAGTCACTCCCTGAGCCTCGGATAAATACAAGGGCGTCAACAACCAAAAACGATCATTCACAAACCAGCGATCCGCCATCTGCACCGTATGAGACGCATCTGCGATTTCCGAACGAAAATATCGCAACGGCTGAGCCAAGCCCCCATAGGTCAATTGAACTTCGTCACGATGAGGCCACCACGTCCAGGTCCGACGGATCTGTTGCCCTGGCTTGCGAACATGAAATGTAAACGTAATCTTCTGAACCCGATCCCACTGATCCAGTCCACTGGCATGCAGCAACGCCTGTTTCAAGTCAACGGAGCTCAGGGGCTCATGTGTCGCACAAGCACCGAGCCATCCCAGGCAAATCAACAGAAAAGCCAGCTTCTTAAGAAGCATGTGACGGCTGCTCCTGGGGGTCTAGGATGGTAAATCGAGCACCGGCGGATCGGAGGGCTTCTAGCTGTCGGTTGCCGATGCTGACCCGGAAAATTGCCTGATCTTTTTCATATTGCCGATCTAAAATGGTGGTTCTATTTTCAAGAAAGCCGATGGTTTTCCCATCAGCCATGGCAATGGACAGGGTCATTTCGCTCGTGGAACCATGAATGGCTTGACGGATCGCTTCGATAACCTTTTCAAGCCCGACACCTGTTTTGGCGCTGATGTCCAATGCTTGGGGGTTTTCCTTTTGAAACACCAGCAAATCTGCATTGTGATCGAGTATGTCAATTTTATTTAAGAGCAAAAGCCTGGGCTGTTGGTCTGCCCCGATTTCATCGAGGACCTGCATGACCGTCTTGAATTGGCTATAAGCATGGGCATGAGCCACGTCCAACACCACCAATAAGAGGTCGCTGTAGATTGCTTCTTCGAGCGTCGCCCGGAAGCTCGCCACGAGGTGATGAGGCAAGTTGCGGACAAAGCCCACCGTATCTGAAAGCATCACGCCATCCCCCCCGCCAAGGTCCCATCGCCGGGTGCGTGTAGAGAGGGTCGCAAACAATTTGTCGTCTGCGTAAGCTTCGCCATCGGTCAAGGTGTTGAACAACGTACTTTTGCCTGCGTTGGTGTATCCGACGAGGCCGACGGTGAAAAAGTCTTTGTTTCGTTTGGCGACTTCACGTGTTTTTCGGGCTGCCACACTTTTAATTTCGCGGCGGAGTTCGCTTTTTCGTCGTTGCACAATCCGACGGTCAACTTCCAACTGCTGTTCACCTGGGCCACGAGTCCCGATGCCTGTGGGAGCGCCCCCTGCGATGCGTTCGAGATGCGACCACATCGCCCGCAATCGAGGATAGGTATATTCCAATTGCGCCAATTCGACCTGCAAGCGTGACTCATACGTCTTGGCTCGGCCGGCAAAGATGTCGAGGATCAATTCACTGCGATCCAGAACCTTGCATTCGATCACTTCTTCAATATTGCCAATCTGTGAAGGAGAGAGATCATTCTCAAAAATGACGACCTGGGCTTCATGTGCCGCCACAAGGCCAGCGAGCTCTTGAACCTTGCCCTTGCCAATGAACGTGGCGGGGGCAGGCTTGTGGCGATTTTGCAAAAGCTCATCACAGACCACCGCCCCGGCCGTATCTGCGAGGGATCGCAATTCACTCAACGGATCATGCGGATCGTGCGCTTGCCCTGGGAGCAATGCTGCCACGAGGATCGCATTTTCCTTGGCAACGCTTAAACTCTGTCTTCTTCCTTCTTCCATGGTGGAGCAAGTGTAGCTAGCGGGAGGCGGTTTGGCGATTTTCACCGCTGTTTGCCTCGATCCAATCCCTCCAAAGAATTGCCACAAAAAATACAAAAAGGCACTAAAAAAAGAATGGGAAAGATCCATTTGGATGAAACGTTGTATCTTAATTGAAGCAAATCATGCAGATCAGATTTTTTCACCATGAAGTGCATGAAGGACATGAAGGGAGAATGCCCAGTAAAGAGTATTCCTTCCTTAGCTCTGCCAACAGGCTACTGACACCGTTTTTTTTTGAGACGATCAGGATGCCTCCTATTTAACAGAAGTCCATCAGGCCTTCTTCATGCTCTTCATGTCCTTCATGGTGAACCTCTTTTTTTGCACCTTTTTGTGTTTTTTGTGGCTATTGTTTTTCTAATATCCGATAACAAGCCCTCTGGGGGATCACCGAGGGCCAGTAGGCATAAATTGTCTAATCTGGTTAAAATCAGGCTGCAACCAGATCGTGTGGACAGGTGTAGAAATGAGTGTGAAGCCAAAAAGCCGGGCTGTTGTGGAACAGGCCGATCAATCTGTGCAACCGAGCGATGGCGAGCTTGCTCAGTTGATCGCCCAAGGTGACCGCAATGCCGCTGGCGTGCTCGTGGCACGCTATCAAGCACCTGTACGCGGATTCCTGCTCAAGCTCAGTGGTAACCCGGACGTGGCTGACGACATGGCACAGGAGACTTTTCTCCGCGTTTTGAAATATGCCCAGCGGTATGATCCTCAATACAAGATGATCACCTGGCTTCTGACGATTGCGCGACGACTGTGGCTTAACCACATCCGTCGCAAAGACAACCAGACCTTTAACACGTCGTACGAACAAATGTTTCAATCTACTCCAGGCCCCCAGCAATTGGCACAACGGACTGACCAGCAAGTCCGCACAAAAGAGCTGTTGGCTGAGGCCATGACCCATCTGACTGAACCCCAACAAATGGTCATCACCCTGTTTCATCAACAAGAACTACCCGTCAACGAGGTCGCCAAGGTCATGGAAATGCCCGAAGGCACCGTCAAAAGTCATCTACATCGAGCCAGAGCTGCCCTGCGAACCCTCCTCGCACCTCAAATGGAGAAATTGCAATCATGACTAATTCTCAAATCGAACTTTTATGGGAAAACTACCGCGACGGCCAGGCCACCGAGTCTGAACGTGCTGCGTTTGAAGCTTACCTCCAAGCCAATCCTCGGCAAGCAAATCTGTTCGAAGCTGAAACCCAATGGCTCTCTTCCTTGGCTGAGATGTCACAAGTGGCCGACCCGCCGTTTGCCTCGGCCGTGGTGGATCAGTGGGTTCATGAGGATCAGCCAGCCGTCGTCGGCCGTATTCATTGGCGTGGCGCGTTGTTCCCCTTGGGTTCCATGGCAGCGGCAGCAGCCGTGGCGTTTGCCATGTGGTTGAGCCAGACACCTTCTGAACCTGTTGATTTTAATTCGCCACTCCTTTTGGACCAGCCCATCGCAGCCCATCAGCCGCCGATGGCTGCCGCATCCTTTGGAACCCTGCACCCTTTGACCAGTTTGATGCGTGATGTGTCCGAAGCATACGAACAGGAACCGGATCATTTGGCGCGTGCGTTTGAACAAGCCCGCCGCCTGATGGACTTTGACCAATTGGCCAGCAGCATTGAAGTAACCCCGATCCAGACCGTCAGTTACCAGGGAGCCCCCGAATAATGCCAATGGGATGGTGCTTTATTCTGGTTTGCAGTGGGTTGTTCCCCGCAGCGTCTCCAAACGCCCCGCGGGCGTTGGACTCGTTCGTGCCAGCGGACTCGGCCGTCTGGGTTGAAGTCACCAAGGCCAGTCAATGGGGACAAGCAGCCGCCGACGACCAACTCGGCCGCTGGCTCATGCACGTGCGACCGGTCCACCGCTTTGCCCGTGCCTGGCGACAAATGCAGCTCATGCTCGACCTCACCGGCCCGCAAATGATCCAGCAATACCTCGGAAAAAAAGTCATCCTCCTCTCTCCCCCCCCGGAAGCTTCCCTTGGTATTACCCCTGCCCCCGGAAGTGCCCCCGGAAATGCTCCCGAAACCACCACTGCCCCCACCCTTGTTCTGCTTAGCAAGGTTGATCGGCAGGCTCTGACCCAACTGGTCAAAAAACTAGAATTGACCGAGCTGCAAAACCTCGGCCGTTTTACGCTGTACCAAACGCCCGATGAACAAACCTTGCTGGCGTTGTCGCCAGAAGATCAGGTCATGGCCATCACCGCCACCGCCCATCAAAAATATCTCACCCAGATCGTACAGAACAGCCACCGCACGCTTGACCAACAAACAGCCTTCCAAACATGGAATCAACAAGTTCCCGCCCAAGCAGTCCTGCGGGGCATTGTTCGAGGCAACGACCAACAGTCCCATCGGTTCTATCTCACGCCCACAGAAAAAGGACTCGTCGCCCACTATGTCGGACGCATGCCTCAATGGGATGCGTGGCTCACACGGTTTGCTCCGATCCAACGGCGAGAGTTTGGGCCGTTGCCTGCCAAAATGATGGCTGCCCTGTCGATTAACATCCATGACAACGCCCCGGCCGATGCGGGCCGCCTTGATCGCATTCTCGAACCAAAAAACTATCGCAAAGACATTCAGCCCAAGCTCGGCCAATCCATGGTCTTCTTTCTGGAACAACCCGCCAAAGACCAAATGATCCCAGCCTTGGGCATTGCCTTGGAAATGAAAGATCCCACCCTAGGCGGTGATCTGGACATGTATATGAAAAACCTGATGCTCGTTGCCTCGATGACAATGCAGCGTCAATCCTTGCAGCGAACACCCCCACCGGGAAGTTCCCCTGAACAACGCCTCCCCATGCCGATCCAGGCGCGACTTGTTCAGCACAACCAAATTGCCTACCGCACCGCGACCGTGGGCAATGTACAAATCCGACAATCAGGCAAAAAAATCGTCAAGCCCGTCCATCTAAGCTGGGGAACCATCGGCAAATGGTACGTCGTCAGCTCCGATGAACAGACCTTCAAACACTGCGTTGAAGGATGCCCCCCCCAAGGCTGTGCAAAAACAGGCTGCCCCATGCACGAAAAAGTGCTGGCCCCGACCGATATCCAAGTCCCCGCGATGGCGGATTTGCGTGTGCAACCGAAAATGTTAGCCAACCACATCAGTCAAATGGTCACCCGCTGGCAAGCGGATAACAAAGACCCACGCAAGGCCATCCTTTTCCAAAAAACCCTCTCATTCTGTAACGTACTCAAACGTTACCAACAACTACAAATCTCGGTTCATTACGACGATGCCAAGCAAATCATTGCCCAATGCAAACTCGTCACGCAACCCTGAACCAATCCCACAAGATCCCCTTCCCAACGACTCACAACATCGCCATCTTGACATACGAGGCCAAACGCGATATCCTATCCCCCACCATAGGATATGAATCCAACATCAAAGCTTTAAAGTAAAACTTACATCTGAATCAAGGAAACCGTTTCATGGGCACACACCACAGCCACAAAAGCATCATCAATCGCTTGCAAAGAGCAAAGGGACACCTTGGCTCTGTCATCGAAATGATTGAAAACGAAGAAGCCTGTCTAGATGTCGCCCAGCAACTTCATGCGGTTTCTAAAGCGTTACTCAATGCAAAACAAGTTTATATCAATGACCATATTGAACACTGCTTTGACGAAACCCTCTCCGCCAGTCCTAAAAAACTCAAAGCTTCAATCCAGGAATTTAAAGAAATTACCAAATACTTAAAATGAAAAATCCCAGATCCATGATCAAAAAAATCTCCCTCATCCTATTCATTGCCTTGGCGTGGACTTCCCCCCTGCTCGCTCATGGCATCTCCGCAGCAGACCAACAAGCCATGCTCGACGGCGGTTACCTCAAATACATCGAGCTGGGCGCGTCCCACATGCTCACAGGCTATGACCACCTGCTCTTTCTCTTCGGCGTCATCTTCTTTTTGACCCAATTCAAAGATGTCGTCAAGTTCATCACTGCCTTTACCATCGGTCACAGTATCACACTCATCTTTGCAACCTTCATGGAAATTTCTGCTAATTATTTTCTCATCGATGCAGTCATTGCCTTGACCGTCCTGTACAAAGGCTTTGACAACATCGGCGGATTCCAAAAATATCTAGGCATGAAATCGCCTAACCTCCTGGCTCTAGTCTTTGGATTTGGACTGATTCATGGCTTTGGACTCTCAACCCGATTACAACAACTGCCCTTGGGCGACGAAGGACTCCTGCTTCGAATTCTCTCTTTCAACCTAGGCGTTGAAGTGGGACAAATCGTGGCCTTGACCGCCATGCTCTTTCTCCTCGCAGCGTGGCGAAAAACCGCTTCATTCAAACGATTCAGTACCCTCTCAAACGTCGGCCTCATTTGTGCAGGCTTCATGCTATTCCTCATGCAAATGCACGGCTACTCCCATGATGCTGCCGCAAACGAACAAGCTTCCCGAAAAACCGTCCAAGATCAACAAACACTCCACACCGAAGGCCAATGGAAAGACTCCATCACCTTCACCCTCCCCGCAGGCAAAAGCATCGAATACAAATTCTTGGTCCTCAAAGATAAATCCATGCAATACGAATGGAAAACCAACGGCCAACCCCTCTATTTCGATTTCCACGGCGAACCCAAAAACGATCCATCAGGTAGCTTTACCAGCTTTGAAAAAAACACCCTCCATGAATCCAAAGGTACACTCATCGCACCCTTTGGAGGCTCACACGGCTGGTACTGGAAAAACAAAGGAACCCAAACCGTCAAAGTGACCCTCAACACCAAAGGCGACTACAAAATCATCGGAATCCAATAACCACCCCCGGCCCCCGGCCCCCCCCCCGGGGACTCCTTTGGATCAAACTACAACAGCATGAACGAAAAATCTCTGCCTTTGAAAATCTTCTCTTACTGATAGCTGACAACTGATAGCTTTTGAAAATGATCGCTTCTTAACCCACATCGATCAGAGGGAGATCGTCGCCATATTGGCGGATGAGGATATTGCGTAAGCGTTGGTACTTGGGGGTACTGAGCCAACGGTCTTTCGCCACCATGGTCGCTGCATCACGTCGGGCGAGTTGCAAGAGGTCCATGTCCTGCGGAATGCGTGCAACGCGTAAGGGAGGCATCCCGTGCTGGCGTGTGCCGAAGAAATCTCCCATGCCTCGGATTTCCAGGTCTGCCTCAGCAATTTGAAAGCCGTCGAGTGTTTCGCCGATGGCTTCCATTCGTTGGGCCGCTTGTTCGGTGGTGGGGTCTGAGATGAACACGCAAAGGTTTTTAACATTTTTGGTGCCACGGCCGATCCGTCCTCGCAGTTGATGCAGTTGAGCCAATCCAAACCGCTCTGCATGTTCCACCACCATCACCGTGGCATTGGGGACATCCACGCCCACCTCGATGACCGTGGTTGCCACGAGAACTTGGATCTTCCCTTCACGAAACTTGTTCATGACCGATTCGCGGGTTTTGGACTTGAGGCGACCGTGCAAGGTAGCGACCTTGTGCTTGGAAAAGAAACGTTCTTCTAACATTTTTGCATGGGCGGTGACACTTTTGAGCTGCTTGGCGGAAGCGCCCTGATTGTTTTCATCAATGGCGGGAACGACGACATACGCTTGCTCACCTTGATCGAGGCGACCACGCAGGTATTGATAAACAGCATCTGATTGTGTGGATGAAACCACGCGTGTCACAATCGGCTTGCGTCCAGGGGGTAAGCCATAGATCGTCGAAATATCCAAATCACCAAACACCGTCAAGCTCAAAGTACGTGGGATCGGGGTCGCTGTCATGACCAAGCAATGAGGCGCGGAGATCAGTGCATCAGAAGAGGTGGTCGTATCAGACCCATTGACGTTGCCTCGAAACGCAGCCCGCTGCAACACACCAAAGCGATGTTGTTCATCCACCACCGCCAAAGCCAACTTATGAAATTGAATTTCCGTACTCACCAACGCTTGGGTTCCGATGACAATATCTACTTCGCCCGCTTGAATTTGAGCGAGCAAAGCTTTGCGTTGGGCAGAGCCAGCAGTCCCTGCTTGACCTGCGGTGAGCAACGCCAAGCGGACGTTAGAGCCTTCGAGCATTTTGCCAATGGATAGAAAATGCTGTTCTGCCAAAAGTTCCGTCGGCGCCATCAACGCGCCTTGATAGCCATCCGCCACTGCCATGAGTAATGCGTACAACGCGACAGCTGTCTTGCCTGACCCCACATCGCCCTGAAGCAGCCGATTCATGGGCACGGTTTTCTGTAAATCTTCTACAATTTGGCCCACCACCTGGGATTGGGATTCGGTTAATTCAAAGCCGATTCGTTTGCGGATATGGCCATCCATGGCTTGAGAAAATCGAAGGACAGGCGATTTGAGTTGATGTTCGTTGTATTGACGTTTGAGGACAATACCTAGTTGTAACAAGAGAAATTCGTTGAACGCGAGCCGCCGTCGCCCAACGGCCGGCTCTTCATCGTCCGCGGGTTGGTGGACCTGCTGCATGGCCTTGGCGAGCGTGGGCATGGCATGGTGTTCGAGCATTTCCTGGGGCAACGGGTCGGTCAATTGATCGGTCACTTTGGGCAAAATATCTCGAATCAATTCTTCGAGCACGATGGACGAAAGTTGCTCGGTCGCAGGATAGATTGGACGTAGATAGTCTGGCGTTTGAGCCACCTGTTCTTCTTCATCGAGCAGTTCCCACTTGGGATTGACAATCTGTAAATAGTTGGCAAACGAGGCAACTTTCCCCCGCACCCGCAGGGTCACCCCTGGATGGAGTTTATCCCGCAGGTAGCCTGCGTTGAACCAAACCAATCGCAAGGTTGCGTCATCATCTTGAAGGGTTGCTTCGAGGCGACTTTGGCGTTTCCCGCCTCGTCCGGGGCCGCCGACCCAGCGGACGACCGCCAGTGTGCCGCGTGCGGTGCCGATGGTATCGGGTTGTAACTCGGCAATGCCTGACTCGGCGGCATGGCGTTCATATCGCATCGGCAAATGACGTAGTAAATCACTGACCGATTCGATGCCTAGCTTGATCAAACCCTTGGCGCAACGTGAACCAATGCCAGATAAATCTGACACGGGCGTGGCAAGGGTAATCGCTTTTGAAGCCTCTGTCATAACGGGAATTTTAACTAAAAGGTAAAGATTCCGAATCGTCACATGGTTCTTAGGTATAGGCTTTACCTTCTTGGTTACCCAGAAACTTGTTCACATTGGGGAAGTTGACGGTCATGGGGTCGTTGGCCATATGAATGGTCTGCGTTGGGAAGGCAAACTCAACGCCGATGGTTTTGGCGAGTTTGACGATGTCTATAAATAGCCGTTCGCGTTCTTCTAGTTCTTTTCCCCAATCGGGAACTTCATGGAAAACGTAGAGCAGGATTTCCAGACTCGACGCGCCAAAGCGGTTGTAGTAAACGTGGAAGTAGTCTTTGCGGGTGTACGGATGATCCAAGACCAATTGGCGAATGCCTTGGACAAATTCGATCATTTTTTCGGGTGGGGTATCGTACTGAACGCCCAGATAGGTTTTCCAGCGTCGGTACTGACGACGGCCATAGTTGTCCACTGTTGCTCGCACCAGTGCGGAGTTAGGCACGGTGATCTGAGAATTATAAAACGTTCGGATTCGGGTCGAACGAAAGCCCAGTTCTTCGACGGTTCCTTCGACGTCACCGATCACGACCCAATCACCCACTTCAAAGGGGCGATCAAGAATCACAGCCACGGAGCCGAAGAAGTTTTCAATGGTGTCCTTGGCGGCAAAGGCAAACGCCAGGCCGCCGATGCCCAGGCCCGTGACCAAGGGGATGATATTGATGTGTAGGGATTGCGCGCCGTAGATGAGGCCGAAGGCAACGATAAAGATTTTGATTGTTTTGCGGATCATGGGGATCAGCACATCATCAAACTTGTTGGCGGTTTGCTTGGCCTTGTCCAGCAAGACTTCAGCGATGAGATCGGTCACACGCCAGGCACCCCATACGGCTGCAAAAACGCCGAAGATATGGACCGCGCCCATCAAGATGGAATAGGCTGTATCGGGCAAACCCAAGGCTCGAATCAGGAGGCCCCATAAGATGGCGGACCCGAGCAAGCCAATCGGCCGCACCGCATCTTCCATCTCCGTCACATGTTCCAACGCGGCATGGCGCACGATGAGCTTACGACAAAAAATGCGTAAGCCCGTGCGAAGCACCTGATCCAGCGCCACCCCCAACAATGCAATGATAAACAAGCTCATCCACTGCCAGTATTCCAGTGTGAGCAGGGTGCGATCAACGCCTTTGAGGGAGGTGGGGATATGTGAACGTAAACCTTGCCGCCCTTCTCGGTCGGGGAATTGGGTCACGCCCAAGGCAAGCTCTTGGGTTTCAAATGCAATAAATAGCGAATGACTTTTTTGGACCGTCATCGCACTAAACCGCCACACACCTGCCGCATCTTGCTCGAAACTGATCTCGCCATACTGAGCGAGATGCCCAAATTTCGTTTCAAATCGAGTTGCGGGAAAATAGGTGAAATAGGTGATTTTTCCTAACTGATCGACATCGGGTAAATGGGTATCGTCCCAGTCAATAAATTCGAGTCGATCAATCACCCCCCACAAATCCTGAGCAATGTTCTGCAACCGATCTGAATTCGCTTGCGTTAAATCCAAACAGGCTTTGACCCGTTCCCAGGCGGCGGGCTGTTTTTGATTCACAGCCTCGTCCATCGACTTGAGGAACAGTCGCATGGTGTCTCGTGGGCTTTTTTGCTGATCTGCAAACCGAGAACTTGCCCCCGGCATCACTGTATTGTTTGTTTGAGTTGCGGGTGTTTGGGCAAGGCAGTGAGTCGCCCCCGCCAGAACCATCACACAAGACAAAAGGAGCCATTGCAACCTGTTCATTTGAGCCATCCCATGAAAAAAAATTATGATTGTTTAAGACGGGTCCCGTCGAATCGGACGGACATTACGTCGGCCATCTGAATCCAATCCTGTAAACAGGGATCGGATACTGACACTGAGCTTTCGAACGATCTCGGAAACCGTTGCAACCAGTGCTAATAAAAGAAAAACGAGGCCTCCAAGCACTGCAGCCACAAGCAGTAACGCGAGTATTGGAAGGATCACCAGCAGGCCCGTCACCAGCAAGGATATCCACCAAACCCACCCCGGAGCACCGTAGCGTGGGGTGCGGTAATCGAGATTTTGAAAATTAATGTTCCATCGCATCCCACAAAGGTACGCTCGAAGCTAGAGAAAAACAACCCCACTTGAAGTTAAGCCTCGTTCCACGTCAGTCGATAAATAAACTGAAGCATCCGGAACAGCTCAGGAGAAAGACCCCATGACCCAGGCAATGACTCCCCCTACTGACACAACCGTTGATACGACGGCAAACGTGGTGAATGCTGCAATCCGTGAAATCAGCCACATCGCCACCTTGCCTGAAGTCACTCTCAAGATCATCAAACTGGTGGAAGACCCCAATTCCAGCGCTCAAGATCTCAACAAAATCATCACCAATGACCCAGCTTTGGGAGCTCGTATTCTCAAAGTCGTCAACAGCGCGTTTTACGGGCTACCAGGCCAAATTGCCTCGATCAATCGAGCCATCGTCCTGCTGGGACTCAACGCAGTGAAAAATATTGCCATTGCAGCGAGCTTGGCAAAACTGTTCCGTGGCGGAAAAATCGCACCCAATTTTGATGCCCATGAACTATGGCATCACAGTATTGCCGTGGCCACCGCCACCAAAATGCTCGCCACTAAAATGGAAATGGGACTGCCTGACGAAGCCTTTTTAGCTGGCTTGATCCACGACCTTGGCATCATGGTCGAAATCCAGGCCAAGCGTAGTGAGTTTCTTGACGTACTCAATGCCCGTGAAGCGGACCCCAATAGCACGCTGCGGCAAATGGAAACAAAAGTTCTCGGAGCAGACCATCAACAATTTGGTGCAGCCCTCTGTGAATCTTGGAAATTCCCCGCAAGCTTTGTCTATGTCACAGGCCACCATCACAACCCGATGGACCTGGACCCTGAACATCGCACCCTAGCTTGCCTAGTCCATTTGGCAGACATTATCGCAGCCAAACTGGAACTGGGATACACCGGCAGCGTGGAGTCTTTGGAATTTGACCCACAAGTTCTTGAAGAAGTAAGTTTAACAACCGAACAGCTTGAAGAAATCATCAACGAATTACCCGATGCATTGGATGAAGCTCAATCGCTTCTCTAAGGTATCGGCAAAACCTTTCGGAAGCCCCCTTTCCGGGGGCCGGGGGCCGGGGGCCGGGGCATTTTAATTTTGGCGTCTCTCTTTTCCCTCCGGGCGACGATTCTTTTGAATCGTCGCCTTTTTTTTAGACCGCCAGCGAGTTGTTATTCGCTGGCAATTTAAAAACCAGACACGCTTTTTTTTCAAACATCCCCAAGCACGTTACGAGCCAATCACTGCCGGCTTAGCCGTCAATCGTCCCAACAGCATCAGCGAACTGGCAGACTCAATCCGCACAGGCACGATCGAGCCAATCAAGGAAGGGTCTGCGTCAAACAAAACGATCAGATCACCGCCCGTACGACCGGTAAGCTGGGTCACCGTCTGGGGTTTTTCCCAACCAAGTGTCACCGAGGGGTCTGCTTCATTGCCCATTTGCTTGAGAGCTTTGTGGCTAATGCCTTCGACAAAAACGTTCGCCGTTTGACCGATGATCGCCTGGTGAACTTGAGCGCTCACTTCGTTTTGAACATCCAACAGAGCATTGTTTCGTTTCTTTTTCAGGTCCTCGCTCACATCGTCAGGCATACGGTCAATGGCAACGGTCCCAGGACGTGGTGAATATTTAAAAATAAAGCAGTTCTTGAACTGGGCTTTGCGTAACAAACCCACCGTCATCTGCTGATCTTCTTCTGTTTCGGTTGGGAAGCCACAAATCAGGTCCGATGCGATTTGGCAGTCTGGCAAATAGTGCCTCACCCGATCTAACAATTCGTAAAACGAGGCCACTGTGTAATCACGATTCATCATCTTGAGAATGCGGTCTGAGCCGGACTGGACAGGCAAGTGCAAGTAGCGGCAAATGCGTGAACAATCCCGCATCACCTCAAGGATGTCATCGCCAAAGTCCCGTGGAAAGCTCGTCACAAAACGCAATCGCTGTAAACCAGGCACTTCTTCATGAATACGGTAAAGCAAATCTGAAAAACGGGTCATCCCGCCCCCGGAAGTACCCCCGGAAGTACCCCCGGCAGCCTCGCCGCCAGCACCTTCTCGAATGACGCTGCCGACCTGCGGCTGCGCGATGCCATCAATCATGACCGATGCGGTTTGGTCATAGTGATAATGGTTGACGGTCTGGCCTAGCAGGGTAATCTCCACCACCCCTGCATCGACGAGCTTGCGACATTCCTCGACCAAATGGTTCGGCGGCCGATGTACTTCGGCACCACGGGTGTTGGGAACCACACAATAAGTACAGAATTTATTGCAGCCACGGGTCACCCGCACATAAGCAGACCCCTGATGCTCATCAGGACTAAATGACCGAGACAAGTCCAGCATTTCCAACTGATCCTCGGCCGCGGCAAAGGTCGAAGACCGACGGTGGGTGTTGCCCGCCAAGGCTGACTGAACATGGGCTGTCTTCACCACGTTGTCAATCAACATCGGCAATTTGTCCAATTCGCCCGGCCCACACAGCAAATCAATCGATTTATAGCGTTTGGCAATGGACTCCCCTTCGCGTTCAGCCATACAACCCACCACGCCCAACACCACATTGGGATGCTCTTTTTTATGGTTCGCCACCCGGCCAATACGACTGTAAACCTTTTGCTCAGCACGCTCTCGCACCGAACAGGTGTTATAAAGGATCACGTCTGCTTTTTTCCATTGGTCGGTAAATTGATAGCCCAACGCAGCCAATTGGCTGTGCATCAATTGGGAATCAAGCACGTTCATTTGGCAGCCGAACGTTTCAAGGAAAACTTTTTTGGCGGTGTTATCTATCGAGGTCATCAGCGATAAGGTCCCATAAATATTGGAATCGAGCATTTTATCATGACCTTCTCTGATGTTCCAGAGCCATCCAAGACGATAAGAACCATAGCAAATGAAAAAGAGATCACAACAACGCATTGAAGAAATACTGGCTCAAGTGCCTGGCTGGATCTTTTTGATCACTGGAGCGGCCGTCATTGTCAGTTGTATGGTCATGCCCGCTTGGACGGACTACCAACATATTTCTTGGCAAAAAAAGACACTTCAAGAGCAAGTTTATTCGCTATCGCACCAAGAGCATACCTATAATCAAATTAATGAGGCACTGACCTCCAATGACCCGCTTTTACTGAAGCAATTGGCTCTCAGTGAATTGAGCATGTTGCCACCAAACACGCAACCCCTGCCACCCGTCGGCTCTACGACGTATTTCCAGCATGCCGGCGGGTGGTTTTCATCACTAGCCTCAGACAGCCTTTATGAATCTGTTTTAGAACAATCCGCCATCACCGCAAGTTTACCCCCAAGCCCTGTGCAATCGAGCTTGTACCGCCTCACCACCGGACCCCAGCGAAGTGCCGTCATGTGCTTGGGGCTGTTGGGTCTCGTGGGTGGCCTCATTGCCACGCCTCGAAAAAAAGCGACCCCAAAACGGTAACGCCTTTTTACTTTTTTAGGGCGATGGTTTTAACTTCCGACGCATTGATTCAGCACACCCTGAAAAGTTAATGTGATTTCGCCTGCCGCAAGGTCAGCCACGCAGGCATCACCGTCCAACAAGCAAACATCGTCAGTAAAACCCCCACGCTCAAGGCAAAGCCCAGGCTGCGAATCCCCCGATGCTCTGCCAACATCATGCACGCAAAGCCGATCATCGTCGTCAAGGAGGTAATCGTAATCCCCTTGCCGGTTCCGCCGGTCAAACCCGGAGGGGACTCGTCAGGGTGCTGACGAAACCGATGCAGCACATGCACGCCACAATCCACGCCGATCCCAAACATCAACGGCAACACAATAATATTCGCGGGATTAATCTGCATCCCCACAAATCGCATCGCTGCAAAGGTCAAACTAAAACCAACCGTCACCGGAACCAAACAAAGTAACGCATCATGCAACTTCTGAAAATCCAACCATACCAACCCAAACACAATCAGCAACGCCAACCCGCCAGCCTTGAGATATGCGTTTTTAATCAAAGAACCCGACTGAAAAATCTGAACGATCACGCCCGTCACATCGCCATCCACCGTCTGCATCTGAGTAATAAAGTGAGGCAAGAAATCCGGTGACAAAGGACTCCCCCCCCCCGGAAGTTTCCCTTGGGATACATCTGGAATCCCCTCGGTTACATTCCCTAAAACACTCTGGACTGCTTGGGGTTGCTTGTTGAGCTTGGGATAAATCTCTAAAATCAAACGCCCTTGATCATCCTCAAACGACCGCAACAAAGCTTCAGGTAAATCCGTCGTCGATAAGGGAGAAACATCCAGCAAGCCCGTTAACTGTTGGCGCACTTTGCCTTGGTAAACCCCAAAAGCTTGATCCAATCGACGCAGGCGGTCTTCTTTTTCCTGGCCTGATAAATTTTTGAGTTTGGAGATTGTTTGGAGCAGTGCGGCCTTGAGCTCGGTCAATTCATTTTTCATCGCAGGGGAAAAATCCATCCACATGGCAGCCCCCATTGCAAAATTCAAGGCTTCAAGAGATTGCTCCAACGTGACCGTGGCAGGTGAAACAGACGCTTGAACAGGCAACGTGATCGCTTGGAGCATCGCCAATTTCTGAGGTTCATCTTCAGGAATCAATATGCCCACGCCGCCGAGTTGCCGCTGCACCAGATCCAATTGGGCAAAAGCCTCTGCACGCTGGCGTGCTTGGGCCATTGAGTCACACACACTGACCCCAAAGTAAATCGATTCTTCGCCGTCTTGGATAATTCGTTGGGACCAATGAACAGCCGAGGCCCCAGGCGGCTGAAGATTCAATAAATCATAATCAAACCGCATCTGTGTCGCAGCCACCACCGAAGCGCCCAATGTCAACACAGCGGCAATCGCCAAAGTCGTCCGAGGCCAACGGGTAAAAGGAGAAATCCAGCGGGGGTCAAAAAGATGAACATTCCTCGCATCCATCGGCACAAAATGAGCATGATCAGGCTTAAACAACCGAAGCAATGCCGGGTACACACTGAACATCGCAATTAAACAAAGCACTATCCCACTGCCAGCGATCAGACCCATTTCAGCGACACCTGTAAAATCGGTCAACATGGTGGTCATAAAAGCGGCTGCCGTGGTAATCGCTCCGGTGATCACGCCAGGACCCACGACTTCAAAGCTATGCTCCAACGCCAAAGCGAAACCTGCCTCGGTGTCCTCATAATCATGGCGCACGCTTTCAAAGCAAGAAACCAGGTGCAAGCCAAAGTCGATACCCAGCCCCAGAAGAATCACCGCAAAGACCACACTAATCAACTGCAAATGACCAATAGCCAGTGTGAGAAAACCAAACGACCATGCCACCCCCACCAGCAAAGCACCCACCGCCAGCAACGGGCCTCGTACACTGTGAAAAGCGGTCATCAACAAGGCTGTAATAAAAACCACCGCCAAAATTGAGGCTTTGGTGCTGTCCCTAATGGCGATCTCGGTTTCCTGAGCTTCGACGACTTCAATGCCCGTCAGCCCCATTTCCAATTGTGGGTAAGAAGCACCGACCGCATCCATTTCTTCTTGGACTTGATTGATCGCTTCAGCGAGGGCGTTGAGTTTGCCCGGCTGCATGTGTGGCGTGATGCGAATGAAATAGAGCCGCTCGTTGGCGCTGCGAAGATAGTGCCATTGCGGGTCAGGCAATGCAAAGACAATTGACTCTTCCCCGTCCAAACCTCGATCAAGCGTGCGAAGAAAACCCCCAAACTGAGCAATCCCCCCCCCGGAACCCCCGGTTCCCCCGGTTCCCCCGTCTTCCCCAGCCCCCCCGGTTCCCCCGGCACTCCTTGCTAAAAAATCGGATAAATTCGCTGCTTCCAGCAGAGGTGTGGCCTGCTCCAGCTCGGCTAACTTGTCCTTGAATTTTGCCATGGACAATAAACGCACAGCCTTGGGAGAAAACTGGTCATCGGTAAACCCCCATACAACATACTCGAGTAATTCTCGCTTTTGTAGCCGTGGCCCCAACTGATCAATCATCTGGTGAGCCTGCTCAGAATGACCTTGGGCATCAATCACAATAATCAGATCGCGCGATCCACCAAAAGAACTCTGCCAATCAATAAAGCGTTGGTTCCATGCCAAGTTCGGCGAAATCAGGTCATTGCGGTTCGATGCAAACCCCAACCTCGTCACCGTCACATACAAAGACATGACAACCAAGGCCCCCGCCACAGCCAAAATCGTACGAGGCCGATGGGCCACCACCCTTGCCCAACGGCCCAACAACCAATGTCGTAATTTTTCGTGCATCAAACTTCCTATTACAAATAAACCGCGATCTGTCGTGTCAATACTTTATGACAACCCGCGGCCTTCATCTTTTTTATACTTTTTGTGGCTATCTTTCTTGCCATCAAAACCGCCCATGCCCCCTGCCAAATTTCTGTCGATCACGATCCCAGCCGTGTCGGCTTCCAACGCCAGCGTAACCACAAAGCATTCAAAACCACACTGATCGAACTAAACGACATCGCTGCCGCAGCGAACATTGGAACCACCCACCCAATGGCTGCCAACGGCAAGATCAACATATTGTAGAAAAACGCCCAAAACAAACCCATCTTAATCCGACGCATCGTGGCGCGACTCAAATCAATCGCGCTCACCAGTAGCTGCAAATCATCACCGCTTAAAACAATGTCCCCTGCTTCAAGGGCCACATCCGTCCGACCCATGGCGACACCCAAATCCGCTGCCGCCAGAGCAGGGGCATCATTGATCCCATCACCCACCATGGCGACCCCTTGGCCTCCTTGTTGAAGTTTGAGAACTTGGTCTTGTTTGTCCTGAGGTAATACGGGAGCAAAAACGTGATCCCGGTCAATCCCCACCAACTCGGCAATCGCCCCAGCAGCCTGGGCATTGTCCCCGCTAATAAGGCTCACCGTTAAACCCCGTTGCTTTAATTGCGCCACCACCTCGGCGGCATGGGGTTTGAGCTTGTCGGTGATCGTCAAGAGGCCGACGGCAACCCCATCCACCGCCACACCAACCATGGTTCTCGCGTCATCCCGCAATTCATCCCGCTTGGCGATCAGTCCTTCAAGTCCTTGAACCTGATGATCCGCCAGGGTACTGGTGCGGCCGACGATGACCATGTGGCCCCCGACTGAGGCTTTGATTCCGCCGGCGGTCATACTTTGAAAATCAGTAGGTCGTTGTAATGTCAATTCAAGTGACCGGGCATGTTCTACAATCGCGCGCCCGATGGGGTGTTCACTGGACATCTCAGCCGACGCAGCGAGCGTCAACAATCGATCTTCTCCCATGTCCGGGTCCAAGGCAATGATTTGTGCCACCCCGCCACGCCCCATTGTCAGCGTGCCGGTTTTGTCTAACAACAGGTGGCGAATTCCCCCGGCTTTTTCCAAGGCGGAAGCGTTTTTAATGAGGATGCCATGGGTCGCGCCCAGGCCTGTACCGACCATGATTGCCGTCGGCGTGGCCAGCCCCAACGCACACGGGCATGCAGCCACCAGCACGGCAATCATCGCATCAAAACCTCCAAGCCAGTTCTCCCAAGCCAACCCCCATCCCAAGAGTGTTCCCAACGCCAGCACCAGCACCACAGGCACAAAGACCGAGGCCACCTGATCGGCCAGTCGTTGGACGGAAGCTTTGCTGTTTTGAGCTTGGGAGACCAGATCAATCACATGGGCTAAGAAAGTATGACGGCCGGCCTTGGTGACTTTCAAGGTCAGAGCGCCGGTCTCATTGAGCGTGCCTCCAATAACCTCACTGCCCATGGTCACTTCCACAGGCTCAGATTCCCCCGTCACCATTGAAGCGTCCAACGTCGATTGACCTTCGACCACAACGCCATCAGCAGGGATGCGCCCGCCGGGCCGAACCAGCACATGATCGCCCACCTGTAGATATGCCGTCGCAACGGTCTGTTCTTGACCCTCTCGAAGCACCAACGCCTCGGCGGGGGAAAGTTCCATCAGCCGGGCAATAGCGCTTCCTGCCTGGTATTTGGCACGGTGTTCTAGACATTTCCCCAAGCTCACGAAAGACAAAATCATCGCCGCGGTATCAAAGTACAACGGCTCACGATTCAGCCACAGCCCAACTAGACTGTATCCAAATGCGAGCCCCACCCCCATGGCAATCAGCGTATCCATATCCGCGCGGCCATGCCTCAGTGATCGCACAAACCCCTTAAAAAAAGGACCGCCCACGCCAAACAAAATCATCCCAGACAACACCATCTGCACCATGTCAGACAATCGACCTGCCCAGAACATCGACAACGCCATCACCACAACAGCGCCCGCCAATGCCAGCAATGGACCGGACCAACGAGGCAACGCCTCCGAAGCTTCGGGGTCATCTAAAGCCACCTCAAAACCCGCTTGGTTGATCACTTGAGTCAATGCGTCCGGGGCCGTCTGCTTGGGGTCATAATCTATTTGGGCTTGCCCATTGGAAAAGTTGACGGAAACATCCTCAACGCCCGCCACTTGGCCAATCGCGTCTTCAATCCTGCGAACGCACGCGCCACAACGCATGCCTTTTATTTTTAAATTCGTCCGGCTCATCCCTTTACCATACGTCTGGGCACGCTACAATGCCACCTCATGCCAATCATGTTTAAAACCCGTGCGTTTGGTGATTCGCCCATACTCAATGGACCAGACTTGATGAAACTCTCAACGCGCAACTAAAATTCGCAATGCGCATCAGATGCTCCTTGCAGCAAACTTTTTTTTCAAACGTCGAGCCAAACCGGAACCCTGCCATGCTTAATCGTGACCCACTGACCCTTGTCGATGTCCAGCAATTTATTCGTGACCGCTACTACGAAACAGACCTTGCACGTGGCACGCCAAAAACCTATATGTGGTTTATTGAAGAAGTCGGGGAATTGGCCACCGCATTACAAAAACACGCCGGCGAAGGCGGAAATACCTCCGGCGGTGACAACCTCGAAGAAGAATTTGCAGATGTGTTGGCCTGGCTCTGCACGCTAGCGAACATCAATGACATTGACCTGACCGAAGCGCTCCGAAAAAAATACGCACAAGCAGATAGCGCCCAAGAAACCAAGTAATAACGTTGCTTCACGCAAACGCCATTGGAATTTTTACATGACTACCCACCGCAATCTTGATCCATATACCTTCTTTGCTGACAAAGCATTGAACCACAAACCCGTACATGCCTTCAAAGGTAAAACAAAAACAGACTTCTCACGCTGGAAAAAACAGACCTTGCCCAAAGTGATCGACTCGCTCGGCCACCGACCCGACAAAGTCAAACCCAACGCACAACTCATCATCCGATGGAATGAAGACGGCCTCATCAAAGAACGATGGATCATCGACACCCAACAAGGACTCAGTGCCTCACTGATCCTCTTTCGACCTGACAACCTCAAACGAGGTGAAAAACGACCCGCCATCCTCTGCTGTCACGGCCACAGTTCCGGCGGACACGGTAAAGATCCACTAATGGGACTCATCCCAAAAGAAGAATACAGCCAACACGTCACCTCCATGAACTATGACTACGGCCTACAAATGGCGAAAAAAGGATTCGTCACCTTTGCCATCGATTGGCTCGGCTTTGGCGAACGAGCCAGCAAAAACAAACCCCATTTCCATGCCCAAGCCATCGGCGACCGTGATGAATGCAATATCAATTATCTCTGCGCCACGCTGATGGGAACCACCGTGCTTGCCATCAACACCCACGATGGCAGTGCCGCGACGGACTTTGTCGCATCCCAAAAATATGTCGATGCAGACAACCTCGGCGTGATGGGCCTGTCCCTTGGCGGAACCATGACCACTTGGATGGCATTAACTGACCCTCGCTTCAAAGCCATTGATGTACTCTGCTACGCGGGGCCGTTCTACGATATTGCCTTTCAAACTTACAACGTTTGTGGCTCACAAATCACCCCCGGGCTGCATGACCTCATCGATACCCCTGAACTGCAAGGCCTCATCGCACCCAAACCCCTGTTAATTGAACTGGGCATGCACGATACTTGCTTCCATGTGGACCATGCTTATGGGATTCATTACAAAAAATTAGAAAAAATATACAAAGCAGCCAAAGCGCAATCCCAATTGGAACTGGACCTGTTCCCGGGGGGTCACGCTTGGGGAGCGAATAAATCTGAAACCTTTTTCCGAAATCATCTGCACGCTGCATGGTAAACAAAACCAACAAATCCATTTTGTTTGCAGGAGGCGGCTCAGGCGGACATATCTTCCCAGCCGTCGCCATTGCCCAACGTCTCAAAGAAGGCCAAGCCCATTTTCTGGTCTCCAATCGAGCGGTGGACAAACAGATCATGACCGATTTGGCGTTGGATTACACAGCCTCCCCTGCGACCCCTTTGCCACGGGTCCCTTGGAAATGGCCTGGGTTTCTCAATCACTGGCGTCAAAGTATCAGCCAGGCAAAATCCTTGATTCAACAGCATCAAGTGGCTGCGGTCGTGACCGTCGGCGGATTTGTTTGTGGACCGGCCGCAACGGCAGCTCGCAAAATGGGAGTCCCCGTTTTTCTCTTAAATCTCGATGCAACCCCAGGCAAAGCCAACCGTTGGTTAGCTCGACGGGCAGACGAACTCTTTACCGTCTATCCACAAAAAAAATGGCCAAACGCTCATCCCATCGGCCTGCCCATCCGCCGCGAAGCCATCGGACCCCAAGATCGAGCCCAGGCACGCACCGCACTGGGACTGTCCCCCGGCAGGCGTACCTTGCTTGTCACCGGAGCCAGTCAGGGAGCGACTTCGATCAATCGTTTGTTGCTGCAAATGCTTCATCTTGAATCCGCACGACAGGCCATGACCGCTTGGCAGGTACTCCATTTAGCGGGACAAAAAGACACTGACATGCTGCGGCGAGCCTATCGGCGAGCGGGCATTACCGCAGTGGTTGAGCCATTCTTAGACAACATGGGTTTGGCGTGGCGGAGTGCGTCGGTGGCCATCAGTCGCGCGGGCGCGGGATCGGTCGCAGAGGTCTGGGCCAATGAGGTTCCAACGATTTTCTTGCCTTACCCATTTCATCGCGATCAGCATCAGCGGAAAAATGCGTTGCCTTTGGTACAAGCCGGGGCAGCGTTGATGTTCACCGATCAAGTTGACCCAACGGTCAACGCCCATCATCTGACCAGTCCACTCATTGAGTTGATGCACCATCGTGATCAACGCATGGTCATGTCCAACTGGCTCAAGCAAACCAAACCTGCCGACGGCGCTCAACAAATTGCCGACGCATTACAAACGCATCTGGGGTTTTGAAGCTATCAGTTTTTAAAGCTATCAGTAAGAGAAGAATTTCAAAGGCTAAGAGTTTTCGTTCATGCTGATGTGGTTTGACTCAAACGTGCCCCCCGGGGGAAAGTATGCGTGCTGCTATTTTATCTCATTCTGTTTGATATGATTCATCGAACTACAGCCGTCATTTCAATTTCGTCGATCTGAAAAATCTGATTTTTCGTAGTGCAGTTCCAGATAGCGGGCGATGTAGTCGATGATGCTTAAAACTTCGGGGATATCGGGGTTCGAGGTATGTCCCATGGGTTCAAACCGCATGCCTTTGAAGCGTTTGGTCGCTTCGCTGATGGGTAGGCCGTACTGTAGGGAGAGGCTAAACGCACGCGAAAAACCTTGGATCAGGCCACTGAGGGTAGAGCCTTCTTTGGCGACTTTGATAAATATTTCACCTGGCCTTCCGTCATCGAACAGGCCGATGGTTAAATAGCCTTTATGGCCCATGATCTGGAATTTGTGCGTCACAGAATGACGGGTCGGAGGAAGTGATTCTCGTTGAGCCAGCATGGTGAAAGTCCTTTTTCAAGCCATCAGTTTTCAGCTATCAGCTATCAGCCTTTAGCCATCAGCAAGAAAAGAACACTGACAACCGCAAGGTGATCCATCAATCCAAACACTCCTTGTTTTTATCGGGTTACGAGATATGAATTGATCAAAAACAAGCCAAAGAGCTGTAAACCAACGCACCAAAGCTCCATCAGTCGGCCTCTACCCTGTCACTGCCCGCATAAATAAACAACGCATCACCATTAATTCTGTCAACGTAAACGCCAGGCGGCCTTGATTGTCTCGCATCATATCCCCTCCCAGAAAACAGGATTTCATCCCAAATGAGCGGCATCCTATTTTAGATGCCCCTGTCTTGTATTTCCATCTTATTGCTCGCTGCAACAAAAATTGCAGTGAGCAGACTTGCGCCCGGGGGCGCGTCTGCTTTGATTCCCCTGTTGCGTTGGACCCGACGCGCAAGCAAGTATGCTTGCTGCTGTTTTTACACAATCAACAAAATGACCCGTGAAAATGATTGACGCAAGTTAGCCTAGAACAGCCTTGATGAAAAACCTCAAGCTTTGAAATTATTCTCTTACTGATAGCTGACAACTGATAGCTTCCTAAATATTTCCCATGACTTACCACCGCTCAGAAGCTAAAATAAAGTTTCTGCCTGCGGGCTTTCTGAAAATAGGAGTTTTTATCATGAAAAAACAGTCATGGCTAAGTATCTTGGGTGCGGTGGTTTTGGCGGTGGGTCTGTTGATTGGGCCCGGCTGTGAAACAGATGCGCAAACTGGCACGCTGCTGGGCGCAGGGGCGGGGGCAGGTCTTGGCGCGGCCATTGGCAGTGGGTCTGGCAATGCCGGCGAAGGCGCTGCCATCGGTGCTGCTGCTGGCGCGTTGGGCGGTTACCTGCTGGGCAATGAATCTGACAAAGCCAAAGAACGTCAACGAAATACCTATTAAGCCCCAAGCGTGTCACACTCTACGGGGTGGTGGGCTTTTTCTTGGCCCACAAACCCACACGGTCGTACTTGGCCTGCTCTTGGAGCAGGACAAAGCGATTGGCATGTTGATGGGCAAAGCGGCTATCGACCCGTGCGAGGCCTCGCAGAAGCAATTGTTCATTGAGCATGTTGCCGTTGGGGAGCCACACATAGCAGAGCAAGCGGCCGTAACGCCCACGCACGCGGTGAGGCTCAAGCTCGATCCGCACAGCTTGGCCATCACAGACTGACTGGACATATTCCATGGCCTCGACGGCCAACCGTTGAGCTTGACGATTCTGTCTTGGCCTAGCCAGTTCGGGTGTATCCATTCCCCACAAGCGTACCCGCACCTGTTCGGATCGTGCTGCGTCCCAGAGGTCGATTGTATCGCCGTCGATCACTCGCATGACCGAAAGTGTGCGGCCATGGAATTGGCGCATTTCACTGCCGGGGTAGAGGCCATGGCCTTGATGGTCTAAAAAAGACAATCCCCCCACCACAGCTAGCCCCAACAAAGCATAAGCCCACAGACGTTTGTGTCTGTGGGCTAAATGCTTCGCCAATGGCGTTATTTTCTTTTTCAAAAGTCCCCCCCCCGGAAGTTGCCCTTGGGATGCTTTAGAATTTTTCTCGAAAGCTCCCCCCGGAAGTTGCCCCCCGGGAAGTTTCTTTTGCCCTCTAAACAACCCTTCCCAAAAAAGGGACGGGCTCGCTGCTATACCAACAACCGATGATATCGCACAATCGCTGCCAAGAGAATAATAATTGCAGCCAAGTGCAAATTAATCATCCCTGCAAGCTTGTCGGACTTGATAATATCGCTGGATTGCAGCCAGAGCACCGCAAACAAAATCATAGCTAGCAACACCTTGACGCCCAAGAGAGCATTGGTGATCGCGCCAGCTTCTTTGTAAACCGCTGCAGTGAGCATCCAGTTATAAAAACCACTGATGATCAAGCCGCCGACGGCAAACCATTGAATCCGACCCATCCGCTTGCGCATAGAGTCATCAGGTTCAACGCCTGCATGATGTTGACAGACCAATCGAAAGAACACGCCCCCCACTGCGATGATGACGCAGATCAGGTGAATGTATCTCATACCGATTTGTAAAATGGGATTGTTCATGCTTCTTGTTCCACTGGGTTAATCCAAGGCATCATCGCACGCAATTCTTTGCCAACCAGTTCCACAGGATGGGTACGGTCTGCTTCTTTTTGAGCTTTGAACCATTTGAAGCCGTTGGCATAATCGCCACGGAAAGCCTTAGCGAATTCACCGGTCTGGATATCGGTTAAGACTTGCTGCATGGCTTTTTTGGTTTCAGCGGTGACGATCTTCGGTCCGGTGTGATAGTCACCAAACTCTGCGGTGTTGCTGATCGAGTAACGCATGTAATTCAAACCGCCACGTTCGATCAGGTTAATGATCAATTTCAGTTCGTGACAAACTTCAAAGTAAGCCAGTTCTGGGGGATAGCCAGCTTCAGTAAGCACTTCAAAGCCTGTTTTGATCAGAGCACTGAGGCCGCCGCAGAGGACTGCCTGTTCGCCGAAGAGGTCGGTTTCACATTCATCTTTGAAAGTGGTCTTGAGGATACCCGCTCGACCGCCGCCAACACCGATGGCCCATGCCATGGCAATCGCTTGGGCTTCACCAGTCGCGTCCTGATGGACTGCCAGCAAGCAAGGCACGCCGCCGCCGTTTTCAAATTCACTTCGCACAGTATGACCAGGACCCTTGGGAGCCACCATGATCACATTCACATTGGCGGGAGGAACAATGGACTTAAAGTGAACATTAAAGCCATGGGTCGCACCCAGCGTGGCACCTTCTTTGAGGTTGGCGACAATATGCTCGTTGTAGACGTCTGGCTGCACTTCATCAGGCAGGGTCATGATCACCACGTCTGCCTGTGCCACTGCTTGGGCCACGGGAAGTGGGTCAAAACCGTCAGCAATGGCCTTTTGACCATTGGCTGATTCGCGGCGATTGGCCACGATCACGTTCACGCCCGATTCTTTCAAGTTCAAAGCATGGGCATGACCTTGACTGCCATAACCAAGAATTGCCACGGTTTTGCCCTTGAGGGCATCCATGGTTCCGTCTTTATCATAAAGTGTTTCAATCGCCATTTTTTAATCTCCAATACAGGGTTAAGCCCCGTAATGTAATCGCCCATGGTCGATCCGTAAAGTTTCCCCATACCGAAGCTCAAAACGCAATCAGCCCGTCATCGGATATTTACTGCAGACGGCCACGTTCAAGAATGAGTTGGCGATCGGCAGCAGCAGCAATTTTAGGATCATGAGTCACCATCACAATGGTTTGCCCCCCCGCGTGAAGCTCTTGTAACAACTCCAAAATCTGCCCACCCGTGTCTGCATCGAGGTTCCCCGTTGGTTCATCAGCCAGTAGCAACGGCGGTTCATTGAGCAATGCCCGGGCAATGGCGACCCGCTGACGTTCGCCGCCGGAGAGCTTGTTGGGACGGTGTTTGAGCCGATGGGACAGGCCCATTTGTTCGAGCAATTGCGTGGCCCGCTCTTTGACCTGAGCTCGAACGGAGAGCCAACCCAAAACCCCGCTATTGACCATGCGGCTAAGCATCACATTTTCCAGCGTCGTCAGTTCAGGCAGCAAATGGTAAAACTGGAATACAAACCCCACGTCACGGTTGCGATACCGATCCAGCGCGGAATTGCGTTTCATGTCCACGACATCGCCATCAAAATAGACTTGTCCTTGGCTCGGACGATCCAGGCCTCCCAGCAAGTGTAGCAAAGTGCTTTTGCCTGAGCCCGAGGAGCCGATGATCGCCAGCCATTCATTGCGTTTAACCGTCAGGTCCACCCCACGCAAAATATGAAGGTCCTCTCCGCCCATGTGATAGTGCTTGTGCAGGTCGTGCGCGCTTAGCAACGTGGATTGCTTACTCATATCGCAAAGCCTCCACCGGGTCTTGTCTCGAAGCACGCCACGCAGGCACGACCGACCCCACCAAACTGCTAAACACCGATGCCAAAAGGATGATCGTCACTTCTTTGGGATCGAGTTGGCTGGGAATGCGTTCAAAATAATAGACACTGGGGTCCCACATTTTAAAGCCAAACAGCTTGAATAAAATATCTTGAATTTCGTTGAGGTTTAAGACAATCGACGCAGCCAAAGCAAAGCCCAACGCGCTACCGACAATGCCGATGGCCAGACCATAGCCCAGGAAAATACTTGCCACCCCGCTGCGGGAAGCGCCAATGGCTCGCAGCGTGCCGATGTCTCGCGTCTTGTCCTGAACGATCATGTAAAAAATAACCGCGATCATGACAATCGCCACCACGCTGATAATCGCAAACAACACGGTGAGCAAACCCTTTTCCTTTTCCACCGCGCCAAGCAAGGTGGCATGGCGCTCTTCCCAGGTTTGAACCCACAAAGGCGATTGCTGACGATGGCTGGCGATAAACGCATTGACAATGGTTTGAACGTCATCCTTGAGTTGGTCCAATGCCACGCCATCGCGCCCTTGAATCATCAACTCCGATATCCGTGCAGGCATGATCGTCGGATCGCCCGCAGGCTCACCCGTCTGGGGATCAAACGTCTCCCAAACCTGCTTGGGATGCATGTCCAACATCTCCTGCAACACGGCAAACGGCACACAAACCCGATTGGCGTCCACATCGTACAGCCCACTCTTAAACTCATTGACCACGGCAAACTTTCGCACCGAAGGCGACAACGTCTGCAATGATCCCGACTGAGCCAAAGGCAACACCGTCAACGTGATCGGCAAACCCAATCCCGCATTCTGAATCCCATACCGCCCAGTGTCGGTCCGAACATTCCACGGATTCACCTCAATCCCCATCACACAACCATACTCAATAGCTCCCACACTCCAAGGCTTGGGAATCTGAAACGTCATGCCAGCCTCGACGAGGTCCATCTGATCGTAAGACTTCTTCCAACGATCAATGCCCTTTTGAATTTCAGGGGTCCGCTCGTCCAACGGCGGAGACATTTTATCGAGCATCTGAAGATAATCATCCTTGGACCAATAAAGCGATTCACGGTAACCGGTCACCTGTGTAAACGTCGCAGGCTCAATGCCAATCACCTCCACCGTCTTGGTCACGTCATGCAACTTAATCAACCCATAACTACGGATCAACGGCGTGGCAGCTTCGATATCCGGGTGTTCCAAAAGTAATTCAGAAAGTTTTTTGTACCCTTCAAATCCCGTCAAATCTGAGTAAACGGTGATCTGGCCGGTCAAGGTTTGAGCCGATGCCCGCATCATAGTCAAAAAGCCACCCATGACACTAATCACGATCATCACCATGGCTGTGCACAACATCACCGCCAAAGCCGCGAACATGGGCGCGAGCTTACGACGTAAATATTTGCCAATGAGTAAAAGTTTGTACATGTGAGCCAGATTGTATACCAATCCCAGAAGAAATACCCAAGGGGAAGCTTCCGGGGCAGACCCCTCAGATTACTGCGGACGCATCAAAGGGAACAAAATCACGTCGCGGATGGATTGTGAATTGGTCATCAACATTACCAAACGGTCAATGCCAATACCTAACCCGCCAGCCGGAGGCATGCCCACACGCAAGGCTTCAAGAAAGTCTTCATCCACCGCACGGAAGGTTGCTTCTTCTTCATCCATGCCAGCAACCTGCTGACGGAAGTTCGCTTCCTGCACATCTGGATCGTTCAGCTCGGTGTAAGCGTTCGCCAATTCCATTTTGGCAATGAACAATTCAAAACGCTCAGCGATATGCGGTTCATCAGGCTTGCGTTTGGTCAAGGGACATAAACTTGCCGGGTAATCAATCACGAACGTCGGCTGCACCAGATGTTCTTCAACCGTCTCTTCCCAAACGTCATTGAGAATCACGTCATGATCCTTGCCCTCGGTTTCGAGACCCAGGAATTTGGCATTGGCGATCAATTGCTCTGCACCGGCTGCACCCGCTTCAGACACGGTGACGGCAAAGCCGTTGTGTTCTTCAAAGAGGTCTAGGTATTTAACACGACGGAATTGGCCATAGTCGATTTCATCGTCGCCATAAGGCAATTGAGTGGACCCCAAAACGGTCTGAGCCACATGCTGAAAAACTTTTTCTGTCAGGTCCATGACCGAATACAAATCGCCAAAAGCTTCATACGCTTCGAGCATGGTAAATTCAGGGTTGTGTGACCGGTCGATGCCTTCGTTGCGGAAGTTACGGTTGATCTCAAAGACTTTGGACATCCCGCCCACGAGCAGACGCTTGAGATAAAGCTCCGGCGCAATTCGCAAATACAACGGCATATCCAGTGCATTGTGATGCGTACCAAACGGACGAGCCGCTGCACCACCGGCCATTGGCTGAAGCATTGGGGTTTCGACTTCGAGGAATCCTTCATCGCCCATGAGCTGACGCACTGCCGCGACGATGCCTGACCGCTGACGAAAGGTTTCAATCACACGGGGATTGGCGTACATGTCGACATAGCGTTTGCGATAGCGTTGTTCCGCATCTTGGAGGCCATGCCATTTCCCTGGAGGCGGAGCCAAGCTCTTGGTGGCCAATTCAAAGGAGCCTTCACCGGTGGTCCAGACGGAAATTTCACCTGTTTTGGTGGTCCCCAAGGGGCCTTGGGCGATGATAATGTCTCCAAGGTCCACCATCTTGGCGATGAGGAAACTGGGGCGGTCCACTGCTTTTTTACTGATGGCAATCTGTAGATCCCCTTCAGCATCACGTACTTGCATGAAGATCAGATTACCCATCACCCGGTGTTGCATCACGCGGCCGGCCACTTTGACGATGGGCCTCGCGTCAGTTGCCGCATCTTCTTTAAATGCAGCATCGGCCGCAGCATCATAAGACGCACGGGCATCGGTGAGACTGACGAGCCCATCGGTTCGTTGACCAAATGGGTCAATTTCAAATTCTTCGCGTGCTCGTTGGAGCTTGCGTCGTCGATCCGCAATCAGCGTTTTAAGACTTGTTGAAGGAGCTGTTTCGTCAGTCATTTGAAAGATCCAATCGTAATTCGTAATCAAAAAAAACAACGCGGCCCATAAAATGGGACCGCGTTGTAGAAATTTTAGTCGAAAGTTACTGCGGCCCAAGAAAGGCTGCCGACGCTGACGTCAGCAATCATACCTTTAGGATTTCTTGGAAGCCTTCTGTGGCAAGTGTGCCAAACCACGACGGCGATCTCGCAGACGACGGCTCTTGCCAACACGGTCCCGCAAGAAGTACAGCCGAGCACGACGAGCATCGCCGTTACGCTTGACGATAATTTTGAAAACCTTGGGGCTATGCACGGGGAACGTACGCTCGACACCTTCATTGGCGACGATGCGGCGAACCATCATCATCTGGTTCAAACCGGTTCCGGTAAGCTTCAAGATCACACCGCTGAAAATCTGAATGCGTTCTTTGGTGCCTTCGATAATGCGGTAATGCACGTCAATGGTATCACCCGCATGCAATGCGGGAAGATCCGTTTTGAGGTGTGATTGTTCTAGTTCTGCGATTAATGTCTGACTCATGGCCGGCCTCACAGGGATTGTATCTGTTATAAAAAGGAAACGAATAAAAACTAAATTCACGTCGAGCCATACATTTTAACGAAAAAACCCACAGGGAGCAATTCGATAGAAATATGACTTTTTCAAAACTCCTAAAACGCTATAAATTACCCAAAAACAACTATTTACAAAAACATGCGTAATATCCATCTTGAAAAAGATAAAAGCCCGTAGCCGGATCACGGCTACGGGCTTTCATTAAATGCGGCCGAGAGGAGTCGAACCTCCACGGGGTATTAACCCCACTAGGACCTGAACCTAGCGCGTCTGCCAATTCCGCCACGGCCGCAGCAGAAGTGACACAGTGTAAGCAAACAAACCAAACAATCAACCCCCCCCGGAAGCTTTCCCCTGGGCAACGCAAATCAGTCGTGGAGATTTTTAGAAGATGATTGCCCCAAACCTCTTTCTGCCACAAACGGTTGCTACAGTGTTAAAACCGTGATGTTTGTGTTGGTATAAATGCAAGTCTCACCTGCAATCTGCATGGCGTGACGAGCAATTTCTTCGGGATGCTGTTCGGTGTGTCGAATCAAGGCCCGGGCTGCCGAGGCTGCATAGTCGCCACCTGACCCAATCGCCAGAACGCCGTCACTGGGCTCGATCACGTCGCCGGAGCCGGAAATGAGCAGGCTGCAAGAGTGATCCGCCACGGCAAGAAGACTTTCAAGTCGCCGCAACATTCGGTCGGTACGCCAGAGCTTGGCCAATTCGATGGCTGCTTTTTTGATATTGGCGGGTGAATCTTTGAGACGAACTTCAAATTTTTCGAGCAGTGCAAACGCATCGGCTGCAGAACCGGCAAAGCCAACGAGTACGCCTTGGCCGTCGGCTCCAACGTCTTCGATTTTGCGAACTTTCACCGCATCGGCTTTGGCGACGACATTTTGCATGGTCACTTGGCCGTCACCTGCCATGGCCACTTGGCCTTCGCGACGAACCGCAAGAATCGTGGTGGCGTGAAATGTGGGAATGGACATAAAATAGAGCCTTTTTCAAGCCATCAGCCATCAGCTGCCAGCTACTAGTAAGAGGAAAACAATCAAAACAGACAACGCCAGAATCAGTCAATTGTATCACTTCAATTTAAAATATCTTCTCTTAACTGACCGCTGATAGCTGATAGCTGATGGCTTTCTAGGTATATTGGCCCTGATGACCGCAAATAATTCTTACAACACCGCAGGCCACGAACCGGTTCTGGTCGATCCGATTCTTGAGCAACTCAACGCACAGCCCGGCGAGGTGTATCTGGACTGTACGCTTGGACGGGCGGGCCATGCGCTGCTGATTGCTCAAAAGCTCGGTCCCACCGGCCGTCTTATTGGGCTGGATGTAGATGAAGAAAATTTGGCCTATGCACGCGAGCAACTCGCCGATGTGCCATGCCAGGTGGACTTGATTCACCGTAATTTCGCGGCAGCAAGTGCTGTTTTAGCAGAACTTGGCATTGAGGGCGTGGACGTTTTATTGGCGGATCTGGGGTTTAGCTCCAACCAGACGGATAACCCCGAGCGGGGTTTTTCCTTTCGCCAGGACGGCCCGCTGGACATGCGTTTGAACCAGTCTCTGAAGACCACCGCAGCGGACATGGTGAACAATTTGTCCGAGCGAGAACTGGGCAATGTGATCTTCCAATTTGGTGAAGAACGGCTTAGCCGGCGCATTGCACGAAAAATTGTTGAAATGCGAGCCAAATCGCCGATTCAAAGAACATCGGATCTTGCGAACATTGTGCGTGGGTGCTATCCAGCCAAAAGCCGGGCAGCTTCGAAAATTGACCCAGCCACCCGCACCTTCATGGCACTGCGAATTGCAGTCAATGAAGAGCTGGCGGCATTGGATCGATTGCTCGAAGATTTGCCTAAAATGCTCAAGACTGGCGCTCGCGCGGGAATCATCAGTTTCCATTCGCTCGAAGACCGACGTGTGAAAAAAGCCTTTGTTCAAATGGGCCATCGCGATCAAGTCACACGACTGACACGAAAACCGATCATTGCTGATGTGTTTGAAACCGAACGCAATCCACGCAGTCGATCAGCAAAACTAAGGGTTATTCGACGTTGTCCTACTGAAGACAATCTCGAATAAAGAAAACGCAGCCGCCCAAGGATGGAACCGCGGCCAAAGGATGGAACCAAAAGATGACACGCGAAACCAAAGTCGGCCTGCTCGTAGGCATGGGTATTATTCTCTTAATCGGTATTGTTGTCAGCGACCATCTGTCCAAAGTGCAACAACAAGAACCTGCGGACTTTACCCAACTCACCCCGCAGACCTTTGAAAGCTTAACCACCCGTTCAGTGAACACGCCCAAGGCCGTCCCCACGGCTGTCACCAGCAATCCGATCCGACCCACCCGGATCACCCCCATTCCCCTGGCAACCGAATTGGCCACGCCACGCACCGTTCCCAATGAGGCCGCACCACAACCCAAACGCATCCGTCGTGTGCAAGACATGAACGAAGAACAGCAGTTGGCTCGGGCCACCACTCGAACCAAGCCCAATCCTCCGATGGCCACCGTCGTGGACCGTCAGACGATGACCTTTGGGCACCCTTCGGGCACCAGCCGTATTCTCCACCGCGTGGCAGAGGGTGAAACACTGGCTGACATCTCCCAGCTTTACTACAACAATCCCGATGATTGGCACATCATCCGCAATGCCAACCGCCAAAAGGTCAGCCCCAACGGCTGGGCCTCCATCGGAACCCAACTGGTCATCCCCAACCACCGACGCACCCGTGATTATCGACAGGCTGCCACTGCGACCCGTCTTCAAACCAAGCCACGTCTTGCGATGAATCAGGCCAACCAAAAGCCTCGAACCATCACCGTCAAACCTGGGCAAACCCTCTCAGGCATCGCCCAGCAACACCTCGGCAAAGCCAGTGCATGGGAAGAACTCCTCGGAGCCAACAAAGATCAACTCACCGAACCAGAACAACTTCGCGCGGGCATGATCTTGAAACTGCCCACACCCAAACGCCCCTCCGCACAAGCTCGATCCATGTCCGCCTCATCTGCCAAAGTTGTCGCGACAAACGCTCGCCAATCTTCCAAAAAGAAAACCTACACCATCAAAAGTGGAGATACCCTTTCAGAATTGGCTCACCGTTTTATGGGCAATGCCAACCAATGGCACAAGCTTTATGAGTTCAACAAGAAAGTCATCAGCGATCCGGACAACCTTCGCGTCAGCGTTCAAATCCGAATCCCAAGCAGCCGCTAATGAGCCACTCATAAGAAAAGGCCTCCCAAAACAGCTCGCTGAAAAGATGGCCTGATGGAGTGAAAAGCATGTTTCAAAAAATAGCTTTGTTAATTGGAGTCATCACGCTGGCTGCACTGGCCTTGTTTTCACTGAGGCATCAGCGGTATCAAGCAATGTACGAGATGACCCAGTTGCACCGCCAAATTCTTCAAACCCGACAAGCCTTGTGGAACCAGCAAGCCCAGATTGCCCGTCAGCTCACACCCGCCCAACTCAAACAAGCTCTTGCTCAAGCTCAAGCGGCTGAAAAATTAGCCTCGAATCAAAACATCCATGAAACCTCGACCTCCTCAATCAACGCGAACCTATCGGTCAGCCCCGTCACGGGCTCAGCGCTATCGCACCGATAAACAGGGACTGGTCTGGCCTTTTGAAAGGCGATCACGTCTCATCGGGCAGCTAGGCGTAGGGTTTTTAACGCTCTTACTCATCGGCGTGGTGGTGCGTGTGGGGATGTTGCAGTTTGATCCGGGTGAACGTATCCAAAGTCGTATTGATACCCAGCGTGGTCGCACAGCCTTGGTCGCTAGGCGAGGGAATCTCACCGACAGGCGTGGCCGCATCATGGCCACGACCCAAGCAGCCCGACGGCTGTTTGTCGACCCCCTGCTAATCGAAGACCCAACCGCGTTCAGTGAATACGTGGGCTACGAGTTGGGCTACAACCCTGCTCAACTTGAAAGGACCCTTTTTCAACGCCCCAACGCCCGGTACCTCGTTTTAGATGAACAGGTTAATGACGCAAGACTAAAAAAACTAAAAACGATCAAACTCGCAGGCCTCGCCACCGAGACCAATCTGGTCAGACATTATCCCATGGGCAATTTGGCGGGACAGGTGATTGGCTTTGTGGGTCGTGATGGTATTGGGCTTGAGGGACTTGAACGTGTTTTTAATCCTGCTATGCGTCCCACCCCCGGAGCGATCAGCTATTGGCGGGATGCTGCTCGCCGTCCGATCTGGGTCGAACCTGCCCAATACCGCCCCCCTGCCGACGGGCAAGGCATTCGCCTGAGCCTAGACGCGGTGATCCAATCCATTGCCCAACAACATCTCAAACAAGCTATTGAACAATTTGGTGCTGAATCAGGGCAAATGGTCGTTATTTCACCTCGCACGGGTGAAATTCTGGCGATGGCCAACGAACCCCCCTTCAATCCCAATGATTTTGCCAGCACCAAACGTGAGCTCTATCGCAATCGTTGTGTGACGGATGCATTTGAACCGGGCTCGACGTTTAAGCCGTTTGTCTGGGCGGCAGCGACGCGAGCGGGCATCATGACACCAGGCCAACTGGTTGATTGCACCAAAAGCGGCGTTTACCGCACCGATTTTGGCCGTCGCCTTCACGACTCACATCCCATTGGCGAAGTGACATGGGAAAACGTTCTCATCAAGTCCAGTAACATCGGCATGGCCATCGCAGGTCAACAACTGGGCATCGGTCCAATGTACGAGGCGGTCTCTCATTTTGGCTTTGGTGAAAAGCCAGGCTCCCCCTTGCCCGGCGAATCACCGGGGCTGGTCCAAATGCCCCACAACTGGACAAAATACACCTTGACCAGTGTCCCCATGGGACAGGAAATTGCCGTCACCGCGTTGCAACTGGCTCGCGGATTTTCTGCCTTTGCCAATGGCGGATTACTCGTCCAACCGACGATTCGAGCGTTGGACCCACAACGGCCAGAGGATCGCGTGCAAATTCATCGACGCGCGATTGACGAACAAACAGCCAACCTCACACGCGAAGTCCTACATCGAGTCATGACCGAAGGCACCGGCCGCAAGGCCAACCTCAAAACCTATGCCATGTTCGGCAAAACAGGAACCGCCCAAATGGCGGACCCCGTCAACGGCGGATACCTTGAAGATCAATATCTCTCAGCCTTTGTTTGTGGTGCTCCGCTAAACGACCCCCAACTGGTCATTGCAACCTTCATCCAAAAGCCCGACAAAGCCAAAGGCTATTACGGCGGAATCGTGGCGGCCCCCGCCTCAGCAGCCGTCATGGAAAAAGCTCTCCGCTATCTTGAAGGGCCCGGGGGGCCGGGGGGGCTTCCGGGGACGGGTGATGAAGGTTCCAGTTTCGCGCAAAAACGCTGACACACTCAGTGCCATGAGTTGCAGCTCCTGTACCACGAAATTTCATCCGACGCGCACGCAGTATGCGTGCGGCTTCTATGAAAAACCGTTGCTTGTCAAGGTTCTTTTATTTTGAGTCGTCTGTTTTGGCTGGTTCCCATGCTTCTATCCGAGCATCCCGCGTTGCCACGGTAGCCCATGTGGGTGGTT